>CAWHCQ010000001.1:0-6040 GCA_963827755.1 uncultured Gammaproteobacteria bacterium
GGGTGTGGGACATCATGGCAACCGAGTTGCGTGTGCCGCCGACGATATAACCGGCATCGGTGAGCGCCTTGATCAGCGGTTCGACCTTGGCCTCGTCGGCAACCTGGTACTCGATGTTGCTGCGGATGGTGAAGTGAATGTAGCCTTCACCGTACTTGTCACCGATGTCACACAGCTCGCGCAGTGTGAAAATATCGAGAATACGCTGTGTACCGGCACGCACCGTCCAGATCTTGTCGCCGTATTTGGATACGTGTAACAGGACGCCGGGCTGTGGATCCTCGTGATAGGCCCACTGACCATAGTTCTTCCGCATTACCGGGTGCATGTACTGGAACCCGTCAGGACATCCGGATTCGATTGGCGAACGCATTTCTTGTGCCATGTGACTCTCCTGAATTTCAGTATTTTATTGAACAGGCCCCGGTACAGGTGTACCGGGACTGTTTTGATTCAAGTTCGAATGGTTAGGCGGAAGCAGCCTGCTTTTCTTCACGCTTCCTCTCAAACCATTTCTCGGCTTCTTCTTCCCAGCCGTCCATGCGGACATAGGAAGACTGACGCGGACTGCTGATCATGTTCGGATCAACATCGATGTCGATGCCTTCGAGGAAGTTGACCAGGCCGATACGCTCGATCATCTCGCCGCAGCGCTCGTGCTCCAGGCCGTTCTCGGCCCAGAAGTCGATGATCTCTTCAGCCATTTCCTGCAGGCTTTCGTAATCTTCCTCGGTTTCCAGTTTCTTGAAAGGAACCACGACGGTACCCATCAGGTCGCCGATCTTCAGCGTGCGCTTGCCGCCGATGAGGATGGTAACGCCCTTGTCATCACCCGGGTGCAATGCCCTGGGCATGACGTTCATGCAGTGCATGCAGCGTACGCAGTTGTGGTTGTCGACAACAATAGTATCGTCATCGGTCAGGGAAATGGCCTGGGTCGGGCAACGTGTGATGACGTTGTCGATGATGTACTGACGGCCTTTCTTTTTCAGGTAGTACTTGATTTCTTCCTGGTTGATTTTCATCTCATCGCGCCAGGTGCCGATGATGGCGAAGTCGGCACGCTCGATCGCGTTCTGACAGTCGTTCGGGCAACCGGATACCTTGAACTTGAACTTGTAGGGCAGCGCCGGGCGATGCACGTCATCGGTGAAGTTGTTTACCATCCAGCGGTGAATGCTGTGCTCGTTGCAGTTGGACATCTCGCAGCGGGCGCCGCCGACGCAGGACATTGCGGTACGCACGCACGGGCCTGCACCACCGAGGTCCCAGCCGTATTCATTGATTTCGTCAAAGAAGTGCTGGGTCTGTTCCGTCGTGGCACCGATGAACATGATGTTGCCGGTCTGACCGTGGAAGGTCACCAGGCCGGAGCCGTGCTTCTCCCAGCTGTCGCCGAGCTGGCGCAGCATATCGGTGGTGTAGAAGTTGCCGGCCGGTGGCTGCACACGCAGGGTGTGGAATTCCCTGGATTCCGGGAAGGCATCGCCGACCTCGGAAAAACGCGGGATGATGCCGCCGCCATAACCATAGACACTGACGGTGCCGCCTTTCCAGTAGCCCTTGCGGGTCTCGTAGGAATGTTCCAGCTGTCCAAGCAGACCATTGGTTACGGAATTGATGCGCTCATCCGGATGGTCGTCACGCAAACGCTTGATACCGGAAATAAAGCTCGGCCAGGGGCCGGTCTCGAGTTCATCAAGCATTGGTGTTGGATAGGTGTTCTTAGCCATGGCTATCTCCTGAAATTTGTTTATCACTTACATCCGTTACGCGTTGGCGCCAGGAGCTACGACCGGGCGACCTGTAAATCAGTGAGTTAGTGGCATCAGCAGACACAGTAACTCTTGATTACGCGCATTCTAGGGGTGCACCCAGGGTGGGCATATCCTACCCATGGGGTGGCGCGGCTACAGGCCTGTATCCCGAAAGAGGTATTGGTTTTTTTTTATGTAATTTCCGCAAGTTAACATGCTTTTTTGGCTTTACTAATGAGAGTAGAGTTTTTTCTTATATTAACGCGCACTTATATGTTTCCTGGTGAAGTTCGGCGGCTGCGGCAGACTGATATTTTCGCATCTCAATGCGAATGACATCCATTATCAGCTACAAAGACAAAAGCACGCCTGCGAGTGTCGCGGCTGTATTTACCGATTTCTCCAACGTAAGATTGCGCGACCCCACTAGAGCATCCTTCAGCAGGTCAGAATCCGGTTCGCATGCCAGAAAACAGCCGTACATTACAGCCGTTTGATTTGTCAGACGAGCGCAGCTATCAATGCTGGCGCGAGTTCAAGCTGGCGCAGTTTCCGCAGTCGGCACAGGAGCTGCTGGTGCCGGTTGAAAACCCGCAGCAGCTGAGCAGCGCAGAACACAGTCGCATACTGGCGTGCTGTCGCAGGGCCAACATGGCCTTTTATGAATTCCAGGCGCAGCCACCGGCCGGCAGCAAGGGAGCGATGCGTGCGCTTGGCCAGCAGTTCGGCCTGCAGCGGCTGGATATGAACCTGCGCGCGGATGAAGACAGCATTACCTCCCTGCGTGTCAGGTCCGGCATGCAGGGAAACCACTACATTCCCTACACCAACCGGCCATTGAACTGGCACACCGATGGTTACTACAACCGGCCGGATCAACAGGTGCGTGCGATTGTGATGCACTGCGAGGCCGAGCCGGCAGCGGGCGGCGACAACCTGTTTCTCGATCCGGAGATTGCCTACATCCTGCTGCGCGACGAAAACCCGCACTATATCAATGCCCTGATGCAGCTTGATTCCATGACCATCCCCCCCAATATAGAGAAAGGTGTGGAAATCCGTCCGCAACAGAGTGGGCCGGTATTTTCCGTGCAGCCGACCACAGGTGCGCTGCATATGCGCTACACGGCGCGCACCCGCAGTGTCGAATGGAAAGATGACCGGGATACACGGCTTGCAGCAGGGTTTCTGACTGAACTTTTGAACAGTGATTCGGCCTGTATATTCAGACACAGGCTGCACGCGGGACAGGGCATCATCTGCAATAATGTATTACACAAGCGTGAAGCCTTTACCGATGACGCTGAAAACGGCAGGCAACGGCTGCTGTTTCGCGCCCGCTACCATGACCGGATCGGTGATACCGGTATGGACAATGAATACTTGGAGAGAATGAATGCTCTGGTTGAGTGAAGTATTACTGCAAAGTTACGAGCTTGAATCCTTCGAGCAGCTGAAGGAAGAAATCGGCAGGCGCGCACGTGCGGGCGAGATGTTTTTCCGTATGGACGTGCGCCCGCCGTTTCCGGATACGCCGGAAGACTGGGAAGACCGGCTGGAGGCCGTTTTCTCGTCCGCCACCACAGCAGGCAAGCAATGATGTACTGGAACGACGCAGACGACAAAAAGAAGGGTTTTACCGTACCGGATGATGTGGTCGACCTGTCGTTCAGGATCAACTGCCCGACCTTGCCGCTGGATCATGCGCACGCCCTGTCGTCCGGTTTGCTGGAAAAGCTGCCCTGGCTGAAAGAGGAGGACGTCGCCGCGATACACCTGATCCATGGCGCGGCCTCGGGTAATGGCTGGTTTCGCCCGGAAGATGTGCAATCCGAACTGCTGCATTTGTCCAAACGTACCCGTATGCGGCTGCGCTTGCCAAAACACAGGTTGGATGATGCCCGCGAGCTGACCGGCAAGACGCTGGACATCGCGGGACACCCGCTTGAAATCGGCAAGGCGGACGTGTGCCAGCTGAGCACCCTGCCGACCCTGTTTGCGCGCTATGTGGCAAGCAGCGAGGATCTCGATGAAATGCAGTTTCTCGAAGAGGCCGCACGGGAATTGAAGTCAATCGGGGTGTCCTCGCGCAAGATCCTCGGCGGCATTACGCATTCCCTGTATTTTCCCGAGGCGCCGGTCTTTACCCGCAGCCTGATGGTGGCTGAACTGGAACCGGAGCAGTCGGTCCGCCTGCAACAGACCGGCCTCGGTGAAGGGCATACCTTTGGCTGCGGAATTTTCCTGCCGCACAAGGGCATCAAGGCGGTAAAAGAGGAGGAGGATTGAGCCGGTCAGGGCTGCAATCCTTTCGGGACGGGGGGAGGCTTTTTGCACTTCAAGTGCAGGCCGGCCGGTCAAACAGGCGGTTTGCAGGGCAGCCGCCGCAGCCGGGCCACACGACTGCCCATTGGGGATATTTTCACCCCGCGGGCCTGACGCTATAGTTGCCGTTAATTAAAGGCTTACCAAGCATTTTTTTGAATCTGGAGATACGACCATGGGCGAAAAACAGGATTTGATCAAGAAGCTGCTGGAAATGCAGAAAAAGTTTATGGATTACGATCACAAGAATGGCGTGGAGATGGAAGACTACTTTGCCGCCGAAGAAGGTCATCCCTTGCACCACTTCCGCCAGGATTACATGGACCTGGCAAACAAGCTTGTCGACATGGCCCATGCAGAGAAGGGCTCGCACCGCTAGGCCTTCTTGAAGGATTAAAAAAGCCGCACTCCGAAAGGACTGCGGCTTTTTTATTGGCTCGGCTGCGGCACCTGCGGAATTCGCGATGCAATCGCGCTTGAGAAGCGCTCCTGCACTTGTAGGAGCGGATCTAATCCGCGATGGGGCACCCGCCTGAAACCAATCGCGCTTGAGAAGCGCTCCTGCACCTTCATGTATACCGGATTTCCTAATAACCGCCTTTGCGTGCGATGTACGGCAAACCCGCAATCCTGTTTCCCTGCTTGCTGGGCGCACCCGGAAACAAATCATAGAGATCTTTACTGATGATCTTCCTGCCCCATATCTTGGACATGCCTTTATTGATCACCCGTTCCATGGGCTGCTCGTTATCGTCAAAGTATTTCGTACGCAGGTAGTTCAGCACGTCAAGGTGTTCCTGAGTCAGCTCGATACCATCCTTGGCGGCGAGTGCCTTTGCCACATCTTCATCCCAGCTGCTCGGGTCTGTGAGGTTGCCGTTGTCATCGGTCTCGATGCTCTTGCCATTAACTTCCAGTGCCATTTCCATACTCCTGTTTCAAGTTTAGAAAAGAAAAATCGGTGTCGAATTGTATTGCAATGTAAGCGCTATCGGAAGAGGTTCAAATACCACCAGGGGGGTTATTCGAAACTCCCTCTTATGGTGTATGCCCTCATACCGTGCCCCGGGGATCCCGCCTTCAGGGATGGCCCGATTACCGGTAAAATGCTGATTTTCGGCACCACCGTACAGGTCTTGCATGCTTCTCCACGAATTCACTTTAGAAGAGCCGGATAAACTCAATGCCAGCCTGTACGCCCGGTTTATGGAGTTGTTCCGTACAGGCCGCGTCAGGCAGACGCATCATTTTGCAGGCCGCTTCGAGAACATCTACATAAATGAGGTCGACATTCCGGAGATTGCAACGCTGCTGGCCGTGGTGAAACAACAGGCCGGCCGGTTACTGGGCATGCCGGCGGATACCTTAAAGGCCGGCTTCTGGTTCAATGCGATGGAGGCCGGGCACGTGACTGCGCCGCATCACCATGACGAGAACGATGAGTTGCTCTCGGCCGTGTATTACATCCGGGTGCCTGAAAATTCCGGTGACCTGGTACTGCACGATAAGGACAGGAAGATCCGTGTACAGCCACGGCCCGGCAAGCTGGTGATGTTCACACCCGATGTGCTGCACGAGGTCACAACCAATCACAGCCCGGAGCTGCGCCTGTCAGTCGGCATCAACGTGGGCCCCGCGACTCCCGTCCCGCTGTAGGAGCGCTTCTCAAGCGCAATGGTTTTCTCCCTTATCAAACCTCCGACCACATCCGCACGAGGTTGACATAGGACTGATTCACCTGCCGGGTTTCGTCGCTGTCCGGTTTGTCGCGCAACAGGGTCTCGCGCGCCTGGTTCAGTTCATGCAGCAGGGCGCGTTTGTCCGGCTCGCGGACCAGGCTCTGTATCCAGCTGACCGCAACCAGGCGTTCACCTTGCGTGACTTCGGCTACCCGGTGGACACTGGATGACGGATAGAGGATCGCATCACCGGCGGCCAGTTTGACCTGTTGCTCACCG
>CAWHCQ010000002.1:0-31881 GCA_963827755.1 uncultured Gammaproteobacteria bacterium
CGCGTCCGCCAGCGCCTGTTGGAATTTACTTGTCAGTTTGTCCATTCTCATTGGGGAATTACTCCGTAAATTCGGTGATATACCAGCTTAAATGGGGGGTAGATGAGTATATTTCAATCCCGGCACCGGGGTAAGGCGATAATTTCCATAGCCAGACCTGCCGTGCGAGAACGCAGGGTGCATTCCATGCACCATGACAAAACCCGACGACCGCACGGCCGGTTTCGAGGACATGACCCGCACAGACAGGCAGTGCACCCAACAGCTATCAGTGCAGCGTCGAATGGGTCAAGTAGATAACCAGGATACCGGCCGCGATCAATACCACCTGTTGCAGGGTCGCCCTGACCTCGACACGCTGGTGCAGGGTCGGGATCAGGTCGGCAACGGCTATGTAGAGAAAACTCGATGCGGCGATCGCCAGCACATAGGGGAGTGCCGCCTGCATTTCCTGCAGGGCATACCAGGCAAGCAGACCACCGATAACGGTCGTCAGGCTGGTGAGCACGTTATAGAGAAAGGCCCGCCCCCGGCTGTAGCCACTGTGCAGGAGCACGGCAAAATCGCCCACTTCCTGCGGAATTTCGTGGGCCGCCACGGCTATGCTGGTGACGATCCCGAGGTGAATATCGGTTAGAAAGGCCCCGGCGATGAGGATGCCATCGAGGAAATTATGCAGGCCATCCCCGATCAGGATCATGGCACCGGTCGAGCGATCTTTTTGCGCCTGCCCGGGCGCATGCACTTCACAGTGATCCGCATGGCAGTGACGCCACAGGACCAGTTTCTCCAGCACGAAAAACCCGAGCAGCCCCATCAGCAATACCATGGGAATCACGTGCATGTCCGTATCCGCCACGGACTCCAGCGCATGGGGCAACAGGCCGAGCAATGCCGCACCGAGCAGGGCACCGGTCGCAAAACTGACCAGGTGCGGCAACAGGTGGTTGCGCAGGGATTCACTCAGGACAAGAAACAGGGCGGCCGCCAGCACACTCAGCAATCCGCCCAGCAGGCAAAACAGGATTATCCAGGATAGCAGCGGCATGTGCCTGTCTCGAGTCCGGGGAAGTCGGCCATCATACCACTCGGCGAAGCACTACTCGCCCTGCCCTTGCAGCCAGATCAGGCTGGCCATGCGGCCGGTAGCGCCGTCCCTGCGGAAGGAAAAAAAGGCGTCCGGCTCAAGCATGCTGCAGTGTTCGCCGCCGTAGACCGCCGTCACGCCGCACGCGGCGAGTCGCAGCCGTGCCAGTTCATAGAGATCAGCCTGCCAACCGGCCGCAGCCTGCTGAAAGGCCGCCGCCGCCCCGGGTTGCTGCGCGACGAATTCGGCCCGGACTTCATCACCCACCGTGTAGGCGGCCTGGCTGATCGCCGGCCCCATCCACGCCAGCAACTCGTCCGCCGGCACACCCATTGCAGCCACTGTTTGCTCGATCACCCCGGCAGCCAGGCCACGCCAGCCGGCATGTACGGCGGCAACCGACCTGCCACGTCGGTCGCACAGCAGCAGCGGCAGGCAATCGGCGGTCAACACGGCACAGACCAGACCCGGCCGGTGACTCCATGAGGCATCGGCCACCGGCAGGGCCGCGCAACCGGCTGCGTTTACCGACGCAGTGCCATGCACCTGCTGCAGCCACAGCGGCTCGCCCGGCAGTTGCAGAAGCTGCTCGCAGGCGTTGCCGGTTTTGCGCAACGGCCAGCGGGTCATCATCGACATGGTCGGCGAGATTCATGCTGGCATAAGCACCCTGGCTGACGCCACCCTGGCGGGTGGTCGTGTATGCGCGGACGTGCGGCGGCGCCGGCCAGTCCGGCACGATGCAGTGTTCAGGACTCATTGGCGGCAAATGCCCTGACGTCATCCTGCAGGGCCTTGATCAAGTGCGCCATATCCTCCGGCACGGCTGCCTGCCAGCTGATCATTTCATCGCTTTCGGGATGCAGCAACGCCAGCTGCGTGGCATGCAGGGCCTGGCGTCTGAAGCTCTGCAAGACCTCTTTCAGCGCCTCGCCCGCGCCTTTCGGCAGGCGCAATCGCCCCCCGTAGACCGGGTCGCCCACCACCGGGGTATGCACATGCGCCATGTGTACCCGTATCTGGTGGGTGCGCCCGGTTTCCAGGCTGACGCGTGTCAGCGTATGTGCCCGGTAGCGCTCCTCTACCCGGTAATGGGTGATCGCCTCCTTGCCGCCGCTGACGACGGCCATGCGCTTGCGGTCCACGGGATGGCGCCCGATCGGCGCCTCGATCCGTCCGCCCGCGGTCAGCACGGTATTCACCACGGCGAGGTACTCGCGTTTCACGCTGCGCGCCTGCAGCGCATCGACCAGCTTCTTGTGGGCCTTCAGGGTCCGCGCCACCACCATCAAGCCACTGGTGCCTTTATCCAGCCGGTGCACGATGCCTGCCCGCGGCAGCCCGGCGAGCGTTGCATCAAAATGCAACAGCGCATTCAGCAGGGTACCGGCGGGGTTACCCGCAGCCGGGTGCACCACCAGCCCGGCCGGCTTGTTGATAACCAGCAGGGCCTCGTCCTCATAGACCAGGTCGAGCGGAATAGACTCCGGTTTACTGGCTGTTTGCTCGACAATTTCCGCATGAATACAGACACTTTCGCCCCCCTGCAGCCGCTCCCGCACGCGCGGAATCCGGTCATCCAGGGTTACCTCGCCGGCGCGTATCCATTGCTGCAACCGGCTGCGTGAATAATCCTGCAGCAGTTCGGCCAGCGCCTGGTCCAGCCGCAGGCCCCGCATCTCGACAGGTATGGTCAATTTCAAATCTACGATCTGCGGCATGTTGCATACAGTTTGGGTTATACTTCCGCGCTCCGCCGGAGCGGAGCATTTTTCCAGTAACCCTGAATAGCCTAAGCCCATGCGTTTGTCGAGTTATTTACTATTTGCCGCACTACTGATTACCAGTGGTTGTGCCTTCCTGCCCGAGCAAACCGATGAATCCCTTGAGTGGTCAGCCAACCAGCTCTATTCAAAGGCCAAGCAGGAACTTAACCAGCAGAATTATGAAAAGGCCATCGACTATTTTGAAAAACTCGAAGCCCGCTTCCCGTTCGGACAATATGCACAACAGGCGCAGCTTGAGATCGCTTACGCCTATTACAAATACGAAGAACCCGACCTCGCCATTGCCGCGGCGGACCGGTTTATAAAGATCTACCCCCGCCACCCGAACATCGACTACGCCTGGTATATCAAGGGACTCACCAACTACAGCCGGGGTAAGACATTTATAGATCGTTACCTGCCACAGGAACCCTCGGAACGCGACACCTTTAGCATGCGGCAGTCCTATGATGACTTTTCGCAACTGGTGCGGAGCTATCCAAACAGCAAATATACGAAAGACGCTGCCCAGCGCATCATTTACCTGCGCAACAACATGGCGGAATATGAAGTGCATGTGGCTGACTATTACATGCGCCGCTCGGCGTTTGTTGCAGCCGCCAACCGCGGCAAACACGTCATCGAGAACTACCAGCGGACGCCTGCTGTAGAGGGCGCACTGGTCATCATGGCACGCGCCTACCAGAGGCTGGGCCTTGATGAAACGGCGAGTAGCACGATTCGGGTCCTGCAACTGAATTACCCGGACAACCCGGAAATTCCACTGTTGAATGACCCACGCGGTTACGCGGAAGCCAGTGAGGACACTGAATTCTGGGGCGACTGGGCCTTCTGGCGGAAACCACCCGCCCGGGTTATCGATACCGCTGCCGTGGTGGAAGAACAACTACTGCCCCCTGGGACGGCTGGAAGTTCTGGAAAAAGGACACCGCGGAAACAGCGCCTCCCGCAAACTAGTCAGCGGCCGGGCGAAAATGGCTCAACAGGCCGCTAGTCAATCACCGCCGTAATCGGATAGCGCCGGTCGCGTCCGAATGAACGCTGGCTGATACGCACCCCGGGCGGCGCCTGGCGGCGTTTATATTCATTCAGATCGACCATCCGCGCGACCCGCTCCACCACACTTCTGTCAAATCCGCGGGCGGCAATCTGTTCCACGCTCTCATCCAGTTCGATATAACACTCGAGAATCGGATCCAGCACAGCGTAGGGCGGCAGGCTGTCGGCATCCTTCTGGTCAGGCGCCAGTTCAGCCGACGGCGGACGTTCCAGCACCCGCTGCGGAATCACCCGTGCGATGCTGTTACGGTATTCGGCCAACCGGTAAACCAGCAACTTGGGCACATCCTTGATCGGCGCAAACCCTCCGGCCATGTCACCATAGAGGGTGGCATAACCCACCGACATCTCGCTCTTGTTACCTGTGGTCAGCAATATCTTGCGTTTCTTGTTCGAAATCGCCATGAGGATTATTCCACGACAGCGCGCCTGGATGTTCTCTTCGGTTGTATCGGCATCCATCCCGGAAAACGTCTCCTCGAGCACTTCAAGAAACGCCGCAAACGGCAGTTCGATTGAAAGCTCCTCATAACGAACGCCCAGCGCTTGCGCTTCGCTACGCGCATCCTCTTTACTCATCTCTGCCGTGTAGCGTGACGGCATCATCACTGCCTCCACCTTGTCTGCACCGATCGCATCCACCGCAAGTGCCAGGGTCAGCGCGGAATCAATACCCCCCGAAAGCCCGATCACGGCACCTGAAAACCTGTGCTTGTTGATGTAATCGCGCACCCCGAGCACCAGCACCTGGTAGATTGCTGCAGTATTCTCCGCAACTGCTGCGCGTTCTCCGGGTATTGGCAAAACGGTATCTCCGCCCTGAAAATCGACTGCATAGAGTCCTTCCACGCACGCCGGCGCACGTTGTGCCAGCCGGCCTTCATGGTTGACGACGAATGATGCGCCGTCGAAGACCAGCTCATCCTGGCCGCCAAGCAGGTTGACATACATGATCGGCAAACCGCTTTCACGGGCACGTTCGGCAACCCGTTGTTCACGCTGCTGCTGTTTACCTGCATGGAACGGCGAGGCATTAAGATTGATCAACAACCCGGCACCCGCCTCTGCGGCCTGCTGTGCCGGGCCCGCTTGCCAGATGTCTTCGCAAATAGTGATACCGACCGGGATGTTTCTGATATTCACCACGCAGGCTGCCTTGCCAGGCTTGAAATAGCGTTTCTCGTCAAACACGCTGTAATTGGGTAACTGCTGTTTCCTGTAGAGTCCCGTGATGGCACCGTCCTGTATGACAGCGGCGCTGTTATATAAATCACCCCTCTCCTCCATGGGGTACCCGACGATCGCGGTAATACCGCTGATCTCCCGGCAGAGACGCTCCACGGCCGCCTCGACGTGTTCGATAAAATGCGCCCGCAACAGCAGGTCCTCGGGCGGGTATCCGGTCAAGGCCAGCTCCGGAAACACGATCGCATCGGCCGCCAGCTGATCTCGCGCCTCGATACAGGCTGCAATCACGCGGTCGGTATTGGAGCGGATATCACCGACCATGAAGTCCAGTTGCGCCATGACAATGCGCAGGTCAGGTGTAGTGTGAGGTGTGTTCATCGGTACAACAGGAAAGTGAATGATATATTCGTTGCGAGGTCCAGCCGACCAGGGCTCAGGCCGACAGCGCGGCCTGCATGCCCTTGCCGATATCTGCCGGCGAACGCACCACGGTGACACCCGCTGCTTCCAGTGCAGTTACCTTGGCCTCTGCCGTTCCCTTGCCACCACTGATAATCGCGCCGGCATGCCCCATGCGCTTGCCGGCCGGGGCTGTTATACCGGCGATATAGGCGACCACCGGTTTATTCACCTGCTGGCGAATATATTCAGCGGCCTGCTCTTCGTCGTTGCCACCGATCTCGCCGATCATGACGATCCCGCGAGTGTCCGCATCGGCCTCGAACAGGGCAAGACAATCGATAAAGCCCAACCCGTGTATCGGGTCGCCGCCGATGCCGATGCAGGTACTTTGCCCCAGTCCGCTGCGACTGGTCTGAAACACGGCCTCGTAGGTCAGTGTCCCGGATCGCGATACGATACCGATACTCCCCGGCGTATGTATCACACCCGGCATGATGCCGATCTTGCAGGCCCCCGGCGTGATGATGCCGGGGCAATTCGGTCCGATCAGGGAAACATCAGTATCGCGCAACACGGCCTTGACGCGCAGCATATCCAGCACCGGGATGCCCTCGGTAATGCAGACGACCAGGCGGATACCGGCAGCCGCGGCCTCGAGAATGGCATCGGCTGCAAATGCCGCCGGCACATAAATCATGCTCGCGTCTGCCCCGGTATCAGCCACGGCATCGTGCACTGTATTGAAGACCGGCAAATCGAGATGCGTCTGACCACCCTTGCCCGGTGTCACGCCTCCCACCAGGCGGGTGCCGTAATCAAGCACCTGTTGCGAGTGAAAACTCCCCTGCGCCCCGGTAAAGCCCTGGCAGATAACCCGGGTGTTTTTATCGATCAGTACGCTCATGAATCTGCCTGCCCGGCCCTTTTCAACGACCGCGCCTCGCAAGCGCCACGACCTTGTCCGCCGCTTCGGTCAGGTCACTCGCGGTTTCCACCGCAAGACTGGATTGCCCGATCAGCGCCAGACCCTGTGCTGCATTGGTACCCTCGAGCCGAACAACAACAGGCACGCTGACATCAACCCCGGTAATTGCCTGCAGGATGCCCTCTGCAATCAGGTCACAGCGCACAATGCCGCCAAAAATATTCACCAGCACCGCCTCGACCTGCGTGTCCGAGAGAATCAGCTTGAAGGCCTCTGCAACCTTGTCAGCAGTAGCACCACCGCCAACGTCGAGGAAATTGGCCGGGGCCCCGCCATGCAGCTTGATCAGGTCCATGGTTGCCATTGCCAGGCCGGCACCATTCACCATGCAGGCAATATTGCCCTGCAGGTGAATGTAATTCAGGCCATGCTGATGGGCGACATGCTCACGCTCGTCCTCCTGGCTGGCATCGCGCAGCACGGACAGCTCGGGGTGGCGAAACAGTGCGTTGTCGTCCAGGTCAAGCTTGGCATCCAGCGCGATCAACTCGCCATCGGCGGTCACTACCAGCGGGTTAATCTCCAGCAGGCTTGCATCACACTCCTGCATCATGCGGTAAGCCGCCAGCAGCATCTTTGTAAATGCATTGACCTGCCTGCCTTCCAGTCCCAGCGCAAAACCCAGGTTGCGGCACTGGTATCCCTGCAGACCAACTGCCGGGTTCACCGTCTCGGTCAGAATGGCGGCGGGATCCTTCTCCGCCACTTCTTCAATATTCATTCCGCCGGATGCCGACACCATCACCGCGACCCGTTCACGGTCCCGATCGACCAGCATGCCGAAATATATTTCACGCGCAATTGCGACGGTTTGCTCGACCAGCACCGTATTCACCGGCAAGCCCGCGGCATCGGTCTGCTTCGTCACCAGCCGGGTGCCGAGCATATCGTCAACGACCTGGCCAAGTTCCCCGGCGTCCTCGACGTGCCTGACGCCGCCGCCCTTGCCGCGGCCGCCGGCGTGTACCTGTGCCTTGACGATCCAGGCCGCCCCGCCCAGAGAACCTGCGACCCCGGCAGCAGCGCCGGCTGAATCAATCACGGCACCGTCGGGAACCGGTATCCCGTACGACTGGAAAAGACGCTTTGCCTGGTATTCATGGAGGTGCATGCCTTGAGTGTGTCAAACTTGGCAACCTCTAGGCAAGTGATTCGTGCAGGCATTCCCTGAAGCGGACCTGTCGGAGTATCATCCGCATACAGCAGTGAATCGACTGGAAACCGGGATAAATACCGATGCGCTTCATCATCATCCTCATTGCCCTGGCAGTGATCGTTATGGTTCTCAAGCGGCTCTGGCAGACACCGGGGCAGAAAAAAAAAGGCCGGATAGATTTTAACAGGATGGTGCAATGCGCCCACTGCGGAATATATACGCCGGAAGCGGATGCGACCCTGCACGGTGGCAGGTACTATTGCTCACAGTCACATGCTGATGCAGACAACGGGAAACAGCACTAACTCACCTATGTCCGGAACACGTACAACGCATTGAAGCAGATACTTTCCGCCATCAGCCATGAGGACGACAGGTTCCTCGACCTGGAGGGTCTCGATGCCCATACATGGCAGCCACTGCGCCTGCTGACCTTTTACCGTGTAATCCTCGCCGGCCTGCTGCTGGTACTTTTTTTTGCCATCGGGGATATCTCAACGCTGGGCCAGCAGAACCCGGCCGTGTTTACCGTTACCTGTACGCTCTACCTGGGTTTCAGCCTGGTAGCAGGGTTCAGCGCCCGTCTGCGCCGCCCGGGATACGTGCTGCAAACCGTTGCCCAGGTCCTGGTCGATATCGTGGTGATAACACTGCTGATACATGCCAGTGGCGGCCAATCCAGTGGACTGGGCATCCTGCTGATCATTTCGGTTGCGACCGGCAGCATCCTGTTGCCCGGCCGCATGGCCTTTCTGTTTGCCTCCGTGGCTGCCCTGGCCGTCATCGGTGAGGAGTTTTACAGCAGCCTGGTTGCCCAGGCCGCAAGGGAATCCGGCTACACCCAGGTGGGGCTGCTGGGCCTGGCGCTGTTCGCGTCCGCCGGTCTGACGCATCTGCTGACCCGGCGTATCTATGAATCCGAGGCCCTGGCAAAACGCCACGCCATCAGTATTGCCAACCTGGCAAAGCTGAATACCCATATCGTGCAGCGACTGCAAGCCGGCATTATCGTCACCGACCATGAACATCGTATCCGGCTGATCAATGAGACAGCACGCAAATTGCTGCACGCCCCTGAGGCCTCGGATGGACAGCCCCTGAATACCGTGTCGCCCGCGCTGTTTCACCGGCTGCGTGACTGGCGCAAGACACCGGACCGGGAACCGACGCTGATCGACACCGTCCCGGCCGGTCCGAAAGTCCTCGCACAGTTCACCCTGCTCGGCACCGCGGAAGGTATTGGTTCACTGATATTCCTCGAGGATATGGCCGCCATGGAAAAACAGGCCCAGCAAAACAAGCTGGCCTCACTCGGGCGCCTGACCGCGAGTATTGCCCACGAAATCCGCAACCCGCTCGGCGCCATCAGCCACGCAAGCCAGTTGCTGAATGAATCCGAAGCGCTCGGCGCAGAAGACCGGCGCCTGATTACCATCATCAATGACCATACCCGGCGGGTGAACACCGTAGTGAAGAATGTTTTGCAATTATCCCGCTCGGACACGAACGTGCCCCGGCGCATCGAGCTGAAGACGTGGCTGAAAAATTTTATCGATGAATTCGTCCTCAGCGGCAACTGCGATGCCCGGCAGATAAGTTTCTCGGTCAAACCTGATGACATTGCCGTTTATATGGACCCGAGCCTGCTGCACCAGGTCATGTGGAACCTGTGCAAGAATGCTGTCCAGCACAGCTCGCAGGAACCGCAGGCCGCCACTATCAGGCTCATTGCAAAACGCTCAGACACAACACGGACAACAACGCTTGATATCATTGATAACGGCCCCGCGATCAGTACTGATATGCAAGATACAATCTTTGAACCGTTTTTCACCACCAGGAGCAGCGGAACCGGGCTGGGACTGTTTATTGCGCGTGAAATCTGCGAAAGTAGCCAGGCACAGCTTGATTACCTGGACCAGGCTGATGATGGAAGCTGTTTTCGTATCACCTTTCCCGATACAGAGGGATTACCTGTTTCAGCGTTTGCCTGACAAGCGCCTACCAGTCTGTCTATGAGCAACCCGACCGCACTGATCGTTGATGACGAACCTGATATCCGGGAACTGCTGGAGCTGACGCTCGGACGCATGCAAATCGATACCCGCAGCGCCGCCGACCTGAAGCAGGCGCATGAACTGCTGGCAAGTGAACATTTCGACATTTGCCTGACGGATATGCGGCTTCCGGACGGTAATGGCATCGACCTGGTCAGGCATATCAACCAGCTGGAACTGAACCTGCCAACGGCGGTGATCACCGCCTATGGCAGTGTCGATACCGCGATCGAGGCACTCAAGGCCGGTGCCTTTGATTTTATCTCCAAGCCGGTCGATCTGAATGCCCTGCGCAAGCTGATTACCAGCGTACTCAAACTCTCGGAACCGTACCCGAAGCGCGAGCGGCGTACCCGCAACACCCTGCTGGGCGATTCCGCGGGTCTGCGACAAATCCGTTCCACCATCGATAAACTCGCCCGCAGCCAGGCACCCGTATATATCAGTGGCGAATCGGGAACCGGCAAGGAACTGGTAGCCAAATTGATACATGCCAGGGGCCCGCGCGCTGACAGTCCTTTTGTACCTGTCAACTGCGGCGCCATTCCCTCGGAGCTGATGGAGAGTGAATTCTTTGGCCACAAAAAAGGCAGCTTCACGGGTGCGATCCAGGAAAAGGCCGGGCTGTTCCAGGTCGCCGAAGGCGGCACCCTGTTTCTTGACGAGGTGGCGGAGCTGCCACTGCATATGCAGGTCAAGTTACTGCGCGCCATCCAGGAAAAGGCCATACGCCCGGTCGGCGCAGAGCAGGAAATCCCCACGGACGTACGCATCCTCTCGGCGACCCACAAGGACCTCGCGCAACTGGTGGCGGATGGGCAGTTCCGCCAGGACCTGTTTTATCGCCTCAATGTCATCCAGATGGAAGTCCCGCCCCTGCGCAAGCGCAGTGAAGATGTCCCGCTGCTGGTCGAACATTTCCTGAAGATTCTCGCCCGCCAGAATCAGCAGGACGGGCTGGAAATCGAGGCCGGGGCCCTGCACGCCCTGGGCCGGTACAGCTTCCCGGGCAACGTCCGCGAACTGGAAAATATTCTCGAGCGCGCCACCACCCTCTGTGAAAACAACCGCATCACCACGGCGGACCTGCAATTGCCCGGCAATGCCGCGGCAGTCGCTGACCTGCCAGCGGAGACGCCGGCTGAAATGGAACCCGGCGCTGTACCGCTGGACACCTACATGGACAATATCGAGAAAGATGCCCTGATCAAGGCACTTGAGCAAACCCGCTACAACAAGACGGCCGCCGCGAAGCTGCTCGGCATTACCTTCCGCGCGCTGCGCTACCGCCTGAAGAAACTGGGCCTCGAATAGGGCCGACATCCGCCCGGGCACAGCCCTGCCGAATAAGACACTGTTTTTGAAATCCTATATGACAAAATTTAACATTAATTCACTTGTACAGGACGGCTACCCGGTAATATGATATGACTCGATACAAAAAAGCTGCGCTCTCGAGGCAATCAGGCAAGGCCCTGCAGCGCTCCAGGACAACGACCATTACCGGGGCGTCGACCGGCATAGACCCCGGACCATGAAATCAGGAGAAGCAATACCATGAAACAGCAAAAAGGATTTACCCTCATCGAACTCATGATCGTCATTGCGATCATCGGCATCCTGGCCGCCATCGCGATTCCCGCTTACCTGGATTACACCATCCGCGCCAAGGTCTCCGAAGGCCTGAGCCTGAGCAACGGCGCCAAGGTGGCCGTCTCCGAGTACTACAATTCGAACGGTAAGCTTGGTCCCGCAGGCAATGCCGCCTACGGTTTACCCGCCAAAGATAAGATTAGAGGTAACAATGTAACCACGATCGAAGTATTGGCCAATGGCGTAATTGAGGTTACATACAGGAACAACCTGGGTGGTGATGCGGACGAGAAAACGATCCAACTCACCCCTGTCACGGCGGAAGGCTCAGTCACATGGGACTGCAGAACCGGTGGTAGCATGGACGACAAGTACCGTCCTTCAAACTGCCGCTAGCCGTTACCTACAATGCTGTTAAACAATGCCCCGGAAACGGGGCATTTTTTTGCCTGTTGATCAACGCACAATGCCGCACCGCTCCTGCACATCCCGGGCCCCGTTTGAACAGCCTGTAGGAGCCAGCGTCAGCTGGCGAAGTATTCGCGAGGTGTTCGCGAGCTGACGCTCGCTCCTGCAGACACCGGAGCGGATCCATCGCGATGCCTGTCTTCAGGGCCGCACTCGCAAATCATTGGTCCCATGCAAACAATCCCGGGGCAGGAAGTGACGTATTTCGTCACATTCTGACTTCTTTGGTGAAATGGCTCTTGTTTCATCATCGCCTGGAAAATAATTTTTGCAGTTTATTTCGTGTCTTTCGGCTCATCCCGAAAAAAATATTCTCCGTCAACTTACTGTTTTTCATATTTATATTGTAATTTCCAGGCCAAACCCCGTGGCTTGGCGAAGAATTGTCAAAGAGTTGGCATAGAAACTGAATGTAAGCAAGCAGCCAAAGAAATCCGGGCATCGCCCGATACAGGCTGGACAGGGAAACCCGGTGTCGGGCTACCACAAGGACGTAAACCAAGTTTACAAACCATCTAGAGGGAAACACCATGAAGACAATGCAAAAAGGTTTTACACTGATCGAACTGATGATCGTCATCGCCATCATCGGCATCCTGGCCGCCATCGCTATTCCGGCTTACCAGGACTACACCATTCGTGCCAAGGTATCTGAAGGTCTGAACCTCGCAGGCGCTGCCAAGCTGGCCGTCGCCGAGACTATGACAGCACCGGTGGCTGGGTTGCCGACCACGATGCTTATGGCGGTCTGCCTGCTGCTGCCAGCATCACCGGCAACTACACGTGCTTCCGTGACAGTCGGCACTGCCGGTACTAGTCACCATCCTGTACAACATCCAACGTGGGTGGTAATCCGACTGCCGATGGCACCAACATCATATCTGACCCCTACTGCGAATGCTGGTTCATTGACATGGACCTGCACAGCTGGCAGCACTGCCGAGCAAGTACCGTCCTGCAAACTGCCGTTAATAGTTTAAAGGATACTGCTGTACAGAAACGCCCCGGAAACGGGGCGTTTTTTATTTCAACCCCGGTTTTTAACGGGGTATACTCGCGGCCAACGACACTGACAGACACGCTGATGCCCTGCCCGAATCCCGTCACTCACCCTGACACAAGCAAGCCCGGTCACTTGCAATGACCCTGCAAATCACCGGCTCACTACCGGGCCGACCTGGATCCTGCTGCTGGCAGTACTGTTGACGGTTGCGGTCTATTTCCCCGGCCTGTCCGGCGATTACATCTTCGATGACATGGCCAACCTGCTTGATAACAAGCGCCTGGACATCGAAGCCCTCGATTACGACTCGCTGAGGTCAGCCGCCCTGTCATCAGGCTCCGGCCCGCTGCGCAGACCGGTGAGCATGCTCAGTTTTGCACTCAACCGCTACTTCTTCGGGGCCCACCCCTATTCACACAAGGTTATCAACCTGGTCATCCACCTGTTGACCGGCCTGGCCCTGTTCGTCCTCAGCCGGCTGCTGGTGAGGGCCTAGCCAGCAGCAGACGCGGGGACTGCGTCTGCCGGAAAACACCGCGCGCTGGCTGCCACTGGTGATCGCCAGCCTGTGGCTGGTACACCCGTTAAATCTCACCAGCGTGCTTTACATTGTGCAGCGCATGACCAGCCTGGCGGCCCTGTTCACGGTATGCGCCTTATGCACCTACGTCGCCGGCAGGCTGCGTATGCTGGCGGGCAGGCCCGGAAGGCTGCTGATCCTTGCAGGATTCCTTGTGTTTGGCGGGCTGGCCGTGTTCAGCAAGGAAAGCGGCGTATTGCTGCCGCTGTTCATGCTGGTTATTGAACTGGCACTGTTCCGCTTTCGCGACAGCCACGGACGAACAGACCGGTTTATTGTCGGCCTGTTTGTGATCATCATGCTGCTGCCCGCCTGCCTGGTCCTGTTAAAACTGTTCCTCAACCCGGGATGGATTCTCGACGGCTACAAGATGCGCACCTTCACCCTGACTGAACGCCTGCTCACAGAGGCACGGGTATTGATGGTGTACCTGAAATTAACCGTCATGCCGACGACCGGCTCACTCGGCCTTTACCAGGACGACATTGCCCTGTCACGCGGCCTGTTTTCGCCGCCGGCAACACTCTATTCCCTGCTGGCACTCGCAGGGCTCTTCGGCGGCGCCCTCGCGCTGCTGAAAAGACAGCCGTTAATCAGTCTCGGGATACTCTGGTTCTTCTGCGCCCACGCCCTCGAATCGACCATATTTCCCCTGGAAATTGCGCATGAACACCGCAATTACCTGGCAGATTTTGGAATCATTCTTGCCCTCGGCAGTGCAATCGCCGTGATACCCATGCAAAAACTGGGGTCGGCCGTTCGCGTGATAACACCGGTGCTGTTTCTATGCATGTTTGCCTACACAACCTGGCTGCGTGCAGACCAGTGGTCTGACAACGTCAAGTTTGCGGTATTCGAGGCCATGCACCACCCGCAATCGTTTCGCGCTGTTTATGCCGCGGGGCGCATTCACGCCAGGCTGGCACTGAATGGCCGGCAAGACAGCGTTGACGAGGCATTCAAGTATCTTGAGCAGGCAAGGAACATCGACGATTCCGAAATTATGCCGTCCATGGTCATGATCAAGGTGGCTTACCTGCTGGACAGGCCCGTCAGGCAGGAATGGTTCGCCGATATCCTTGACCGGCTGGAACGCTACCCGATCACACCGAGTACACTCAACAGCCTGTTTGAACTGGCCGGCTGCATGAGCACGAAGTGTACATTTCCGCACGAAACCATGGAGGAAATGTTCAGGTTGACCCTCGACAACCCGAGCCTTGCCCACAACGGACGTCTGCGTGCTGAAGCCGAGACAATATACGGTTACTATACGATCAACATTCAGGCAAAATTTCGAGAAAGGCCGCCAATTATTCTTCCAGGCAGTAGCAAGCGATCCGCAGGATTCCCAGCACTGGATAAACCTGATCAAATTACTCACGGCATTGAATGATTTTGATGAGGCGGAACAACAACTGGAACTGTTCATGGCAGCAGACACCCATAGCGGAAACGAGGAGGATTTTCGCACCCTGAGGGAAGACATCGAAGCCGGACGCAAAGCAGCGGAAAACCCTGACACACTTGAGAATCCAGGAGTCGAGTAGCCAATGAGCCAGAGCGTAAGCATAATCCTGCCGGCAAAAAACGAGGCCGAAAGCCTGCGGCGAACTGTTGCCGGTGCTGCGCAGGAATTTCCCGCAAGAGGAAATCATCGTCGTCAACGACGGCTCAAGCGACAACAGGGTGGAAATCTGCGAACAGAACCAGGTGACAGTCATTACACACGTCTACTCCATGGGTAATGGCGCAGCGATCAAGACCGGCGCCAGAGATGCCAGCGGCGATATCCTGATGTTCATGGATGCCGATGGCCAGCATGATCCCGACGACATCAATCGCCTGATCGAGAAAATCAATGCGGGCTATGATATGGCCGTCGGGGCCAGGCAGATCGATACGCATGCCTCTTTGCTGAGGAGAATCGGCAACACCTTCTACAACAAACTGGCATCAATCATGACCGGCTACCCGATCAAGGACCTTACCTCGGGCTTTCGTGCAGCAAGGGCCCGGCATTTCCGCAAATTCCTCTACCTGTTACCGAATAAATTTTCCTACCCGACAACCAGCACCATGGCTTTCTTTCGTTCCGGGCTTGCGGTCGCCTACGTGCCGATCAAGGCCATGAACCGGGCAGGCGATGCGAAAAGTCACATCAGGCTGTTTCATGACGGATTCCGCTTTCTTATTATTATCCTCAAGATCGGCGCATTGTTTTCACCCATGCGGTTCTTTCTGCCGATAAGCGGACTGCTGTTCTTTACCGGTATGACCTACTATGGTTACACCTACTACAACTTTGGACGGCTCACAAACATGACGGCAATTCTTGTACTGGGCTCACTGTTTACTTTCCTGATCGGGATCGTGTCGGAACAAATATCTGCCCTGCATTACAAGGATATACATGAAACAAGGCGGCGTACGAGCCGCTAGCATCCTGGTGGACGACAGACAATATTGCCCGCGGATGTCCGGAGACCATGCGGCAGCCGCGCCCGGCTATATCAAATACTGTCAGGCCGGGTTCAGCACACTCGCCATACTGGCAAAGGACATCGGCCGGCCAACACCCCAAGAAACTTCACAGCGCTCGTCACCGTAGTCATTTACGGGCAAGCATCCGTGACGAAAAGACTATGAGCACCAACCAGGTATTTTCAGATGATACGGTCGCGGTCATCGTGACCTATAACCCCGATCTGGATACAATCAGGCAGATGCCTGGCATCACTGTCCGGTCAATGCGCCGCGGTGATCATCGACAATGGCTCAAGCGAAGCCTGGTTTCCCGTCTGGAAGTCACTGGTCTCGGAGTCTGGCTCTGTAGAACTGATATGCCTTGAGAATAACATGGGGATTGCCTTTGCACAAAACCATGCAATCAGCCACATAATGGAAACGCGCAGCCGGAGTCAGGTTCACGCTGCTGCTTGATCACGACAGCATTCCTGACAGGAACATGGTATCCAGTCTCGAGCAGGTCTTCAAAGGCCATGCAGGCTCACTCGAGAGTTGCAGGCGTTGGACCGGTACTTTACGACCCCAGGGACAAAAAACACCTGGATTTCCATAAAATCAGGTTCGGCCTTTGGGGAAAAATCAAACCCGGCAAGCCTTGGCAGGGAAAACCCGACGGTAGAAGTTGACAGTCTTAACAGTTCCGGCACCCTGTTATCCAACACGGTGTTTACCGAAACAGGCGGGTTTGACAGCGGCCTGTTTATCGATCACGTGGAAACCGACTGGTGCTTCAAGGCAAAGTCCCTTGGATACAAACTGTTTGGCACCATCAATACACAACTGACCCATCACATGGGTGATGACGTCTGCTACTACTGGCTGTTGAAAAAGCGGAGAATGCCCTACCGGTCTCCCGCGAGGCATTACTATATCGTCAGGAACAGCGTGCTGTTACAAAAAAGAAGCTATGTGCCGATTGCCTGGAAAATTTCCAATGTATTGAAACTGTGTTTCACCTTCTGCTACTTCGGCTGCTATTACCAGGGACCGGACACAACAACGCAAACAGATACGTCTCGGCTTCATGGATGGTCTGAAAGGTGTTACCGGGGCTTACGAACAAAAATGAATCAAACAGGACACAGCCGGAGGTCTGGTCCTGCTCCCGGCTGATTCCGGGGGAGGTTTATACATGCTGTATATGGCTTCTCTTATTCACGCTCTTACTTTCACTTCTCAACAGGTTTTTTATATAACATAAGCGCAGCTACCACCACTCCAGAAACCAGAAACCTGGTTTCAAACACAATAACCTTGAGCATGGTTATGCCGTTTGTGGAAAAAATGCGCATCAGCGCTTTAGCCGGAGACTGGTACAATAATTTCCGGGTTAACTGGTAAGACAATGCTCTTGCAAGAAGCCCGGGGATATTACCATCCGGCTCTCCTTCCATTTTATTTATGTCACTGATTCGCTGCTTGTAAACGTCAATACACTTCAGGTTATCGCGCTCTCTCTTGCTTATTACCCTTCGTATCAAGCCCTTGCCCCATGTCGCTTCGCGAGTCTCTCCAACCTCTACACGGTATCTCACCAACGATTCATTGACATATAGAACTGCATCATTCAGTGCCGCCCGAAATCCAAGAACCAGGTCTTCATATGCCCGACTAAATTCCAACGGCCCAAAATGCTCATAAAGTTTTTTACTCCATGCGCCCGAGGCACCAATATACAGACTATTTGCAAGCGCCATTTCCTCCAGCCCCATTCTTTTGGTTACGATTGGCGGACGCCATTCGCCAATTTCATTATTGAATTTGTCAACCTTCATAACATCCGAGTGAAGCAGCATGGGTTCGCCTTCTGATCTCTTGCAAGCTTCTACCAGATGTCTTGTGCGATACGATAAGGAAATATCATCACCCGGCCGCCGCGACAATCCAGTCCCCATTCGCCAGTTCAAATACTTTATTTACATGAGCAATCAACCCCAGGTTATCAGTGTTTCTGTTTAGCCTGACTACGTTTGGACCACTGTACTCATCGACCATCTGCTGGATTATCTCGAATGTATGATCGGTTGAGCAATCATCCGAAATGATTATTTCAAGTGGGGAGTAATCCTGCGCAAATGCGCCCTCTATCGCATCCCTGATATATTTTTCCTGATTATATGCAAATATTGCAAAGGTAATTAATGGATCCGGTTCTTTTCTTACAGCCATCTGCACGTCTCTATACCTGCCATAATCAGGAAGTAAACTTTCGTTGCAACATCCCGCGCAAATCCACCAAACTATCCAGCCTGCGCAGGCTATAAACACTTATCAGCAGCGTCGTCATTAATCCAGACACATAACCTGCAGTTGCCGATTGATCAGAAAGAAGCATTATGAGACCACCTGCAAGCAAGAGAATCAGCGTAAAAAGCCAGTTTCTCCGTGCGAGCCTGAAGCGGATAAGATTGATTGCTACTATCGCAACTACGCCACAATAGATCAGGTAGGCAAACCAGAAGCCCACCCCAACCGTTGCCAGGCCAAACTCGGGCATACCCAAAAGAATCGAGCCAAGGTATGCCGCACACCAGGTGAGCTCGGTTCCGATAAAAATACCCCCTCGTCCGGCGGCCAGGATAATAAAACCCATCGGCCAACTGACCACCTTGAGAATGTCACCCAGCACTTGCCAGCGCAGTATTTCCGCCGCAGGGCTGAAGCTTTCGGCATAGAGCAGATGAATCACCCAGGGTGCAAGTGTGATCATCGCCAGCAGCACAGGTCCGGCCAGCAGCAGGGCCATCTCGGCCTGTTCGTTGACCAGTTTTCTTGCGCGCTCGTGGTCGCTGATGGCTGCGGACAGGCGGGGGTAAGTAGTCCGTGCCCATCGCCCCCAGCATGAAACCAATATAGGTCATCGAAATGGCCCAGGCCGCCTGGAAATAGCCGCTGGCATCCAGTCCGAGTTCACGCAGGACAATGGAGCGCACGGCAAGCTGGGTGGTCAGCGTAAGCAATCCTGCGGCCATGAGGGGTATGCCCAGTTTCAGCATGACAAGCCATTGCTGCTGAATAACCGCCAAGTCGTATGGCACCTGCAGGCGCGGCACACGGGCGGTATAGTAGCTCGCCACCAGCATACTGACAGCAGGGCTGGTCAGCACAAACCAGAGTACGCCATCTTCCCCCAGCAGATAGACCGCTAGAATACCTACCAGTGCACCAACGAGTGCACTGAGGATACTGACCCGCGCAAGATCGCCAATAAGGCGCAGACCTTGCAGCAGGGCGGTTTGCGACCCGGCAATCAGGGTAAGCAAAAGCCCAAGCCCCAGCCAGCCTACCTCGCCGGAATGAGATGTGTCGCCAAATACCCACAGGGCAACAGGCTCGCGCAGCAGCCAGAGCATGACCATACCTGCAATCCCCAGCATAAGGCTGCCCATCCACAAGGCACGACGCACGATGGCCAATGTTTCTGCCTCGCCCGCCGAGGCCGCCAACTGCCGCACGCCGCTGTCGCTCATGCCGCAGCCGGCAAGCGTGGAAGCCATGCCCATGATATTTTGGTACAGACCCATGAGACCTATGCCCGCAGGTCCCAGCAGCACGGCCAGCACTTTGACCTTGACGATGCCGATGACTATGTTGATGACTGAGGCACCGCCAATGATGGCGCTGGAACGAAAGATCTGGCGGTGCGATGTCACGACTGGAAATCGAGCAAGGCGGCGATAACCTGATCCTGTTGCTCAAAGGTGAGATGCGGCCCAATGGGCAGGCTAAGCACTTCGTCAGCCATCTTCTCGGCGATTGGGAAATCGCCGCGCTTGTAACCCAATTCCGCATAGGCCTGCTGCAAATGCGGCGGGATGGGGTAATGCACCAGGGTGCCGATACCCCGATCGGTCAGATAGGCTTGCAGGGCGTCTCGTTGGGGTGTGCGGATGACGTAAAGATGCCAAACAGGATCGGCCCACGCTGGTACTTCAGGCAGAACATATTGCGAACCGGCCAGGGCTTCGTTGTAACGTCTGGCCAGCGCCTTGCGGCGGCTGTTCCAGTCATCCAGATGCTTGAGCTTGATTCCGAGCACGGCCGCCTGGATGGGGTCGAGACGGCTGTTGAAGCCCTGCACTTCATTGACGTACTTCACCCGTGAGCCATAGTTGCGCAGCACGCGGATGCGGTCGGCGATTTCGGGATCATTGGTGGTGACTGCCCCGCCGTCGCCAAAAGCCCCCAGGTTCTTGCCGGGGTAGAAGCTCCACGCCACCGCATCGCCATGGCCACCAATGCTTCTGCCCTTTGTAGCGTGCGCCGTGCGCCTGGGCGGCATCTTCCAGCACCTTCAAGCCATGCCCGTGTGCAATGGCCAGAATCGGATCCAGATCGGCTGGCTGGCCATACAGGTGTACCGGAAGAATCACCTTGGTGCGCGGCGTGATCGCTGCCTTCGATCAGGTTAGGGTCAATGTTATAGCTGCGCTCATCCGGCTCCACCGGCACCGGCGTGGCACCGCACTGGCTGACGGCCAGCCAGGTGGCGATGTAAGTATTGGCTGGAACAATGACCTCGTCGCCGGCGCCAACCTCCATCGCGCGCAGGGCAAGGTGCAGGGCATCGAGTCCATTGGCTACACCGACGCAATGTTTGGCATCACAGGCGGCTGCGAAGTCTGCTTCGAAAGCCTCGACTTCAGGACCGAGGATGTACCAGCCTTTACGTAACGAGGCTAACACCGCTGATTCAATCTCGGACTGCAGTTCCCTGTATGCGGCGCCCAGCTCAAGGAATGGAACGCTTATGCCTGCCATCGCGCCCTCATGAATTCTGCGTAATCACGATAGTAATCGCCCTCATGTATTCGCCACCGCCCGTGACGTCATAAAGATAATTAACCCGCTGGATGTCGAATGGGATTTGATTGCTCGACTCGATAAAAGCCAGGTTGCCGCGTGGTTCCTCCATTTTTGGCGGATTGAAAGTCTTGCAACGGTCAACGCCCATCTACTGCGCCGTATAGTCATGGAAGAGTATATTCGCACTGATATGGCATCTTGCAAGCTTGTTCTCCTTCAGCAACTTTCCTACTTGACTCACGGTTTTGCCTATATGCTGGCGCAACGCTACTGGCAGCAAAAGAATAAAGTGTGTCAAGCTGTACCCGGCTGCCAACCTATGACAGCCATACTGCACTCTACCTTGATGATACAACCGCCTGGCAACTCCACTGTTAACCAGATAAGCCAATAACTTAATCAAGTAATACGTCAAGCCTGTTTATCGCATACAGTAATTGTTAACTGTTCATCGATATTGCGGCGTGACTTTAATGTGAGCGAATCAGTAGCACATTCGAACCCGCGTTGATAGTAAAAATCGCGCATTACGTTTTTAATGCGGGAATTTTCTTTTGCCATGCCCTTGTTCGACAATACATCCACAACAACATCGAATGATCTATCTCTTAAGCAATCAAGCAAAACCTCCTCCGACCTGTCTGATGTCAGCGAGTGCATATAGAGCATACATGTCTCAGGGCGCGTTTTAAGGCAAGGTACAAAACAGGTAATTCACTGATAATCAATGTCCGCTTGCCTTGCGTAACCGGGCCTAAATAATACTGCATACGTTGAATAAACTCTTCTCTCTCCTGCGTTGTGCGTATGAACCTGAATTCAGGTACTGATTGAATAGGCTGATTAGTGTGCCACCAGGTATCTTCCCGATATGGATATCTGCTCCAATGCATCACGAATAAAGTACACACAAGAAGCACGCTCATGATTTTTAAAGGCGCATGGCTATCCGGGCCGCGCTTGCTCGGTGCATATGTCACCGCAACACCCAGCAACAAGGGCAAACCAACCATGAACGCACCGGTTAATTGCGCTATTCCATTACCACTTGTTATTCCCAGCGTGGTTGCATATGAAAGCAACATGACCACTAACCAATGAATTCTCTGCCTTAATCCGGTATCGCCCTCTGGCACATTTAATAAAGACCAGCCATAGGCTAACGCACTCAAGAATGCGAGTACCATGAGAACCCGGCTGGTATACGCCCCGCCTGCAAGCCCCATCAACCATAAAACTATTGCAATTGCGATAAAAATGACTGCAAACATCGAAACATTCAACCTATCAAGCCGCTTCCAAAACAACAGAGAAACCACAAACAATACATAAACACCAATCAGTGTATATAGCTGATATTTGTTCGATAATAGTACTGTTCCAACCCCGTGCCCACTCGAAAAAGCTATTGAGGACAAATACTCTCCCGGAGCTGCAAAATATAAAATAGCGGGTAACGCAATTAATGCTGAACATATAAAAACCAATAAAAACTTAACAATCCGCCTGAAGTCTCGCTCAATAACAAGTCGCGCAAGGATGAGAAAGGACATCATCAGAGCCGAGAACGGGTGAGCAAAAAACATAATGATGGGAAGAGCTCCAAGCGAAATCTCCCTGTTCCGCTTCCACTCGAAGAAGCCTAGCGCGAAGACGATCCAGAGAACCTGAGATATGGTGTTGTAGCTGGGCGCAAAGATGCCGTGGTATGAAATCGCAAAACTCAAGGATAGCGCCGTCAGACTCGCGACATACGCCGAAAACTCCATTTCTAACAGTTTTTTATAGGCATAGAGGAATACGGAAAGGCTTAAAAACGCCATAATAAGCCGGCCAAAAAAAACAAAACCCTCGAACCCATAGACTAGATGGTATAGATAGAATACCGGATATAATAATATATACACCGACTGCTGGATAAACAGGTCATTGCTAAATAACTTGCCCGATTCAAGTAGTCCCTTTATTTCCCCGTAATACTGCATTTCATCGGTCAGATCCAATCCTCTCGTCACCCGGATGAAGAGCATGACCAACAAGATTATGCTCGTGATGAGAAAACCGGGATTAGTAAGATTGCGTACCTTGACCGTCATGTTAAACATTGTTTTTAATTTTTACACACAATAACCACGTTCCAGCAAAGCAATCGCAAGGGCGGAAAAATCGCGAGTAGAATTTTATCAACAATCTCCAGGGGTCGATATAACCACCGCCACTTTCCACCCTCCTGTACAACTACTTTCCAGAATCTTTCTCTGTTAGGGCTGCGGCGCTGAGCCACAGCCATAATGACAAAAATAATCAGCGTGGTGAGCCAGAAATATCGGGTTTCTACTGTTCTGAAATGCCTACGGAATAGCTTGATGTCTGACCATTTTAAAGGATGCTCATCTGGTGTTCGCACGTCTGTTGCTATAGACCGATAAACATTAATAGCGGGATTGTAGGCAAGAGGATCCCAGGTAACGAGAACCCCACCAGAGGCAAGATGTGGCTTGATGCGTGTAATCGTTGGTTCAATATCTACATGGTGCAGCAGATTACCTGCATAAATTATGTCGAATTTGTCATCTTGTGACAATCGCATGTCTTCAGCGGAAGCGAGGTGCTGTTTTATGCTTACCCCATTCGCCCCGGCAAGACGACTGGTTGCATCCAGCATGCCTTGCGAAAGATCAGAGGAAGTAACATCAGCTCCCAACAGAGCGAAATACACGCTGGCCTCACCCAGCCCACAGCCTATATCCAAAAAACGCTTTCCTCGTATATCACCAAGACGCTGCGTGATATAGCGCATTTCCGGGGCGGTACAGACTTCGTTAACTGCGCGCACATCGAATTTCTCAACATCCTCGCTATCAGCCCACGCATCGTGAAACTCACGCTCATTTTGAATTCGCCTGTCATGAACCGTCTGATCGCTATCTGGTTTTTTATAGCCCGCAGATTCTGCTACACGCATAACAATCCCCTTAAAATAAATATCATTCTTGCGTTTGACTGGATCTTCAATAGCTATAAGACCAGCTTCGTGCTGACGCATAGCAGCTTTCTCGCTATCGCCTCGCACACAGAATTCAAACTCATTCAATGGAACTGACAAACTCCCTGAATCTGCCGATTCCCAACTGACCTTCACGGCCCCGTTCTCATAGTTAAAATCCAGTCCTCGAACAAAATCATCCCACACAGGACGGCCCTTGCTATCCGACTGAAATGATACGTCTTGAGCCGCTACAAGAAAGCGATATCTAAAACTTTCAAACTTGATTTTTTTTGCCATTGACTATCTCGATAATTTTCCCGTGATTTGCGCGTGAAGGGGGTCGCTCACGAGGCCCGCCAGCAATCTTTTCCGCGATTTCGAGTAACTGCTCATAAGATAACGGCCAGTTATTTTCCGGTGGCGAAGTAAGAAAGGTTCCAATACGTTGCAGCTTGGCAGCCATGTATCGCATGGAAATAGTCATCTCCGGATAGCTGCCATACATGCAACCATCACATGCTCTCGTTACTTGTGCCACTTCCTCGCGCCAGGTCTTATTACGATATATGGCTGGAAACTTGCTATCGTAAGCAGGATAGCTGTTATCAAGGCGATGATCACAGCACGGGGCAAACTCCGCATTGGGCAAGAGTGCAAAGTAGAGATTCGGCGTGTCGCATACGTTATTGTTACGACTGCGCCAGGTTATCGGTTGATTACGCACAAAGCGCTTGATGTCGTCCAGATACTGTCCGCTATCGTATAGCAAGAAACCCTCTTCTTGCATTATGCGCACGCGCTCAATAACGGCATCAACCACAGGTATCTCATCCGGCCTGAAGCGTAGCGACTGGTCAAAGGTGCGGAAGCCACGAGGATGTGCATAGTCGCTTACGTGTACAGGCACTAAAGATGTGAACCAGGATATCTCCGTACCAAACCGGACAACATCCTCGATGTCCCCCATGTTTTGCGGCTGCAGTACGCACCCCAACGATGCAAAGCTGCCTTTCTTGGGCAGATACCTGGTAAATAAAGCCATGGCCTTCAGCGCCTGATGCCAGGACTCACTGAATTCACCGTTGATTTTATCCTGTAGTGCCGGCTGCAATGAATCAAGTGAAATTGATATGTCCTTGCCTCCCGCTTCGACAGCTCGTGCAATCTGCTCTTCCGAGGCATATCCATTGGTCTGCATACGCACATGCACACCGCGCGACTCAAATGCATGAATGATATCCGGCAGGTCTTTTCGAGCGAACGGCTCTCCACCGGTCAGCAAAACAATGGCCACCCCCATCTTGGCAAAATTATCTGCGACTCGCTTTACTTCATCTAAAGTGCACTCACGCACGTCGGAATTTGCATAAATGATATTGCATTGTTCACAGGTCAGGTTACAACGCGCAGTTATATAAAACTGCACATACACTGGCGCATTCTGGAACAATGCCGCCTTTGCCAACGTCATTTTCGATAAACTTGAAAACATATTATTTCTTCCTGAAAAAAACAGTCCGCGTTAAATAGTTAAGAACAAAGGTCACGCCATTAGTTAGCAACTTTGCCAGGTAGGGATCGACTGATGCGTAATCTACCAGCACCCATAAGATGCCCGTCCCCGCACAAAGCATCACCCCATTCGCTGCAAAAGTAAGCGGTAAATCCGCGCTTAACCGAAACCTGCTGTTAGTAAATACGTATTTCCGGATTAGAATGACATTTACAACTGCACCCACACTGAACCCTGCAGCATTAGCCCAATAAACTGAAATTCCAGTTGACACCAGTGCTGCGAAAATTAAGAAATCGACGCAAAAGCCACAAGTAGCTACAAGGACATAGCGTAGCGGAGCATTAAAGGTTGATAGTTTCGGCAACAAGATAGAGCGGGCGTCCCTTGACTTCTTCAAATATGCGCGCAATGTACTCTCCAACCAAACCAATCAGCAGTATCTGCACGCCACTAAAAATGACAATGGATAATAGTATTGCAGTCAACCCGGGTATCGGAATATCCGTAAACAACTTTAGGTACAGCATGTAAGACCCCCCAAGCATTCCAGCCACTATTGTCAGGAAACCGAGGTGGATTGCCATAGTCAGTGGTTTACTTGAAAACGACAAGATGGCATTGGCAGCAAATGCAAGCATCTTGCGCAAGGGGTATTTTGTTTCACCAGCAAAGCGTTCCGCGCGGTCATATTCGATCGATGCAGCCTTAAATCCAAGCCAGGGCACCATTCCACGCACGAAACGATGACGCTCGCGAAGCTGCGTAAATGCATCAACGACTTTACGCGACATAAGCCGAAAATCACCTGTATCACGTGGGATGTCAATTTCGCACAAGTAATTCAACAATCGATAAAACCCTGCAGCCGTTGCCTTCTTGAAGGTCGTTTCACCGGCCCGACTGCGACGCTTTCCATAAACAACATCATAACCTGTCAACGCCATATGGTACATGTCTGCTATCAGTTCAGCCGGGTCCTGTAAATCGGCATCAATTACGGCAACATAATCACCTGCCGCCAGGTCTATTCCTGCTGTTATGGCTATCTGATGCCCGAAATTCCGGCTTAGCGAAATTACTTTCACACTAGGAGTGTGCTCGGCGATACTTCTTAAAATCGACAACGAGCGGTCCCTGGATCCATCATCGACGAATAGAAACTCAACTTCTGCCTCAGGGCTCATCGTGTCACGTAGTACAAGCAGGCGACGCAAGGCTTCATCAATTGATGCCTCTTCGTCGAAGACCGGAACAACGATACTCAGAAGGTCTTTTTCTCGAAGCATGAAGTTATTACTCCCTGGTATTTTAGATTCACTGACTCGACTAATCCGAACAGCCAGCCGACAGGCACCACAATTGGCATTAGTAGCCCATTCACGATATCCAGTTGCAAGGAAGGCTTGCAACTGTGACGTTTCAACCGGTAATAAAGGTAATTATGCGTATTCGTCATGACATTTAATAAACTTTGCACAGTACCAAAGGTGTTGTAGGGCCAGGAACTCACAGTATCGACATGATAAAATCCAAAGCGGTGCATCAGGCGCTCAAGCGAAACCGGAGTGAACTGATGCAAATGATTAGGCACGTCGAAGAACGCATAAGCGGTGCCGAACCATCGATATTGCCATGAATCACCGTTTGGAACAGATATTACCAGCCGCCCGCCATCCACTAACTTTCCTGACAATGAATCCAGTAATTCCAATAGTTGATTCGCAGGTATGTGTTCGAGAGAGTGCCAGGCAGTCGTAACACTTATTTCATCGGGAACGCTGCGCATATCTTCTACAATTTCAAGCCCGAGAACCTCCCGTGAAAATACCAGTGATTCAGGTGTGATTTCCATACCCACCGCATGCGTGTAACGAGCTGCATTATGATAAAGGAATTTACCGGATGCCGACCCTATATCGAGCAATTGTTTTCGGTCTGTCAATTTGTCGAATTTCTCAAGGACTCTGGCTTTAAAACGATCGAGGGCCGTTATACGACGAACTTCTTTTTCGGACAGGGTGTCGTTGATGATGAAACCTTGCGCCTGGGTTGCCAACAGCACTTCATGCCCACAACTCCTGCAGCGGCGATACTCTTTTGTACGATTATCAAATTCAATACCGTCGCAGATAAAACAATGTAATTCAGCTTTCGTCAACGCATTTTCTCCATGAGTCTGCGCCACAATATAACCGACAAACTTCTGGGCAGACAGCGCGCTAACATCGACATGGCAAACGATCTAAATGAAACAATCAACGTCGTTTTTTGCTGCCGCAAACCGGCAATTATCGCAGCAGCAACCGCCTCTGGTGACATCAGATTTTCACCTTCAATCTCCTTGACTGCACTGCTTTTCTGGAAATTTGTTTTCATACCGCCCGGACAAACCGTCATGACCTGAATGTTTTCTTTTGCAAGTTCAGCTCCCCATGCCTCCCCTATGGACAACAGGGCACTGTTCGTAGCTGCATAAGTGGCCATGTAGGGCAACGGTTGAAATGCGGAGGATGAACTTATCAGAACTACTCTTCCAAAATGGTGTTTCTGCATACAGTTGATTGCGGCCCTGGCCAGGGCAATACGCGCAAGAACATTTATTGAAAACATTTTTCGATGGGTATCAATCGAAATATCCTGCATCCGTCCGCGCAATCCAATCCCGGCGCAAGCGTAAAGTTCGGATACATTGATCGCATTCCACTCTGACGAGCTTAGCAACGAATCAACTTCTGCTTCGTCAGACAAATCGACGATGCAGGTCACACAGTTGTCAAAACCACCCGCAAGAGCAGCAAGACCTGCACCGTCCTCATCGACCAGCAAGAGATGCCCTCTTCGGGGTGCGAGGTAGCTCACTAATGCACGCCCTAATCCGGACGCTGCCCCCGTAATCACTGTCTGACCACCAACCGCTAAATCAGGATCCAGTCGGGACTTTTCACGGTCTGTTACTTCTGCAAGTGCTGAGTAGGTCGAGTAACCGGGTTGCCACCCAAGATCGCCTAGTCGTGCATCGGATGCCGTTAGTGCCGGGTACAACATTGCTTTGAGCGGAAAAGGCAACCAACGCACGAAAGGACTGGCAATGGTCGCAATTAATGAAAAAGGGATACGTAATTTTTCCGGATTGCACTGGTAAAAATATTCAGCAATTGAGACGGCATCACCAGCGCAAAAGTAGATGTTACCAACTGAGGCCGGGTGCGCGGCGACAGTTAGAATTGCACTTGCCAAATCGTCCACATGGATCACTGAAAACTTCCCCGGCCATGCTATTCTGGCAGCCATAGAACCTGATAATGATTGGCGTGCAAAGACTGCGAAGTGGCTGTCGGCACGCATATCAGCACCGACTACCATGGTGGGTCGAATTATGGCAAATGGCAAACCGGAATGGCTGACAACATCTTCAGCCTGCTGCTTTGATTTGCCATAGTCTGATGTTGGAAAAGCCGGACTATCTTCAGTAAGAGGTACTGCGCAATTGTCATCCTTTGCGCGATCTATCGCGCCGATTGTCGACACATAAACGAAACGACTTATTTCTTGTGCGTGCTGCTTCGCAGCGTGAATGAGGCGCTCTGTCAGTTCAACATTCGCCTGGTGATAATGCGGGCCGTTTCCAAAACGAGCGTCTCCTGCACAATGTATAATGACATTAGCACCAGCAATGGCCACACGGAGCGCGCTCTCATCACGCAAATCACCCAACCAAATCCTCACTCCCAATCTGGTCAGCTCGGCATCTTCACGACGAACCAGGACTCTTACATCAATTCCAGACTTAACCAGCTGCTTACAAACATGGCGCCCCACAAATCCAGCTGCGCCGGTTACAAAATAAACTGGATTCCTCGTCACTAGTACCTCGTTTCACCTGGGTGAATCGCAAAAAAATAGTATACATAATTACACGATTATAGACGGACGAATAACGACATCCCATCTCTGCATAAGCGGATTTCGCTTTAATATTTCTCCACTGCCCGTGTAGCTCGCTTTCCGAGGGGCGTTCCTTTTTGGCATGTTGTACGTGACTGCCCAATGACAGGATACAGCTCCTTCCCGGCCATGCCTTGAGCCCGCTTCCGCATGCCATGGAATGGAACTCTCATTCCTGCCATCGCGCTCTCATGAATTCCGCGTAATCACGATAGTAATCACTCTCGTCGTACTTGTTGGAAGCAAGCGCCATACAGACCGAACCTGACGAGAAATTATCCAGTTCTCGCCAAATCATCGGACAAACATAAAGCCCGTTATACGATCGATTCAGGTGAACACGTTTCTTGTTTTTTCCGTCGTCCAGGATGACATCAAAGCTGCCGGACATGGCTATGATGAATTGATGTAATTCTTTATGCGCATGCCCCCCGCGTTCGCCACCGCCCGGGACATCATAAAGATAATAAACCCGCTGGATGTCGAATGGGATATGGTTGCCCGACTCGATAAAAGTCAGGTTGCCGCGCGGGTCCTGTATTTTCGGCAGATCGATGATCTTGCAAAGGTCAATGTCCATCTACTGTCTCCACAACGACGGGGTCAGGAAGGTTTTTTTGTAGCGCTGCATGGCAGCAGAAATCTTGTTTTCAACAACCCGACAAAGGTAACCCTGCTCTGATTCATCCACCGGGGCAGCCCCGAAGCGTTCATGAAAGCGACACGCGCGCTCATTGCCCCTGGTCAATTAACCAACGATGCGCGCTGGATTGCCAATAACGACACTTCGCGGCGGCACATCGTGAGTGACTACCGCTCCCGCACCAATTACGGCTTTCTCACCGATTTTTAGCCCTGGCAGAATAACTGCCCCTCCACCAATCGACGCACCTTTACTTACGGTAGTTGTAAGCAACCACTCAGAATCAATATGCTGACCAGGATATTTATCGTTGGTAAAAGTGGCATTAGGGCCGATGAATACATCATCCTCGATTCGCAGACCGTCCCATAGCTGAACGCCACTCTTGATCGTGACCCTGTCACCGATAACTACATCACCTTCGATCAGGACATGCGCGCAAATATTACAGTCGGCACCAATTCTTGCGCCCTGCAGGATTACGGCAAATTGCCAAATCCGTGTATTCACCCCAATATCGCTTGACGCCACGTCTGCGAGGTGATGGATGAACCCGCCTTTTTGCTCCAAGCATTTCTTACTCATCTGTTCCATTCTCCAGCAGCCCCGATAAATATGCTCTGCAGGTATTGTTGAACCGGCATGGCGCAGACCTGTTCAGAAAATTACCCGACAGACAACCGTTGCTATACTCTTTTTTCCCGGGGCAAGCGATCTTGCTAGCTTGCCTCTTCTCTATGGTTCCCATGAATAGCATGGCTGCGAGCAGGCTAGCATATGTGTCCGTTTCCAGCCAGATGAACCCTGCCTAATGAGTTACATATTGAGCTTACGCTGTTCGAGACAGGCCTGTATAAGGCTGGTGATCTCAATCTCAACGGTGCGCAGGCATGATCACCCTCGTGATCCGCGTTGCCTTGTTGCCATAGAAATACTGGGCTGTCACCTTCCAGCTCGACTTTTGCTTAGCGGGCTTTTCCTCGATGCAAAGCACCCGTATGCCAACATCGAACCCCGCCTCATCGAAGCACTCCGGTCCCTTTACCCGGTCGTCGGAAACATGGCACCATTCACGCGAGCTAATCAGGCGCATTACATGGGTAAAGTCCTGACCATAGAAAATGTGATTTTTATCGGCAAGTCAATGATGCACTAGATCGGCGCCCGGAAGCGCTGAAGTTGCCCGGCTCATCAGCAGTCAGCAGGGTTATCCTTGGTAGCTTGGAACAGTCGGCCGCCGGCATTGACGGTGATGCGGTTGTTGCCTACCATTGTTGGATACCTTGGAAGGGAAGCGAAAGAAGAGAGAGCACACGCAAACCCCCAAGAGAATATATCTTGATTCAAATATATTCAAATAGTTTGATTCAATATATCTATTCTGGGTGGCCTAATTTATTCAAATAGACTATTCAGGATCTCTTGGACTATTCTAAAACTATTCTGGTGCGCTGGCTTATTCGAATAATTTACTTTTGGACACTCTCATTAATCCATAGTGGCGGGGATTCGAACCTGCAGGGTTCAAGGGTTACATATATAGAGCATTTTTTAAGCCGCCATTCACCAAGCTGATTTGCTGCTGCAGTGAGAGCTATCATTTCTGCGTGAGCAGTGGCATCTTTAAGCCTTTCAACCTGGTTATAACCTCGACCAATAATTTTATTATCCTTAACCACAACAGCCCCAACCGGTACTTCATTATCTTCTAAGGCTTTTTCTGCTTCCTGTAGTGCGGAAAACATAAAACGGTATTTTTCTTCTGAAAAAATCATTTGTATGGTTAATAAGTAATATATAATGTTAAATCAAATATGAGGAAGGGGCGCTCTTCGCCTAAGATAAGTATTAAATTATTCAACTTATGGGGTGTTTTAGAAAAAAATAATAAATTGTGGAACTCTCACTGTAAAAGCATCAAACAAATAAGGCGATAATAAATATCGTTCTTAATATTCGGCGATGCTAATCAGCCAAAATGTAACAACTGCAACTATAGCAAAGATAGCAATTCCAATAATCATGTAGCCCTCAATGATTTAAACCAATCAAAACTAAAGAATATTACAACTCATTTAATTTGTTTTG
>CAWHCQ010000003.1:0-25774 GCA_963827755.1 uncultured Gammaproteobacteria bacterium
GAAAACAACGAGTCCTCATTGGCTTGATACCGGTCTACTTCGCCATAACCCCGCCGGAGATGGTCGTAGTGACAGCGGATGCGGACCTGACGAGAGAAAAGCTTGCTGCTTTCCCGGAAGATACTGGTACGCTCTATATCCATTGGGCCGGGTTTGATCGGCTGTAGGGGTTTCATCCAGGGGTTTCGGGTCCAGTTCCGGGTGATCCTTGCTTGCGCCACCGTTTTGATTCATTTCCCGCAAACAGGGCGGATTGTTGTTGGTGAGGTGAAATATGAGCGATGAGTCGAGTTCCGTGGTCTCCCGTCTGGTCGGCCGGGTGTTTCCACGCATGCCGGTGAGGTGCTGCATGACATCGTAGTCAAGATTCCATAACCACACAATTAATAGATGACGCAGCGCCGCTACGTTATCGGGTCGCGGCGCGCGACGTACTGGAATCCGATTCCGACATCATGCTGGATCAAACAAGAACCATTGATAACCGCCGCATTACCAGTGACATGCTGACCATCCTCACAAAAAAGAAACTCAGCGAGGCCGAAGCGTATTGGCGTGTTGTTTTAGGTCTGGACCAAGCTGTAACACCCTCCACTTCCCGAGTACCCACAGGGTGAATCATTCTCCCGCAAAAGTCCCGCACTGATTTAATTGGAACAAAACATGGCTACGGCAGATGCCGTAACCGCTTAACTTAATCTCGAAATATGGCGCGCCCGGAGAGATTACTCGGGGCTACGCCCCTCGCCCCTTCGGAGCCGCCGCCTGAATAACAATCCGCCATGTACGGGACGGTCGGCGCGGCCGTCACGGGGGCCGCGCATGGGCAAGGCACCCGCCTTATGGTGCGCCCATTCAGCCTGTATTCAGCGAACATTGCCTATCCTGTGCGTGGGTCCCGAAAAAGGAGACAGACAATGAAACGTACCATGATGGCATTCACCCTCGCGGCTTCGGCACTGGCCTGTTCCGGGGCGGCCGTATCCGGGCAGGACTTCGTTGACCAGGCCAGGGTCATCGAGGCAGACCCGCTGTATGAAACCATCCAGGTGGCACGCCCGGTCACGGAATGCTGGACGGAAAGGGTCACCCGCCACGACCAGCGTCGCGGCGCCTATATCGCACCGATTGCCGGTGGTATTCTCGGTGGCGTGGTCGGCCACCAGTTCGGCAAGGGGCGCGGGAAAACCGCCCTGACCGTCGCCGGTACACTGCTTGGCGCCTCGCTCGGACGCGGGTACAGCACGGCGCAGCACCGGCCCCGGCCCCGGGTCGAAAACGTGCAACAGTGCAAGACCGTTGATCGCTATGAACGTGCGCAGCATCTCGTGGGCTATCGTGTAAAATACAGCTATGAGGGACAAACCCACTACACGCAGACGACCGAACACCCGGGCAAATTTATACCGGTGCGCGTCAGGGTATCTCCGGCCAACGGAGTATGATGCACTGCTAGCCGCGCACCCATGACGAACGGACGACTGATTACCGCCGCGTTGATCCTGTTACTGGCCGCTGGCCCGGCACTCGCCGCTCCGTTTCATCACCCCCACCTGCTGATCGCGCAACGCGGTCACGCCGGCAACGGCGGGATCAGCCTGAACGAGGCGGTCACGCAGGCACGGCAGCAAAACAAGGGCAAGGTCCTGTCCGCGGAAACCATCCGCATCGATGGCCGCACTGTCCACCACATCAAGATCCTGACGCAGGACGGGCGGGTCAAGCGCAGCCGGATCGACGCCCGCACCGGGAACAACCGGTCACGCGGACATTGAGCCATGCACATCCTGGTGGTCGAGGACGAAACCCGCCTGCGAGAACAACTCAGTGAGCGCCTGCGCAGCCATGGCTATGTCGTCGACGAGGCGGCCGATGGCGAGGAAGGCTTCTACTACGGCGCGGAATTCCCGCTCGACATGGCGATTATCGATATCGGGCTGCCAAAGTTTTCCGGTATCGAGCTGATCCGCCGCCTGCGCGCCCGCGACAGGCATTTCCCTATCCTGATACTGACGGCCAGGGGCAACTGGCAGGACAAGGTGGAAGGCCTGGAAACCGGCGCCGACGATTACCTGGTCAAGCCGTTTCGCTTCGAAGAACTCGAGGCGCGCCTGAATGCCCTGCTGCGCCGCGCAACCGGCTGGTCGAAACCGGTACTGCAGTGCGGGCCGATTTCGCTGGATACCGTGAAACAGAGCATCACGGTCTCGGACAATCCCGTGGAACTGACCGCCTTCGAGTACAAGGTGCTGGAGTACCTGATGCTGCATGCCGGTGAAGTCATTTCCAAGACCGAACTGACGGACAACCTTTACGAGCAGGACTACGACCGGGACAGCAACGTACTGGAAGTGTTCATCGGACGCCTGCGGCGCAAGCTGGACCCGGACAACACCATCAGCCCCATAGAAACACTGCGTGGCCGCGGCTATCGATTTCGGCCGGGATCGAACAGCGGCTGATGCATTCGCTGCACAGTCGACTGCTGCTGGTTGCATCCCTGGTGCTTGCCGGCTTCCTTGGCGCAACCGGCCTGGTGCTCGACAAGGCGTTTCGCGTCAGCGCCGAGGCCGCCATGCAGGACCGCCTGCAGTCTCACATCTATGCCCTGCTTGCGGCCGCGGATGACGATGAAAAAGGTCGAATGATCCCGGCACAGGAACTGCCGGAGCCGCGCTTTTCAAAACCGGACTCGGGTCTCTATGCCGTCATTACCGGCCACGACGGTCAACCGCTGTGGCAGTCCGCTTCACTGACCGGCCGGGACCTCGGTGCAACCCGGCAGCAGCTGCCCGGCGAGCGCCGCTTCAGCCGGGTTTCCCGTTCCGGCCTGCAGCTGTATACCCTCGCGTTCGGCGTGGCCTGGGGCGACTATGCCGGCAAGGAGTCGCTGTACACGTTCACCGTGGCGGAAGACACCACGGTATTCCAGGCGGAGATCGACAGCTTCCGCTCCACCTTGTGGCGCTGGCTCGGCGGCATGGCCGTGGCGCTGCTGCTCGCGCAGGGCTATATCCTGCGCTGGGGCCTGCGGCCACTGCGCAGCGTCACCGCCGACCTGCAGCAGATCGAGAAGGGCCGCACGGACCGCCTCGACGGACACTACCCCAGGGAACTCACCGGCCTGACCTCCAGCCTGAATTCCCTCATCGAGCAGAGCAAGGCGGTACAGGTCCGTTACCGCAACAGCCTCGATGATCTCGCCCACAGCCTGAAAACACCCCTGGCGATCCTGCAGTCCACGGAAGCGGATTGCAGCGACGACCCCGAGGCACATCACGCGCTGGTCCGGGAACAGGTGGAACGCATGGATGACATCATCAGCCATCAATTGCAGCGCGCCGCCGTGTCCGGCCGGACCACGCTCGCCAAACCGGTGCCGGTCGGCCAGGTCGTGGAACGGCTGGTGCGCTCCCTCGACAAGGTGTACCGGGAAAAACAGGTGACGGTTGACCTGGAACTGGACCCGTCAGCCACGTTCACGGGGGACGAGGCCGACCTGACCGAGATCCTGGGCAACCTGCTGGAGAATGCCTACAAGTACTGCACGCGTGCAATCCGTATAACCGTGCGCGCGAACCAGCACGCCGACGGCATCGAGATCGGCATCGAGGATGACGGACCGGGCATTGCAGCGGAACAGGTCGACACCCTGCTGCAGCGCGGCAAACGCATGGACGAGTCGGTTCCCGGCCAGGGCATCGGCCTGAGCATGGCCAGCGAGATCATTCGCGTGTACGACGGGCAACTGGTCTTTGCCGCCAGCCCCCTGGGCGGCACCCTGCTGCGGGTCAGCTTCCGCGATCAACCATCCGCCGGTGCGGGGAACCGGGAGCGGTCTCCAGGCAAGCGGCAGGCATGACGGTAAACTGCGCACGCAATGGTCCGTGAACCGGTCAGCGCAGGGGTGACAGGCTGACATTCACCGGCATGCGTTCACCGGGATCGTAGGACATCCGGGTGGTTTGTGTCTCCCCGCCATACCGGTAGGTCACCCGGTAACCGCTGATGTGTTCACGGGCGCTTTGTTCCGTGACGTTTCTGCAGCGGCGCTGCTGCTGCCACAGGCGGGCCTGGTGCCGGATATCCTCGCCGATGGTCGCCGCGATTTCGTTAAATTCCCGCGCCGATGCGTCCGGTTGTGTGCACACCCGGCGCGTGACCGGCTCATAGCGCGTTTCAATAATCGGCTCCACGTTCAACACCGGTGCAAAGGCGCGGTATTCAACGGCGTTCGCAGCGCCGCACATGAGCCAGGCGAGCAACAGGATCCGCAACTGCATTCCGGTTTTCATGTGTCTGCTCCGTTGCGCCTATCCCCGCAGGGAAAAATAATTTTCCTCTGCATGCTATCCGAACCCCATCTTGCCGAGCAGCTGCTCTCCCCTGCTCCGCTCCGCCTCGCTGGCATACAGCAGCACCACGTCAAACCCGCCATCGGTTCGACGAAACCAGTCCAGGCGCAACTCGCCGAACCCGGGCTGCAGCCGGTCAACAAAGGCGGCCGCGCGGTAGGGACGGGAAAAATGGATCACGAACAGGCGGTCCTGCCCCGAGTAGCGCTGCCGCGTCTTGTCACTGCCTGCCTTGTACCGCCGCCGTGCAGGACATAATCGAGATGCCGCATGATGTAGGCGCTGTACCAGATGGCACCGTCCGGCAAGCGTCCCCCGGTCACGGGAATCCGGCCAGGCCCGTAGTTATAGGCCGCCAGGGTGCGGTTCAGGTCACCGTCATAGCGCTGCTGCAGTTCCTTCAGGTAGCGCGCACCCGCATCGACATTGGTGCAGGGATCCAGCACCTCGGACAACTGCTCCAGTCCCAGGTGTTTTGCCGTGTCGGGCCAGAGTATCTGCATCAGCCCGTAGGCATTTGCCTTTGAACGGGCCCGCGGCTTGAAATCACTCTCGCCCCTGGCAACGGCCACCAGCAGGGTTTCCGGCAGGCCATGGGCGGTGGCCGCGCGTTTGAAACAGTGTGCGTAGGGGAAATCCAGCGCAGGCCGGGTCTCCTGCGCGGACGCTGGCATACGACTGCCAGCGCGCCGCCAGTGCCACGCTGTCGATCGACGGGTCCGTCTTCGACACGACTGTCGCGGCCCACGACAGGCCGGCACAGACGATCAGTATCAAGGCCGGTCGCAGCATGACTACTCCAGCTCGAGCCCGGTCACGTCTTCAATCTGCGCGACCATGGCCTGGCGTTCAGCGTCGTCCCGGTAACTGAAGACCACCTGGTAGTTTCCCGGCCCCGCGCTGATCACTTCCACCGGCACCGCGGTGGCCTGTGTCAGGCGCCGCGCAAATCCCTGCGCGGCCCACTCACTCCGAAAGGGCGTCCACACCAGGTAACGGGACACTTTCGCGGCCTCACCGGGGACGGCCGTTGCGTAACCGGCCAGGGACCGGTTCCATGACTGCGGATTCAACACCCGCCCGTCGTCCCCGGCATCCGGTCCCGGTTCTTCACCCGGGCCTGCAGACTCCGAAACCGGAGGCGGCATGTGCACGGCGGCGTCGACGGGCGGGACCACGGCCGGCACCGGCATGGGCCGGTTCAATGGCCGGGAATTCAAAGCCAGCGCGTCGTCCACGGCGTCCAGCCCCGTGCCTTCGGCAGGGCCTGCAGACACAGAAACCGGGGACTCCCTGCATCGACGGCATCCTCGACGGCACGCTCCTCTACCGCTTCGGGTCCGGCGGGTACATCCACGGCACGGCTGGCGGCCTTCTGCAGCGGCAGCCAGGCACTGCCGGCACCCAGGGCCAGCAGGAACACGGCCAGCATCAGCAGGCTACCCACAACCATGCCGACGGCCCGCATCATGGCAGCCGCCGCGCCGTCCACACGGCATGCTCACGGTTCGCCACGATCAAGCGGTCCAGCCGGTCCAGCCACGGGTCCCGGCCGGCAGCGGCTGCGTGCAGGCCATCCTCGTTGCCGCAGGCATCGGGCACGTCCTGCAGCAGTTGCCTGAACTGCCGCGCCGGCCCGGCACCGCTGACGGCAATGGCATACACCGTCGGCCAGTCGGACGACGTGAAACGCGCCTCGGGAAACCGGTAGGCATGCCGGCCCGGGCGCGCCTGCGCCGGTGCTTGCGTACCGCAGGCGCCGGACAGCCGGCTGATGCCGTCCTCGATGCCGTGGGCAATCACGAACACCTGCTCGGCCTGCTCCACGTCCACTTCCAGTACCGGGCAGCCGGTCACGCCGTCGCGGCAGCTGTCCCGGTTGTGATCACCATTGGTACGCCGCACCAGTTCCATGCGGGTGATGGTTGGCGTCATGCCGCGGCTGTCCTGTGCCACGCGGCGCTCCCCCGGACGATTGCCGGCCGGCGGAATGCGCATCCAGGTCGCCGTATCCATGCCGGCAAGGTGCACGCCGGAGTCCCTCGGGTGCAGGACGACCCAGACCTGGTAGAGGCCCGGCTGGATCATGTGGGTCTCGCCGCGCAGCACAAAGTTCGCCTGCCGGCCGGCGTCGGTCACCTGCACCTCGCGGTAGCGCGACAGGTTGTTCCCGACCAGGCCCAGCAGGGTGCGCAGCTGCGGCAGGCCGGAGCCGGGTGTTTCCACCTTGATTTTCAGGTCTTCCACATCCTGCTGACGCAGCAGGCAACTCAGGTTGTTGGCCAGGTAGGTGGCGGCCAGGTCCGGCTGCCCGGAACTGAAGGGCAGGACCCGGAGCCCGCGCAGCGATTCATCGGTACGCCGCACCTGCAGGGCGCGTAATTCACTGCCGGTCAGATTCCCCGACCAGTGCTGACGCGAAACCGCTGACCCATTCACCCGCCTTGACATCCAGGGCGCGCACCGCCACCCGAAACCGGCCGGTGGCCGTGCGCGATATTTCGATGCCGATATAGTAACTGGCGTCATGGATCCGGCCGCACTGCACCTGGTCCAGGCGGCGATGATGCTGCGCCTGCTGTTGCCGGGGTTGCCAGGGAACGACGACACCGGGTGTTTTCAGCAGGCTGTCCATGAGCTGGTCACGGAGGCCGCGCGTCAGGCCGTCGATGTCCGGCTGTATGTCGTCACCGTCGAGGCGCACGACGATCACCGGCTCGCCCCTGAAGCGCGGATGCTGACCAAACTGCTGCACCACGTAGGGTGCAAGCTCGCTGTCCACCCAGTCCTGCAGTGCGGACGGGGTGCCGTGGTCGGGACGCAACGGCTGCTGGCTGCAGCCGCTAGCCAGCAGCAGGGCCAGTATTGCAAACAAGCTGTGGCGCCCGGTTATCATGCCGTCATTCCTCCAGTGTCACCTGGCCGTCAGCGCGGATCACCAGCACACCACCCTGCTGCCCGCGTTCCTGCTGCTCCTGCAACAGCGCACTGATGCCGGCCTTTGCGGCCGCCGGCAATTGCACCCCCCACACAACACCCGAGCGCCCGGGGCCGTCCGCCCGCGCCTGCAGGCTGTGAAGGTAGTGTGCCGGGACGGTCGCCGCCGACATCTCGTGAAACCATTCCGGGAACGTGATCGGCGTAGCCGTGGACCGGCCCGCCTGCATCGACAGGCGCCATGCCTGCTGATCGAGCATGCCGTAGAGGATGACGCTGCCCGCCGCGACCAGGCGGTCGAGGGCGGCGTCCGATGCAAACCGCAGGGTAAATCCGCGTTTTTCGGGCACCGGCCTGGCCACGGGTTCCGGGGGCGGTTGTTTCACGGCCACGGGCGCTGGCTGGCGGCCGGCGCCTGAGCGCCGCGATGTCCTTGCGTGCCCGGTCCAGCTGCACCTGTGCATCGAGATGCCGCCCGCGCAGTTCGGCGAGGGTGTGTTCTTCCTGCATCGAGTCCTGCTCGATGTCTGCCAGCGCCCGGCGTCCCTGCTCCAGCTGCCGGTCAAGGTCTTCCAGTTGCAATGCGAGCCGGTCGCGCTGCCGGCGCGCCTGCTGCGTCTGCCCGGCGAGCTGCGCAAGGTCCTGCTGCGTGCTGTCCTTTTCCGATTTCAGCGCGTGCAACTCGGCCAGCAGCTCGCGCAGCTGTTGCTGCTGCGTCCTGATGTCCTCGCGTATCTTCGCGGCCTGCAGCGCCTGCGCCGGTTTCCCGGACTCCTGCACCGGGATACCCTGCACCAGCGCAAAGATCGCCATCAGGCACAGGCCGATAATCGACATAAAGCGCATGACATCCGTTTGCAGGGCATCGGTATCACTCCCGGCCGCAGCGGAGGCCGGTAAAAACCGCGCATATCGACGGCGCCGGATCATCGTCCTTCCTGCAATGCATAGCGTGGTGCGGGTGCGTGCGCCGCCGTCGAGGGACTCGCGGATCTCGCCGAGCAGGGCTTCAACCCGGTTGGCATGGTGCTGCTCGTGCTCCTCGTAGTAGCGGCTCAGCCGGGTACCCAGCAGCGAGCTCTTGGTCACCCGCATCATGTAACCGCCGATCCCGCCCACGATGGTGGTCGTCAGCGCGGTCAGGATGCCGCCATCCACGAGACGCTGCAGCACGGCATAGGCACCGGCTTGTGCGGCCACATCCGGATCGCCGAGGGCAAACAGCAGCGCACTGCGCATGCCGATCGCGGTCCAGATGACGCCGATGCCGAAGAACAGGCTGGTCCACACATCGTTCAGATGCTCAAGCTGGCTGATCTCGTCCGGCGAACGGTTGTCGTCGAGCCAGTGCTGCAACATGCGCAGGCTGCGGATATACAGGCCCAGGGTGATCGCGAAAGGCAGTACCGACAAGCCGAGGTTGCGGCGGCTCCACTCGAACACCAGCTGGACGCGGGGCACCTCGAGCACGGAGACCGAAATAATCCCGAGGACCGTCAGCAGGTACACCGCCACCAGCCCGGCCATGAAACTGAGCGTCATGCCCAGCAACACGCCGTTGAAAAAGCCGCGGTCCTTCTGCCGTTGCATCGTCGCCTACTCGACCGGCCCGCAGGCCTCGCAGGTGGCCTGCAGCACCAGTTCAGCCTCCTGGTAGAGGTTGCTGGCACGCGTATAGTTGAGCCGGTCCGAGCTGATCTTGAGCAGGCCCTGTTCCTTGTCGGCCAGTTCCCGGTTCATCTCACGCATGACCTCGGACTGGTGCGGGCAGGTTTGCGCGCAGACGCTGTAATCGCTGACCAGGGACACGTACTTGACGCCGAAATAACGGTTGTAGGTTTCCCGCGCCTGGCGCTTGCTCAACAGCCCGGCATCATTGGCCCACAGCAGGAAGTCGCTGAAGACGGCCTTGTTCTCCTTTTTCGGGTCACCCTCCGCGATCGCAAGCAAGCGCTGGAAGTAGGCATCGAACTGGCGTTCGCAGCCGGTTTCCAGGTCGAAGCGGGCCGCGCTGATTGCCTGTTCCAGGTTCGGCCCCTCCGGCAGGTTGCAGCTGACCGCCTTGGTGGGATTGCTGTTGCAGGCCGACAGTGACAGGGTGATGGCCGCCACGGTAACGATGCCGGCCAGTTTGATTTTCATGGATGCGTTCATGGTGGTTCTCCGGTTCGGTTACGGTCACATTTGCAGGGAACTTTCATAGCCGGCGTCGCTTGGTGCGACGGGCGATATCGCCATCGGCATGACGTCCAGCTCTTCTCCAAACAGGATGGCCTTGACACCGCTGACCACCTCCTGCATTTCCGGGGTTATGGTCCCGAATGACTGGTTCAGCTGTTCCATCAGGGTGGCGCGGGCAATCTCTTCCCGGGTGCGCGCAATCAGGCTGGACGTCTCCTGCATGTCGAGATAGATGTCGGAGGCGATCACGGCCAGCGAGGAATTGGTCTTGCTGCCGGAGCGCGCCACCAGCTGGTAGTACTGGCTGAAGCGGGCACTGAGCCGCATGCCGGAGCGCCCGCGCAGCGACGGCTGGCTGGCCGCGGCCGCTTGCCCGGACTCCTCGCCGATCAGCAGCTCCTGCAGGGTCCAGGACGTTCTTTTCTGACCCAGCTCCTTGCGAATGCGCTTTTCGAGACTGGAAGACGTGGCATTCACCGCGGTTTCCATCTCCGGCAGCCGCTCCGCCATGACGTTCAGCATCTCGAGATAGCTTTTCCCGAGTTGCCGGGCGATGCGCTCACAGCCGGGATCACCTTCGTTGCCCTCGCACTTGCTTTCCAGGTACAGCTGCTGCTGCTCGTCAAGCTGGCTGATGACGGCCTGCAAGCCGGTTTCCATTTCCGCGGCGACATTCCCGGTATGCTTGATTTCCTCCAGCACGGTGGTTGGAAACAGCTTGATGGTCGGCGCGGTCGAACTCGCGTGAACGGCGACCGGCGCCAGCAGGCACCCGCCCAGCAGCATTGCGAGTAATTGCCGGGCACCCTTGCGGGCACAAATGATTGCAGTCTTCATGGAGAACACCTCCTTGCGGTTATTGAATTCATGACTCACCTCGATGCCTTCATGGCCTGTCTTCGTGAGCATTAATATAGGCAAGTGATCCTGAACAGAACCTGAATGGTGCGGAATAAGGCAGGCAGGAATAACCGGGAAGCAGGGGTCAGATCCCGGTTTTCTCCCGGCAATCTCATGCCATGGAATCAGCAACCTGGAGATTGCGAGGCACACCGGCGAGTAGCCCGTAGGCCACCGCCAGGCAGTCCGCCGGTTGCAGCCCTTCGTTGCGCAGAATGCCAAAGGCGGTCTCCGGAAGTTGCGCTGCCAACTGCCGGTTGTTTCCATAAAGTTTCACGGCAACCTCCTGCTTATTCCAGCACCAGCCGCAGCAACCACAGCAGCCCGTGTGCAACCAGCCACAGGAACAGCAGCAGCTGGAAGTTATTGGCATCGTGTTTTAGATGGGTGGGCAAGCCTCCCGGCGTACTCAGCGTATCCGGGCGCAGCTTCACGGTGACGTTGCCGGCCGGGTCATCACCATTAAATACTGGTCGCCCCTTACGGCCACTGGTTACCGGGGTGGGCCCAGTCGAATTCATCCAGGCTACCCGGCTCATGCTCCCGCATCATCTCGAAGGCCAGCCACTCCTCGTCGTTGCCGATGTTCTTCAGCGTCTCATCTCTCGAGAAATAGGTCTGCTTCATCTTCGGGTCGAAGTTCAAACCGGGTTCCACATCGTTCGGTATGCCATCCTGGTCCGTGTCTAACGTCGCAAGCTGGTCGTCGGGAATCTTCGAGTACCAGTTGTGCCAGGCGAGCCAGTGAGTGAACTCGTGCAGGACGACGACGGCGAATGTGTCGATGTTCTGGACCGTCCGCCACCCCAGAAACTTCAGCTCGCGACTGCGATCGAGCAACGGAAAGCGCAGCTCATACCGCCTCGGCTTCAGCTTCAAAAGATCACAGACAAGCACGGTCTTGTACCCGAACCTGGGGTTATGGACGCCGGCCACGCCCTCTCTCGCGCACATATCCACCGCTCCACCACCGTAATCGATCGCTACGGCCTGGCCCTTGGGTCGTGCAGCCGGTGTCTGACGCCAGTAGTAGAACCAGTTCGGCTTCTGACCGCCCGGGTTGTTGTAGGCGCTGCGCGGGAAAAACAGCTTGACCTTGCGTTTCGCGCTGGCGCGGCACTCCTCGGTCTCGACCCGGGCCCGAAACTCCTTCTCGCCGAAACCCGACAGCTCGCGGGGCAGACCGGTCAGGGTCACACGCAGACGAGGGCCGCGCCGGTTCTCCGGCTCCGTAACGATCCGAGTCGGGGCCTCCATTTTCGGCAGAGACCAGGTGATCTCCGGCTCGTACTTCTTCGGAGTGAGCTTGGCACGGAAATCGAGTTCCAGTTTGCCCGGCTTGTCGTCCGAGAACTCTTCCCGATACCCCTCGGCCGGCCGCGTGATGGTGAGCTCACACGGTGGATTTACCCCGCCGATTCGCCAGGTCACCTTGCCGGTGGCACCGCCCGGCGACGGGGTTTCGAAGACCCTCTCCGCGCCGTCCTCGAGCGGGAGCGAGATCGCGGACTCGCCTTCGAACAGGTCCAGCGGCACGGTCTGACCGTAAACGTGGAGCATCAGGGCGCAGTCAGGGACAAAGGTGAGAATCCCGTCCTCCACGCTGCCGCGGATGATGAGATTCCCCGTGGACTTCGGGGCATTCTTCCCTGCAAACGTCAGGGGACCCGTCGCGTTGACGGCTACGGGCTCCTGCGCAACGACGAACTCGACGTGCCCCTGCGCTTTCGACCAACCTCCTCTCGGAGCGGTTCCCGAGAGCTCGTACACCAGAGTCCATTGTTCGCTCTTCCGATCCGCTAGTGCCTCGGAGGGGCCACAGATGACCGCCATGAACGTGAGAAGCACGATCAGGCGGCATGACATCGTCCGTCGTGCAGGCGCATCGCCCGCCTTCAAAAAGGCGCATGCCACCCTGGCCCGCCCCGGCTGGGCGACGGCACTGGAGCGAGCGACCCTATCCTGCGCCGACTTTCCCGGATGCCTCGGACAACGTCGTTGCATAACACAGCAAACTCCGAAGCGAGTCGAGGACAGTGGCGCGGGTCTTGATGACGTCATACACATCTTCGATTGTATTGCTGAAATTAATGGGACCGTATAAAATTATAAAAAGGTGTCAGAGCACAATTAATTCAAATATTAGGAGAAAATGTGCTCTGACACCATTATAAGTGCACGCATCTCGAGTGAAACCACCCGAAAAATGACGGTCGCATGAAGAATTCAAGGGGTCAGAGTACCTGGACCCCACTATCAGGCATTTCAAGTACTCTGACCCCTTGAATTCTCAGGGCCACTGGTTGCCGGGACGTGCCCAGTCGTACTTGTCCAGGCTACCGGGGGCATGCTCGCGCATGATCTCATACGCCAGCCATTCCTCGTCCCCGTTGATGTTCTTCAGCTTTGGGTCATTCGCAAAATAGGTCTGGAAAATCTTCGGATCGAAATTCAATCCCGGCTCCATGTCATCCGGTATGCCGTCGGCGTCCGCATCAACCTTCGCCAATTGCTCAGGGGAAATCTTCGAGTACCAGTTGTGGTCGGTGAGAAAATGCTGATACTCGTGCAGCACGGCCACGGCGAACGTATCGATGTTGCGCACCTTTCGCATACCCGAGAATTTCCGGGCCGCGTTGCGATCGAGCAGCGGAAAGACCAGCTCGAACGCATTCGGTTTCAGCCTCGAGATATCACAGACGAGCAAGGTCTTATATCCGAACCTACGATTATAAATGGCGGTTACTCCCGGGGTTTTACAGAGATCCACGGTGCTGCCGCCGTAATCCAGCGCCACGGCCTGGCCCTTGGGTCGTCCAGCCGGCGTCTGGCGCCAGTAGTAGAACCAGTTTGGGTGCTGCCCCCCCGGATTGTTGTCAGCCTCGCGCGGAAAAAACAGCTTGACCGTGCGCTTCGCGCTCGCTCGGCACTTCTCGTTCTCGATCCTGGCCCTGAACTCCTTCTCACCGAAACCCGACAGCTCGCGGGGCAAACCCGTTAGGGTCACACGAAGACGAGGACCACGGCGATTATCCGGCTTAGTAACGATCTGAGTGGGGGCCTCCACTTTCGGCAGGGACCAGGTGATCTCCTCCTCGTACTGCTTCCGATTGAGCGTCGCGCGAAAATCGAGAGTCAGCTCGCCCGGCTTGTCGTCGGAGAACGCCGCGCGATGCCCCTTGGCCGGTCGCGTGATGGCGAGCTCACAGGGTGGATCGACCCCGCCGATTCGCCAGGTCACCTTGACGACGGGGCCGGTGGGCTCCACCCTTTGGGAGATCTTTTCCGCGCCCTCCTCGAGAGAGATCGAGACCGGGGAGTCGTCCTGGAACATGTCCAGCGGCACGGTCTGACCTAGAGGTGTATGAACAGCGAGCTGGAAGGGACGAAGGTAAGAACCCCGTCCTCGACGCTGCCCCGGATCGTGAAGGTCCCCACGGACTTTGCGATGTTCGTCCCTTCGATCGTCAGCGGACCTGTCGCGTTGACCGCCGCGGGGTCCTGGGTGACGACGAACTCAATGTGCCCTTGCGTATCAGACGCCATTTGCGGATTGGTCACCAACTGCTGAAAAAAGAGAGTCCATCGTCCACTCTCCCGATCTGCCGAGGCCACGGAGGGGCCGAAGACCACCGCCACGAACGCGAGAATCACGATCAGCCGGCCTGGGTCCGTCCGTCGTGCTGGCGCATCGCCCGCCCTCAAAAAGACGCGTTGCACCTCGGCCCGCCCCGGCTCGGGCAACGGCGCAGGAACGAGCAGCCGTACCCTGCGCCATCTTTCCCGGATACCTCGGACAACGTCGTTGCAGAACACAGCTAACTCCGCAGCGAGTCGAGGGCCCGGGCGAGGGCCTCGATGATGTCGTCTGCATCTTCGATCCCGACGCCGAAGCGGAATGCGCCGTCCCCCATCAGGTTCCAGTACTTCATCTTCGTTTTCTCGCCGGGCTCGATCATGTGTGCATTGGAAGCATAACCCGGCATAACCCACGCATCTCGAGAGAATTAAAGGGGCCTAATTGCCGACCGCTTCGAACGCACCCATATCCGGGGCGCGGCCGAGAGCGCGCTTACTGCCGTCGCGATCGCGCAGCGGAAAATCAACAGGCAGCGCGATGCCCGCATCGATGGCCGGACTGGAGGCGGCCGGTCGGAGATCCCGGTCCAGCCGCGGATCAGCCGTGAGATTGCCGGCGCCGTAGCGCCGGTTGAGCGCGGTCGGCCCGTTTCGATAACCGGTTGTCGAAGTCGCCGTGGATCAGGATCTCCGAACCATCAGCCGTGTAGAAGAGCGTGTGCCGGATGGACACGGCCGTAGACTCCGGGTTGATCCATGCTGCCCCCGAGGGATTGGCGATGATGCTGTTTATGATCTCGATGTGCATGGGTTTGCGCTCGTCATAGCCGCAGATCATGCTGTAGTCGCGGTGACCTTTGAACTTGGGCTCGAATCCGATCGTGCTGTTCAGCAGTCGGAAGCGCCCTTCCTCGACCACGACCGGGTTCTGCCCACCGCGCAGAATCAGGGTGTTAACGACGTCGCCGCCGTACCACAGCTTCAGCGCATTGTTCTCGATCCCCTGGACGCGGCTGTCCAGCACCGCAACGCGCGTGGCTTTGGTATCGATGCCGTCGGAGCCGCTGCCGAGTACCGTGACGTTGACCAGCAGGATGTTGTCGCCCGATTCGATGGCGAAAGCGTCCGCACCCCAGCCTTCACCCCTGGCCTCGATAGTAACGTTCTCCAGGCGCCAGCCGGTGCAAGGCCCGGTGCCACAATGGATGATGGCCTCCGCTTGCACATTGGCCAGCAGAAGCCCGTCGACAGAGGCGCTGGCTTCCCACATGGCGATGGCCTCTTCCGAACCAGTGATGGCAAGGTCAGCAATGACGATGTCGCGATTGCGATTGCGCCCGACGTCAAAAAGGATACCGACCGAGGGGAAGCCGCTGATGTCGATACCGCGGATGACAAGATTCTGTGCATTGACAACGATTCCATATTTGATCCCTGTCGCCGGCCGCATGACGACTTTTTCTCCCGGATATGCCATCAACGTCAGGTTACTGGTGGTAACCACCAAGGCCCGGTAGTCATCGCGCTCCCATGCCTCCGCATAGGTCCCTGCGCGTACGACGATCGTGTCTCCGGCCACGGCCTTGCCAACGGCACGGACGATGCTGCGCAGGGGTGCCTGCTTGGTTCCGGTCGCCGCATCGTTCCCATTGGTGGCGACATAGATCACCCGGGTTGTTGGTACCTTCCAGGCTGGAAGCTCCGGAAACCGATCATAGTCGAGCTTGACAAAGGTCATATCTGCAATCTCGGCATCGCTCCTGAGCACACCGATCCGTTTGTTCGATGAAACACGCAGCCGTGCACCTGCGGAGGATTTCGGGTCCGGTGCCTGCGCCACCAGTGACGACCAGTCAGTCTGAGTCAGCGAGGCGTTGCCCGACACTACCGGCTCGGGAGCAGCGCATAGAAACACCAGAGCCAGATAGCTTGCACCATAACCCAGCAGTCGTCGGACCGGTCGCTGCTGCATGGTATTCATCGATTTCCCTGGCATATCAGAAGTTCCTCTCTTATAGCGTGACCCTTGTCGCATATAACGCTCTACCTGCTCCGCCCATTTATCTGTGAATTCAAGGGGTCAGAGTACTTGAACCCCGTCACCAGGTAAAATCCTACAGACATCGGCCAAGCTGTTCAGTATATTTTCTGCACTAGCAAATAATCTCCTTTCATCATTACGCAAATGGAGTTGCGTTATGGCACGTTTACCGAGGGTGGTCGTTCCTGGCCATCCGCTGCATGTTATCCAGCGCGGCAATAACCGGCAGGCAATATTTTTCGCAGACCAGGACTATTGCCGCTTCCACAATGATTTGCGCGAAGCGTCTCAGCGGTTTGATTGTGTTATACATGCCTATGTCTACATGACAAACCATGTGCACTTGCTTGTAACTCCGAGCTCCAGGCAGGGTATATCACGCATGATGCAGTCAATCGGGCGTCGGTATGTCCGCTACGTTAACAGTATTTATGGTCGCAGCGGCACCCTGTGGGAGGGTCGTTTCAAGTCGGCTGTTATTGATTCAGACCAATACCTGTTTGCCTGTAGCCGCTACATAGAAATGAACCCGGTACGCGCGCGTATGGTGACTCAGCCGCAGGACTACCGATGGTCAAGTTATCACCATAATGCGATGGGCAAGGCGGATTCCATGATCAGTCCGCATGTTCTGTATCAGCAGCTTGGTACCAATCCTGCGGAACGACAGGCGGTCTACTCTGGGTTATTCAAGGAAGTCCTTGAAGAAAAATTCTTGCAGACTCTGCGAAAGGGTACTAATGATTGTGCAATCGTCGGCAGCGAGAAGTTTCAGACAGAGATTGCTGCCATGCTCGCACGTAGAGTTAAAAAGTATGAGCATGGCGGGGACCGTCGGAGTGAGCGTTATAAAGTTTGAGTATGCCGACTTTCAAGTACTCTGACCCCTTGAATGTAGAGTTAAAAAGTATGAGCATGGCGGGGACCGTCGGAGTGAGCGTTATAAAGTTTGAGAATGCCGACTTTCAAGTACTCTGACCCCTTGAATGAAACACGTACCTGCCGTGCTCAAGCAAATCATCCGGGGCCGATGCCGCACCCATGCTGCAGAAGCAGCCCAGCACGCCCAGGAGCGCAGCAAGATAATTGATTCGGGAAGACCGTGCTGTTCTCAACTCGCTCATCGTTATATTTCCTTAACCAGCAAAAATAACACTATGCCCTGGCTTGCAAGAATACCTTGCATTTAAATGGTGTCAGAGCACATTTACTGATACCTTTATTTATTCAAATCCTGCTTCTGCTCCCGCAGTCGCTCCCGGTATTTCCTCCTGGCAAACTCCTGCATATCTTCGACGGTATCGCGTTCATCGAGAATCTCGCGCCCCAGCAGGGTCTCGATGGCATCTTCCAGCGTCACGATGCCCGCAGTCTGGCCGAACTCGTCCTCGACCAGGAACATGTGTGCGCGTTGTTTTATGAACTGATCGATCAACTGCTGAATCGACAGTTCTTCGGATACCCGGAAAACGGGTTTGGCGAACCGTACGATTGGTTCCGAACCATGCCCTGCACGCTCCGCTTCAAACAGGTCCGCGCGAATGACCTTGCCCTTGATATCATCGATACCTTCGCCATACACCGGCATCCTTGTAAACTGGCGTGTATCGGCCTGATCCAGCGCTTCCGTGACCGTCACGTCTTCATGCAGCATGTGCACGACGCTGCGCGGCGTCAGCACCTCCCCGGTCGGGATCTCGCGCAGCTTGAGAACATTGGCCAGATATTCATTCTCCTGGGATATCAGGGTGCCGTCCCTGAGCCCCAGCGAGGCCAGGGCGATGATTTCCTCGCGGGTGATTTCTTTCCCGTCGTGGTGAGTGAACAGCCGGGTCAGGCGCGTGGCAACCCAGACCAGCGGATAGACCAGCTTCACCAGCCAGGCAATGACAAAAGCGGACGGTATCGCCAGTTGCCGCCAGAAGGTCGCGCCCAGCGTTTTCGGAATGATCTCGGAAAAATACAGGATGGCCAGCGTCAGCAACACCGCGATCAATGTTTCCCATTTTGCCCCGAACACCTGCAGGGCCTGCGAACCGACCCCGGCGGCACCCATGGTGTGTGCAAAGGTGTTGAGAATCAGGATACTGGAGAGCGATTCATCCAGGCGTTCCTTGGCTTGACTCAGCACACCCCCGGCACGCGGCCGATCCGACAGGGCCTGCTCGGCAAAGCTCGGTGTCACTGACAACAGCACGGCCTCGAGTATCGAGCAGAGAAACGAAACACCGATGGCGATGGTCAGGTAGACAAACAGCAAGGTCATGATGGATTCCCGTAAATGGCCAGGGTTTCATTCTCGACCATTCATGGCATGGATGTCCATGGCAGCCGGTGAGGCGGCGAACAATATTGCTGTCAGAGCACATTTTCTACTTATATTAGCGTTAAATGTGCTCTGACACCCTTAATGCTTACCCCTCTGGCTTATCAACTACTCGTACCGGAAAAGGTTCGCTGACACTGCCAGTGTATAGCGTGCGATGAGGGAAAGGTATTTCGATTCCGGTTTTGTCAAACGCGTTTTTGATTTCTTCCTGCAGACTGTTGCGCATATCCAGGAATTTTTCCCGCTTCCCCCAGACAGAAAATTGTATATTCAAGGAAGACTCGCCAAACCCCAGAAAAATAAACAAGGGAACAGGCTCGTCAAGACAGAGCGGGTTTTCATCCGCCACCCGGGCCAACACCTCGCGTGCACGTGCAATGTCTTCCTTGTATGCGATGCCTATTTGCAAGTCGAACCGGCGTATCGGGAAACGCGTGAGTGTTTTGCTCTCGCTCTTTATCAGGGTTTCATTGGGGATTCGAACAAATATATTATCAAATGTCCGGATTTTGACCGATAACAGGTCGATCGAGAGAACCTCGCCGGTTGTGGAGCCTATCGTTATAACATCACCCACCTTAAAAGGCCGTTCGGCCATCAGAAACAGGCCGCTGACAAAATTGGAAGCCGATGTCTGGGAGGCAAAACCCAATGCTACCGATACAATACCGGCAGCGCCAAGCAGCACGTTCAGTTTAAATCCAAGTTCGCGCAGAGCAGAAACAAAAAAGATTGTTAATACCAGGTAAAATACAATTCTTTTAATCAAGCCTGTTTGACCTGCGGGCAGATGCTTGCTAAACAGGCGTTTGGACAGGCGTGCGGCAAGCAGCGCAAGCCCATAGCCCACAAACAAAAGCAGCGCGGCCTTGATCATGGCCATCACGGGGATGGCGGTGGCAAGCGTTTCGGCGGTATTTTCCATAAGCTCGTCGAGTCTTAGCTGAATATAGATTGAAAGGCGCGAAGCAAAATACCCTTGTCCGCGGTATCGCGTGGCGCAGTGATACGGCTGCCATGTTTTGCCTGATCGGGCGGGTTATCTTCAATATCAACCCGTGCAAATTCGGCGTCATCTTCGCGTGTCAGTGAAATATCCTGTGTACACAGTCTTTCTTGCGAGTCCGCATAGAGTGCCAGCAGGCCGACGGGTAAACTGATGCGATCCAGTACCAGCGTCTCCTGAGCGAGATTACGAATATGTATTTGCGTTACTGCACGATGGGGCTTGTAGGAAATGCTGTTGGCATCCAGTGTACCTCTTGAGCGAGCGGAATAGCATAATTCGCCTTCCATGGTATTGGAGCCAAACCAGGTATCCGACGGTCTGACGATAGCCAGCTCACGTAACGGCGCGGCTTGTTCGTCTACGCAAAATTGCATCCAGACCGGTGTGCTGACAAACAATGAAACACTGATGCCGCCGGGAATGTGCAAGGGACTGTCCGGCCTGACGACGACGGGGCGTGGCGCCAATGCGGGACGGACAAGCAAAGTGTCGCGCGTCTTGCTGACAAGGTAGCGTTCAGGGTTAAGAAATTCATCGGGAATTTTATCGCCACCGTTAATTGCGAAACTGTTTTTTTCTATATCGCTATGGCTTGTCTCGCGAAAGCCAATGCGCCATTCCTTCGGCAGGCGATGCACCCAAAGTTCCAGGTTTGCGATGCGCCAGCATCGAGCCGCATCTGTCTGAAAATCGAAGCTTCCCCACCATTTTGTGCCCTTGTTGTCGGTCATACGGATGACGCCTGTGTTTAATTTACGTAAAGCCCTGGTCTTCCAAAGACGAACATGGATAAATGGAAATCAATAGGGTCAGACTCCTTTGATCCGTCAACTATTAGTCAAATCAATCGAGTCTGACCCTATTGATTCAGCTAACGACCAAGCCAAGCGGCGGCGAAGCCGTCCGACTTGGGCGCCTTGTTAGAGGGCGCCACGGTAAACATCCTTCCTGTGACCCACCTTCACTACAACGACGACAAGTTCATTGTCTTCGATGCTGTATACAATACGATAAGAACCCTGGCGTATCCGGTATTTATCGTGACCGGATAGCTTCTTTGAACCTGGGGGGCGTGGATCATTAGCCAATTGGCCAATGCGACGGATTATGCGTTGCCGTTCTTTCTTTTGCGGTATGGCTTCAATTTCCTTCACCGCAGAACGCTTGATCGATACCTTATATTTTTCCACGTCGTTTCAGATCTTTAACGACGTCTTCATACGGCAAGCTGGGCTCGTTCACCCTGTCTTCGAAAGCAGCAAGGTCCTCGGCATCCTCAACAAGGCTTAATTGCACAGCCTCATTGACCAGGTCCGATATGGATCGCTCAGTCTCTGCTGCTTTGACCCGAAGTGCGCGGTGAAGCGCTGGATCAAAATATACGGTTGCTCGTTTGGGATCACTGCTCATGGGGTTATATATAGCACTTTATCGCTATAACGTCAAAACGTTATTTATTCAGCCCTCTAACGATTGATTCGAGCAGCGCGGCCACCGAACTTAGCCACGAAGCGCCACATCTCTTTCCCGCCTCGGCTCGGACGACTTGTTATGCCGCAACGGTCAATGGGGTCAGACTCGATTGATTCGGCAAAAGTTTGGCATATCAATCGAGTCTGACCCTATCGATCTCTAGTGGCGTGACGGCTACGCCGAGGGGGAAGGCAGGACGATGATCGACGGCAGGATCTACGAGGGCACCTGGTCTCAAGGCTGCCTGCGTGGCCAAGAGGTGCCGGTGGGCTGGGGATCGCCGCCCAGGCAATGCCGCTGATTTAAAGGGTATCAGGCTTGATTCGTACTACGTAAAATGATGTCCGGGCACATTTCCTGCTGATCTTGGAATTCAATCGTGCCCTGACAACCCTGTCTTCAATACAAGCTGTAATCGTGCCCCGGCACCATTGCACTTACAGGAAACGCGACATGGACTATTCAACACTCGGACACAGCGGCCTGAAGGTTTCACGGGTCTGCCTGGGCAGCATGACCTGGGGCTTGCAAAACAACCAGCAGGATGCCAACCAGCAGATCGACTACGCCCTCGAGCGCGGTGTGAACTTCATCGATACCGCCGAGATGTACGCCATCCCCCCGTCGGCCGATACCTACGGCAGCACCGAAACCATCATCGGTAACTGGCTGGCGGACCATCCCGGCAAACGCGAGTCCCTGGTGCTGGCCACGAAAATCGCCGGCGAGGGTTTGCCGTGGGTGCGCGATGGCGGGCCGATCACGGGTGACGCCGTGGTCACGGCCGTGGATCAATCCCTGGCGCGTTTGCAAACCGACTACATCGACGTATACCAGCTGCACTGGCCCAACCACGCCTTCGCGCACTTCGGCCGCCATTGGCCGAACGATGTTTGTTTCAGTAAAACCGACGCCGGCCAGGCCGTGGACGGCATGCACGATATATTAAAAGGCCTGGCGCGTTGCGTGGATGCCGGAAAAATTCGCTTCTGCGGTTTATCCGACGACTCGCCCTGGGGCATCCACAAATATCTCGAACTGGCCAGGGCGCACGACCTGCCGCGCATCACCTCGATCCAGAACGAATTCAACCTGCTGCATCACATCGACTACCCGCATACCCTCGAAACCTGCGCGATGGAGCAAGTGGCCTATCTACCGTGGTCACCGATCGGTGGCGGCGTACTGAGCGGAAAGTACCTGGACGGCCAGCGCCCCGAGGGCAGCCGCTGGACCATCTCGCAGCGCATGGGACTGATCCGGGAGGGAGAGCAAGTCGACGTCGCGGTGGCGGCCTACCAGGCGGTTGCCAAACAACACGGCATCAGCGTCGCGCAACTGGCACTGAAATGGTGTGACCAGGTGGACGGGGTGACCTCGACCATCATCGGCGCCACGACGCTCGAGCAGCTTCGCGAAGACCTGGATGCTTTTGAAATTGATTACAGCGAGGGGCTGGCGGATGCGGTGAGTAAGGTGTTGAAGCGGCATGCGTTGGCTTTTTAGATTAAAGGGTGTCAGAGGACATTTATTGCTTATATTAGAGTTAAATGTGCTCTGACACGAATGGCACTTTTACCTGGCCTCAATTACATCAATCAATCCTGACCACCGGTCATTTTGATCAAGGTACGGTCTTTATTGATAAAGTGATGGTAAAGCGCTGCTGCAGCATGGCCGGCAATCAAAATCCACACCAGCCAGGCGCCCATAATTTCTTTATGGAAAAAATCGACGGGCTCTTCAAATTCCTCGAACGTCAGGCCGAGTGTCCCCCAAACAAACACATCGAACAGCCAGGTTTCTTCAAATTTGGGGATCTGGAATAAATAAAAATACTCCGTGGCGATACCGGTGCCGATATACCCTGTCAGCGGCATCACAATCATGATGACATAGAGTACATAATGGGCACTGTGCGCCAGAAAATGCTGCCAGCGCGGCGCGGCTTCAAACGCAGGCTGTACATTCATGTTGCGCCAGATAATGCGCAGAATAACGACGACACCGATACTGATTCCCGCCGATAAATGCAACTGCAAAGCAATCATATTTTCCGGAGTTTCTTTCTCGGTAAACCAGTGCCGGTAATACACCGCGCAATAGGCCAGTAAAAACAACAAGGCCGTACCCCAGTGCAGCCACCTGGCGATGCGCCCGTAATTCTGTGCAGTGTTGAAATTATTCATAGTGCATAATCAGGCCGATATCTGCCGCAACCCAAGAGCGATCTTAAGTATAAAATAAAGATATCCAGGCTTCAGTTAATAATTATATTAGAGTTAAATGTGCTCTGACACTATTTACTCCCACTGAAGTTGTTATCGATAATAATGTTCAAATAACCTTAGTCGATATTCTAGCTGCGTAAATGTTTTTCAAAAAAAGCCAGCGTCCTTGACCAGGCTAATTCAGCCGCTTCAGGGTTATAACGACTGGTGGAGTCATTGTGAAATCCATGTTGCACCCCTGGGTACACGAAGGCCTGATAATCAACCTTATTGGCTTTAAGCACCGCTTCGTAATCAGGCCAACTGGCATTAACACGCGTATCGTTCTCGGCAAATTGCAACATTAATGGCCCTTTAACTTTTTTAACCAACTCACCTTTTGCCGGCGTGCCATAAAACGGTACGGCGGCATCAATCACGCCCGTTGCAGTAGCGGCGAGCATATTACTGATATAACCCCCGAAACAGAAACCCACTACCCCTAACCTGTTGTTACCTGATGGGTGTTGCTTAAGGAAACTGGCCGCGGCTATAAAGTCCTGCTCAATTTTTTCTCTGTCCATACTTCTTTGCATTGCTCGCCCTTCATCATCATTGCCGGGATAACCACCCAGTGGAAACAGCGCGTCGGGGGCAAAGGCAATAAATCCTGCTTTAGCCAGTCGCCGGGCGACATCTTTAATATAGGGATTCAATCCGCGATTTTCGTGCACCACCAGCACCATAGGCGCTTTGCCAACAATGCCGTTGGGCACAACCAAATAACCTCGACCTTTACCATGTCCTTGCGGTGAATCAAACTCCTGATAACTGGCCTTTATCTCAGCATCATTAAACGACACCTGTTCAGCCAATGCATAGTTCGGGGTTAAGGCAGTGCTGACCGCGCCGAACGTCAAACCAGCGACTGAAAGGGAGGCCAGGCGCGCGAGGAAAGTCCGCCGGTCGATATCGCCATGGGCATATTCGTCATACCAGTCAAAAGCTTGTTGCGGGATGTTTGTGATTGGTTTTGCAGACATTGATGAACTCCGTATTTGGTCATTCAGGTCTTGGGTTCAAATCATAGCTAATTTCAAAGAGATGTGAGATAAAAAGGTGTCAGAACACATTTGTTACTTAGTCCAGGGTTAAATGTGCCCTGACACCATTTACTACCTGCCAGTATCGTATCCAGAGCACATTCAGGTCATATGCTTGATCCACATCAACGCGCCCGGAGCTGAAACAAGTTAGCTTCTAAATTGCCAGTAAGTACGTGGCTGTCAGTAAACCAGACGGAGTTCAACATCATGGCTTGCTATAACCCCGGGTGCCTGGGGAAATACGATTTTGACCAGATCGCGTTTTTCGCCCGCAAGCGTTTTATCGAGGGTTGCCAGACCGTTACCTTGCTCGAGCAGGCGCGGTCGCAGCGCGAAAAGGAAGAGATTGCACTGGTCTGCATGCTGGATATAGCGGATGACCAGATCCGTGACCTGCAACTCAGCTGCCAGCACAGCGAGCACTGCAAAGTGACCACCTGCAGGAGCCAGCTGAAAACAATGATCGCCGCGGAACTGGCGGTTCAATAACAATCAGGGACAGACCACGTTTTCTCATTGTGAAAACTGGCTATCAACAGGGTCAGACTGATCTGACCCCTGTTTCTTTTCTGTTTCTTTTAAAAACCCGCGCTACTCAAACGACTTCGCTTCCATCTCCAGATAGATGCGATAAGCATTTCCACGGTTACTGGCCTTGAAAGCCGGCAGGTCGGAATAAGCAGACCAGTCGGTCGCGCTATAGGCCTCATCAAACGGCGTGAAATTCGCCACGGCTGTGCGCATTGCGTCGCGCACATAGGCAATATAACCTTCCGTCAGGGCAACGGCTGCCGACAGGTCGTCCGAGGGTGTGCCGTGCCCGGGGATCACGTAACGCGGTGTCGGTTCAAGTGCTCCCAGTGCAGCCAGCCCATTGAGCCAGTGTTCTATGTTGGTCTCCGGACTGTCGAGAAACGGGACGCGCCCCTTGTAGATGACATCGCCGCTGAACAACACACCGTAGTCCTTCACCAGCATCACCGTGTCGCCGGGCGCATGTGCCGGCCCCAGGTATTTCAGTGTGAAGGTGACGCCGCCGACCGTAAAAGTTTTTTCCGACTCAAAGGTTTCATCGGGTAACACAATATAGGTGTGCTCATCCACCCACGGGAACAACGCTTCACGTCGCTGCACCAGGCGCCGCTGGGCGTCTTCTCCCTGGCTTGCTGCCGTACCACCCGCATAGCCAAGCGCCTGGCGCTGCGCCCACACCGGCGGGTTCCCTGCGTACTCCTTAAAGCCCTGCAGGCCATAGATGTGATCAGCGTGATAGTGACTGACGACAATGCGCTCAATGGGCTGATCGGTCACCTCGCGGATACGCTCCAGCAACCGATAGCCGAGCGCCGGTGTGCCGAGTGCATCGAACACCACCACCCCACCGTCCGTGACCACAAAGCCGGCGTTGGAGGTGTGCCCCTCGTTGTCCGCGCCCGGCACACCGGAAAGCCCGATAACATAGTAGACCGGCACGCCCGGGACCTGGTGCAGGGTAAACGGAAGTGTGACCTTGCCGTATGGATCGGACACGGGTTTGTTGCAGGCGGCCACGGTTAATGTCAGCAGTCCGCACAAACAGGCCGTGAAATTGAAGGAGTCAGTAACCTTTTTTAGCATTCTGTGCATGTTTTTCCTGTGGCGGATGAAAAAGGGT
>CAWHCQ010000004.1:0-174108 GCA_963827755.1 uncultured Gammaproteobacteria bacterium
TAACCTGGTTGATTTGCTTTCCGGGTACAATGCGAGGACACTGCGCCTAGCACCTCGTCTGTCTGTACGCATGTCTCTCTTTTGCACAACTTTGACTGAACGGTCATTGTTGCCCGACATACCCGCTTCCAACGGGACACGATCAGCCTCCAGCTTTGTGCAACTACTGCTACTGGCAAAACAGGCACGACGAACCGGTTGCTCTACTCATCCAGGAAAACCCCATGACTCAATTCACACAAAACGCCCAGGATACGGAGTCTTCCAGTCAATATGCCGGGATTCGCCTGCCGGGATTTGCCAGGACAACGGCCCGGGCCCTTAACAAACAATTTGCTGCCCAGGGCACAAACAAGTATCTCTATAGCCTGTTTGCCGGCGGCCCGCTCACGGAAGGATCTCAATGACATCACAGCACGGTAACGGCGGTCAGGGTGGCCCCTGGGGCAGCGGGGGTACACCCCCCGATCTCGAGGTGCTGGTCCGGCAGGGACGTGACCGCCTCGGGCAGCTGCTGCCGGGTGGCGGCTCGCGCGGCCTCATCGTCCTGGCATTGCTGGCGTTGGCCGTTCTTGGCGCATGGACGGCTTATTACACCGTGCCGAGCGACTCGGTCGCTGTTGTGCAACGCTTCGGCAAGTATCTCAAGGAAGTCCCGCCGGGTCTGCATTTCAAGCTGCCACTGGGCATCGATACGGCGACCATCGTTCCCGTCAAACGGCAGTTGAAGCAGGAATTCGGGTTCACCACGCCCGGTGCCAGCGATCCCTACCAGAGTCCTCGCGACAACAACCGGCAAAAGCGGGAAACCGAGATGGTGACAGGTGACCTGAACGCCGCACTGGTTGAATGGGTGGTGCAATATCGCATCTCGGACCCTGTTAAATTCCTGTTCGAGGTGCGTGAGCCGAGTGAAACCCTGCGCTATGTTTCCGAATCCGTCATGCGGGAAGTTGTCGGCGATCGCACCGTGGACGAGGTCATTACCATCGGCCGCCAGGAAATCGAAACAGAAGCGCTGACCAAGATGCAGGCGCTTTCCACCAAATACGCCATGGGGATCAGCATCGATCAGGTGCAATTGAAGAACATCAATCCGCCCGGGCCGGTACAGGAATCGTTCAACGAGGTTAACCAGGCTCAGCAGGAGAAAGAGAAGCTCATTAACGAAGCCCGGCGTGATTACAACAAGGTGATCCCGCTGGCCGAGGGCGAGAAGGACCAGCGCATCCGCGAGGCCGATGGTTACCGGCTCAAACGGGTTAATGAAGCGGAAGGCGACGTCGCCCGATTCAGCGCCTTGCTGGCGGAATACCGCAAGGCCCCGGAGGTCACCCGCCGCCGCATCTATATCGAGACCCTGCAGGACGTCATGCCGGGTATACGCTCCAAGATCATTATCGATGAACAGGCGCGCAGCATCCTGCCGCTACTGAATCTCGATGCCCGCAAGGTGGCACCATGAACAAACAACTGGCCATGCTGGCGGCACTGGGCATCCTGGCGTACGTGCTGATGAGTTCGATCTACACGGTTAACGAAGTCGAGCAAATGATCATTACCCAGTTCGGCAAACCGGTCGGAGAACCTGTGACGTCTGCCGGCCTGAAGGTCAAGGTGCCCTTCATCCAGGAAGTCAACCCGATCGACAAGCGGGTACTCGAGTGGGACGGCAATCCGTCGGATATGCCCACCAAGGACAAGCTCTACATCTCGGTCGATTTATTCGCCCGCTGGCGGATTACCGATCCGCTGCAGTACTTCCTGCGCCTGCGCGATGAACGCAGCGCCCAGTCCCGCCTCGACGATATCCTGGGCAGTGAGACCCGCAACGCGGTTGCCAAGCATGAGCTGATCGAGATTATTCGCACCACAAAGGATCGCGTGCCGCTGCGCGACGCGCTGTTGACGGAGGCGGAACGGGATATGGGTTCGCTGGTGCCGATCCAGAAGGGACGCAAGCTGGTCGAGCAGGAGATCTTCACCGCGGCGGCCGAAAAGGTGCGGGTGTTTGGTATCGAGTTGCTCGATATCCGCTTCAAGCGCATCAACTACAACGAAAGTGTGCGCCCGAAGATCTACGATCGCATGATCAGCGAACGCCGCCAGATCGCGGAACGCTTCCTGTCGGAAGGCAACGGCGAGGCCGCCAGGATCCGCGGCAACCGGGTGCGCGACCTGAACAAGATCCAGTCCGAGGCCTACCGGCAGGTCGAGGAGATCCGCGGTGTGGCGGATGCCAAAGCCACCGAAATCTACGCACGGGCCTACAACCAGAGCCCCGAAGCGGTGGCGTTCTATGAATTCACGCGCACCATGCAGTCCTACAAGTCCATTATCGCCGAAAACACGACCCTGGTGCTGTCCACGGACAGCGACCTGTTCAAATTTCTGAAAGGCATGAGTCCGGATGGCGACAGTCCTTCGGCCCGGATGGCTGCCGGTGACCGGCGATGAAGTTGAGCTATCCGAACCCGTGCCGCAGTTTCGATGCCAGCAGCAACCGTGTCTGCTTCTGGGGGTATGACAGCACGATCGAGATCTCATTCTTTGTGGGAATAGACGCGCTCAAACGGCTGTGTCCGGATATGGGTGACGCAGAGTCGGGGTTTCTGCAGGCATTCGATGCCGCGCTGACCCGGATCCATGAGGTTGCAGACAGGGTGTATGCACGCGGCGGCAAAGGAACTTGTGCCTACATTCTGGCAGCAGAGGATTTTTGAAGTCTGGTTCGTGCGCCGCCTGTGACAGCGCGTGCACGTTTTGGCGGAGTTCCATCACGCGACTGTATATCCTCAATTGACTTCTATCAGTACTTCATTGCGACGAAAAAATGGTAGCGTCCAGGGAGGATCGTATCTTGCTGAAACCGGGTCTGATACTTTTGTTAATTGCCGGCCTTGAATCCATTTCGTCAACTCCCGGGTTTTCAGATTCATTTTTTTCTCACCGGTTGAACCTGCATAAGTAATAGCGGCCATTTTTTTACCGGGAATCAATTTCAGCTTCACAAGGGGATCAGCAGGCAGGGGCGCCGATTCCAGATCCGGAAACCCGGCCGGCAGAACAAAAGCATACACCCATCCCGAAGCGGTTCTTTCTGCAACGACCGGGGCTGTCATTTCAATTTCAACACCGACAGGCGCGTTCTGCCTCTGTGCAATCACCGGTGCGGTCATTGATATCTCCCGATCACCCTGATTCTTTCCCGAGATATATGCAAAGAGTCTGCGAAACCCAAGACTTCCCGCTTCGTCATAATCCTTGTTATTGACCAGGGTTTCCGCTATCACATAAGGCTCATATTCACGAATCTGAATGGCACCCTCTTGCACAAGAACCTTATACCTGGCTTCTTCACCTGTACGTATACCCACTGCAGAACATCCAGTTATTAAAAAAAGAGCAGACACTGCCACCAGTGCGAGAAAAAATTTGTTCATGCGGTTTTTCATTCGTCTCCAGGTCTCTGTTTAGAACAAAAGGGTGTCAGAGCACATTTTCTCCTGGTATAAGCGAGAAATGTGCTCTGACACTTTTTTATTTCTCATCTCAGGCGTCCTTCAGCCAATCCGGTAAATACCGTCGTCCGTCATTCAGGCGCTTCTCCTGTGCCCTGTAATTCGGGGCAAAGCGACTGACGAGTTGCCAGAATCGCGCCGAGTGATTCATGTGACGTGTGTGGCACAACTCGTGAATGAAGAGATAGTCGGCCAGGTCGGCGGGCACGAATAACAGGCAATAGTTGATGCTGAGCGTGCCGTTGGACGAATAGCTGCCCCAACGCGTGCGCTGACCGCGCACCTGGACCTGGCGGTACGACGTGTCCATGGCCTGCGCCCGTTGCGCAAGCCGCGGAATCAGAATCTCCCGGCCTTTGTGGCGCAGCCAGTCGCGCAGTACACGGCGGCCCATGGTGTAGTTCGCCCGCTGATACGACAGCTCCAGCCGGCCCGGCCCGGTCTCCTGCCAGCCCCTGCGTGGTGTCTTGTGCCCGTAGCTGACCGAGTATGCCTCGCCGTTGATGCGTAACGCTATGTGGTCAGGAAGAAACAACAGCGGTGGCGGCCCGGTGACGTCAAGCTCGTCACGGGCGTGCTGTATCCAGTCGCGGTGCGCCTCGACAAACTGGCGCACCGCATGGGGCCTGGTGCGTGGCGGCACGACAACTTCGACGCCCTTTGATTCGCTTACCTGAATGCTCAGGTGACGCGCGCGTTTGCTCTCGCGAATGTGTATGTCCGGTCTGGCCTGCGGCTGCTGAAAGAGATCGAGTTGGTGGTTTGGCATGTTGGTGGATTATAATCTCGCGAATAAAGGAATAAAGGGTGTCGGAGCACATTTTCTGCTTATATTAGAGAGAAATGTGCTCCGACACCTTTTGTTGTAAATCCACCTTCTGGTGGGTCCATACAGACTGTCGCATACAAGGAGTAAACCAATGTCCCACGGGGTTCTGCAAGGCCAACGCGCCCTCGTCACCGGCGCGAATTCAGGTATCGGCAAAGCGGTCGCGATCGCATTCGGCGAGGCCGGTGCAAAAGTGGTCGTGAACTACATCAGCAGCGAAGAACGCGCGAACGAAGTCGTGGAAACGATAAAATCGAACGGCAGCGATGCAATGGCGATCCGGGCCGACGTGAGCAAGGAGGACCAGGTCCAGGCAATGGTCAAACAGATGATCGATGCCTGGGGCAGTATCGACATCATGGTGGCAAACGCGGGCGTTCAGCGTGATGCGGATTTCACCGAGATGACGCTGGAAGACTGGCAGTTTGTTATCGACGTAAACCTTACCGGCCAGTTTCTGTGCGCTCGCGAGGCCGCGCGTGAATTTGTCCGCCGCGGTGTCGTCCCTGAACTGTCACATGCCGCGGGCAAGATCATTTGCATGTCGTCGGTGCACGAGGTCATCCCCTGGGCGGGCCATGTCAATTACGCCACCTCAAAAGGCGGGGTAAACATGATGATGCAGAGCATCGCCCAGGAAATGGCCGCCAAAAAGATTCGCGTCAACAGCATCGCACCGGGAGCGATCCGCACACCGATCAACACCGCCGCGTGGAGCACGCCGGAAGCAGAAGCGGAACTTCTTGAACTGATCCCCTACCAGCGTATTGGCAACCCGGAAGACATTGCCCGCGCTGCTGTGTGGCTTGCCTCGGATGATTCCGAGTACATTACCGGCACCAGTCTGTTCGTCGATGGCGGCATGACCCTGTACCCCGGTTTCAGGGAAGGCGGATGATCCGCGCCGGCCGGGCAAATCGCGGCGCCCACTCGCCAGCCCCGGTCCGTGGCCACAGGGCTGCAAGCCCGGCGGCCTGTCTGGAACGCACATGCGTGGATGCCGGCCTCGTCTTGAATCGAAAATCATGAACAAGCACAAAACCTTTGACCCCGGGCCCGGTGCAGAGCGCGAACGTCTCAATGATCGGGACTGGCAGTTATGGGGGCCGTACCTGGCCGAACGCGCCTGGGGCACGGTGCGCGAGGACTACAGTGAAAAAGGCACGCCCTGGGAGTATTTCCCGCATGACCATGCCCGTTCCCGCGCCTATCGCTGGAGCGAAGACGGTCTCGGCGGCCTCTGTGACCTGGAGCAGCGCCTGTGCCTGGCGCTGGCGCTCTGGAATGGCCGCGACCCGATCCTGAAGGAGCGCGCATTCGGCCTGACCGGCAAGCAGGGCAACCATGGTGAGGACGTCAAGGAAGTCTATTTTTATGCCGACGCCACGCCGACGCACAGCTACCTGGACTATCGCTACTGCTACCCGCAGGCCGCCTATCCCTATGCCGGCCTGGTCGAGGAAAACCAGCGTCGTTCGCGCACAGATCCACCGTACAATCTGGTCGATACCGGCGTATTCGGGCAGGACCGCTACTGGGATGTGCGCATGGTATACGCCAAGCAATCCCCCGGCATCATCCATCTGCGCATCAGCGCGACCAATCGCGGCGACCGGCCCGATGAGATCTGGCTGCTGCCGCAACTGTGGTTTCGCAACGACTGGTCGTGGGGTGACGAGTCGCCGCGCCCGGAGATTACGCCGAACCCGGACACACCTGCCGGTCTGTGGAGTGTCATCGCCGATCACCGCAGCCTGGGGAAGCAGTACCTGTACGGTCAGGGCGAGGCTGAGCTGCTGTTCACCGAAAACGAATCCAATCACGAACGCCTGTCGGGTACGGCCAGCCCATCGCCCTGGGTCAAGGATGCCTTTCACCGCTACCTGGTTGAGGGCGAAAGGCAGGCCGTTAACCCGGCACGGCGGGGCAGCAAGTTTGCCGCGGCCCGGCATCTGTCTGCCGCGGCTGGCGAGACTGTCAGCATCGAACTTGTGCTGAGCGCCAGCGCCCTGGACAAGCCGTTTGCAGACAGTGCGGCCGTGTTCGAACAACGCCGTGAAGAGGCCGGGCAGTTTTATTCCGCGCTGCTGCCAAACGCCGCACCCGAGGACCATGCCATCATGCGCCAGGCCTTTGCCGGCATGGTGTGGAGCAAACAGTTCTTCCATTTCGACGTGGAACGCTGGCTGCAGGGCGACCGCTTGCCGGCGCCGTCCAGCCGCAGAAATGGCCGCAATTCGCAGTGGAAACACTTCAAGTCTGCCGACATCATCTCGATGCCGGACTGCTGGGAATATCCCTGGTTTGCCTCCTGGGATCTCGCCTTCCAGGCCGCCACACTGGCGCATATCGATCTCGATTTCGCCAAGGCGCAGATTGAACTCATGGTCAACGAACGTTATCTGCATCCGAACGGCCAGATCCCGGCCTACGAATGGGACTTCGGCGACACCAATCCGCCGGTGCATGCCTGGGGCGCACTGAAGGTGTTTCGTGCCTCACAGGTACAGAACGGGGAGGGCGATACCGGTTTCCTGCAGCGCGTCTTCCACAAGCTGCTGCTCAACTTCTCCTGGTGGATCAACCGCAAGGATCACAGTGGCAACAATCTGTTCGAGGGTGGCTTTCTCGGCCTGGACAATATCTCGGTATACGACCGCTCCCGCGACCTGCCGCCCGGCTATACGCTGAAACAGGCCGACGCCACCGGCTGGATGGCGATGTTTTCGGCAAATCTTGTTGTCATGGCGCTGGAGATCAATCGCGTTAACCGGGAATACGAGGATATCGCCATCCAGTGCTATCAGCAGTTTCTCGCCATTGCCAACACCATTGCCGGCAGTGACGACGGTGGCGTATCGCTGTGGGATTTTGACGCGGGATTTTTCAAGGACCTGCTCATCACGCCACAGGGCGAGACTCACCATATCGATGTGTATTCCTGGGTCGGACTGATCCCTTTGTTTGCCTGCGAAGTTATCGACCAGCGCCTGCTCGAGGCCGCGCCACGCTTTCGCGAACTGCTGCGCGGGCACAAGGGTGGACTGTTTCGCGGCAATTACATCTGCGCCTGCCCCGAGTGGGAGAACGATCGCGGGGAACACCTGCTCGCCCTGGTCGATCACTCACAACTGCCGCGTATCCTGAAACGCTTGCTGAACGAGGATGAATTCTTCTCGCCCTACGGCATCCGCAGTGTCAGCAAGGTGCATCAGCGGCATCGCGACCTGGGTGATATACCCGGACTCGGCAAGACACAGATCGAATACGTCCCCGGCGAATCCAATTCTTTCATGTTCGGCGGCAACTCGAACTGGCGCGGACCCATCTGGATGCCGACCAACTATGCGCTGATCCAGGCACTGGAGAAGTATCACCGCTTTCTCGGCGATGATTTCACGGCACCCGTGCCGCAGCTCAACGGCCAGGCACTCAATATGCGCCAGATCGCGACGATGATCGCCGACCGGCTGGTCTCGCTGTATCGGCGCGATGCGAACGGCTCTATTCCGGCGATGCGAGGCGATGCCCCGTTTGCCGGCAGTGACGAGCCCTTGTACAACTTCTACGAATATTTTCACGCCGAGAACGGCCAGGGTCTCGGCGCGGCTCACCAGACCGGCTGGACCGGCCTGCTTGCCAATCTGGTCATGCGCGAGTATCAACGGGACATCCCGGTACGCGGCACGGGCCATGAAAAATGATCATCGTGCTGATTGGGGTTTCCGGTACCGGCAAGAGCACCATCGGCAAACTCCTCGCCGGGCAACTTGGCTGGCCGTTTCTGGATGCAGACGATTTTCACCCGCCGCATAACATCACCAGGATGGCCGAAGGCCTGCCGCTTGACGATGATGACCGCCGGCCGTGGCTGGACAGGCTGCGTGACGAACTGCATCAGTATATCGGCCGGCGCGAATCCGCCGTGCTCGCCTGCTCGGCATTAAAACAGTCCTATCGCCGGCGCCTTGACCCCGATTCGGCCAACGTGCACTTCGTCCATTTGCAAGGCGATTACGAAGTGGTCCATGCACGCCTTGCACGGCGCACCGGGCACTTCATGCCGGCCGGATTGCTGCGCAGCCAGTTTGCCGACCTGGAGCCTTTGACCAGCGGGTTGGTCGTCAGCGTCGACCAGACACCTGCGGCTATTGTCGATGAGATCACAAGCGGCCTTGCACTGAAGAAGATATTACACACAACCACGATTGCCGACGGCCTGATGTTCCCCGAAGCCCCGCGCTGGCATGAGGGCGAACTGTGGTTTACCGACCAGCACGCCCGGCGCGTGCTGCGCATGCGCCCGGACGGCGGCATGACCGAAGTCATCAAGACCGCGGACCTGCCCGGCGGTCTCGGGTGGCTGCCGGATGGCACGCCACTGGTCGTGCTGATGACCGAACGGCGTGTATGCCGAATCAGGAAGGGCCGGCTTGAGGATTATGCCGATCTGTCCGGACTCGCCGGTTTTCATTGCAACGACATGCTCGTTGACAACACGGGACGCGCATGGGTTGGCAACTTCGGCTACGACCTGCATGGCGGTGAACCGGTCAAAGAGACCGGGATTATCCTGATTCCGGCTGACGGACCGCCGCGCATCGCGGCGCGTCACCTCATCTTCCCGAACGGCATGGCGATCACGCCCGACGGCAACACCCTGATCGTCGCCGAGACCTTCGCCGCCCGCATCAGCGCCTTTGACATCGGCGCAGACGGTCAACTCTGTGAGCGACGTACCTGGGCTGACCTTGATGGCGCCTGTCCCGACGGCCTGTGCCTGGCACCCGATTTGACCTTGTGGGTTGCCGCCCCGAATATCGGCCAGGTTTTGCGACTGCGCGAAGGCGGGGAAGTCCTCAGTCGTGTCATCACCAGGGGCCGCCCCTACGCCTGCATGCTAACTGGTGACGCCGGGCAGCTGTATATCACCACCTCGGAAACCGACGACCCGCAAGAGGCAAAAACCCGGCGCAGCGGCCGCATCGAAATGACCAGGGTAGAAAAATAAAGGGTGTCTATGCACATCTTCTGCTTACACTGGTTCATGATGTAAACAGACATTGTTAAACGAACAAGAGATGGAGGTGTTGGAAATGATATCCAAGCGCGTGTTTCAACCTGGACTGCTCGTTCTCATAGCAGGAGTTTTCCTCCTGATGGCCCAGCCTGCTGCGGCGAAAAATGTGAAGATTACGCCACTCGGTAGTCACGATGGCGAATTCTGCGTGTTTGACCGGGCGATGGTTCTGGAAGATCCGGACGGCACGCGGCTTCTCTATGATGCAGGCCGCACGGTTGCCGGGGCGAGCGATCCCCGTCTCGGCAAGGTCGATGTGGTGCTGGTCAGTCATATGCACGGCGACCATGTCGGCGACCGCCATGTCAAACGCGTCAATGCCGGTGAGTGCGGCAAGCCCGAAATATCAGAACTCGACACACCGAATACCAACAGCGTCAACATCGCCCTGGCCACGAAGGCTGCGATCATTACCGGCAGCGAGATGCCGAAGTTCTTCGCGGCCAAACTCAAGTCGCTGGGTGGTGATCCGAAGGCCGCTCAGCTGGTGCGGTTCGGCGCATCACGCAAGGTCGCTGGTGTCACGATTGCCACGGTGCCGGCGGTGCACTCCAATGGCATTGCGGGTGCGATGATCGGCGGTGAACTTGGCGAAATGCTCGAAGCGGCGGGGCTCAGCGCTTCTGCCGGGCCGCCGACGGGCTATGTGCTCACATTTTCGAATGGCCTGGTTGTTTACCTGTCGGGCGACACGGGTATCACCGCGGAGCAGGACCTTGTGGTTCGCGGCCACTATGGTGCAAAGCTGGTGGTCATGAATATCGGTGATACCTATACAACGGGTCCGAATGAAGCCGCCTATGTCGTTAATGAGCTGATCAGGCCCGCCGCGGTTATCCCGTCGCACGCCAATGAAGCGGCGACGCAGGGCGGCAAGGTCATCGCGGGCACGCGTACGGATACCTTTATCAAGGCAACGCGTGTTCCTGTCCATCTCCCGCTGAGCGGCCGCACGCTGGAATTCGACAGTCAGGGGCTGTGCGTCGCGGGTTGCTGAAACGAATTATGGGTGACCCCTTCAAGGATTATTCCAGGCGGTGTAATTCAACGCGCCGGTTCTTGCGCAAACCTTCTCTTGTCGAATTATCCGCAATGGGTCGTTGACCACCGTAGCCGGCCGCGCCGAGGTGATCCGCATTCACGCCTCTTGCAACCAGATAATCCCTGACGGTTTCCGCGCGTTTCAGAGATAACCATTTATTGTAGGCCGGGTTGCCCTGCGCGTCGGTGTGGCCGGCAACTTCCAGGCGAAGGCCGGGTTGCTGGACGAGGATGCCGGCGACACGGTTGAGAATGCCCCGCGCCTTATCGGTAAGTTGATGCGAGTTAAAGAGGAAGTTCACATCTTCCAGGTTGATCGCCACGCCGGCGGCACAACCGGTTGAATCCACGACAATGCCTCGCGGTGTCCCGAGGCACAGGTCACGGCTGTCGGCTACGCCGTCCGCATCCGCGTCCGTGGCTGCAATCTGCGGCGGAGCGACTGTAACAGTGCCCGCGACGAGTTCTTTGCTGGTTGGGGGCTTGACCTTGTCAGATCCAGGTGGGGCGACTGCCGGGGCCACGCTGACCCTGGTGGTCGCCGGCCTTGTCCGGCCAAGCGCGTCTGCCTCTGACCGGGCTGTCGTCAGGGCGTCCCGGGCCCGGGTCCGCTCCCGGCTGCAAGCGGCCAGGTCTGCCTGCAGGTCATCGCGCTCGGCAGTCATGGCGGTAAGCGTCTGTTCTGTATCCTGCAGTATGGTCTTGTGGTTCATCAGCTGGTTCATGACCCTGTTCAGCCTGTTCTTGAACATCTGCGTCTGCACCCTGGTTTCGTTGAGAAGCTGGCCGGATCCGGTGGCCTCGGACCTGGCCTGCTCCAGGGTCTGCGTGACACTCTGCAGTTCAGCCTGCAGCGCGGCCAGCTGCTCGTCACGGCTGGCGAGATCGCTGCGCAGGCTGTCGCGCTCTGCAGTCAGGGGTTGCACATCTCGCAGCAGCGCGGTCTTCTGGCTTTCCAGTCGGGTTGTAAGTTCGCTCAGCTTGTTATTGAGCATTCCGGCCTGTGCCCGGGTTTCTTCGAGCAACTGCCTGGCCGTGGTGGCTTCGGACCTGGTCTGCTCCAGGGTCTGCGTGGCTGCTTGCAGTTCAGTCTGCAACGTGGCCAGCTGCTTGTCCCGGCCGGCAAGATCGCTGTGTAGCCGATCGCGTTCTTCAGTCAACATCCGGTATTGCTGCTGATCGTTGCTGATTTGCCGGCGATTCTGTTCAAGTGTGGCGCTGGTGGTGTTCAGTTCCGTGGTCAGTTCAGTCACGTGCGCCTGCAAGGCCAGTTGCTCGCTGGTGATGTTCGCCAGCTTTTCATTGAGTGCGAGTTCTGCTTCAAAACGCTGCTGAAGTTTTTCCCTTGACTGCTCAAGCGCTGCATGTGTCTTGTCCAGTTCTGTACTTTTCGCGATCAATTGTTCCTGCGTTTGCTCAAGTTCGGCGCGGAGTGATTTATCACTGGTTGCCGGCGCAGCGGGAACGATTCGGGATTGTCCGCGCGGCGGTATCCGGGTGTAATTCCGCGGAGGTGCAGGCCACTGTAGCGCTTGTTGCCGGGGTTGTGCGTAGCCACCCCGGCCGGATGGTGGCGCATACGGGCCCGGCACAAAACCGGTCATGGGCGCAGGCGTTCGCATGGCCGGTGCGGCAGGCCTGTACTGTGACGCTTGTTGCCGGGGTTGAGCATAGCCACTCCGGCCAGTCTGCGGCGCATACGGGCCCGGCACAAAACCGGTCATGGGCGCAGGCGTTCGCATGGCCGGTGCGGCAGGCCTGTACTGTGCCGGATATTGCCAGGGTTGCGCGTATCCACCCCGGCCGGGCGGCGGATAACGGCCCGCTGCAGAACCGGTTACGGGCACAGGTGTTTGTCGGGCAGACCGGTCCGGCCATGCTTCATTCGACCATGCACTTTCGGCCGCGATAGCGATCAGCGCGGCTGTAACCAGTGCGGCAATAGACGATAATTTTTTCATGACATGCTCCAGGTCGAACTATCAGAGTAAGTTTCTTTTATTCGATTTAGCCTGCTGAATACCCAGCCACCCCGTCCACTCCCGGTACAGTCTTTCATCGACAGCTGCTACCGAGGAACGCGGCGTGAGCGAGTGGGTAAAGACCGGTTCACCGTCCAGCGTGCAGGCGAAGCCCCCGGCTTTCTGGAAAATGAATTCACCCGCTGCGTAGTCCCAGAGGTTCGAGCGGCCATGCAGGTAGACATGGCAACGACCTGCGGCCATCCAGCACCAGTCCAGCGCAACGGAGCCGAAGCTGCGTTGCGAGGCATACGGGATCTCCGTCGCCAGGCGGGTCGCCAACGGTGCATCGAGCCGCTTGAAATCGATCAGTGCCGTGGTCTGTTTAAGTTCCAGTCCGCTTGAGGTGAGAGAAAGGGTTTCATTGTTGAGCACCGCACCCTGTGTGTCGCTTGCCGCGAAGAATTCGCCGCGCACCGGGTCATAGACCAGGCCGAGCGATACCGAACCGTTCTGCAGCAGTGCCAGTGAGATGCAAAAGTAGGGGATGCCGGTGGCAAAATTACGGGTACCGTCCAGCGGGTCGAGACACCAGACCGGTTGATCGGATGTCAGCATGGCCAGTTGTTCGTCCGCGGACATTTCCTCACCCAGGAATACTGTCTCCGGCCAGTGTTCCTGCAACTGCCTTGCCACGCACGTCTGTACGGCGAGGTCGGCCTCGGTAAGTACGCTGCCATCGGCCTTGTGTGCACGCGCTACTTGCGCAAACCGCGGCAGCAGTTCTTCGATACCCGCCGAAACGATGATCTCCTGCAGTTCTTTCAGGTCATATGGCATGCCTGATAATAATATCTGTAGCTCACGGAATACAAGCGGTCAGGGTGCTTAAAACATAATGATTCTCATAGGATTTCAGGAGCGGGGACAGGCCAGGTCTTCGGCTGGCCAGGGGGGCGGACTTGTTTGCTGTAAACCTGAAAAATAAATCTGTCCCCTTTTTTTGTACAGGTAACATAGAATATAACTTGTACCTGCAGCAGGAGTTTTCGATGAGTGAAGAAACACCACCTTCACACAATGGTCCGGAAGACAGGCAACAGCCACCCATATCTGTGAAAGAAAACCTGAAAACACGTTCCACCTGGCTGCGACTGTTTTTTATGTTTGTGATGGTTTTGTTGTACTCGGTTTCAAGAGTGGTCGTTAGTGTGGTTGTTCTGTTGCAATTTTTCTGGGTACTGTTCACAGCAGAGACCAACAAGCCGCTTGAAAGATTTGGCCAGTCACTCGCAACCTACACCTACCAGATCATCCGTTACCTGACATTCAACACCGAGGCGCGGCCATTTCCTTTCGATCTCGACTGGCCGATCGGGCCACCAGGGTACTGACACCCTTATAATCGAGGAGGCAAGCCTATGTCGGCACCGGCAAGTGTCACGCGCTACGAACCCGGGGTGGTCATCCCTGCATTGCTTGGCGTCACGGCCCTGGCATTATTCATCAATTATGATGTTTCCAACCGCCAGGCACTGCTGCTGCTGATCGGCAGCGGTCTGGGTTTCAGCCTGTTCCACGCCGCCTTCGGATTTGCCGGCGGCTGGCGGCAGTTTATACGTGAGCGGCGCAGTGCGGCGATCCGCGCCCAGCTGCTGCTGGCAGCCCTGATATCGCTGGCCTTTTTTCCGTTGCTGGCGGGCACGGTACCCGGGTTGTCCCTGCACGGCGCCTACGCCCCGGTGGGGATATCTGTTCTGGCAGGCGCTTTTCTGTTCGGCATCGGTATGCAGCTTGGGGGCGGCTGCGGTTCCGGCACCCTGTACACCGTTGGTGGCGGGCATATAAAGATGCTGGTTACACTGGTCTTTTTTATTGCCGGCTCGGTCATCGGCTCGATCCATTTGCCCTGGTGGACACAGCTGCCCTCCCTGGGTAAGGTTTCCTTGCTTGATACCTTCAGCTGGCCCCTGGCGCTCAGCCTGCAATTGCTGGTACTGGCGACCCTCTATCTATTGGTCACCCGCGTCGAACGGCGGCGCTATGGCAGCCGTGAAACTCTGACCCGGTGCCGGGGGCAGTACTCCCTGTTACAGCGACTGGTGTCCGGGCCGTGGCCGGTATTGTGGGGCGCAGTGGGACTGGCACTGCTCAGCCTGGCAACGCTGCTGGTCGCAGGGCATCCCTGGTCGATCACATTCGCCTTCGGTCTCTGGGGTACCAAGCTGTGGGCCGCGCTGGGCGGCGACATCAGCAGCTGGAGCTACTGGAGCCATGGCTATGCCGCAACCGCACTCGGGCGCAGTGTACTTGCCGACGCCACGTCGATCATGGACATCGGCATCATCCTGGGTGCCATCCTGGCGGCCGGCCTGGCCGGCCGTTTTGCGCCCGTCGACTCGATCAGGCTGCGTGATATTCTCACTGCCGTTGCCGGGGGGCTGTTACTGGGTTACGGCGCACGCCTGGCCTTCGGCTGCAATATCGGTGGTCTGCTTGCCGGCCTGGGATCCGGCAGCCTGCATGGCTGGCTATGGCTCGCCAGCGGTTTCATCGGCAGCATCATCGGGGTTCACCTCAGACAGCGCTTCGGCGTTGATAAAGCGGTAAAGCAAGTCACATGAAAGACATTCGAAACAGAAATCGCTGGATTATGGGAGCCTTTGTGGGCACCGCCGCGATAGCCGTGGCCATTGACCACACCCGCCATCGGCTGCCGGCACCGGCGCAGCCTGATGAACAGTCCCGGAGCCAGACCGACGTTGTCGTTATCGACGAAGACGACGATTACGACGAATATGACGAATCCCCCTGCGGCCTGGACGACTCACCCTGCTCGATGGATGACAGCCCGTGTTCGCTGGACGAAATGGACGATACCGAGGACGAGTCACCATGCAGCCTGTAGCGATGCATTGCCACCTCGAATGCCCGCCGGCGGCGCTGTTGTTCGAGTGCATTCAGGAAATGGGCGCACACCGCAGCAACCCGGTACTTGAACTACTGCGGGACATACCGGTTTTTGAACAGGGTAGCAAATACCCGCAACCTGCACTGGCATTCGGGGATGAAGGCTGGCGTAGCTATTATCACAGTCATTCCACCGCTGACGCCGACGTCAGGGAACATGGCCATTTTCACCTGTTTACCCGCACAGGACAGGACTGGGCGCACCTGGCCGCACTGGCAATGGATCTGGAAGGACAGCCGTTGCGCTGGGTTATGACCAATCGCTGGGTTACGGGTGGCAGCGACTGGCACGACCGTAACAGCCTGCTGGCGGCCGTTGATGCACTTATCCCCTCGAAAGAACCGGATGTCCTGCGCCAGTGGCTGGCGTGTCTGTTAAAACTTTATCAGCCTGAGTTGGGCGACTTGCTCGACGCACGCGATGCGCAGGTTGCCTGCCTTCTCCAGGGGCGCTGCAAAGAAGAAGTTCTCGACGATCGTACCCTGTATGAACTGGCCAGCATGCCGATCGACCTGACTGCAAAACTGGCTTCACAGCTGACAGGGGAAAACTCATATGACAGCTGGTTGTAACACGGCCCGGCATGTCTGCCGGGCCGTGAATACACCTGCTCAGTAAGCCGGCGCGTCGGCTTCGTAGGACATGCCCAGTTTTCCGGCCTGTTCGCGCACGGCACGGTAGATCTTGTCATCCAGGGAGTCCGTGGCGCCACCGGCTTCTTCCACTTTCTTGCCGAGGTAATCCGCGCGTTCTTTTGTCAGTTCACTGATCTGGCGCTTCAGTTCGTTGCGGCGCTCGGCGGTCTCGCTGATGACTTTCGCCTGTTCTTCCGGTGCCATGGCCTGCATGGGTTCCGGTAACTTGTCCTTGTCGATGCTGGAAAGATCGACGCGTCCGCTGGTTACTTCGTCCACCAGTTCACCCTCACCGAGGAAGTTGGCGCTGCCGCTTTTCGAGGCATTGAACGTCGCCCGTCTTGCCCGGGACTCGACCGATGAGGCCGCATGCAGTTTGTCGGATGCTGCCAGCTTGCGGCGCTGTTTTTCCTTCTCTTCCCTTGTTCCGTAGTAAAGGCGTGTGTCATCCATCTTTGCAGACAGCCTTGCGATTTTCTCGTCAAAGGGAGTGGTGATCGCGACGGCGTTGCCGGCCTGTTCCACCTGGAAGTATTCGCCGGCACCCAGTTTGGCAATCTGCTGCCAGGCGGGGGTGGTGCTGCCCATCTGGCCGGCCTGGATTGCATTGACCACGATGCCTTTCTCTTTTGCCACCCTGAGGGTAACCGGGTATTTGACGTCGTTCGGGTAATCCATGTGCGGCGGGGCGTCACCGACCAGGAACACGACCTTGTAGGTCCCGTTCTGCTGGTTCCAGTCCATCTTGTGGACGGCATCATGCAGCGCCTGGTTGACGCTTTCCGGTCCGTCGCCGCCGCCGCTGGCCTGAAAATCCATTAATCTTGCGTAGATGGAATCCAGGTCACTGGACAGGTCCACCACTTGAGTGACATAGGCATCACCCCTGTCGCGGTAGGCGACCAGCCCCATCCTGATTTCGGGCGCGGATTGCGCCGAAGCCAGGGTGGTGGCGATGGACCAGATCTTTTCCCTGGCGGCCTGGATCAGGCCCCCCATGCTGCCGGTGGTGTCCAGTACGAACACCACGTCGATGCGCGACCGCTCGTTGGTCAACGGGTCGACATAGGGCGGGTCGGCAGGGGTGATACCCCCGACGCTGTGGTAGGCCGGCAGGAAGGCAACCGTGGCCGTGGTAGCGGCAAATAATGCCAGTGCGATGAGTTTTGATTTCATGTGCGTGTCTCCTTGCAAGTTCAATGATTGGACGAGAGTTTGCGCACCGCGGTTTCTGCAACGCGGTAGGCGTGATGAAAGCGGTCTTCGCGATCAACACTTTCCCGGGCAGCATCAGGCTTTTGCCTGATGCTTTTCGGAATGATGACAAACAGCGCCTGCACCAGGAAAAAACACCAGATGCCGAGAAACACGCTGCCCGTTTGCGTAAGTGCCCAGATGCCTGCTGCCAGGCCAAGGCCGTTCAGTCCCATGTCGGCGAGTGCGGACAGCGCGCTGGAATAGAAGTAGAGCGAGCGGATCAGCCAGATCACACCCAGATGGATGCACACGTAGAGCAGCAGGGGAGGTTGCATGAACCAGAGCACGCCCGCGACCAGTAACCAGGCCGCGGCCGCCGTGACCCGGCCAACACGCTCGGGGCTGCGGCCCAGCAGGTAGACGACATAGGCGAGGCCGATGGCGGCGATCAACAGGCGCAATACCGGGAAGCCGGGAAACGCCGTGTCCATGGCGGTGTACAACACGCCACCGGCCAGGCTGATAGCAATGGCGACGCTGACGCCTTCAAGGAATGTGGGCTGTTTCATGACCCGCTCCTCTGCTGTTTTTCGCGAAGAAAGGCCACTTCCACCTCCTCATCGCGGACGCTGATATTCGGGATGCTCCAGTTGTCGGCGGGTTGGGCGCGAGTGTTTTCCCCGGCCAGCAGTTCGGCCTTCTGCCGCATGCTTTCCAGGCGTGACTGGTTCTCTTTCAGTCGTATGTTGAGGTCATCAAGCGTTTCTGCGAGCGCGCTGCGTTTGCGGCTAAGATTTTTGCCAAAGCGTTGCGTCTCCAGCCTGCGCTTGATACAGCTGCGCGCCAGCTCGTCATTGCCGGATGCAAAACAGGTGTCAAGTTCCTCTTCAATATCATGCAGTGACTGTTCAAGGTCGGATTCGCGGGTAGTGAGCTGTCGCAGTTCGTGGTGCAACAGTTTGTGGCGCTGCTCGTCGCGGGCCAGATCCTCTTCCATCTCCCGGACCGCCTGGCGGAGCAGCACCCCGGGTTCCTCGATGCGGTCGAGCACGGCATGGAAATCGGCCTGGAACAGTCGCGAGACGCGTGTGATAAGTGCCATGATTGTTACCTCCTGCAGGTTTCTCTGAATGTGCATCCAGTCTGGATGAACGGGCGGCGGGCTTGTAGACAGGCTTTGGTAAAACCTGTGGCCGGGGTTTTACAAAAGATTTACATGCCGGGAGGAGGGCGAACTGGTAGGCTCTGATAGAGTTATGTCTGAAGGGGAAAGCAGTGTGAGACCTCATGTCTTGCGTATAAAACAGTATGTATAAATATTTTTACTCATCATGTTACGGACAACGCAGTAATCTTTTACTGAATATCAGTGGTAGATACTGATTAATCATTGGCTGCCAAACATGGGCCGGCCGGGACAACAAACGCATGCAACGCAAGATTCGACTGCTGGTCGTTGAAGACGAGGCGGCCATCCGTGCCGGGCTGATCGATGTGCTTGTCTACCACGGTTACGACGTGGAGTTTGCGGCCGACGGACCAATGGGCCTGGACATGGCGCTGAGCGGACGTTTCGACCTGATCCTGCTGGACGTCATGCTGCCGGGCATGAATGGCTTCGAGATCTGCAACCGTATCCGTGCAAAGGACCGCGACCAGCCGGTCATCATGCTGACGGCCAAGGACACGGATGAGGACATCATCCAGGGTTTGTCGCTGGGCGCCGACGATTATGTGGCCAAGCCATTCTCGGTGGCGCAACTGGTGCTGCGGGTGCAGGCCGTGCTGCGCCGCTCACGTATCGGTGCAGAACAGAATGCCACGCTCCGGCTGGGTGAAGACGTCGAGGTCGATTGCCGTAACCTCCAGGGCCAGCGGGGTGATGAGGTCTTGTCATTTACCCGCCGCGAGGTGGAGATGCTGCAGTACCTGCACATGAATTCCGACCGGCCGGTTTCCCGCAACGAGTTGCTGACGAAGGTCTGGGGTTATGGACGCAATCTCGATATTGAAACCCGGACTGTTGATATTCATATTGCGAAGCTGCGGCGCAAGATTGAACCGGACCCGGCCAGGCCGCGTTACCTGGTCACCGTGCGCGGTGCGGGCTATCGGCTGCTGGCGGAATGACCGGCATTAATAGACAGTGCGGCTATGTTTAGCACCCCGCTCACAGGACTTGACCGGAAAAGTCTGCGGCGCTGGCTGGTGTTGTTTTTTCTTGCGCTGGCCGTGCCGACCGGGATCCTCGTCTACCAGGCCTACAGCCAGTTGAAGTGGGAGGTCTTTCACCAGCACCGGCTACTGGCCGAAGAACTGGTCGCGCGCATCGATGCCCGACTCGTTGACTTGATCAATGTCGAAGAGGCGCGCTCGTTTGCCGATTATGCCTTCCTCAATGTTGCCGGTGATCCGGCCGCCAACTTTCTGCAGCGCTCACCGCTGTCGGCCTATCCGCATGGCTCATCCATTCCCGGGCTGGTCGGTTACTTTCAGGTCGACACCGATGGTGAATTCACCACACCGCTGCTGCCGCCGGCGGGAACAGCGGCGTCGAGCTACGGTATTTCTGCCGCGGAACTGGAAAAGCGACTGGCCCTGCAGCTGAAAATAGAGCAGATCCTCAGTCGCAACGCCCTGGTGCAGGAGGGCAAGACCGGGAGGGTAACGGGCGGGAAGGCTGTTACGGATGCACTGCATGCAAGCGAAACACGCCGGGACAGGCAAGCGGGTCGGGTCGCCCCGTTGGTTACCGGGGACAAGGACGCAACGCAGCCGCGCGCACTGGATGACCGTACCGTCATGGCGAGTGCTGAAATGGCGGAAGAACAGGTTGCGGGTCAGGCCGCCTTCGACCGGCTCAACAAGGCCGCTGCCCCCCGTGAACCGGAGAGGAAACCGCAGGCCGCCAGCACCCTTGGGCGTGTCAAGGACCTGAAACTGGATTACCGCTATCAGTCCGGGTCAGTCGATGAAGTCCAGCGCCAGGCGGGCAGGGTACCCGTCGCCGGCAAACGCGCGCGCAAGGAACGTGCTGCCTTGCCGGAAACGGCGGATGAATCCGGCGCCGCGTTTTTCGAAGGCATGCGCGAGGCCGATGCCCCGGCGCTAACACGACCCAAAAGCGACATCCGCATCCGTACCTTTGAGAGCGAGATCGATCCGTTCGAATTCAGCATGCTGGACAGCGGTCAATTTGTACTGTTCCGCAAGGTCTGGCGTGACGGACAGCGTTACATACAGGGTGCATTGATCGAGCAGCAGCCGTTTATCCAGGGCCTGATCGAAACGATGTTCCTCGACACCGCGCTGTCAGGCATGAGCGACCTGCTGGTCGCCTGGCGGGGTGACGTGTTCTCGGCCTACAGTGGACGGGCGGCGCGCGACTATCTCGCCAGCACCGAGGCATTGCGCGGCACGCTGCTCTACCAGGGGCGCCTGTCCGCGCCGTTGAGTGATATGGAGTTGATCCTGAGCATCAAGCAGCTGCCGGCAGGGCCCGGCGGGCGGGTGATCAGCTGGCTTGCGGCTATATTGTTACTGGTGTTGTGTGGCGGCTTTTACCTGATGTACCGGCTGGGAGCAGGGCAGATCGACCTGACGCGCCAGCAGCAGGACTTCGTCTCCGCCGTCAGTCACGAACTGAAGACCCCGCTGACCTCGATCCGCATGTACGGCGAGATGCTGCGCGAGGGCTGGGCCAGTGAAGAAAAGAAAAAGACCTACTACGATTATATCTTTGATGAAAGTGAGCGCCTGTCACGCCTGATCAGCAATGTACTTCAGCTGGCGCGCATGACCCGCAACAAGCTGCAGGTCGAGACCAAACCGGTGAGCGTGGCCGAGCTGATGGATGGCATCCGCTCCAGGGTTGCTTCACAGATCGAACGTGCGGGCTTTGAACTGAACATGCGCTGCGACCCGCAAGCAGGGCAGGCCATCATCCAGGCCGATCCGGACGGCTTTACCCAGATATTTATCAACCTGGTGGACAACGCCATCAAGTTCTCCGCCAGTGCAGAACAAAAAGTCATCGACATCGGCTGTGAGCGGCTGCGCGACGGCAGTGTGCAGTTCAGCGTGCGGGATTACGGCCCCGGGATACCCGCGGACCAGATGAAAAAGATTTTCAAATTGTTCTACCGTTCGGAAAATGAACTCACCCGCGAGACCGTTGGTACCGGTATCGGCCTGGCACTGGTGCATCAGCTTGCCCGGGCCATGGGTGGCCGGGTGGATGTTGTCAACCGCGAACCCGGCGCGGAATTCCGGGTGAGCATCGACGGGGCCAGGCACGATTGAGTCGATGATCGTTTGAGGTATCAATGGTTGTCTTTTATGCCGACTTTCTTCTGTAAATCACACCGCCACATGAATACAATGATCCGACCCCTGAAAAACCGGCACCTGCGTTTTTACAGCATGAATAGAAACCTCATATCATTCCTCTTCCTCCTGCTTGCGATTGCAGCAAGCCCCGTCCTGCGTGCTGCTTCCATTGATGAGGTCAGGCAATCTGCCGAACAGGGAGATGCTGAAAGCCAGTTCACCCTGGCGCAGAAGTACGCAGCGGGCAAAGATGTCAAACAGGACTTCACCAGGGCTGCGGACTGGTTTCGCAAGGCGGCGCAGCAGGGGCATCAAAAGGCGCAGACGAACCTGGGCAATCTCTACCGGACGGGCACGGGCGTTGACAGGGACTACGGTGCGGCGATGCGCTGGTACCGCAAGGCGGCCGACCAGGGAGACACCCGGGCACAGATCAACGTTGCCATGATGTACGCCCGCGGCACGGGCGTGGACAAGGATGAGGCCGAAGGCCTGAAATGGCTGCAGAAGGCGGCCACTGCGGGCGACACCCGGGCCATGGTCCACCTGGGAACCATGTACAGGGCGGGCAAGGGCGTCGGGAAAGACCATGGAAAGTCTATCCAGTGGTTTCAGCTGGCCGCCGCCAAGGGCGATACGGTTGCCCAGCATAACCTGGGTCTCGGTTATTTCAGTGGCAAGGGCACCCGCAAGGATGACGCCGAGTCGGTCCGCTGGCACCGCAAGGCCGCGCAGAAGAATTATCCACCCGCCGAGTACAGCATGGGTCTGCGCTATGCCGGGGGCAACGGTGTCGGGCAGGACTACAGCGAGGCGGCGAAGTGGTACGGCAAGGCGGCCGGGCACGGCCATGCCAGTGCGCAGAACAACCTGGGCCTGCTGTACCGCAAAGGCCAGGGTGTCGGCCAGGATTATGGCGAGGCAATGCAGTGGTTTCGCAAGGCCGCGGAGCGCGGCCATCCCCGGGCCCAGTACAACCTGGGAAACATGTACCTGAAGGGGCAGGGCGTCAACAAAGATCCGGAGAAGGCCAGGCAATGGTTTTCCCGGGCGGCGAAGGCCGGGCACAAGGCTTCCATCAAGGCGCTGGATGCACTCTAGGCAATCACACTTATAGCGGCCGGCAAGAATTGCGTACGATAACGGGTGATAGCGTTTTTTAACGTGAAAGCGCTCGCATGCGCGTCATTCTTTTTTTGCGACTGTCCGCCAGTTCGCGTTGCGTGCTGACCTCTTGTTCAGACAGTCGATTGAAGGTCTGCAGGTATTCCTTGTATTTTTCGGAGTCGGTGTCCATCTCGAACACAAGCTGCCCGTTCGACACCTCGTAGGGCGTGCGCTCCAGGAATTCGAGATATTCGACGCCCTGCTGCGATACCTCGATCACGATGTCGAAATATTCCCGGGACAAGGCCCCGTCGATTTCATAGGTGTTATTGAATTCCTGAACGGCCTGCCGTCTTTCATCCTGCGGCAGATCGAGTTGCTCAACCCCGGACTTCATTTTCGCGAGTATCTCCGTTTGCTTCTTCTTGTGCTCCCGAAACAGTTGACCGTAATCCTCGAGTTGGACAATGGCGGCAGGAAAATGTGATTTGTCTTCCAGGAATTCAGTATCGAACAGGGGTGGAATTCGAACCGTGGCAACCTTGCTGGCCAGTTCCGTGTCCAGTTGCCGGGAGTCCCTCACGAACCGGGACTGCAGTGTCAGGATTGCAGAGGGTCTGCCCGGTTCGTCTTGCAACCAGGTATGCCTGATCGATCCGCGCCTCCTTCTGGTTCTGATAGTTCCCGAAGAAATTAACGCCGGCCACGAGCACCCAGATGCCCCACATGACCTGAAACAGGTTCGGCATGTCTTTGCGCGTATATACGTGGTGGATTCCCGCCACGACCAGCGTAAGGATACCGGTGAAGACCACCACCGGGACTACGATCCCCAGCAGGTACCCGACCAGGAAGGGTAGTGTGAACGGACCGTCATTCAGCATGGCCGTGGCTATGGCAAGCATGAAACTGGCGACGATAAGGGGTACGATGTGCTTCATCTGTAATCCAGTCAGTGACGGGTGACCGCTGTATACGTACTCAACAACACGCACGTGTCCTGTGTCAAGCGTGCTACCGCCCGGTCCCGTCGAATGAAACCGGGCTGGTAAACCGATTATTGACCGGACGCAGGCACAAACCTCTGGAAGACTGGAAAAGCCTGAAGCCGGCTTTACTCCCGGCCGGGTACTGTAATCCAGTCATTGGGAAACGATTATCGGACCGATGCGCAGGCTTTGCTTTCTATTGCTGGCAACATTGTTGTTGCCCCTTTCTGTTTATGGCGCCACTGAAGAAGAAATTCGGATCGGCGTCCTCAGTCACCGGGGGGAGACCTCTACCTTCTTCGTCTGGAACCCTACGGCGGATTACCTCTCTGCCACGCTGGACGGCTATAAATTCACGATCGTACCGCTTGCCTTTGACCGGGTGAATGGAACGGTGGATACCGGCGCCGTCGATTTCATCCTGGTGAACCCCGGAATCTACGTTAATCTCGAGGTACAGTACCGGGTCTCGCGTATTGCCACCATGAACAACAGACGCGGGAGCAACGTCCCATACAACATCTTCGGCGGGGTAATATTCTCGCGCCGGGACCGGCTCGACCTGAAGAGCCTGGAGTCTCTTCGCAACAAGCGCTTCATGGCGGTCGATGAAACGTCGCTGGGTGGATTTCAGATGGCCTGGCGGGAACTCAACGCCAGCGGCATCAATCCGTATAAGGATTTCTCCGCACTGATATTCGGCGGCATCCACGATGATGTGGTCCTTGCCGTGCTCAACGGGGATGTCGATGCCGGTACGGTGCGGACCGATATCCTGGAACGTATGGCCGCAGCCGGTACCGTGCAACTGGACGATTTTCGCATCATCAACCCGCAAACCGACACCGAATTTCCCTTTGCCCACAGCACGCGCCTGTATCCCGAATGGCCGTTCAGCAAGGTCCGGCATACGTCGAATGATCTCGCCCAGCAGGTGGCGATCGCCCTGCTGCAGATGCCGGGCGATCACCCGGCGGCGCTGACGGGTAACTATGCGGGCTGGACCATCCCGCTGGATTACGAGCCCGTGCACGAGTTGTTTCGCGAACTGAATCTGCCGCCGTATCATCTCCCCACGAGGTTCACTCTGTGGGACGCAGTCAAGCGTTACTGGTACTGGTTGGTATTCGGGACAGCCGTCCTGCTCTTCCTGGGGATCGTGACCTTGTGGGAGACGCGGCTTAACAAACGCCTGAAGATGGCCAAGCTGCAACTGGAACTGCGGCATGAACTGATCCTGAATTCGGTAGCCGACGGAATCTATGGCGTGGATCTGTCCGGAAATTCCACTTTCGTCAACCGGGCGATGGAGAAAATCACCGGCTGGCAGGCAGAAGAGATCATCGGTAAAAACCAGCATAAAATTCTGCACCATACCCGCGCGGACGGTAGCCGTCATCCCGCGGAGGATTGTCCGGTGTACGCCACCTTTCGGGACAATTCCCCGCGTTTTGTCGAGGATGACCTGTTCTGGAAAAAGGACGGAACCAGCTTTCCGGTAGAGTACACTTGTACACCCATGCGCACCGAAAACGGGACCGTCATTGGAAGTGTGGTCGTGTTTCGGGATATTACGGAACGCAAGGATGCGGAGGAAAGGACCCTGCAACACCAGCTGCAACTGTCCCATGTTGCGCGCCTCAGCACCCTGGGTGAAATGGCCTCGGGTATCGCCCACGAATTAAATCAGCCGCTCACCGCCATTGCGATGAACGCCCGCGCCTGTGTACGCATGCTCGACTCCAGCCAGGGGGCGGTCGAAGCCTGTCCCGATGTGATGGAGACGATCGCCAATGAGGCGCAGCGCGCGGGGGAGGTAATCCGCCAGATCCGCCACTTTATTCGCAAGGATCAACCGGAACGCCTGCCGGTACGCGTCAGCGACATGGTGCGCGAAGTGCTGTTGCTGATACGGGCCGACGTCCGGCAGGCGGGCGTTCAGGTGAAGCTCGAGCTGGATCCGACTGCGGACCGGGTGCTCGCCCAGGACATCCAGATCGAACAGGTTATGCTTAATCTGGTGCTCAATGCAATCGAGGCCATGGCCGAGATGGCACCGGGAGTCCGGCGGCTGGTCATCGGCAGTAAATTGAAAGGCCCGGATATGGTGGAAATCAGCGTCAGCGATACTGGTCCCGGGCTGAGTGATGATGTAAGTCAGCGCCTTTTTACGCCATTTGTCACCACCAAGCCACAGGGGCTCGGGCTCGGCCTTTCAATCAGCAGCGGAATCATCGAGGCGCACGACAGCACGCTGACGGTGAAATCCAGGTCGGGCAAGGGGGCGACATTCAGTTTCACTTTGCCGTTGTACAGAGGGGAGAAGGAGGTATGAATGCAGAGCTGACAGTCTTTGTGGTGGATGACGACGAAGAGGTCCGTAATGCCATGAAGCTGTTAATGAATTCAGTCGGACTCGCGGTGGAAACTTTCGCATCAGCAGAGGAATATCTCGCCCAGTTTGATCCTGCACGGCCTGGCTGTCTGCTGCTGGATATCCGTATGAAAGGCATGAGTGGCCTTGAGGTGCAGGAGCGGCTCGCCCTCGAGGAAATTCAGCCGCCGATTATTATCATCACCGGCCACGGCGATGTTCCGATGGCAGTACGCACCGTCAAGGCGGGAGCGGTCGACTTCATCGAGAAACCGTTCAACGAACAGGTGCTGCTGGACAGTGTCCATCGCGCCATCGAGCTGGATGGGGAACATCGTGGCCGGGTAATGCAACTGGCAGATATCAGCGCCCGTCTGGAATGCCTGACGCCGCGGGAACGCGAGATTCTCGAGCTGGTGGTTGCCGGCAAACGCAACAAGGTGATTGCCGGCGAGTTGGGCATCAGCCAGTCCACGGTGGAAGCCCACCGGTCCAAGGTCATGGAAAAGATGCAGGCCAAGTCGCTGTCCGATCTGATGCGGATGATGTTGTCCCTGCAGGCCTAGCCCGCCGGAAACCCGGGCTGGAAGGGTGGTGTTTTGTCTATAATTGTTCTCTAATCCACCCTGTCCTCCGATTGAGTGCAGTTTTTACTACACTGATGCAAAGTTCGCATATGGGTGATATTGTCAGCAGCCAGGAGCCGCTGGTGGACGGAAAAATTGTGCACGCGCGGGAGACTCTCGGCAAAGCCGCTCTTGTGGAGAAAAAAACCGTTATTAATGAATTAACGATCAGTTTAATCAGGAGACCGTCATGAGAAATATTGTTCTGTCGATTATTGGATTGAGCCTCGTCGCCTGCCAGCCGGCATCAACCGAAGATCTCGACCAGCGCACAGCCGAGAGCCGTGCGGTCACCATGGAATTCATGACGATGCTGAAAGGTGAGCTCCAGTCCGCGATGAAGGCCGGCGGACCCGTAAATGCGATTCAGGTCTGCAACACGCGTGCGCCGGAGATCGCAGCCGGCTTCTCTGCGCAAAAGGGCTGGACGGTTGCACGGACCAGTCTCAAATACCGCAATCCGGACAATGCACCGGACGCATGGGAGCGCACGGTCCTGGAACAGTTTGAGGAGCGCAAGGCCAACGGTGAGGACCCGAAACAGATGGTCTACGCCGACGTGGTCAAGGAAGGCGGGACGAAAAAATTTCGTTTTATGAAAGCCATCCCCACCGGCCCCGTCTGCCTGGCCTGTCATGGTGAAACAATCGATACCGCCGTCGAGGCCAGGATTCAGGAACTCTATCCGGAGGATCGTGCTCGTGGCTACAATGCCGGCGACATTCGCGGTGCCTTCACCATCACACAACCGATGTGATGTTCGGCCCGTTGCAAGCGATGACAAAGATTGCCCGGCACTGCCGGGCTTTTTTTATTCTGCTACTGCGCCTGGTCAGCGGGACGGCGGCAGGTATGAAATGGATGAAGGTTGCGCCATTCCAATGTCGTATGTCAGGCATTAGAAAAACAGCAAATTACTATAGTCCAATAAACTGAAAACGCCGCTTCAATACCTGCATCACCGCCTGTGTGAGAACAACAAGCGGGGTGGCGTCGCGCACCATGCCCATTGACACTCAATACTCTCCCTGATTTTTATAACCATTTACCCCAATTGATTGTCGGGAACAAGTGGCGTAAAAGTTACATCTATCCTGCTGTAATAAATTTGTAATAATTCAACTAGGATAAGTCCAGGGATACAGAGGTACCGGAAGATCCGATAAAAAACAGATTTGCATTACGTAGGGGGCACGCGTAACGACAGGGCGTCACACCGGGTAAATGATGTGACAAACAGAAGTGCGGGGGCGTGAAGAAAAAATCAACTGGAGGATGTGTGAAATGAAACGATCAATAATGTATGTCGTGCGCTGTGTCGTGGTCGCATTGTTCGCCTGGGGCGGTACTGCCGTGGCGGCGCAATGGGCAAACCCCGAGCTTCTTGTCAGTGCCGATGAACTCAAGAAGGGTATGGAACAGGGCAATTGGGTGGCAGTCGACTGCCGTGGTCTGAAAGACTATATCGCAGGCCATATACAGGGGGCGATCAGTTTCGGAAATCGCTGCAAGAAGGCACTTCGGGACCCCACCTCGCGGCTCTTTCGGGACATCTCGAAGTATGAAAAGCTGTTCGGCAAGGTGGGTATCAGTAACGACACCCACGTGGTCTTCTACTATGACGGGCTGGGTACGATGAACGATGCCACCATAGGCTTCTGGGTCATGGAGTATCTCGGCCATGACAAGGCGCATGTCCTCAATGGCGGCGTTGACGCCTGGCGCAAGGCCGGCAACCGGCTGGATAACAAACCAGTCAAGTTGCAGGCAGCCACTTTCAAGGCCAATGTCATGCATAACCGTTACGCCGGCACGGATGAGATACTCGAGATTGCCAACGGCGAGAAGCCGGACACGCAACTCCTCGACTCAAGATCAGAGAAAGAGCATCAAGGCAAGGACATCCGTGCGCTACGCGGCGGCCATGTGGCGAACACGGCGCTTAACGTCTCGCACAAAGATACGCTGCTCAAGGAAAAAAACAAAAAGACAGGCAAGATGGAGGTCGTTGCCTACCTCGATGCAGATGCCGCCGCGAAGGCGTTTGCGCCACTGGACAAGAACAAGCGCGTAGTGGCCCACTGCCAGACAGGTACCCGCTCGACCCTGACTTACCTGCAGCTGCGGGCCCTCGGCTTCAAGGACCCGGCCAACTGGGATGATTCATGGCGCATATACGGCTCCACGCTGGATTTTCCGGTCGAGGACGAGCAGTGGTACAACTTCGACGGCGTGAACAAGAAGATCAAGAGCCTGGAGAAAAAGGTCACGGCGCTGGAAAAGGCCAAAAAATAGACCTTGTTCATTTTCGTATAGCATCACAAGTCCGGGGCCAGGCGGGATAAATGCATCCCGCCTGGCCAGTGCGGGCCTGGTGCGCCAAATTCCCGGGGGTAAGTTTTGAGCGCAGTCTTGCAAGGCATATGCCACAGGAAGCAATGGTCTGTCGCATCACCGAATATCCGGGCTGCGGATTCACAATCATGCAGTCCCGTTGCACACAAACATGCGCTGGCCTGGCGACGTCCTTCATTTGACGCCTTCGCGGATCTGCCGGGAAAAAGCGGCGGGTGGCTTGGGTTAAAGCGAAAAGAAGACCCGCTCTGGGTGGTGTTGATTACGCTGTGCACGCTGGGCACCTTGCTTGGCCTGTACAATCTGCGCACCCTGGATGATAACCGTCTGACCAGTTGGTGGTGGGTCTTTAACGACATTGCGCCGGTTGCATTTTTCCTGATGATCGTGGCCGGTATTGCTCTGGCCTACGGGATTTCGAGGCTGTCTTTTCGTGGCCGGGCTGCGGTGCCGGCACTCTTCATGGCGGCGTTCCTTATTACTGCGGGCCTGTGGCAGCAACCGGAGGTGATCGTTGACGCTGCAAGACACTTCATGCAGGCCAAGTACCTCGAACTTCACGGAATCTGGTATTTCCTGTCAGCGTGGGGCAATGACATCCCGGCATGGACAGACCTGCCTCTGGCCCCGCTGATCTACGGGGTAATCTTCCAGGTCTTCGGCGAAAGCCGGCTCGCCATACAAATTTTCACCAGCTTGCTGTTCTCGGCTACGGTGGTACTGACCTGCCTCATCGGCAAGACCTTGTGGTCCAGAGACCTCGGCTTGTTTGCCGGCATGCTGCTGCTCGGCATGCCCTATCTCCTGGTTCAGGTGCCACTGGTGATGGTCGATGTGGCAGCGATGTTCTTTCTGACACTGGCCGTGTTCGCAACTATCCTGGCCATAACCCGCGGCGGTACGCTGTTCTGCGTGATGGCAGCGATAGCGATAACGCTGGCAATGCTGGCGAAATACTCGAACTGGCTGATGCTCAGCGTTGCGCCCATTATCGTACTGGCCCATGCGCGACTGGGCTGGAAGGTCGTTCTCCTGCGAGCGGCGTCAGTGGCGGCAGGCCTGCTGCTGCTTATGGGCACCTTCGTGTACCTGAAGTTTGACGTCGTTGCCGGGCAGATAAGTCTGCTGCACAGCTTTCAGGTGCCCGCTCTCGGACGCTGGGGGGAATCCCTGTTGTCCATGTTCTTTTTCCAGATTCATCCGTTTATAACCATATCTGCCGTGCTCTCCGTGTACCTCGCCGTAAAGAAGAGAGACGTAAAATACGCGATCATCGGCTGGATGTTGCTCGTCGTGATGGTTCTGGAGTTGCGGCGGATCCGCTACATGCTGGTTTTATTGCCCATGCTGGCACTGATGGCCGCATACGGACTGGAAGCACTAAAGCATGTCCAGTACAGGAAATTCATTGCGGCCAATACGGCGATCACTGCTGTCCTGATTGTCGTTGTTGGTTATCTCCCGTTTTCCCAGCGTACGAGCGCAAGCAACATCAAGCAGGCCGGTGAGTACCTCGATTCGATCCGGGCGGGCACGGCTGAAGTCTATGTACTTCCCCAGACAAACTCTTCGGTAAATCCTGCTGTGGCAGTGCCCATGCTGGATTTATTCACTGATCAGCAACTCGTCTACTACGCGGATGCAGGTACCGGGCCTGCCGCAGAGACGATTGCAAAGCTGCCCTGGCGATGGACCTGGGAGGTGGGCAGTCCGGAGTATCTGTCGCCAGTCGGCACATCCGGCGCGGTGTCGACCATTGTGGTTATTCAAAGCGAGGCGGAACAGGCGGTTCCGGATTCACTGGCGGAGCGTATTTACGGTTATCAGCTGAAGAAAGAATTCGCCGGGACGACTCGCGTATTCAGGTATCAAACAATTGTGAGAATTTATCAGCGGGCATGAGCCCCGGGTTTCCTGGTACGTAGAAATTACGTGCAGAAAATATAAGGTGAGGAGGAAAAGTCCATGCAACAGCAAGTCGCAAGTGCAGCAACTGCCGATGCAGCAGTGGCAAAGATGACACTGGAAGAAGAGGCGAAAAGAAAAAAACGGTTCTGGGCAAACAGTCTGCTGGCATTTTTTGCATTCATCAGCGTCGGGACCTATGTCTACAACGAGTACTACATCTATCTTTCGGTATACCTGTGGTTCGGAATGATTTACGGCATGTGCCTGCAGTACGGGAAATTCTGTTTCTCGTCGGCATTCAGGGACCTGTTTGCCATCAGGGTCCCGAGAATGCTGGTCGGCATCGTCATCGCAACGGTGCTGTTCGGGGTAGTATCGGCGCCGATCACAGCGATGGGGCTGAGCACCTTCCATGCTGCACCGGTCAGCAGTCATGCGATCATCGCCGGCGTGTTCTTCGGAATTGGCATGGTCATAGCCGGCGGCTGTGCATCGAGTTCCCTGTACAAGACCGGCGAGGGGAACATGAACGCGCTCATCGTGATTCTGTCCCTCAGCCTCACGCAGGCGTTGTTTGCCGACGTCGGCGGATGGGCCAACTATTTCGTACCGGAGGCCTGGGCACAGTCGGCGGCCGAGAAGGGTCTGCCTGCGTCAATCAATGTTACCGATGGCTGGGTCGACCAGTATCTCGCCGGCTACGTCTGGAACCAGCCGGCGCTGACCTATGCGAATGTACTGGGTTTGCAGACGGATTCGGTATCTGGCGCATTCGTGGGTAACTTGCTGGTGGGTATTCTCATTCCCGCAGCACTGCTGCTCGCCCTGGTCTACGCTATTTACTGGCGCAAGGGATACCGCAACAAACAGAAAAAGGCAGGCAAGGAGGTCAGTGGTCTCAGTGGCGAACTGGCCGGCTACTGGTCGATGATTATCGCAAACAAGCGGACCGCCATTGCCGGACTGATCCTGGGTATCGCCTGTGCACTGCATATGCTTGTCATGCAGGGCTTGCGAGTGAAATTCGGCTTCAAAAATGCCGGGGTGTTGCTGGAGCGTATCGGCTGGGACTTCGGCCTGTCGGTACAGGGGACTGTCTTCGATCCGGGCTACTGGTATGTGACAACCCAGGAGGCACAATGGGTCGGCTGGACGCTGCAGAAAATGGGTATCAATAACCTGGACAATATCTATTTCGGATTCGTCAATGGCATCCCGAACCCGGCGATCAATCCTGCCGACTGGATGTCCTTTGCGCTGATCGGCGGAGCGGCAATCATCGCGCTCTACCACGACGAATTCAAGTTCAAGAAGCCCACCTGGGAGACCGCCATGTGGTCGGTTATCGGCGGATTTTTCATGGGCATCGGTGCGCGACTTGGACTCGGGTGCAACGTGGGCGCCTTCTTCGTACGGGTCGCCAACGGCGACTGCTCGGGCTGGTTGTTCGGCCTGGGGATGGCGGGCGGGGCCTATCTGGGCGTCAAGTTCTTCAACTGGTGGACCGAGAAAAAGCTTGCCAAGGAAATGGAAGCGTGTGGTTTTTAACTTAGTCAGTACATAACGGGGTATCTAAAATGGGTATGAAATTCGAGAAGACCGACGATGGGCGTTATCGCCTGAACGTCAACGGGTATGTGTGTCCGCATCCGCAGATATACACAAAAAAGGCCCTGGAGAAGCTGGCCTCGGGCGAAGTCCTGGAGCTGATTTTTGACAATCCCTCATCTGGCGAATCCATTCAGCAAATGGTAGAGAATGACGGCAACGAGATGCTGGACCAGAAAAAAGAGAGTGGCCAGTTTATTTGGCAAATTCAGAAAGTATAGTTCCGTGGAGTTATCGCAGACTGTGTGATTGCCGGGTGGCGCCTGTCGTCGTTGAATGAGCAAACGATGAGAGTCATCCGATGGATAAGCGGATATAGAGGGGGCGTTATGAAAAGTGATCTTTGGTTTGTATTTGCAGTGACTGCCGGGTTTCTGGGTTTTCTCATGGGCTACGGCGTGCCGCCGATGCAGGAGGTCGGTATCGCTGCCGTCGGTGGACACGGCGGCCCGGCGGTCGAGAGCGCCGCCGAGACCGACGCCGCGATGGAACAGTTCAGGGAACTGCAGAAGCTCACTGAATGAATGCTGCGTGGGCCAGAGGTTCCGGGCAGCGTGTGCCCGGGCCGTGAAAGATGGCCCCGCTTGTATTGATGGTATAGCGAAACAAGAGGACAAAAAATTGTCGAATATATATCTTCGAACAGCGATAACAGGCGGCGCGTTTATCGTGGCCTTTCTGCTGGGTTATAGCATCTCGGCGCGCACCGGGGTGGAACCCGGGTATTTTTCAGCGGTGGAGGTTGGCTCCTACGGCGCGCCGGAGGGGGAGAGTAAAATCGAAGGCCTGTCGGATCAGGATGCGGACTACTACAAGTCCCTGATGAACGAAGAATAGTCCAGTGCGATTGGCCAAAAGAGAAAAGCCTGTCGCGCGGATCGGTAGGGCTTGTTCGGTTGACGCCATGTCAGGAATCCAGCACAACGGCGCTTCGGGAAAGCCCGTTGCGCCGGTCATGCGATGGTCGAGATGTAGCAGACCAGGCAAACCGCTATGGATGTTCTGAATACGCAGTTCAATTACGCTGTGATCCTCGGGGGCGGGCCCTCGGGCCTGGCCGCGGGGCATGTGCTGTCTGAATCCGGGTGCAATGTCCTTGTCATCGAGCGCCAGGCGCGCGTCGGCGGTCTCGCCAAGACCCTCGAGCACCATGGCTTCAGATTCGACCTGGGCGGTCACCGCTTTATCACCGGCAACAAACAGCTGGAGAGCCTGGTAAGGGAAATTCTCGGGGGTGAACTGTTGACGGTCGAGCGTTCGAGCAAGATCCTGCTCGATGGCAAGCTCTATGACTACCCCATAACTGTTCGCAATGCCCTTTCCCGGCTCGGTTTGCGCAAGTCGATCAGGATAGGTGCGGACTATTTACTGGAACAGATGCGCAAACGCTTTAGAAAGACCCCGATCATCTCGCTGGAAGACTGGGTCGTGCAGCACTTCGGGCGTTCCCTGTTCGAGTTGTTTTTCAAGGAATACAGCGAGAAGGTCTGGGGTATACCCTGTAACAGAATTGCCAGGGAGTGGGTCGCCGCGAGGATAAAGGGCCTGTCCCTCGGGGTGGCCATCAAGGCAGCATTCTCGCGCACCGGGTCGCGACGCCCGCGGACACTGGCGAATCAGTTTCTGTATCCGCCGCTTGGTATCGGACAGATCTGCGACGGCCTCAAAGCGCGGATAGACGAGATCGGTCAGGTAATGACGGATACGCGTGTGATCGGCATCAACCATGCGGATAACCGGATCCAGAGCATCATCGTAAAGGATGCCGGCGGCGTTCAGGGGTATACGGGCTACGAATTCATCTCCAGCATTCCATTGACGCTGGTCGTCCAGCTGCTTAATCCACAACCGCCCGCAGAGATCCTCCAGGCGGCGGCCAGCCTTCGATTCAGGGATCTCATCGTGGTGACCGTAATGATCAACCGGGAACATGTCACCGACCAAACCTGGATATACGTACCTGACTCGACGGTACCCTTCGGCCGAATCCACGAACCGAAGAACTGGAGCGCCCGAATGGCGCCCGAGGGCAAGACTCACCTTGTGGTCGAGTATTTCTGCTTCAGGGAAGATGCTATCTGGGCGGAGACAGATACGATGCTTGCACAGCGCACAGTCCGTGAACTCGGCAAGCTCGGGATAATCGAAGTGGAAGAGGTTTACGACAGTGTAGTAATGAAGATACCAAACGCCTATCCGCTGTTCGAGGTGGACTATATCGAGAAACAGAAATGTATTGTTGATTATCTCGAGCGGTTCACGAACCTTGAGCTGGTCGGGCGGGGAGGCCAGTTCGAATACTACAATACCGATCACGCCATGGAGTCCGGTATCGCTGCGGCGGAGGCCATTCTTGCGCGAATCGATGGCACGGTCGCCGTGCGAACACCGGTGCTGGCAAGAGGCCGGGTATGCCCATGAAGTGTGTGCTGATACATCCCGCGTGGTCCCCGGAGGAAATCTTCCCTGCCGGGACGGTCACGTCGCAGATCAACTACTGGCAGCCACTCGGCACCCTCTACGTGGGCGCCGCGATGCTCGAGGCGGGGCATGAGGTTGAGTTTTTGAATGGTGCATTCATGACCCATGAGGCGATCATGGCGCGAGTTGCGGAGATCCGCCCGGAGTTCGCCGGCCTTTACTCGACGACCTTTGGCTTTTCGAAGGCGGTCCATACGGCGAACGCGCTCAAACAGTTCGACAGGGACATGTTCGTGTGTGTTGGCGGCCCCTATCCCATGGCCATGAAGTATCAGTGTCTCGAGGGGGAGGGGGCGAACTTCGATGCGGTGGTCACCGGCGAGGCCGAATTGGCGATCGTTGAGCTGCTCGAACGACTGGCGGGGGATATGGGTCTCACAGGTCTGGCGGGGGTGGATTTCAGGGTGGGCGGCGAGATTATCCGCAACCCGCCCCGCGCGCTGCTCGAAGACCTCGATTCACTGCCATTCCCGGCCCGGCACCTGCTGGGCGAGAAGGCGCACTACATCCCGCCGCCGGGTCAGTACCGGCGCAAGCCGGTCACGATCCTGATTACGTCGCGGGGCTGCGACAGACGCTGCATTTTCTGTTTTCAGGTCGACAAAGAGCGCCAGTATGGCAGCCGCGGAGTCCGGTTCCGCAGCGTCGAGAATGTCCTGCAGGAGATCGAGCTGTGCCTCGCCCAGGGCTATCGGGAGATCAAGTTCATCGACGACACGTTTGCCGCCAACTACGACCGGGCCATGGATATCTGCCGGGAGATAAAGCGACGCAAGCTCGATTTCACCTGGTTTGCCTCGGCCTGCGTGAACCAGGTCGACCCGCCGCTGCTGCAGGCCATGAAAGACGCCGGCTGCTGGGCGATCCTGTTCGGGGCGGATAGCGGCGTGCAGAAGACACTCAATTCACTGCGCAAGGCGACCACGCTCGAGATGATCCGGCGCGATGTCGCGTGGGCGAAACAGGCCGGTATCCGTGTGAGTACCCCGTTTATCTTCGGTGCGCCCGGCGAGACCTTCGAGGACGGACTGAAGACGATCGAATTCGCCGTGGAGCTCGATGCCGATCTGGCCAACTTCCATTCGCTCACGCCGTTTCCGGGTACGCCGTTGCACGACAACCTGGAGAAATACGGGAGCGTCTCGGAGAATCTCTCGGATCGTACCTATCAGTCAGCTGCGTTCGTGCCCTATACGATGACGCGCGATGAAATCCTCAACTTGCGCCAGATTGCGTTCCGGCGTTTTTACACCCGGCCGAAGTTCCTGTTGCGCCGGTTACTGCAGATGCGTTCCTGGAATGACCTGCGGGTCAATTTTCAGGGTCTGCGAAGCCTCTACCAGCTTTGGGCCACGCGTAATTTATTTCACGGCTGGAAAGGCAAGGCGGGAACGCCTGAAATCGCCGGGCGGAGCGCTGAGGAATGACGCTGCGGCGACTTGATTGTTCTCATCCATGAAAACAGGAGACCTGATACGATGAACATTCTATTTGAGATATCATCGGGCGATGCGTCCAGTGTACTGGTGCCGCTGGCCCGGGCCTGCGATCGCAACGGGGTGACATGGAGCTGCTTTTTTACCGGCGACGGCGTCAAGACCCTCGCGCGTGACGATGTCCGTGCAACAATCGCGGGGGCAGCGAGCGCGGCGGCCTGTGAAGTTTCCTGGGAACGCTACATGGGAGACCAGCCCTGTCCCGTGGAGATAGGCAGCCAGACCAACAACAGCGCCATGGTCGGTGATGTCGACAAAATCGTCAGCCTTTAGGAGGGCATTCAAATGGCACAGAATAAATCAATCCTCATGCTTGGACGTCGGGACCCGACAGAGACCATGCGCGTTGCTGCGGGTCTGACGATTTTCAATCATACGCCGAGCATAGTGTTTCTGGTGCCGGTACCGGATACGCCCGAGAATGCCGAGATGGCGGAGTTGCTGGAGTTCTCGGATATCGAATCGAAGACCACGGTAGAAAATCAATCGCTTCCGCATATCGGGGCAGATGCCCTTGCTGCCGCCATCCTCGCAGCAGACGAGGTCATCAACATCTAGTCACAACAGCAAGAGGAGGCACCGGCATGAAGATCGTTGTTCTGAACACAGGAATGTTTCCCGAGAAAGGTGCGCTTGAGGACGCACTTGCGCAGCTTGGGTCTGACCACGAGGTTTCCCGGCATGATGCGGAGGGCGAGCACGCTGATGACGACTGGGACCGCACCGTGCAGGCAATCGTGTCCGCCGATCGGGTCATAACCCTCTGACGGACAACAGCCGCGTCCACGCGGGCACATCCGCCGGTCGCCCCTGCACGCCGAGGGAGAGAATCAGTTTGTACGAATCGCGCGTTGAGCCCCTGTGGTTTCCATTCCACCGGCCACGGCACAGCACCACCATGTCATAACAATCGAATAAACAGGAGTGAAGCATGAAGACACAACGTATTCTCGCACCGGTTGATGGTTCAAAATTGTGTCATTTCGCTCTCGACGAGGCAGACAGGCTGGCTTCGCAGAGCGGTGGCGAATTGACCCTGATGTTCGTTCATGAGCCGGCAACGGTCCATCTCATGGATGATGATTTTCCGGAGCCTGCGGAGACGACAGAGTTATTGGCGGCGGCGGCGAAAAATATCATGGAAAAATGTGCTGGTGCGTGCATCACGCCCGAGAAACACCGGCACATTGTCATCGAGCGCGGCTCACCGGCACAGACCATTATCGAACACTCGGGGGAGTACGACCTGATCGTCATGTCAACGCACGGGCACTCGGGAATGAAACACTTCCATCTTGGCTCGGTGGCGGAGCGTGTGGTCCGCGGTTCGCACTGCGACGTGCTTGTGGTAAAACAGCCAAGTGACAGAAGCGATTGAGCTGACTGGCAGCGATCCGCTGTGCCTGAATGCGCGGGCAACAGGAAAATGATGTGCATCGCGGGCGAATGCAGGACTGTATATCGATAGCCGCGCATGAATGAACTCGTCTCGATCATCATCCCCGTTCGAAACGGAGAAGCTACAATCGCACGTTGCCTGGAAGCGGCACTCGCATCGCGCTATGAGCGCTTCGAGGTGATCGTCGTCAATGATGGCTCGGACGATCGTTCAGCCGAGATAATAAAGACCTTCCCATGCACCCTCGTTCAGCTGCCCGGGCACTCCGGGACGTCGACTGCACGCAATACCGGCGCTTGCCACAGTCACGGGGATATCCTGTTTTTCACCGATGCGGACTGCCTGTTGAACGAGGATACCCTCGCGATTGCCGTCGCCACACTGACGGCTGCGGGCCGGGACGTGGTACTGGGCGGAACCTATACGGCGCAGCCGGCTGACGATCGTTTCTTCAGTGCATTCCAGTCGGTCTTCGTCAATCACGCCGAAAGCCGTGATCGCGACAACCCCGACTACATTGCGGCACATGCCATGGTGCTGTACGCAGATACATTCGAGAAAAGCGGAGGGTTTGTCGAAGACTTTCTGCCTATACTCGAGGATGTCGACTTCAGTCACCGGTTGCGAAGTAGCGGGTATCGACTCGTTATGAATCCCGGGATTCAGGTCCGGCACCTGTTCGACTATTCCCTTCTGGGGTCGGCCTGCAATGGTTTCAGAAAATCCAAATACTGGACTATCTATTCCATACATCACAGGGATTTGCTTGCGGACTCCGGCACGGCATCGCGGGCATTGAAGCTTGATGTGATAGCCCTGTTCGGCAGTGTCCTTGCAGCAGCGCTCGTCCTGGGTACCGGGAATGCGTGGTTCTCCGTTCTTATCGCAGTGCTGATGGCGCTGAACATCACTGTAAATCGCGAGCTACTGCAGGGGTTCTACCGTGCACGCGGGATGGCTTTTGCGCTCGCGGCTTCGGCCTACTACCTCCTGGTCTACCCCCTGGTGGTCGGCGCGGGTGGCCTCGCCGGGTTGCTGGGCTACCGCCGGTACGCCGGGTTACTGGAGGCTGCCGGCTGATGTCCTCGATGGTGCGGCATGCAGGCTCGATCTTCTGGAAACGGCGGCCCGTTCATCTGACGTTTTTTCTGACCCGCAAGTGTAATGCCCACTGTCCGTTCTGTTTTTACCTGAAGAGTCCGGATAACCCGCAGACCGGGGCAGCGGAGTTGTCTCTCGATGAGATTGAGCGCATCTCCCGGTCCCTGGGCAGGTTGTTGTGGCTTGCCTTCTCGGGCGGCGAGGTCTATCTGAGGAAGGACCTGGTCGAGATAAGCAAGCTTTTCTACGATCGAAACAGGCCCGCCGTCATGCTGTACCCGAGCAACGGCATGCTGCCCGATCTGATCCGGGATCAAACGGAGCGGATTGCAGCGCACTGCCGCAGCAGTGTCGTCGTCGTCAAGCTCTCGCTCGATGGTATCGGCACTGACCATGACACGCTACGCAATACCCCAGGCAATTTTGACAGGACCATGCAGACCTATGCACACCTTCAAGGCCTCCTCGATGTCTATCCTAATTTCGAACTCGGCTTTAATACCGTGCTCACTGCGCAGAACCAGGACAAGATCGAAGCGCTCATCGATTATGTCGCTGGCCTGGACAGGCGCACAACGCACACCATCTCGATGGTGCGCGGGAACCTGCTGGACAACGGATTCAAGCAGGTCGATCCTGAGAATTACCGCCGCGCCGCAGAAATACTGGCAACCCGCCTCCGGGAGCGGACCTCCGGCATTAACCGGTTCAGGGGAGCGCGTCTCAAGGCGGCGCAGGACGTACTGCAGCGCCGGTTTATTCACCAGACACTGACCGGACAGGACCGGTCACTGCCCTGTTACGCGGGGAAGCTCAACCTGGTGCTGACCGAATCGGGCGAGGTGTACCCCTGCGAGATTCTTCCGCAGAGTCTCGGCAACGTGCGGGACCATGATTACGACATCATGCAGGTGACCCGCACCGGGAAGGCGCGCGAGGTCCTGCATTCAATATCCGCCGGTAACCCGCACTGCCGGACCTGCACGCACGAATGCAACTACATCACGAATATCCTGTTCAACCCCGCGATGTATCCCGCATTGATGAAGGAGTATCTTCGACTATAACGGTACAGCAGCGACCCGCTTGCCCGTAAAAGAACGTGCCCGGGCAGGACCGGCACCCGGGCGGGAATGACGGATTTCCGGTCGTTCGGGTTCAGGCAACAGGAAGCTAGCCCCGGCTATCCAGCAATTTGTCACGCACGAGGCCGATATGCAGGCGCAGGCTGTAGAGTTCATCCGTATAGGACAGGGGTACGTTGACCTTGCGCACTTCTTCTTCCAGCTTGTCGAGTTTTTGCAGCAGTGATTCCAGGGCCTCGGCGGAATGTGTTGCGGGGTTTTCGGTATCCAGTGCCTGCAGTTCACGGTACCAGCGATAGATCTTCTTGCGTACCTGCCAGCGGTAGGTCGGCGGCGTGATTTTGGCCAGCGGCAGCAACAGCGTCAGCAGCGGCACCAGCATGATCTTGAGACGGTCGATCAGGCTGGCCGTCCAGAAGGGCAGGTAGCGCTGCAGGAAGGGTGGTCCGTGTTTGTAGAAGCGGCGCGCGTCATCGTTCAGCGGAAATTCCAGGTTCTTGCTGTTGGGAAAGACGCCGGGCTTCTCGAACAGGCCGCTGGTCTCGTGCACGCGGCTGGCGGCCTGTAACAGCAGGCTGACCAGTGCGGGGTGGAAATCCTTGTCTGCGACGAGGTTCGCAGTCGCCGCCAGCAGAATGGTGTCGTGCGCGGGAATGTTTGCCTGCAGGTCGATGACGCCCTCGGACAGGGTGACGGCAGAGAGAAAGTGGTGCATCCGCGTGTAGGCGGTGGCGCGTGCAAAGGACATCAGGCGAATATCCCGCCGCTGCAGCAGCTGCTGCACCAGCGGTGCGGCGGGTGCGGCGACCAGGAAGAGGGCGTCGATACGGCCCTGTAACAGGGCCTGCGCGGCGCCGGCGCCGCCGATGGGCTGAATATTGTCATTCCCGGCATCGATGAAATTGTCCGCCAGCAGCTGGCTGGCGATGGCGTGGGTGCCGCTGCCGCGCTCACCGATGGCGACACGCATGTCCTGCAGTTCGCCCAGCCGGGTCAGCGTTTGCTCGCCGCGGTAAAAAACCCACAGGGGCTCGTAATACAGGCTGCCCAGGCTGGTGAGGGTGCCGCCATCCGCTTGAGTGCCGGTACCGCCCTGCACGAATGCGAGGTCAACCTCGCCGCGCTGCAGTAATTCGAGATTCTCGATAGAGCCCGCCGTATTGCGGATTAGCAGCTCGACACCGTTCTGCGCCAGCCATTCCCGGTAGCGCCGGGCGAACAGGTAGTACGCGCCATCCGTGTGACCGGTAGCGATGGTCAGGGTGCGCGGTGGTGCGGGATTCACGAACTGCCAGGCGATGAAGAAGCCGATGAGCGTGAGCAGCAAGGTTATGCCTATTGTCAGCAGACGCATGGGGGTTGCCTTTTGTTCAGGTGGTTAATACCGGCCGGCTTATTCTACACGCATACAGGGAAACCAGACCCGGTTCTGACAGATTGCCGGGGAGTTGCGTCGTGACAGGCGAGGCAACAGGATCTTGCGTTTCCCGCCGGGCAGCCGGGTTGGTATTGTGGTGTATATTTTCACTCGACACACGGGTTTGCACGTTTGCCGGGGCGATCGGGCCGCCTTTTTTACAGGAAACGGGGTAAAATAAGCCAGGGTCTCGTCAAAATAATGATGCAGGACGGGGGGATACATCATGCAGGTACGCTTCTGGGGCACGCGCGGCTCACTGGCAAAGCCGGGGCCGGGGACTGTCCGTTACGGCGGCAATACCTCCTGTGTCGAGGTGCGCTCGGCCTCGGGGACGCTGGTCGTCATCGATTGCGGAACCGGGGCCCATGGTCTCGGCGAGGCGCTGATGGCGGAGCCGGTTCAGCCCGTGCACGGTCACCTGTTGATCAGCCACACGCACTGGGATCACATCCAGGGAATCCCTTTCTTCGCGCCGCTGTTCGCGCCCGAGAACGAGTGGGACATCTACGGGCCAAACAGCCTGAGCCAGTCGATCCAGGAGACGCTCTCGGGACAAATGCAGTACACCTACTTCCCGGTGACCCTCGATGCGCTCGATGCGAAGATCAGGTATCACGACCTGGTAGAGGGTGAGTTCAGGGTCGGGGACATCACCATCCGCTCCCACTACCTGAATCACCCGGCCCTGACGCTCGGCTACCGGCTTGAAGCCGACGGTCATTCGGTGGTCTATTCCTGCGATCACGAACCTTATGCCCGCTCGCCGTCGACCGACAGTGGCGGACTCGGCGACCAGGACCTGCAGCATGCAAATTTTTTACGCGGTGCTGATCTTGTTATTCACGATGCGCAGTACACCGAAGCGGAATATCCCGGCAAGATCGGCTGGGGTCACAGCACGGCCGAGTATGCGGTCGATATCTGTAATGCCGTTGGCGTAAAGCAACTGGCGTTGACCCACCATGACCCGATGCGGGATGACGACGCCGTCGACCGGATTGTCGCTGCCATGAGAAGCCGCCAGGGTTCGTCCGGGCAGTCGCTGTACGTATTTGCGGCCTCGGAGGGCGAGACGGTTGACCTGGGCACGGGCATCGATTCAGAGGTTACGCACAGCAGAACAGCCTTCTCTGCCGTGACAAAGGTTAAACCGGCGATGTCGGATTTCCTGATAGTGCTGGGTGCCACCGACGCGCACACGGCCGGGGTGATCAAGAGTGCCGCGGCCGCCGAGAATGTGCGGCTCATTGCCGCGGCGAGTACCGAAGCCGCGCTGCAAGCCATAGCCACGGAGCGACCTTCTCTGGTGATTGTGGACGCGCAGGCGGCGGGCGATGATGCGCTTGCAATAGGCCGCAGGCTGAAAGAAGCAGCGACGCCGGGCACTGCGCAGCCGGATCTCGTGGTTATCGCCGACAGGGACCACCCGGCCCCGGCACTGGCCGGGTTCGATCCCGTCTGGATTAGCAGGCCCTTTTCCCGGGAGTATGCACGCACGCGCATACGCGCGTGGATTCTGCGCACGACCTGTCGATGGGTGCGCGCACAGATTCCGCCAGGCGAAGAGGCGCGGCTGGCGGCGCTCGATGAACTGCACATACTGGATAGCGAGCCGGAAGAACGTTTCGATCGTATCGTACGAATCGCTGCGGAAGTCTTCGATGTCCCGATCGCCCTGGTCAGTCTTGTCGACCGCGAGCGCCAGTGGTTCAAATCCTGTTTCGGCCTGGACGTGAAAGAGACCTCGCGTGACATGGCGTTCTGTGCGCATGCAATCCTCAAGGACGAGGTGATGATTGTCCCTGACGCCCTGCTGGACCCGCGGTTTGCCGACAACCCGCTGGTGACCGGCGAGCCGCATGTTCGCTTCTATGCCGGTTGTCCGCTGAAACTGCCCGACGGGAACTTTATGGGCACCCTCTGCCTGATCGATACGCGGCCCCGCCAGATCGACGACAGGAAAGTCAGGCTGCTGCAGGACCTCGGGAAACTTGCCGAGCTGGAGCTTGCGAGAGGGCCCGGCCCGGCCGGGTCATGAAGACCCGGGTGAAGAAGGTGGCGATAGCCGGAGGGCTGCAAGCTTTTACTGCACCAGTGTCAGGCCCGGTTTTGCAGAAGACAGCAATTCATCAATCTCGTCGACAGGCAGCGGCCGGCTGAACAAATAACCCTGCATGACATCACAGCCATGTTCGGTCAGGAAGATGCGCTGTTCATCCGTCTCGACACCCTCGGCAACAATGGTCAGGTTGAGCGTGTGGCCGAGGGCGAGAATCGCCTCGACTATGGCTGCATCGTTGTTGTCTGCCGGAATGTCGCGCACAAAGGAACGGTCGATTTTCAGGGTATTGATCGGCAGACGTTTCAGGTAACTCATCGATGAATAGCCGGTGCCGAAGTCATCGATGGCCAGCTGCACGCCGAGATTGCGCAGTGCGCGCAGGTTACCGATAGTGGTGGCGGCCTGGCTCATGATGCAGCTCTCGGTGATCTCCAGTTCGAGATAGCGCGGCTCAAGGCCGGTGGCATCCAGGACTTCACCGACTGCCTGTACCAGTCTGTCAGTGATCTGCTGGCCTGACACATTCACTGCAACGGGAATCCTGATCCCCGTTGCATCCTGCCATGCCCTGTTTTGCTCACAGGCGGTCCGCATCACCCACTCACCCAACGGCTCGATCAGCCCGGATTCCTCCGCTACCGGTATGAACATGTTCGGCGGTACCAGTCCATGCTGCGGATGATGCCAGCGCAGCAGCGCCTCCAGTCCCACGATCCGGTCAGTCTCGAGCGACACCTGTGGCTGGTAGTGCACCTCAAATTCATCTCTTTCCAGGGCCTTGCGCAAATCTGTTTCCAGGGCCAGCCGTTCGTCGGCGGCGACGGTCATGTCTGCCAGGTAGAACTGGAACTTGTTACCGCCGTCTTTCTTCGCATGGAACATGGCAATGTCAGCATGCTTCATGAGGGTGGTGACATCATTGCCGTCCTGCGGGTACATGCTGATGCCGATACTGGCACCGAGGAATACTTCCCGGCCGGACACCTCGAACGGCCTGGCAAGGGCATCCAGGATCCGCTGCGCGACTTCCGGCACGCTGTCCTGTGTATCCATGTCCTCGAGAATAATTGTAAACTCATCGCCGCCGAGGCGTGCAACGGTGTCATCCTCGCGTGCAGCTCAGCAGCAGGCGTTTGGCAACCTGCTGCAGCAGGTCGTCGCCGGCCGGGTGGCCCAGCGTGTCATTGATTTTCTTGAACCCGTCCAGGTCCATGAACAGCAACGCCAGCTGGCGCCGGGCACGGCGTTGATGCTGCAGGGCATGTGCGAGGCGGTCGCCGAACAGCAACCGGTTGGGCAGGTCGGTGAGCGCATCATGATGCGCCAGGTGGTCGAGTTTTTCCTGCGTGAGATGGCGCTCGGTAATATCGAGAATGATCGCTACAAATACCTGCGCGGTGCCCGGCCCGGCGAGTTGCAGGTTGACCTCGACCGGGTAATGGGAGCCATCCTTGCGTCTGTGTACCGCCTCAAACCGCAGGCGCCGGGTGGTGCCGTTCAGCAGGGGTTCGATAATCCCGATAAATGACTCCCGGGTATGCTCCGGTTTGATATCCACGGGGGTCAATTGCAGCAGTTCCTCCATGGAGTAGCCGAGATTGTCACGCGCCCCCTGGTTGACGTTGACAAATTTCAGTGTCTGCGTATCGAACATGTAGATCTCGTTGAGCGAATGCTCGAGGATCTCCCCAAGGCTGTTGGCCTTGTCCTCGTGATGCTGGTCAAGCAGTCGCCGGGTCTGCCTGCGCTCGTTGAGGCTTGCGGCAAATAACAGGGTGAAAAGCGTTGTGACCGCCATGAACAGCTGCAACAGCAGCAGCGATTCATTCATGTCGGTACGCATGAAGGGCCCGCTGCCGCCGATTGTCCCCCAGACTGCACTTGCCGCGACCACGGTCAGGCAGATAGTGGCACCGTGTTTGCCGAAACGCATGGCGGCCCAGGCGAGCGGGGTTATAGGCAGGAAAGCCAGCGGGACATGATTGATAGCCAGCCCCGAGTTGCGTCCGAATACCAGTTGCGCGATCAGCAGTGTGCACATCAGCAGCGCTGCCGCTTCAAGCGCGCGTATTACGGACCAGTTTTTTTCAGGCAGCTGTTTCCACGCCAGCAGTAGCGGCGCAATCATAAGAACGCCTCCGCTATCACCCAGCCACCAGGTAAGCCAGACGGAGTTATAGAGTGATTTTGCGATCAGTCCTGCTTCCAGCAGGGTGACGGTGCCGATGGTTGCACTGATTAATGTTGCCAGCATCCCGCCACCAGCGATCAGGATCAGCACCCCGCGCATGGTATCCAGCGGGTTCCGGGTCCTGGCCAGGGATTGCACCAGCAGTGCCCCTGCGATGGCTGCCAGGGTATTGCCTGTTGCAATACCCAGACATGCGCTGACGGGCATGCTGGCCGTGATATTCACAATAAATGCGCCGGCCGTAATGGCGGGCCAGAGACGGATGCCGAAGATCAGCAGGGCTGCCAGGGCGAGGCCGCTGGGCGGCCACACGGCGGTGACGCTGCTGTGCACCATGGCCAGCTGCAGGCCCAGTCTGGCTGACACCACGTAGAGAACGATAATGCCCAGGCCAACCAGAGTCAGCCGGGTCAGTTGCTGTGCGTCCATTCGAGTATGCAGCGGGTGTGTGGCCATGGCGTCGATTTCACAAAATGAGCGAATTTGAGGGACAACCTCACATTCCTGTTGCCTGAACCATGAAATCGGCCGCAGGCTGTTGATCTTGAACATGCACCCGGCCCCGGTTTTGAATAGAATGGACTCAACTCCAGACTTTATTGATTATCAGCGTGTTATCTCTTAAGACATCCTCGCGTCTGTATATTCTGCTGGCCCTTCTCGGGGTCGCGGTCCTGCTTGTAATGACGCGGCCCGACAGGGATCCCGGGCTGCAGCAGGCGGTTGCCCCCAGGGTCGTCGTCGCGGCGGTCGGCCTGCACGAGCTGTTGCCCGTCGAGTCCGTCAGCGGGCGGCTGGAGCCGGCGCGCAAGACCTCGCTGCGCTTCGAATTGCCGGGGCAGGTGCAGGCGCGTGCCGTTGATCCCGGCCAAGTGGTGGAGCAGGGCGCCCTGCTACTGTCTCTTGGTGCAGGGGATTACGAGGATGCCGTGATCGAGGCCAGGGCGCAGCTTGCGCAGGAGTCGCGCAATATCCAGCGCGACCGTGAACTGCTGGCACTCGCGAAGCGCAATTTCAGCCTGCAGCAAAACGAGCTCGAACGCCTCGAGAAGCTGGGGGCGGACTCGCTGGTTTCAAAATCGCGTCTCGATGAGGCCCGCATCAGGCTGATCCAGCTTGAAGCGGAGATGGCGGAGCTTGATGCCAGGGTAAGCTCGGCAAGTTCACGGCTGTCACTGAAGCAGGCGGCCAGCAACCGGGCGGCACGTAATCTTGAGAGAACGCGGCTGCTTGCACCGTTTGCAGGTAGCGTCAATGCGGTGGACGTCCAGGTCGGTGACTATGTCACCTCGAACCAGGCGGTGGTGGACCTGATCGATGCAAGCCGGCTCGAACTCTATGTTGAAGTGCGCGGCGATGTCGCACAATCACTCTCGCCGGGACAGGCGGTGGATATCGAGGTCAATAACACGACCCTGCCGGGAGAGATCGTGGCACTGCAGCCTGATCCCGACCCGGTAACCTTCACGCATGCACTGCGCGTGCGCCTTGCCGGCGATACTGCGAGACCAGGGCAGATCGCCCGTGCGCGGCTGCCGATGCGGCCGCTGCACGCCGTCAAGGCCGTCCCGGCAACGGCGCTGCTCCATGATGAGGGCAGGACGTTTGTTTTCCGCTATAAAGACGGCCTGCTGGAGAAAACAGAGGTGCAGCCGGGCAGCCGCGTGGGTGACCTGACGGTGGTCCTGCAGGGTATTGAAGCAAGCGACCTGGTGGTCATGCGTGATGTGGCCGCTCTCAGCGATGGACAGTCAGTCGAGGCCGTCGCCGTGACCGGTGCGGCTGCCCCGGAACAATGATGCGGCAGCCGGTTCCTTGCCCGGTTTACTCATACAGTCTGCCGCGCGTTAACAGCAGGCACTGCACCTTGCGGGTGCGTGGCGTGATGAAGCTGTCATGTCGCTGATCCGATTCTCCATCAGTAATCCCCTGGTAACCAACCTGCTGCTCGGGATCGTGGTGATCCTCGGGGTGCTGGCGTGGCGTTCCATGCCGCAGGAGATGTTTCCCACCGTCGAGCTGGATGCGGTCAGCATCTCTGTCGTGTTCGAAGGTGCATCACCCGAAGAGGTGGAACGCCAGGTCAGTATCCCGCTGGAAGAGGAATTCGAGGGCATGGCCGACATCGATGTGCTCACATCGACCAGTAATGAAGGGCTTGCCACGCTGATGATCAAGCTGAAGCCGGGTACCGACGTCGACCAGTACATGCGCGATGCGCAGACCGCGCTTGACCAGGTTACGGATTTGCCGGAGGAAGCCGAGGAGCCGCAGCTGCTGCGGGTGAAGGCGCGCTTCCCGGTCATCAGCCTGAGCCTGTACGGTGATGTGGCACGCGGTTATCTCTATGACCAGGCCGACTTGATCAAGCAGCGGATGGCGAAGATTGGAGGGGTTGCCAGCGTCGGTATTGCCGGTAACCGGGATTGGGAAATCTGGATCGAGGTGAACCCGTTTGAGCTGGCGGCGCACACGGTTTCGCTCGGGCAGGTGCTGGCTGCCGTACGCGGTAACCTGCGTGATTTGCCGGGGGGCTCCCTGAAGGCGAACGAAGGTGACATCCTGTTGCGTGGCAAGGGTGTTGCGCCCGAGCCGGAACAGATTGCCGGGATTATCGTGCGCAGCAATGACAGGGGCGGACAGCTGCGTCTTGGCGAAATCGCACAGATCGAGTTGCGCCTGGAAGAGGCGCGTACCCTGGGGCGTTTCAACGGCCGGCCTTCCGTCAACCTCACCGTGACCAAGACAGTCGAATCCTCGACCATCGATGTCGCCGATGCGGTGCGCGAGTTTGCGGCGGACCTGAGGAACGAATTACCCGCCACCATCGAGGTCGGTATCTTCAACGATCTGTCGACCTATGTGAGAACCCGTCTGAATACAGTGAAATCATCCGGACTGGTGGGTCTCTGTCTGGTGCTGTTATCGCTTTACCTGTTTCTGAGTTTCCGGGTTGCCCTGATAACCGCCATGGGTATACCGGTGTCCTTCCTGGTGGCGACGGCCGTGATTTTTTACCTTGGCTACACCATCAACATGGTATCGCTGTTCGCATTCCTGATTGCGCTGGGCCTGATTGTCGACGATGCCATTATCGTCACCGAGAATATTTACCGTCACATGGAAATGGGCAAGTCGGCGCAGCAGGCGGCAGAAACGGGTTCCCGCGAGGTAATGTGGCCGGTAGTTGCGAGTACGGCAACCACCATCGCGGCGTTCATGCCTATGTTCGCCATCGAGGGCATTATGGGGGCCTTTATTGCCGTGATTCCCGTGGTCGTCAGCGCCGCGCTGGCGGGCTCCCTGTGGGAGGCCTTTGGCGTATTGCCGTCACATTGTGCCGAGTTGCTGCACGTGGCCAGCAAGAAGTCACATGAACACAGCGTTGACTGGAGTCGATTGCTGAATCACTACATCGGCTGGCTGCGCTGGGCCCTGCATAACCGTTATTTTGTGGCGCTGTTCAGTATCGGTGTGCTACTGGTGACGATCGTGTTTGCCGTGACCCGTATTCCCTTCATGCTGTTCGATGATGTCGATGTCGGGCAGTTTTTTATCAATGCCGAGGCGCCCAACACCTACAGCCTGGAAGACACGGCAAGGCTGGCAGAGCAGATGGAAGAGATCGTAATGACGTCGCTGGCCGAGGATGAACTCGATACCCTGTTGACCAATGTCGGTGTGAGCTTCATCGATTTCAACCGTTTTCAGCTCGGCAGCCAGTACATCCAGCTGGTTGTTGACCTGAAGAAGGCGCGTCCGGAAGGCTTTATTGAACGTTTTATCTCGCCCCTGGTGAGCCTGAAGTTCGAGTGGCAGGGCAGCCGCACCCGGGCCACGGAGGATATTATCAACGAGTTGCGTGCAAAGCTGCAGACCATCGCCGGGGTGCGGCGTATTGCCATCCAGCGGCCGCAGGGTGGTCCTGCCGGCGCCGACCTCGAGGTCGGCGTCAGCGGTCCGGATATCCAGGTCCTGCGCGAACAGGCCAGTCGCATGGTCGGCTACCTGCAACGCCTGCCCGGTGTGCATGACGTACGCCATAATCTCGAGACCGGCAAGCTCGAATACCGGTATTCACTGAATGACCGTGGCAGGGAACTTGGTATTCGCCAGAATGATCTTGCCGATGCCGTGCGCACCGGCTTTCTCGGCGTTGAGGCCGTGCATGTCACCCTCGGCAACAAGCGCGTGCCGGTGCGGGTGATCTATTCCGATGCAATACGCCATACCAGTGACCTTGGCCGACTGCCGATAGTGCTCGCCGACGGGCGCCTGGTATATCTCGGTGATGTCGCGGATATCATTCCCGGGCGCGGTATGAGTACCATCAACCGCCGTGATACCCGGCGCCTTGGGCTGGTAACGGCGGAAGTGGATGACCAGGTGACCACGCCGCTGGAAGTTGCCGAACTGGTACGCCGTGAGTTTGCGGGTTTCAATGATGATTTACCCGGCTATGAACTGGTATTCCTCGGCGAAAAGAAAGATGCATCGGAATCTTTCCAGGGTATGCGTGATGCCCTGGTGATCTCCGGCGCAATCATATTCTTTATCCTGGCGGCCCTGTTCCGCTCCCTGCTGGATCCGCTGGTGGTGATGTTCGCCATTCCTTTCGGCGTCATCGGCGTGGTGTTCGGGCACATGCTGTTTGGTTACCATCTGCAGTTTCTGTCAGCCATCGGCTTTCTTGCCCTGACCGGTATCGTCGTCAACGATTCACTGATCCTGGTGGATTTTGCACGGCGCCTGCGCATCGGGGGCATGGACAGAATTGATGCCATGGTTGAGGCCGGACGGGTGCGGGTGCGTCCCATCCTGCTGACCAGTATCACCACCTTCCTGGGAATCTCGCCCCTGATTTTCTTTGCCACCGGCCAGACCGCGTTTCTTTCGCCGATGGCCGTCAGCCTCGGTTTCGGCCTGTTGTTCGCGACCCTGATCGTGCTCATATCCATTCCCTGCTTTTACCTGATTGCCGATGACCTGCGTGAATATGTACGTGCAAAACTGCGCGCACTAACGGGGTCACAGCACAATCCTGTCCCAGGTCCAGTAGAGACCGATGATGGCAATGACCAGTGATCCGCCCCGTACAATGACCGGGCGATACCAGGGTTTTTTCGAGAACCACAGGCCGACTGCGAGGAATCCCAGGGAGATAACGGCCAGTTGACCCAGTTCGACGCCGATATTGAAGCTGATCAATGCGGTAAGAAACGCATTATCGGGCATGCCGAAATCATTCAGTACCTGCGCAAACCCCATGCCATGCAACAGGCCGAAACAAAAAACGATGAGCAGGCGGCTCTTGTGCAGCGAGCGGGCAAATATATTTTCAATACCGATGTAGGCGATCGAGAGTGCAATCAGCGGCTCGACGATGCGTGACGGCAGGCTGATGACATCGGCCATCGAGAGTCCGAGGGTGATGGAGTGGGCGAGGGTGAACATGGTGACCTGCCACAAGAGCGGGCGCATCCTGACGCTCAGCAGGAAGATGCCGAGGATAAACATGATGTGATCAAGTCCCTTCGGCAGGATGTGTTCAAAACCTGCAACGATGTAGGTAATGATGACGGCAGGGAGCGGTCGTGCGGTGAACACCTCGGTGAGTGAAAAGGGCTCGCTCGGCTGGTCCTTGCGCAGCCACTGCCAGTCTGACCAGTGCCACTTGCCGTTGGCCTCGTCGATCTGGCGGACACGGACGGCGTTATCACCAAAGCGGGCCGGGTAGTACCAGCCGACCGTTTCGACTTTGCGTGCGATATCTCCTTCCAGGTAGATGACACTGATCCTGGGGACCTTGGTGTAGCCCGGTTCCGGAATCTCGACACGGCTTAAGTTCAAATCGGCCTGTTGATTGTCAAACAGCAGTTTTACTTCAGCGATGAAACGGCTGTGAAAGGGTTTGAAGGCCAGCTCCAGTGCCTCGGCCGGCAATACCCGCAGTTCATCATAGGCCGCGGCATTCGGGGCATCCTGTGTGTTTTTGTAGCGGGCGTTAATGCCTGTCAGCAGGGCCTCGATGCTGGCGCGCACCTCGACCCGGTAGGTGCCATTGGTATTCACGCTGATCTCGACCAGGGCGGGTTTTACGATGTCTGCCGGCACCGGCCCGGCCGGGACAAACAGCATGAGCAGCCAGATCATCCGTAGCCATGCCGGGCAGGGCCGGGTGGCGCAGGCGGGGAGACGCGGTGCCTGAAGTCCCATGTCAGTTACCGGGAGGTCGCGAACCAGGCGGGATAGTGGTTGGTTTTCATTAGTATTTCACCATATATGAAACATAGGCCATTATTTACTGCCTGTAATTCACGGCATTGGTGTTTTATTATAATTGTGCAAACCATAGTCGCATGCTGCCCTGCAGATTGTCGCAGCCTGGCCTGGCCGCCCGAGGGCCATCGGTTGTGTAACATGCTATGGTAATGCCAACACCTTTATAAACATAACTGACACAGGTGACCTATGCCTCCGTTTGACCGAAGAGAGTTCCTCAAGATCCTTGGTATTGGCGCGGCTGCAACAACAATTCCCGGACTGACCGCGTGCAGCAAATCCGAAGACGCCGCCACTGAAGCGATGCCTGCTTCGCAGGCCGGCAACCCGCTGGAAAGTTTCTATGACCTGCCAATGCAGGGCAATGCCCGGATCCTGCATATTACCGATGTGCACGGCCAGTTGAACCCGGTGTATTTCCGCGAGCCCAATGTCAACCTGGGCGTGGGCGATGCCTACGGCCGCCCGCCTCATATCGTCGGCAAGGGTTTTCTGGATTACATGGGATTGAGTGCGGATTCACCCGAGGCCTATGCCTACACCTATCTGGATTTCGAGAAAGCGGCCCGCCGCTACGGCAAAACAGGTGGGTATGCCTACATGAAAACCCTGTTGAATCGTCTGCGCGAGCAGGCCGGTGGCAAGGGCAATACCCTGACGCTGGATGGAGGTGACCTGTGGCAGGGGTCGGGCACCTCGCTGTGGACCCGCGGCGTCGACATGGTGGAGGCCTCGAACCTGCTTGGCCTTGATGTCATGGTCGGTCACTGGGAGTTTACCTACCGGGAGGATGAAGTCCTCAGTAACGTTGCCCTGTTCAAGGGTGATTTCATCGGGCAGAACGTCAGGATCAAGGAAGATGCCCTGTTTGGTGATGAATATACGGCCATGACCGAGAAGTACGATGGCAGAGGCCTGTATGACGAGGATACCGGGCATGCCTTTCAGCCCTATGTCATAAAAAATGTGGGTGGTGCACGCATTTGTGTGGTCGGCCAGGCATTCCCCCGGACCGGCAACGCCAATCCGCAGGAATTTTTCCCGGACTGGTCTTTCGGGCTGCGTGAAGACGACATGATCGAACTTGTCACGAATATTCGTGCCGATGAGCAGCCGGATGCAATCGTGCTGTTGTCACATAACGGTATGGATGTTGATATCAAGATGGCCGAGCGTGTGCCTGGTCTGAACGCCGTATTTGGAGGGCATACACATGACGGTATTCCCAGGCCCGTAAAGGTTAAAAACGTCGAGGGGCATACCTGCCTGGTTACCAATGCCGGTTCCAACTGCAAGTATATCGGCGTGATGGATTTTGATATCCAGGACGGGACGATAAAGGGAATGCATTACAAGATGCTGCCGGTGATTGCCGAAATGCTGGCACCCGACAGTGAAATGCAGGCCTATATAGACCAGATGCGGCAAACGGTCTACGACGAGAACATTATCGAGAGCCGTGCCAGCAAGTTTTTCTTTAATCCATCGCGCGTCGGCAAGACCTTTGATGCCATCCTCAGCGAGAAGCTGGCGATTGCCGATCGCGTGCTCTATCGCCGGGGTAACTTCATGGGGACCTGGGACCAGGTTTTGTGTAATGCCCTGCGCCATGAATACGGTGCGGATGTTGCCCTGTCGGCGGGTGTTCGCTGGGGTACGAGCACGCTGAAAGGGGAGTGGATCACCATGGAGGATGTCATGACCCAGTGTGCGATGACCTACGGTGAGACCTATGTATCCGAGATGAAGGGCCGTGACCTGATGAATATTCTCGAAGGCGTCGCGGACAACCTGTTTGACCCTGATCCCTATTTGCAGTCCGGTGGTGACATGGTGCGTGTCGGCGGTCTTGACTACACGATTGACCCGTCAAAGCCCCTGTATGAACGCATCACCGATGCCCGACTCGATAACGGCCACATGATTGACCCGGAGGAAACCTACAAGGTTGCCGGCTGGGCTTCGGTGGGCAGGACACCGGAAGGGCGGCTGATGTGGGACGTGGTGCGTGATTATATTCTCGCAACCCGGGGCAAAGACAATGTCCTGGTATTGCCCAAGATCAATCATCCGAAGCTGGTGGGGGTTGCCGCCAACCCGGGTATTGCAGACTACCCCGGCGAAATAGCCTGATCGTTTTGTATTGCAGGCATTTCTGTAGGAGCGGATCTCATCCGCGATTGAGGGTCCATGGTGTGCGATCGCGGATGAGATCCGCTCCTACAATGAATGAATGAAAGGGGGGCATGGTGTTGTGATCGCGGATGAGATCCGCTCCTGCAAATGACAGGCATAAAAAAAGCCCGGTATAAACCGGGCTTTTTTTATGTGTTACAGATCCCCGTTACTTGCGTGCACCGGGGCCGTTCATTTCCAGTCCGTTACTCATGTAGGTATGGAAGTACTCCAGTGCCGTGTATTCAGGACCCTGCGGTTTGTAGGCCTTGGCACGTACCTGCTTGTTGCAACCGCCGTAGCGGCGATGCAGGGTACCCAGGCCGCCCCACTTGGAACGGTACACGGGAAAGTGCGTCACTTGACCAAGTCCCGGGCTCAGCAGGTCAGCGCGAATCTTGTTACCGGAGTTATAGACATGGCAGTCAGCACAGGCCATGTTCAACTGACCGCGTTTGGCATAGAAATGCGCCTTGCCTTGATTGTAAATCTCCAGTGCACGTGGATCATCCGGGATTTCTACATTGATGGTCTTGCCCCGGGATGTGTAGTGCATGTATGCAGAGATGTCGGCAATTGCACCCTTCTGATACTTGAGGGGCTTTTCGCCATTCGCCTCCCGGCAGGCATTGATGGCGGCTTCCAGGGTGATTACCTTGCCTGAAGCCTTGTCAAAGAAAGGATAGCGGTGTGCAATGCCATCACCACCGTTTTCAAAGCAACTGGCATAGGTTTTGCCGTTGGCAAACGGCTTGTTGAATAATGTCTTGCCTTTTTCTATGTTCAGCTCATAGGGCGGAAACTCCTCGATATCCTCCCATTGCTCACGGGAAGCTGCGTCAATGGAATACACCCCATTGACGAAGTCATTGAAGGGCGTGCCCGGGAAGCGTTTTTGAAAGTAGGATCTGAATTTTTCCAGATCCTCTTGCGGTGTCGCCTGTGCCGTCGCTGCAAAGGTGCCAAACAGACCAATTACCAGGAATGCTGTCAGGAGTTTTTTCATCGAGTGTTTCCCCTACTGTGTTGTTGTCCAGAAGTTCTGGTTAGCTAATGGTGGTTTCGCGGGAATCCTTTCCACCCTTGTTATCTACCCAGCTGAGTTTCACGGTATCACCGGCTGCGCCACCGGAAAACCGGAATGACAGGTAGGGATTTTTGGAGATCGCAGGACCCCAGTTTGCGGTCATGACCGCATTGCCCTTGTGTTCACAGATAACTTCCTGGATGAAGTGGGCAGGAATCTTCTCACCCGTTTTTTTGTCCTTGCGGGTGCCGGTCTCCATCGAGTGACTGATCAGCGCCTTGATCGTCGTTACGCCATCATCAACTTTTGCGCGCATTTTAATGCTTGCCATGTCAAATCCTCTTTGTACGCTGTATTTAGAATAAAGTTTGCAGCAGTGTCGGGCTTATCCGCCACAACCGCCGATTGTTACCTTGACTTCCTTGCCGGTGCTGTAGAGTTTCCCGTTGGCCTTTACAACAGCAATCACGCTGGAGGTCTTGCCCATCTTGATTCGGGTAGAGACATACCCCTCGGTGCCTTTGCCCAGAACGAAGCTGGCGGTCAGCGGGGTTGCGTTTTTCTCTGCAAGTATGCTGATGGATTCGGCGCCGCTGATGTCGGTCGTCACCGAAACCGGTACGACGGCTCCATTTTCAGCAATATCCGGCGCCTTGATCTTGATCTTGTCACTGCCATCCAGTTTGGAGCTGCCAAACAGGCCGCTGAGTGCTGAATTCACATCCTTGGCGTCAAATGCATCCTTGGACCAGGCGGCCAGCGAGGCGCGCGGGGTGAGCAGGCCGGCACTGGCAGCCATACCGATAGCACCGGTAGCCAGTGAGCCCTTCAGAAATATTCTGCGTTTCATGCTTGTCACGAGTGTTTCTCCTGAATAATGTGATGGTTAGTCACGTCTGTAAATCAAAGGGTGTATACGTAATCAACAATCTGGTCAACTTCGCTTTCGCTCAGGACCCCCATTCTTCCAAACGGTATCATGATGGTGTTTGGATTATTGATGGTGGCATCCCAGATTTGAGCCCTGAGCTTGGCCTTGTCAGGGAAGCGCAGTTTCATGCTGATCAGGGGTGGGCCAATGTTTCCCGGCAGGTCACCGTTATCCATGGCATGACAGGCGAGGCAGTTTCCCTTTTTACGATCAAATGACAGCGCCTTGCCTTTTGCGATGGCGGAATCTGCGGCCATGGCAGAAGGAACTGCGGTCAACATTAATGCCCCGGCCAAGACAGCAAGTGAACATGCTGAAATGAAAATATTCCTAGCGGTTTGCAGCATTGTTTCTTTCTCCTGTTGGTCTGCGTGTTGAGTGGTTACCGGCATGTTACAGGCTGCGCGGGTTGGCTGTTTCGTAGTAATATTGTTTTACTGCGCTTTCGGCCTCGAATTTTGCCTTGTTAGCGAGTTTGACGGCAGTGTCGTTGTCGCCCTTGGCGGCGGCTGCCTGTGCCTCTTTCAGAAATTTTTCGGTGTCGCGCCATATCCAGTTGTTGGCCTTCGCGGCCTTGACGGCACTCTCGGCGCTGGCAATGGCCGCAGTTGCTGCGGGACTGGCCATGGAGCCACTGCTGGCCACTGGTTTCATGGCCTGATCAGCACAGCCGTTGATCAGCCACATTGAGAGGATTGCAGCTATCAGTAACTTGACGTGAGAACGTATCTTCATATTAGGTCTGACTCCGAAGTAATTAAAAAGTGCAAAAAATGACTGCCTGATTACCTGTTGGGAAGGTTAAGCTATCACCCGGATTCTGGAAGCGCAAGTAGGGAAATTACTGCATTAGTATATGCATTTATTCTAATTTTTCTGCCTCGAGGACGTTCTGCAGGTTCTTGATACCCGCTTGTAAACCTGCAGTCTGGTAATCGCTGAGGCCTTTTTGTTTTTCTGCAAGTTTCAGCTGTTCTATTGCCTGTTTTGTATAGCCGTTGAGAAAATAATATTGCGACATAGCCGTATGTGTCTGGATGTTTCTGCCGGTTGCGCCCGCGGCCCGGGCAAGTAATTTATACATCTCCGGGTTGAGAGGATGCTTGTTGCTGCCGTCGGCAAGCAGTCTGAATGCCTTTTCAGCCTGGCCTGCGGACAGCAGGGTAGTGGCATAGGGCAGGATAATCTTCGGGCTGTCCGGATAGAGCGCAAGGCTGGACGCGTAAATATCCAGTGCCGGTTCGAATTGTTTGCCCTGGTGCAGGATGCCGGCAAGTGACAGTCGATAGGCGATGCGGTCCGGGTCACTTTTATGCAGCTGTTCGAGTACTTTGCTGGCTTCTTCGGGTTTATTGTCCGCCGCAAGCAGCAGTGCAAATTCATAGCGCTCGACGGCTGTGTCACCGCCGCTATTGCCTTTATAGCGACGCACGTCGGCGAGCACCTGGCTGGCGTTATCGTAGCTGTCGACTCGCAGTTTTGCCTGTAACAGCAGGAAATCCGGGTCTGGCGCAGTATCAACCTTGGGATAGCTGGCCGCGCGTGAGATTGCTTCGGAAATCCGGTTGGTGGTAACCGGATGGGTGCTGAGAAATTCCGGTGGCCGGGCGCCATAGAGCCTGGAACTTTTCTGCAGGCGTTCAAAAAAACCGGCCATGCCGTACGGGTCGAAATCCGCATTCGCGAGCGTCTGGATACCGATGCGGTCGGCCTCCTGTTCGTTAGCACGGGTGAAATTGATCTGATATTGCAGACTGGCCGCGGATGCTGCGGTCAGCGCTGCCGCACCTGCCTCGCCATTCTGTGATCCGATAAGCAAAGCCGCTGCGAGGACGGCCAGGCTGGGTATGCTCATTTTGTCGGCAGCCTCAAACGACCGTGCGAGGTGGCGCTGGGTGACATGTGCGATTTCGTGGGCAAGGACGCCGGCAAGTTCGCTTTCGGATTTGGCGGCCAGGACCAGCCCGGTATTCACCCCGATGTGGCCCGCGGGGCCTGCGAAGGCGTTAATCCCGGAATCGTTGATCAGGAAAAAGGTGAAGTCCGTTGTCGGGTTTTCGCTTCTTGCGACCAGCCGGCGGCCGAGGGCTTCCAGGTAGCTGCCGGCTTCCTGATCATCAAGTATCAACCCGGACTGGCGCAGCTCGCGCATGAAGGCGGCACCCAGTGCCTTGTCCTTTTGCGGCGATATAATACGGCCCGAGGCATCGCCAAGGCTGGGTAACTGGTCGGAATAGGTTTCGGCCGGGGCCGTTGCCGAGTAGATCAGTAGCAGGCTGCCAAGCAGTCCCCGGGAAAGTGGTTTCATAACGTGAGTGATTGATATATTTACAATTAAAGCAACTAAGACAGGGAATCAACGCCCGGGTTCAACCTGAATGCGGGTGTTTTGCATACCTCCCCCTACAGGGGGCTTGCCTTACGGGGTGTGTTATCATAACGTCTTCCACGCATTATAAAATGTATTTCATCAGGATCCGTGCGATCGGGTCTTTAAAAGGCTGTAAATTTTAATATTAGGAGAGACGTAATGGCGGATTTTGATGACGAACTTGACGCGACGGGCCTGAATTGCCCGCTGCCTATTTTACGAGCAAAGAAGGCCCTGAATAATCTGGAGACGGGCAAGATATTACACATCATTGCGACCGACCCGGGTTCGGTCAAGGACTTCGAGGCTTTCGCCAAGCAGACAGGCAATGAACTGATGTCATCTTCTGAAGAAGACGGAAAATTCATGTTCCTGATGAAGAAGGGCTGATACAGCCTGAAATTACAGGATTTTGGACATAAAAAACCCCGGTCAATGACCGGGGTTTTTTATTGTCCGGGTGTTTTGTCCGGCTTATCTGAACTTCCAGTTAAACCCGGCACTGAAGATATCGACCGCGGCATCGTATTTCGCATTCAGTGCATGGGTGCCGGTCAGGCCTGACGGGAAACGGTGCCGTCGGGTCATGGGCATCGGCGGTACCGCTGAGTTTCGGATCATCGACAAACAGGTGTGCATAGCCAAAGTCAAAGCTGATCTCCGGGGTGTACTTGTAGGTGGCGCCGAATGTCAGCCAGGTGCGGTCGTTGTCCGGGACGCGCGGGGTGCGCAGGGTTGAATTCGGAACCGGTGTTTCATCAAGGGCCAGGCCGCCGCGGAAGATCCAGTTCCGGTTATGGGTATATTCGGCACCCACGGCAAACCGGGTGGTGTCTTCCCAGTTCAGCGGGGTCACGCTGAGTGAGCCATCGGCAAACTCTACCACCAGTGAATCCAGCTTGCTCCACTGGGTCCAGGTAACGTCTGCCATCACCGCCCATTGTGAATTGATCCCGTGGTAGGCGCTGAGTGACAGGCTGTCCGGCAGGGTGACATCGAGACTTGGCATCCTGCTTTCTGTTACCAGCGGGCCGGAGATCTTGCTGCTCACCATCGAGTTCCAGCTCAATCTTGGAGCGGTAGTGCAGGCCAAGGCGGGTGTGGTCGGTCGGTTCCAGCAGTACACCCATGTTGAAGCCGAAGCCCCAGTCGTCGCCGGTAACTTTGCCTTGCTGTCAAACGTGCCGGTACCCAGCCCCGGAACCGGGTAGTGCTGGCTCCTCGCCAAGAAAATCTCCCAGGCCAACGTCGGCGGCCTGGGTCAGTTCACCGTCTGCATACATGGCGCTGACGCCAAAACCGACCGTTGCGTGCTCATCAATCTTGAAGGCAATGGACGGGTTCAGGTTATAGGTCAGCAATTCCGACTTGATGGCATGATAACGGCCGACCCAGTCATCGTCATACTCCGTCGTCAGTCCGAACGGTGCGAACACACCAATACCCATCCAGATCCTGTCATTGTATTGATGGGAGATGTAGCCGCTCGGAACGGCGGCAATCAGGTCGGTATCGTCTTTTGTTTTACCCGTGATCGGCATCCCGCCAGGATAGGACCTGGTACCCAGCAATTGCAAGCGTTGTTCGGGTTGTAATAGCCGTCTGCCTCGACATCGGTATCGGCGCTGACGATTTGCAGGTTACCCGTAATCATTGAGCCGGGCAGGCGCGACATGCCGGCCGGGTTGAAGAAGATGGTGCTGGCATCATCGATGCCGGCCGACCCGATGGCGTAGGCGGTACCCATGCCGCTGACGCTTTGTTCAATCAAGGCAAAACCGGATGCAAAGGCGTTGGCGGATAGAAGCGATAAAAGCCCGGCAGTAGCGTATGCCTGGATAGCACGTACAACTGGATGGTGTTTGGCCATCATCAGTCTCCTCTATTTGGCTGAATTATTTGGGGCGAAGACAGGGTAGCAGGCAGGACTTTGCGTGTTTCAAATGACATCGGATTTATCATCCCCCCAAAGATAATGTGAGCTCACACTACTTCACCTGAGGTAAAGAAACAACACCTGTTGTTGACAATGCCCTAAGCCTTTGACACAGTTGCGGCACGTGCTGGTATTTTGATGTTGCATAAAAACAACCATCGGCATACAAGGGTATTTATTGATTCATACGATGTGCAAACCAGGGGGCGAGTAGTATGAAGAAAATATTTCCGGGTGACTGAAAACCGCGTGCTGCTGCTTACCGCGCTGGTCTTTACATCAACCGCAATGGCAACCACCGGTTATTTCGGTCATCGGTTACGGTGCGAAGTCGATGGGCATGGCGGGGGCGACGGTCTCCAATCCGCAGGACTCCATTGCGGCTGCAACCAATCCTGCCGGCATGGCGCTGGTGGGTGAACGGGTCGATGTGAGCGTGCGTTTCTTCAGTCCCGAGAACGCAAAGCAGAACTGTAGACAACGGCCGCTGGGTGCCAGTTTTGATGTCAAGGACAAGAGTCGCCGTGACCTGTTCATCATTCCAAACCTGGGTTTTACCCAACAGGCAAGGTAAATGACAAGCTGTGGTGGGGTATCAGTATCTACGGCAACGGTGGCATGAACACGACCTATGACCGCAATCTTTATGACGAGGCCTTTGCCGTGGTGGTGCGTGCACAGCTTTGGCGTATCCCGTCCCGCCGGCGCCGGCACCGTATCCCGCCAGGTCCGGCTGCGGCTGGCATTGTTCCGGCAAGGTACCTCTACCACGGATTTCGGGACTACCGGTATACCGAATGTCGGGACACTGGGTGTGGACCTTCTCCAGGCCCTGTTTGCCCCGACGATTTCCGTGAAGGTCAACGAGAAGCACACGCTCGGCGCTTCGCTTGTTGATTGGCGTGCAGCGTTTCAGTGCACGTGGCCTGGGTAACTTCCAGTGCTTCACCAACTCGGTCGCAACCAATCCGGCCAATCGGCCCAGGTCTGCAAGCTGCCCGGTGCGTTGCAGCCGTCCCATCCAATGGCTTGACCAATAACGACAGTGACTGGTCCTACGGTGCCGGTGTGCGGCTTGGCTGGATCGGTGACGTCAGCCCGCGGGTGACCCTGGGCCTGGCCGCGGCCAGCAAGGTCTACATGACCGAGTTCGATGACTATGATGAACTGTTTGCCGAGGACGGGGATTTCGATATCCCGGCCAATGTGCACGGCGGGCATTACCTTCAAGGCAACACCGAAGCTGAACATTTCCTTCGACTTCCAGCGTATCTTTTACGAGGGGGTCAATTCCATCTCCAATGCCGGGCCATCCGACACTCTCGGCACCGATCGACTACCGCCGGGCGGAGGTCCTGCTGGGTACGGGTAATGGCCTCGGCTTTGGCTGGGAAGACACCAATACCTACCGCCTGGCCGCGGACTACCGGCACAATGACCAGTGGACCTTGCGCGCCGGTGTCGCCATGCTTGACCAGCCGATACCGGATGACCAGGTGCTGTTCAATATCCTGGCACCGGCGGTGGTCGAAAAGCATGTCACGCTGGGCTTTACCTACCGCCCGAACAAGAGCAGTGAATGGAGCTTTGCCTACATGCATGCCTTCGAGGAAGAGGTTAAAAGCAACCTGACGGCCTTCGGGATTCCCGGGAGTATCCAGATGTACCAGAATTCAGTGGATATCGGTTACACGCTCAAGTTCTGAGCATTGGCACCATGTCGTTAAAAAAGGCCGCGGAAACGCGGTCTTTTTTTATGACCCGCAGGCCGATACCCGTCAGGATGATTGATCCCTGGAAGTTGACAACAGCTGACTGCGGACCGACAGCCGCTTGCGTGTTATTCCCTGACCGGACGCTTGGCAAGTTTTCGCTGCAGGGTGCGGCGGTGCATGTTGAGGGCGCGGGCGGCGGCAGAAATATTGCCCTCGTGTTCGGCCAGTACTTTCTGCAGGTGTTCCCATTCCAGTCGTTTTACCGAGAGCGGCTGTTCGGCAGGAGTGACGGAGGGATCGCCTTCGATGCGCTGCAGTGCGGCAACGATTTCATCGGCAGTCGCCGGCTTGGTCAGGTAATGTACGGCACCGAGCTTGATGGATTCGACGGCCGTGGCGACGCTGGCATAACCGGTCAGCATCACAATGCGTGTATTTTCATCCAGGGCTGCGAGTTGCCTGACCAGTTCGAGTCCTGATTCGTTGCCGATACGCAGATCCACCACGGCATATTCAGGGTCGATTTCCCTGGCCAGCTGTAATGCCGTTTCCAGGTTATGGGCAATCGACACGGCATAGTCCTGCCGCGTCAGTGCGTCACCCAGCACCTCGCAATAGACCTCGTCATCGTCAACCAGTAATAAGGACGGTTTGTCATGTGGTGTGCCTGCGGTCATGGTTCAGTCCGGGTTCGTTCCTGTGAATGTGGTTCTGGTGCTGGTGGTGCGAGCAGGGGCAGGGTAATACGTACGGTTGTGCCGGCCCCGGTCCGGCTTTCTGCCAGCAGCGTGCCTCCCAGCCGCTGAATGGTTGCCTGTGCAAGGTACAGGCCAACACCAAGCCCCTCTGTCTTGGTGCTGACCGGTGTTTTTCCAAGCTGACTGTGTACCTCCCTGTTCAGTCCCGGTCCACGGTCGAATATTGCCAGTCTCAGTGCGGTTGCCGACCAGTCCGCTTCCAGTGTTACGTGATCCGGTGAGGCATCGGCGGCGTTATTCAGAAGATTGACCAGTGCCTGTGTCAGGGTACGCTCGGCGATGATTTCGCTGGCGGGGCCGGAGCGGTCTATAACTGACTCCAGTGTGGCCGCCTGCCCCTGGGTTTGCCATTGTGCAATGACCTCATCAAGATAACTGCCGACCGGCATGCGGTGGCCGGCTTCTGCGCGCCCGGCCCCGGCGGAGACGGAAATGACCGAGAGCGCTTCCTTGCAGCGCCTGATTTGCTCCTCCAGGATGCCAAGTTTTTTGTGCAGCTCGGGATGCGCTTCATCGGTGTATTGTTTTTCGAGTTCCGCAGTGAGGATTGCCATGGTGCCCAGCGGAGTACCCAGTTCGTGGGCCGCACCGGTTGCCAGTGTGCCCAGTGCGATCAGGCGTTCATTCTGCAGGGCGCTCTCGCGCGCCTCTGCGAGCTTGCGGTCGCGCTGTCGCAGGCTGTGTGCCATGCCGACAATAATGACGGCTACAATACCGGCGCTCATGACGAACCCCAGCCACATGCCGAAGATATGCATCCGGAAGCCAGTCGCGTGGTGGGCGTGTTCGGTCCCGGGTGTGCCGATAAAGAACAGGGCCGAATAACTGGCTACGGTAATGACCGCCATCATCCATGTATGGCTGCGCGGCAGAATGGTGGCGGCAATCATCAGTGGCAGCAGGTAAAACCATACAAACGGGTTGGATGCGCCACCCGTGAAAAAGAACACGCCGGTCAGCCCGGCGACGTCCAGCAACATTTGCACAAAGAGTTCACGGTCGCTAAATCGATGCCCGGTTTTCAGTCTGATCCAGGTGAAGACATTCACACTGATAATCAGGGCAAGCAGAACCAGCAAGGCACGCAGCGGCAGGGCCAGGTCAAACAAAATACCGGCAACTGCTATACCCAGGGCTATTGCGGCAATTTCAATATTGCGCAGCGTGAACAGGCGGTTATAGTTCCGGCGTGCTGTTTCTTCCGCGCTTGTGTCCATACCCGGTTTCATACCCCGATAATGCAGTGGACGATGCCGCCCGGCAACCCGGGTGGTTTGTGCTTAAATAGCGTCAAACGACGCCAGGAATCATCCCCTTCACAGGGATGGCGTCTCATCCTGAATTATTTTATAGTATCAACAGGTTGCCATGGTTCCCCCGGGTAATGGCAAAACCCTCACCTGAAAGAATAAATCATGGCAGACCGCAGATTACAGGTATTTCACACCGTTGCTCGCTTGCTGAGTTTTACCAAGGCGGCCGAGAGTTTGCACATGACCCAGCCGGCGGTGACCTTCCAGGTGCGTCAACTGGAAGAATATTTCAATACCCGCCTGTTTGACCGGACCCATAACCGCATCAGCCTGACCGAAGCCGGCAAGCGCGTTTACGAGTATGCGGACCAGATTTTCGATCTTTACGCAAAAATGGATAACGCGGTCCGTGATATAACCGGCGAGATCAGCGGTGTCCTGATCATCGGTGCGAGCACCACCATTGCCGAGTACATGCTGCCCTCGCTGCTGGGAGATTTCAAAAAGAAGTACCCGGATGTCAACGTTCAACTCAGGGTCTCCAACTCGGACGGTATCGTGACCATGGTGGAGAATAACGACATCGATCTTGGCGTGGTCGAGTCGGCGGTCCTGAACAAGAACCTGGTCGTGGAGGAGTGTCGCAAGGACCGCCTCGTTGCGATTGTACCGCCACAGCATGCGCTGTCGGGAAACACTAAAATCAGTCTCAAGGAATTGCTCGAGCATGACTACATTGCACGTGAAGAAGGTTCCGGTACACGCGAGGTGATCCATGAACACCTCTCGGATGCGGGCCTGAAATCAGCGGATCTGCATGTGGCTATGGAACTCGGCAGCCCGGAAGCGATCAAGGGTGCGGTCGAGGCGGGCATGGGGGTCTCGATCGTTTCAGAGGTGACCATCCACAAGGAACTGCAGCTCGGGACCCTGGTTGCGCTCGAGTTGAGCCCGTCACTGGAACGACAGTTTTCGTTTGTTCACCAGAAACAGAAATTCCGTCAGCGTGCCATGGACGAGCTGCTTGCGTTTGCACGCGCCTATTGCCTGTCACACAAAGACGACCACTGAACAGGCTGTTGCATATAATCCCTGCGGCCGTTCGTGCTGCGTGCGTCCTGCGGGATTGGAACAGGGTGCTGGCGGGCGCATAAACACCGAATTTCACTATCCTCCTTCCAGATCCGGTATACACTCTGCAGATGGAAACAACTGAAAAACACCTGCTGCAACTCTTCAGTCAACTTGCTGCAGGGGACCAGGCCACCCTTTTGGCCTTTGCCGAGTTTCTTTATGGCCGGGGTTCTTCCGGGGAAACGATGGCCGCACCGGAACCGGTGGTGATTGAGGAACCGGGACAGATTGAACGGCCGGCAGAAGAAAGCATTGTCGGCTGCCTGAAGCGCCTGGCGAATACCTATCCGATGCTGGACAAGAATGTAATGCTGAGAGCAACCTCCGAACTGGTTGCTACAAGCCTCATGAAAGGTGGAGATACTGTTGCAGCGATTGATGAGCTCGAAGAGATTTTCCGGATACAATATGAGCAACTCAGGGCAGGGACGGGAAAGTAAGGGATGAATATCCTGCGTATATGGTACCACCGATATTTTTCGGATCCCCAGGTGGTTATCCTCGGTGTGCTGCTGCTGGCGGGTTTTGCGGTCATACTGACGTTTGGCCAGATGCTCGCACCGGTACTGGCCGGTATCGTGATTGCCTACCTGCTGGACGGCGTGGTGGAAAAATGTAACCACCTGGGCGCGCCGCGCTTCTCCGCGGTTGTGCTGGTGTACGTTTTGTTCATGTCATTTATCCTGTTCGCTGTACTCTGGTTGATGCCGCGTTTGTATTTCCAGGTCACGCAACTGGTGTCGCAGCTGCCGACAATGATTGCCCGGGGCCAGGACGTCCTGCTGCAATTGCCACAGCGCTACCCGAGCCTTTTTACCGAGGCGCAGGTCAGCGATATTCTTACGGCAATACGCGCCGAAATCACTGCCCTGGGTCAGCACGTGCTGTCCCTGTCGGTGGCGTCGGTGTTCGGGCTGATCACCCTGATGGTGTACATCCTGCTGGTGCCGATACTCGCTTTCTTCTTTCTCAACGACAAGCAGCACATCCTGGACTGGTTCAGCCAGCGACTGCCGGCGCAGCGCAGCCTGGCGAACCTGGTCTGGAGCGATGTGAACCTGCAGGTCGCCAACTATGTACGTGGCAAGGTGTGGGAAATCTTTATTGTCGGTGCCGTGGCCTTTGCCATCTTTTCATTCCTGGGCTTGCAATATGCCTTGCTGCTTGCAACCCTGGTCGGTTTTTCGGTCATCATTCCCTACATCGGCGCAGCGGTTGTGACGGTGCCGGTGGCGATCATAGGCTGGTATCAGTGGGGCTGGAGTGCTGAATTTGGCTGGTTGATGCTGATCTACGGAATATTGCAGGCGCTCGATGGCTATTTGCTGGTGCCGTTGCTGTTTTCCGAGGTGGTCAACCTGCACCCGGTGGCGATCATTATCGCCATTCTCGTGTTTGGAGGCCTGTGGGGTTTCTGGGGTGTTTTCTTTGCCATCCCGCTCGCAACGCTGGTGCAGGCGGTGCTCAATGCCTGGCCGCGCAAAGAAAAAACGGAGAATGAACCTGTAGCGGGAACCAACTGAGATGCATGTACTTGCATGTGTCACTTTCGCGGATGAGATCCGCTCCTGCTGTCGTACGCACGGCCGCAGGAGCGGATCTCATCCGCGAGGTTAAAGTTCCTTCACCGCATCCAGCACTTCGTCAACATGGCCGGCCACCTTTACCTTGCGCCATTCCCTTTTCAGGGTGCCCTTGCCATCGATCAGGAAGGTGCTGCGTTCAATGCCCATTACCTTGCGGCCGTACATATTCTTTTCCCTGATCACATCAAACAGCCTGCAGGCTGTCTCATCTGCATCTGAAAGCAGTTCAAACGGGAAATCCTGCTTCGCCTTGAAATTCTCGTGTGACTTGATGCTGTCACGCGAAATCCCCAGAATGACAGTATTGCGGCGCCTGAATGTGTTGATACGGTCGCGAAAGTCCTGTCCTTCCGTGGTGCAGCCCGATGTGCTGTCTTTCGGGTAGAAATATACCACCACGTTTTTTCCCCTGAAATCCGAGAGTGCGATGTCCTGTTCACCGGTTGCAGGCAAGCTGAAGTCCGGGACTTTTTTTCCAACAGAAACCTTTGGCATGATGGTGTATCTTCCTTTCCGGTTGGTGATTTACAGACTTGTTGGTCAGCCGGCGCTCCTGCAGCAATAGTAAACGCTGCTGCGCTGATTTCCCTAATTCTTTACCGGCTCGAACAGTGCGTCAAGATTCAACTCGTCGCAGAACTCCATGAACTCTTCACGCAAGTTCGAAATGTGGGTACTGGCGGGGACATTCACGGTCATGTGTACGGAAAACATCGGTGTCCCGGTGTGGGCGGCTGCATAGCTGGAGGTGACCATTTCCTGGATATTGATTTTCCGCCGGGAGAAGAATCTGGCCAGGTTGTGAACGATGCCGGGCTGGTCCAGCGCGACGGCATCGACCCCGTAGGGTAGCAGGTCCTTGCGGCCTTCCTGCATGCTGGCCCGTCTCGAGATTATGGTCAGTTCGAGCCTTTCTTCCAGGCCCTGTATCTGGTTTTCCAGTTTTGCCAGGCTGCTCCAGTTGCCCCCGACCTGCAGCAGCAGGGCAAAATCGCCACCCAGGACCGTCATGCGGCTGTCGATAATCGTGCAACCGCTGCCGAGTACTGCATTGGATATTTCTTCAATGATTCCGGGCTTGTCCTTGCCAAGGGCGGACAGCACCAGTTGACTGTTTTTTGCCGTGCTTTGATCTTTCATTATTCCGGGAACCGGTTGTTTAAGAGAGCAGCAGGTGCCGTTGGCAAAAGTCTACCATTATTCCCGTATTGGTGGGTGTTTGCCTTGTCAGCCCGGGGTGCCGCCAGTACCATGTCGTTCTCGTCCGGTACGGAGATTCTGGTGATGTTTCAGGGCAGTATGGTAGCGCTGGTGACCCCGATGCAGGAGGGGGGCGCTATTGATGAAGACAGTCTGCAGCGTTTGATTGATTTTCATGTGAAGAATCATTCCGATGCGCTGGTGGTGGTCGGCACGACCGGTGAATCAGCGACCCTGAACGAGGAGGAGCACTGCCACGTAATCCGGCGGTCGGTGGAAATCGCTGCCGGCCGGATTCCGGTAATTGCAGGAACCGGTGCCAATTCAACCCGCGAGGCGATTGATCTGACCGTTTGCGCCATGCAGGCCGGGGCGGATGCCTGCCTGCTGGTTACCCCGTACTACAACAAGCCGACCCAGGAGGGCCTGTACCAGCATCACAAGGCCATCGCCGATGCCGTGCCGATTCCGCAGATCCTGTACAATGTGCCAGGCCGAACCGCCTGTGACATGCTGCCGGAGACCGTAGCGCGACTGGCGCCGATCGAGAATATTGTCGGTATCAAGGAGGCAACCGGTAACATGGATCGTGCACGGGCCATTCTGGATTGCTGTGGTCATCAGCTGGACCTGTACAGCGGTGATGATGCGACTGCGATGGAGCTGATTTTGCTGGGAGGAAAAGGCAATATTTCAGTGACTGCCAATGTTGCACCAAAAGCCATGCATGAACTTTGCAGCGCTGCACTTGTCGCAGATCGTGATTCGGCAACAACAATCAATGACCGGCTGGATATTCTACACAGGGCCCTGTTCGTCGAATCCAGCCCGATCCCTGTCAAGTGGGCATTGTATGAAATGGGACTGATCCCTGCGGGGATACGATTACCGTTGACGCCCCTGGCAGAAAAATTTCATGTAACAGTCCGGCAGGCCCTCAGGCAAGCCGGCGTACTCGATAACCGGGAATAACCCTATGCAATTGAACACACACTCCAGAATACTTCTTTCATTGCTGGCGGGTAGCCTGTTGCTGTCGGCCTGCGGCAGCCTGGACAAGGTGGCACCCGGCAGGCAGAAGGTTGATTACAAAAAGAGCAAGGCGACTGAATCGCTGGAAGTCCCGCCTGACCTGTCATCGCAAACGATAAATGAGGCCCCGAGCGCGCTGGATAGCGCAAGCCCCGCGCTTTCGTCATTAAACGAAGGGCTGCCGACGGGCGTATCAATGGTGCTGCCCGATCAATCGAACATGAAATTCGAGCGGGATGGTGACCAGCAATGGCTGGTAGTACAGGGCAAGCCGTCGCAGGTCTGGCCGAAGATCAGGGAGTTCTGGCTGGAGGAGGGTTTCCTGATCAAGATGGAAGACCCGCGCGTCGGCATTATCGAGACCGGCTGGTCTGAAAATCGCGCCGATATACCCAAGGGGCCGGTTCGCAATGTCCTTGGAAAGGTGATGGACTTCGCCTATTCCGCCGCCACGCGTGACCAGTACCGGGTACGCCTTGAACGGGGCGCAGAACCGCTGACGACAGAGATTTACCTGACACACCGCGGCGTCGAGGAAGTGATCAAGGGCAGTGTCGAGGACAATTCGACGGTCTGGGAACCGCGTCCCAGTGACCCGGAGCTGGAAGCCGAGATGCTCAAACGCATGATGGTCTACCTGGGTATCGAGGAACGGAAGGCCGAGACCATGCTGATGCGCAAGGCCGCTGTACAACAGCCCCGCGCCCGGATGGTATCGGTCAGGGAAGGCAGCATGCTGGTTATCGATGAAGACTTCTCACGTGCCTGGCGTCGTACCGGGGTTGCACTGGACCGGGTCGGCTTTGCCGTTGAGGACCGCAATCGTATGGAAGGTATCTACTACGTCCGTTATAACGATCCGCTCGCAGGTCAGGACAAGGATGGCGTGTTGAGCAAGCTGGCCTTCTGGTCTTCCGATGACGAAGACGAGACGATGCAATATCAAATCGAGGTTCAGGCGCAGGGTGCGGCAACTCACATTGTTGTCAATAATGCCCAGGGCAGGCGGGACACGTCCGCTACGGCCAAGCGCATTCTTTCGCTGCTGGAAGAAGAGCTTCGTTAGAATGCGCGACAGAGCCGCATAAAATGCGCTTTGCATCACTGGGCAGTGGCAGCCGGGGTAATGCCACCCTGGTGTCTGCCGGCTCCACCCTGGTAATGGTCGATTGCGGTTTTTCCGCCCGCGAAACAGAACGGCGCATGGCGATACTCGAGTGTTCTCCCGGTGATCTGTCGGCTTTGCTGGTAACCCATGAGCATGGTGATCACATTCGCGGGATTGGCCTGCTGGCCCGCAAGTATGATTTGCCTGTCTGGATAACCCGGGGTACCCGCCAGGTGATGCGCGATGATGATGTGCCGGCTGTACACTATTTCGATGGTCATTCAGGCTTCACTGTCGGTGCACTGCGGGTAGAGCCATTCACAGTGCCGCATGATGCCCGTGAACCCTGCCAGTTTACCTTCGATGACGGGGATTGCCGCTTCGGGATGTTGACGGACACGGGCCGCCTGACTCCGCATATTCTTGCATGCCTGGATGGCTGCGATGCCCTGTTGCTGGAATGCAACCACGATGTTGACATGCTCATGAACGGGCCGTATTCGGCGAGCCTGAAACAGCGTGTCGGCGGCCCCATGGGGCACCTGAGCAACGCACAGGCCGGTGAGATGCTGTCGCGGCTGGATACCTCGCGTCTGCAGCACCTCGTGGCGGCGCACCTGAGCGACAAAAACAACCGGCCGGAGCTTGCCCGCCAGGCGCTGGCCCTGGCGCTGGAATGCGAGACCGACTGGGTTGGTATTGCGGAGCAGGAAACGGGCCTCGACTGGCGGACAATCAGTTGATTCAAGGCTGCTGAAAAATATGCACTCTGGAAGTACTTGATCAATGCATCTCCCCTGTTACTCTGATATTGTCCGGCCAGGTGCATCCTGACTTTGCATGATCCTTCAAGTATCATTCCCCGCTTCCAGTTTTCTGTCTAACGGAGTCTCGATGCTGCACCTGCGCGGTGGTCCCGCACTGTCCGATTTTCGCCGGCAGAAATTACTGCTGCAACTCGAGGTTCACGTGCCAGGTGTGCGTGGCATCGAGGCCGATTACCTGCACATTGCCGAGCTCTCCGCTGCCCTGTCCGATGCCGAGCTGGAAATCCTCACACAGCTGTTGACCTACGGGCCTTCGATGCCGGGCGGCGAGGCCCTTGCCGGCTCGCTGGTGGTTATCCCGCGTCCGGGTACGATCTCGCCCTGGTCCAGCAAGGCAACCGATATTGTGCATAACTGTGACCTGGACAAGGTGCTGCGCGTCGAGCGTGGCATTGTTTATACGCTGGAGCTTGAAGAGGGAACTGAGCTGTCCGCAGAACAGCGGGCCGCGATACTGCCGCTGCTGCATGACCGCATGACCGAAACGGTTGTATTCGATGTTAACGATACGGATGCTTTATTCCGCCATGCCCCCCCGGCACCCTCGCAAAGCGTCGATATCCTCAAGGGCGGCCGTGCCGCGCTGGAGACGGCCAACCGCGAACTGGGCCTGGCCATGTCCACAGACGAAATCGACTACCTCGTCGAGAACTTCACGGCCCTCGGGCGTAACCCTGTCGATATCGAACTGATGATGTTCGCGCAGGCCAACTCGGAACATTGTCGCCACAAGATCTTCAACGCCGACTGGATCATCGATGCTGAACCGCAGGGTGAATCACTGTTCAACATGATCCGGGCCTCGCACCGGGCCAGTCCCGGGGGCATTCTCTCGGCCTACAGTGACAACGCAGCGGTAGTGGAGGGTTTTGTTGTGCCGCGTTTCTTTGTGGATCCGGACAGCAATTCCTACGGTGCCCGGCGGGAAGCGGCGCACCTGGTGATCAAGGTGGAGACCCATAATCATCCGACAGCCATTTCACCCTTTGCCGGTGCCGCCACCGGCTCCGGTGGTGAAATACGCGATGAAGGGGCGACCGGGCGCGGCGCGAAACCGAAGGCCGGGCTGTGCGGTTTCTCGGTATCCAACCTGCGTATCCCCGGTTTCGAGCAGCCATGGGAAACCGATCATGGCAAGCCGGCGCGGATTGTCTCGGCACTGGACATCATGGTCGAAGGTCCACTGGGTGCCGCGGCATTCAATAACGAATTCGGTCGTCCCAACCTGTGTGGCTACTTCCGTACCTTTGAGGAAGAGGTGCCCGCGGCGCACGGGACCGAACTGCGTGGCTACCACAAGCCCATCATGCTGGCGGGCGGCATCGGCATGATTCGTGATCAGCATGTACACAAGAACACCATTATGCCGGGTACGCCGATCGTGGTACTGGGTGGACCTGCGATGTTGATCGGGCTCGGCGGCGGTGCGGCGTCGTCGATGTCGAGCGGCGCCAGTGCCGAAGACCTGGATTATGCCTCGGTACAGCGCGGCAACCCGGAGATGGAGCGGCGTGTGCAGGAGGTGATCGACCGCTGCTGGGCGCTGGGTGATGCCAACCCGATTGTCTCGATACATGACATTGGTGCAGGCGGCCTGTCGAATGGCGTTCCGGAACTGGTGCATGACAGCGGCCGTGGCGGGCGCTTTGAATTGCGCGAGATCCCCAACGATGACCCGGGAATGTCGCCGCTGCAGGTCTGGTGTAACGAATCACAGGAACGCTACGTGCTGGCGGTCGAGCCTGCAAGGATGCCGGAGTTTATCGCCATGTGTGAACGCGAGCGCTGCCCGTATGCGCAGCTTGGCGAGGCAACGGAAGAATCGCAGCTGCTGCTGCATGACCGGCATTTCGGCAATACGCCGATTGACCTGCCGATGAGCCTGTTGCTGGACAAACCGCCGAAGATGCTGCGTGATGTGCAACGCGAGGTCATTCAGCAGCGTGAGTTCAGAACCGGCGCGTATCGATGTTACCGAGGCCGCTTATCGCGTGCTGCAGATACCCGCGGTCGCCGACAAGACCTTTCTCATCACCATCGGTGACCGCTCGGTGACGGGCATGGTGGCACGTGACCAGATGGTCGGTCCGTGGCAGGTGCCGGTGGCGGATGTGGCCGTGACGGCCTCTGATTATGAAGGCTGCACCGGCGAGGCCATGGCCGTGGGCGAGCGTACACCGCTGGCCCTGTTGCACGGCCCGGCCTCGGGCCGCATGGCGGTCGGCGAAGCGATTACCAATATCGCGGCCAGCCGCATTGAAGCCATCGACAAGATCTGCCTGTCCGCAAACTGGATGGCCCCGGCCGGGCATCCCGGTGAAGATGCACGGCTGTATGACACGGTAAAGGCCGTTGGTGAAGAACTCTGTCCGGCGCTCGGTATCGCCATACCGGTCGGCAAGGACTCCATGTCGATGAAATCGGTGTGGAACGAAGCGGGTACTGACAAGGCGGTGACCGCACCGTTGTCGTTGATTATTTCAGCATTTTCACCGGTGCTGGATGTGCGCCACACACTGACGCCGCAGCTGCGCACTGACAAGGGTGAAACCGACCTGGTCCTGGTTGACCTCGGCCAGGGGAAAAACCGCCTCGGCGGGTCGGCGCTGGCGCAGGCATACAAGCAGCTCGGTGAGCTGCCCCCGGACCTCGATGCCCCGGAGCTTTTGAAGGCATTGTTTGCCGCCGTGCAGGAATTAAACAGCCGGGGATTGCTGCTCGCCTATCATGATCGTTCCGATGGCGGGCTGCTGGCATGCCTTTGCGAGATGTGCTTTGCCGGACATGCCGGGGTTTCAATCAGTATCGATGCACTCGGTGATGATCCTCTTGCCGCCCTGTTTGCGGAAGAGCTGGGCGTGGTGATCCAGGTGAGACGTGCAGACAGGGATAATCTCCTGGCCGCCCTTGCTGCCCGCGGTCTTGAAGGGCTTGCACACCTGCTCGGTACCCTGAATGACACCGACCGGGTTGAAATTACCCACCAGGGCCACGCCGTCTTCTCGGAAACGCGCATCGACCTGCAGCGCGCCTGGTCCGCCACCAGCTACCAGATGCAGTCATTGCGCGATAATTCCGAGTGCGCCCGCGAGGAATACGATGCCATACTGAATGCTGATGACAAGGGCATGCAATGCGTCGTTCCTTTCGATATCAATGAAGATATCGCCGCTCCGCTTATCAGCAAGGGTGTGCGTCCCCGTGTCGCGATTCTCCGCGAGCAGGGCGTCAATGGACAGGTCGAGATGGCCGCTGCATTTCACCGCGCCGGTTTCGAGCCGGTCGATGTACACATGAGTGATCTGCTGTCGGCGCGCGTCACGCTGGCAGAGTTCAAGGGGGTCGTGGCCTGCGGTGGTTTCTCTTACGGCGATGTGCTGGGTGCCGGACAGGGCTGGGCGAAATCGGTGTTGTTTCATGCCCGCCTGCGCGATATGTTCAGCGCCTTCTTTCAACGCGAGGACGGTTTTTCCCTGGGAATTTGCAACGGTTGCCAGATGCTTTCCGGTCTCAGGGAACTGATTCCCGGTGCCGCTGCCTGGCCACGCTTTGTGCGCAATAAATCCGAGCAGTTCGAGGCGCGTTTCTCGCAGCTGGAAGTCCTCGACTCTCCCTCGCTGTTTTTTGCAGGCATGGCGGGTGCCGTGCTGCCGATAGCCGTGGCACACGGTGAAGGGCGGGCCAGCTTCAGTGATGCCGGCGGTGCGCAGGCCGCGCTCGACAGCGGCATCGTTTTGGCCCGTTTCATAAACAGCAATGGCCAGGTTGCGCAACGCTACCCGGCAAACCCGAATGGCTCACCGCTGGGTATCACCGGGCTGACCACCGAGAGCGGCCGCGCCACCATCATGATGCCGCATCCCGAGCGCGTGTTTCGTGCACTGCAGAACTCCTGGCACCCGGAAGAGTGGGGTGAAGACGGCCCCTGGATGCGCATGTTTCGCAATGCGCGGGTGTGGGTAGGCTGATAAGGATTTGTATCGCGGGGTTCGGGGTAGAGTTTTGATGGGTACGCTACGCTTTACCCATCCTACAAAGAGGTAGTATGCAGGATGGGTAAAGGAGCGAAGCGACGTACCCGTCATGGGGATGCAAAGAGGTAGTATGCAGGATGGGTAAAGGAGCGAAGCGACGTACCCGTCATGGGAATGACAGATGTGGACAGATCTCAGCCCTTTTTCCCTGAAAAATTTACCTGCAGAGTCCCGAATTCACGTGCATAGTATTCAAGCAGCGCCTGCAAAAAGACCACAATACCAAGCATTTCGCAGAGTTCCTCGAGGGTGTAAAGGACGCTGTAGGTAATGCTGGTGGTTCCGTGGATATCCGCTTCCCGTGCACTGAACACTTCCAGGCCAACCGCACCGGACAGAAAAATGCCGCCGGCTATGATGAAGCGGATCATGGTTGGCCGTGGCAGGGCAAGAAGGAAACGGAAATAAAACAGGGCCAGAAGAATCACCAGGCCGGTGTAGGGTATAACCCAGGGAAAATACAGGTAACCACTGGCCGTGATGTACTGCTCCATCATGTCGCCGACTTCCTCATGCAGGGCCATGCCTTCATCGAGGCCCAGGAACAGGAAGATCCATGCCAGGATTTCCCATTGAAAGCCATAGGGTTGTCGCGTCTTTCTTTTACCGGTAGCTATCAGAAAAAGAACACTCGAGCAGAGGATGATGGCAAATACTGAATAGAGGGAGGGCAGGTTGCCCTCGTAGTCAAAGTCGAGTATTTCAATAAAATTAAACTTTTTCGGGTCAGCAATAACGAAATATGCGGTTAATTGTGCAATATGCAGCGCTGCAAGTACTGCAATAATCGTAAGTAATATGGCGCTAACTCGTTTTGGAGCTATTGAAATTTCCATAGGTGCTCTTTTTTATCGTGGTGGTTTATTGTTTTGTAACCCACGTTTCACCGAGACCAAGCTTTTCCTTGATTACTGCACTTTGTGTTAGCGCAGCTTGCCTGCTTTCAAACCCGGTCACCCGGAGCCGGTAGTAGGTTTTGCCGTTGACGGTCGCAACAACCTGGTCGGTTGCAACGCCCCTGGCCAGAAACCGGCCTCTCACTTTTTCGGCAGCAGACTGTTTCGTGTACGAGGCAAGGTTGATCGACCAGTCGCCACCTTTGCCGGTTTGTGCATTCTGGCCGGCTGCCTGCAGTGGCTTCCCGGACTCGGCCGGGACAGTCAGCTGCGACAGGAGAACTGGCCTGGACGGCTCATTATTCGCAGCAGTTGCCGGCGTCGGCTCCGGCTTCATGTCTGTGGCCTGGGCGAATGCGCACCGGGCGTTGCAGCGGTGGTCATAATGGCGCGCCGTCTGCGGTTCCTGCCATTGGTTGCTTCCATGGCCGGGTTCTGCCATCCCTGCTGTTTTCAGGACGGTCGAAGCGGCAGGCATGTGGTCCGCCGTTGCAGCCGGCAGTTGTTCCGGCGTGGCGGGCAGATCGTCGCCATCGTCACTCGACACGGGCAGGGGGGTGTCGCTGTCCATGCGGGTTGTCTGTTCAGCAGTCGGGGCAGCCGGCAGGGCACCCGCGGCTGTAGCCGGCAGTTCTTCCAGCATCGCAATCAGGGTATAGCCCTCAACGGGCGCCTCCTGGAGAGGGCTGTCGCTGTCCGGGCTTGTTGGCAGCGCCCTGGAAGGCGCGGCAGCCATGTCGATCTTCGTGGTGCTGGCGGTGCCCTGGCTGGCAGTTGTTGCCGGTAAGGATGCATCGTTGAGCGCGACGGATGTTTCCCCGCTTTCCGCCGCGCGGCTGTCTGCTGATTCAGGGGCGGCGGGTGACAGCTGCGTGCTGTTGTCGGCAAGCTGCAGCGAGGAATTCCGGCTCATGTACACCCCGGCAATACCGATGGCCAGCGTGGCAACGGCCAGTGCCGTCATGGCCGTGAGTACCCGGTCGCCAAAACTGCCTCCCGGGCGCGCCCGTTCGCTAACTTGTTCAGCCGTGCCCTGCCAGACCCGGCTGCCGACCCGGTCTTCAAAATCATCCCAGGTCTCCCACGGTGTCAGGCCGGCCGCAAAACCGGCGGCACCCTCATCGTGCATCTTTTTCGCGAAGGCCTCGAGTTCTTCCCTGTTTTTCTTTTCCATGTGGTTATTTTTCCAGTCGTTTGTATTTGATGCGGTGCGGTTGCTCGGCGGCCGTTCCGAGGCGGCGTTTGCGGTCGGCCTCGTAGTCGGCATAGTTGCCCTCAAACCAGACCACCTGGCTGTCCCCCTCGAAGGCAAGTATATGCGTAGCTATCCGGTCAAGGAACCAGCGATCATGGGAAATCACCACGGCACAGCCGGGGAAATCCAGCAGCGCCTCTTCCAGTGCGCGCAGCGTCTCCACGTCCAGATCGTTGGTCGGTTCGTCCAGCAGCAGGACATTACCGCCACTTTTCAGCAGCTTGGCGAGATGTACGCGGTTGCGTTCACCCCCGGACAGCGTGCCAACGTGCTTTTGCTGGTCGGTACCGTTGAAATTGAACCGGGAAACATAGGTGCGTGAATTCAGTTCATGCTTGCCGACGGTTATGATGTCCTGGCCGTCCGAGATTTCTTCCCAGACCGTCTTGCTGTCGTCGAGGCTGTCACGGCTCTGGTCCACTGAGGCGATCACCACCGTATCGCCAATGCGCAGTTCCCCGGAATCCGGCTGTTCCTTCCCGGTCAATATGCGGAACAGGGTGGTTTTTCCGGCGCCATTCGGGCCGATGACGCCAACAATGCCGCCGCGGGGTAAATTGAAGCTGAGGTCTTCAAACAGCAGGGTGTCGCCGAACCGTTTGCTGATGTTGGTGGCTTCAATAACCAGTTCACCCAGCCGGGGGCCCGGCGGTATAAACAGCTGTTTGGTCTCGTTGCGCTGTTGCGATTCCTTCGAAGAGAGTTCTTCAAAGCGTGCAAGCCGGGCCTTGCTCTTGGCATGGCGCCCCTTGGCCCCGGAACGGACCCACTCCAGTTCTGCCTTGATGGCCTTCCTTCTCGAGCTTTCCTGCTTTTCCTCGGTCTCGAGACGCTGGTTTTTCTGTTCCAGCCAGGAGGAATAATTTCCTTCCCAGGGAATGCCGTGGCCGCGATCAAGCTCGAGTATCCAGCCGGCCGCGTTGTCGAGAAAGTAGCGGTCGTGGGTAACCGCTACCACGGTACCGGGGTATTCAACCAGGAAGCGTTCAAGCCAGGCAACACTTTCCGCGTCGAGATGATTGGTCGGTTCGTCGAGGAGCAGCATATCCGGGTTGGACAGCAACAGTTTGCACAGGGCAACCCGCCTGCGTTCACCCCCCGAGAGTTTCGTAACGTCCGCATCCCAGGGTGGCAGGCGCAAGGCGTCGGCTGCGATTTCCAGCTTGCGGTCCAGTTCCCAGCCACCGGCGGCGTCGATGGCATCCTGCAATTTGCCCTGCTCTTCCAGCAGGGCGGTCATCTCGTCGTCTTCCATGGGTTCGGCAAACTTCATGCTGATTTCGTTGAAGCGATCGAGCAGGGTTTTTACCTCACCAAGCCCGTCTTCAACATTGCCGCGTACATCCTTGCCGGGATCCAGCGCCGGTTCCTGGGGAAGGAAACCCACCTTGATGCCGGCCTGCGGCCTTGCTTCACCCTCGTATTCGGTGTCTTCGCCGGCCATGATGCGCAGCAGGCTGGATTTGCCCGAACCGTTCAGGCCCAGTACGCCGATCTTGGCACCCGGAAAAAAAGACAGCGAGATGTCTTCCAGGATTTTGCGCTTGGGTGGAACGACCTTGCCCACCTGGTTCATGGTGTAGACGTACTGCGCCATCGACATGTTTCCTTCAGGGCCGGAGACAGATGCGGCTTATTATAGACAGCGTGGTGCTGGTGGCAAACTGCTTTGTAGTGTACAGGCACTCATTGTATTGTTGTTGTCGAAGATGAGGCTGAAGGCATGAGGATAAAAAATTCTGCCTGCGTGTATGTCGGGGACGATCTGGCCCGTTACGGTTTTGGCCAGGGGCATCCCTTTGGTCCGGACCGCCTCGATGCCTTCTGGAAACATGCGCAGGCCATCGGGCTCGACAAGCGGGTCACGCTGTGCACACCGGTGACGACGCAGCGCGAGACGATCGAGCGTTTTCATACGCATGAATATGTTGACCGGGTTATCCGCCAGTCTTCAAGCGGGGAGGGCTTTCTGGACTGCGGGGATACGCCGGCCTGTCCGGGTATTTACGAGGCGGCCTGTTTTGTCGTCGGCAGCGTACTGGATGCCATCGAGCGCCTGGTCACGGGTGAGTTCCGCCATGCCTTTGTTCCCATCGCCGGTCTGCATCACGCCCGGCGTGACAGTGCAGCCGGGTTTTGCGTGTTTAATGATTGCGGGGTTGCGATTGAAACCCTGCGTTCGGTGCATGACCTGCAGCGAATTGCCTATGTCGATATCGATGCGCACCATGGTGATGGGGTGTTCTACAGTTTCGAGGATGACCCGCAACTGATTTTTGCAGACCTGCATGAGGATGGGCGGTTTCTTTATCCCGGTACCGGCAGGGAGAATGAGTGTGGCAAGGGTACGGCTGCAGGTACCAAGCTCAACATTCCCATGCCGCCCGATGCGGATGATGAACTATTTTTTCAGGCCTGGGAAAAGGCGGAGGCGTTTGTCGACCGGCAGCGGCCCGAGTTCATCCTGTTCCAGTGCGGGGCGGACAGCATCGCCGGTGACCCGATTACGCACCTGCGCTATTCCCCGGCTGCCCACCGGCATGCAGCGCAACGTCTGTGCCGGCTTGCAGACAGGCACTGTGACGGCCGCGTGCTGGCGATGGGCGGGGGTGGCTATAACCGCGCTAACCTGGCAATGGCCTGGACGGCCGTACTTGAGGTCCTCGTTGAGGCCTGAGAGGTCGGCCGGGTGTATAAATGTGCCTTGATTGGTTCGCAAGCCCCTGTCGAATAGTCTATTATCTTGGGCTTCCGGAGATGCCGGATAACCCTACCCACATGAAGGAAGTTACCTAATTATATGTTTGCTAAAGATATGCAGATCGCAGGTTATGACGATGAGCTCTGGCAGGCCTTCCAGGGCGAGCGTCAACGCCAGGAAGATCACATTGAACTGATCGCCTCTGAAAACTATGCCAGTCCGCGGGTGCTGCAGGCGCAGGGGTCGGTGCTGACGAATAAATATGCCGAGGGTTATCCGGGCAAGCGCTATTACGGCGGTTGCGAATATGTGGATGTTGCCGAGCAGCTTGCCATTGATCGTGCCAGGGCGCTGTTCAAGGCGGACTATGCCAATGTGCAGCCACATTCCGGTTCGCAGGCCAACCAGGCCGTCTATTTTGCCCTGTTGCAGCCGGGCGACACCATTCTCGGTATGAGCCTGGATGCAGGCGGGCACCTGACGCATGGATCGAAGGTCAACTTCTCGGGCAAGCTGTTCAATGCCGTGCAGTATGGCCTGAACAACGAGACCGGTGAAATCGACTACGACGAGGTCGCCGCACTGGCGAAAGAACACCGGCCGAAAATGGTGATTGCCGGATTTTCCGCCTACTCGTTGCAGGTTGACTGGCAGCGCTTTCGCGAGATTGCCGACAGTGTCGGGGCGTACCTGCTGGTGGACATGGCACATGTGGCGGGCCTGATTGCCGCGGAAATCTATCCAAGCCCGGTCAATATCGCGGACGTGACCACGACGACGACGCATAAAACCCTGCGCGGTCCGCGCGGTGGCCTGATCCTGGCGCGGTCCAATGAAGCGATTGAGAAAAAACTCAACTCGATGATTTTTCCCGGCATCCAGGGCGGCCCGTTGATGCACGTGATTGCGGCCAAGGCCGTGGCGCTGAAGGAGGCGATGGAGCCGGCCTTTCGGGAATACCAGCAGCAGGTTCTGCAAAATGCCCGTGCCATGGCCGAGGTCATGATGTCTCGCGGTTACAAGGTGATCTCCGGGAGAACGGATGATCACCTGTTCCTGGTCGACCTGATCGACAAGGGCTTGACCGGGAAACAGGCCGATGCCGCCCTCGGTGCCGCGCACATCACGGTGAACAAGAATGCCGTGCCGAATGATCCGCAGTCGCCTTTCGTCACCAGCGGTATCCGCGTCGGCACGCCTGCGATTACCACGCGCGGTTTTAACGAGAGCGACGCGCGCGAACTGGCCGGCTGGATGTGCGACGTTATGGATGACATCGAGAACCAGGATGTCATAGCGGCTGTGCGCGGCAAGGTGATCGAGGTGTGCAAGCGCCTCCCCGTGTACGGCAAGGCCTGACAGGGTATTCGACGATGCATTGTCCTTTTTGCGGTAAGCAGGATACCAAGGTTATCGACTCGCGACTTGCCAGCGAGGGTGCGCAGGTGAGGCGTCGACGTGAATGTCTTGACTGCAATGAGCGCTTTACGACCTTTGAATCAGCCGAGCTGGTGTTGCCGCGTATTATCAAAGGCAATAACGCGCGCGAGGCCTTTGATGAAAAGAAGCTGACAGCCGGGATGATGCGTGCGCTGGAAAAGCGCCCGGTCAAGTCGGAGAATGTGGATGCCGCGATCAATCGCCTGCAGCATCGCCTGCGTGCCAGTGGTGAGCGCGAGATCCCGGCACGCCTGCTGGGTGAGTGGGTGATGAATGAATTGCGCGAGCTGGACAAGGTCGCTTATGTAAGGTTTGCATCGGTGTACCGCAGTTTCGAGGATGTCAATGCCTTCCGCGAGGAAATAGAACGACTCGAAAGCCAGCCCACGCAGGAAGACAGGAAGGACCAGATTTCGTTGCTGCCGGATGAACAGGATACGCGTAACTAGTTTTTCTCAATCACGCCTGCCCGCAGTCAGGGCGGCTTTCCTGGACTCATCGCTCGAGGTTCCTGTCCGTGTTTTCTGCAGATGATCACCATTACATGGCGCGCGCCCTGCGCCTGGCTGAGCGCGGGCTGTTTACGACAGATCCCGAACCCGCGCGTTGGCTGTGTGCTGGTGCGTGCCGGTGAGGTGGTCGGCGAAGGCTGGCATGAGCGCGCCGGTGAGGCACATGCCGAGATCAATGCCTTGCAGGCGGCCGGTGACAGGGCTGCCGGGGCTACCGCCTATGTCACCCTGGAGCCCTGCTGCCACCATGGGCGCACACCGCCCTGTACGGACGCCCTGATCGGGGCGGGCGTGGCGCGTGTCGTGGTGGCGATGGAAGACCCGAATCCGCGAGTGGCCGGCATGGGCTTGCAGGCATTGCAGCAGGCCGGCATCGAGACGGCGACCGGTGTGCTGGCGGCGGAGGCCGCCAGGCTGAACCCCGGTTTTGTGATGCGCATGCAGCAGGGGCGGCCCTGGGTGCGCTGCAAGCTGGCGATGAGCCTCGATGGCCGTACCGCCATGGCAAATGGCGAGAGCAAATGGATCAGCGGTGAACAGGCGCGCCTGGATGTACATAAATTACGGGCGCGCAGTACGGCGATCATGACAGGTATTGATACCGTGCTGGCTGATGATCCGTCACTCACCGTGCGCCTGGATGAAGCAGCGGCTGTATACAGGAACCCGCTGCGGGTTGTGCTGGATTCCAGATTGCGTATGCCGGCGGCTGCGAAACTGCTCGGATTGCCGGGCGAGACGCTGATCATTACCGGTGTTGCAGACGCGCAGAAAAAGTCCCGGCTGGAACGGGACGGCGTTTCCGTGCAAGACACTGCCGCTGGAGCAGGGGCGCCTGCAGCTGGCTGCTGTGCTGCACTATCTCGGCGGGATGCAGATTAACGAAGTGCACCTGGAAGCCGGGGCGACCCTGTGCGGCGCGTTACTGCAGGCGGGGCTGGTCGATGAACTGGTTGTCTACATGGCGCCGCAGTTGATGGGCGATGCCGCCCGCGGCCTGTTTGTGCTGCCGGGACTGGAGCATATGCAGCAGCGCATCCGGCTGTCGATCAGCGATATCCGCGCGATTGGTGATGACTGGCGGATCAGTGCAACGGTTGCGGCGAATGCCTGATCCGGCATACAGCGCAGATGACGAATCACTCGTCAGAATACAAGAGAATTCCTTCTCCCTCCGGGAGAAAGGGTTAACCGGGTAGTAATGAAGATGTTCACAGGAATCATACAGGCTGTCGGCAGTATCACCGTTCTGGAAAACCGGGGCGGTGATATGCGTATTGGTATCCATACCGGCAGTTTGCCGATGGATGATGTGTGCATCGGCGACAGCATTGCCGTGAGTGGTGTCTGCCTGACGGTAGTGGAAAAGGGCGCCAACGGTTTTGCTGCGGACGTTTCGGGTGAAACGCTGCAGCGCACCATGCTCGGCAGCCTCGCTGTGCAGGATGCCGTGAACCTGGAAAAGGCACTGACGCTGCAGACGCGTCTCGGTGGTCACCTGGTGAGTGGTCATGTGGACGGGATCGGGGTGGTCACTGCCCGGCGCGAAGACAGCCGTTCGGTGCAGTTCACCATCAAGGCACCCGATGAGCTGGCGCGTTATATCGCCACCAAGGGGTCGATCTGCGTCGACGGGGTCAGCCTGACAGTGAATGCCGTGGATGGCGGCAAATTTGAACTGAATATCGTGCCGCATACACTGGATGCCACCACGATGAAGGCCTACCGTTCCGGCCGCAAGGTCAACCTCGAAGTCGACCTGGTCGCGCGTTATCTGGAGCGCCTGCTGCTTGGTGATGCGGCGGCACAACCCGGCCCGGGAGAGGCAATAACCCGCGAACGGCTGGAATCATACGGATTTCCTGCCAGGCGCAAGTAATACGTGCCGGATGAACTTCTTTCCGTGAAGCCGCTTGCGCAATCGTGGATAATGCGGGAACGAAAACAAACCCTGCAGGAATAGTTGCTTGTTATGGTGTTGAATACGATTGAAGAAATCATCGAGGATATCCGTGCGGGCCGCATGGTTATTCTCATGGATGATGAAGACCGCGAGAACGAGGGCGACCTGGTGATGGCGGCCGGGCACGTGCGTCCTGAAGATATCAATTTTATGGCAAGCCATGGTCGCGGCCTGATCTGCATGACCCTGACACGCGAGCGCTGCGAGCAACTGGCGCTGCCGTTAATGGTGCAATCCGGCGACTCCCTGCATTCAACCAATTTCACCGTGTCGATCGAGGCCGCAGAGGGGGTGACAACCGGGATCTCGGCGCAGGACCGGGCGCAGACAATTCTGGCTGCGGCGGCAAAGAATGCGCGGCCGCAGGATATTGTCCAGCCCGGCCATATATTCCCCCTGATGGCGAAACCCGGCGGCGTGCTCACCCGGGCCGGGCATACCGAGGCAGGTTGTGACCTGGCACGCCTTGCCGGGCTCGAGCCGGCTGCCGTCATTGTCGAGATCCTGAAGGAGGATGGCAGTATGGCGCGGCGCCCGGATCTCGAGATCTACGCGCGTGAGCATGGCCTGAAAATCGGCACCATCGAGGACCTGATACGCTACCGTATCGAGAACGAGAAGACGGTGGAACGCGTCGCCGAGAATGACGTGGCCACGGAGCATGGGACGTTCAGGGTCTATGCCTACCGCGATGCCTTTGGTGACGCGGTGCACCTGGCCATGGTCATGGGCGAGATCAGTCCGAATGAGCCGACACTGGTGCGTGTCCATATGCAGGATATGCTCAGCGACCTGGTGGATGCCAGGACCGAGGGCCATCACTTGCCGTTACGCAGGGCGCTGCAAAAGGTTGCGCAGGAAGGCAAGGGCGTCGTGGTGATCCTGCGCCAGCAGGAATCGGCCAATACGCTGGTCAACCTGGTGAGGACGTATCATATGCCGGAGGTAACGCAAGCGCCGGCAGAGGCCGGGGTGGACGAGTTGCGTACCTACGGCATCGGTGCGCAGATTATTGCAGATGTCGGCGTGCAAAAGATGCGCGTGATGAGCGCGCCCAAGATTGTTCATGGCATCGCCGGGTTTGGCCTGGAAGTCGTCGGCTATGAAGCGTGCGACTGATTCGGCCGGCAAAGATTATTTAAAAAATATTTCGGGAAATAATTATGAGTGACATTACGGTAAATGAAGGTGACCTGGTTGTACGCAGCGCCAGGATAGCGTTGCTGGTTTCACGGTTTAACAGTTTTGTGGTGGAGAGTCTGCTCGAAGGAGCCATCGATGCCCTGAAGCGGCACGGTGCAGACGAGCGCGACTTGCAGATTGTCCGTGTTCCGGGTGCCTACGAGATGCCGATTGCCGCTCAGCGGCTGGCGGCCGGCAAGCGCTTCGATGCCATTATTGCACTGGGTGCTGTCATTCGAGGCGGTACACCGCACTTTGAATACGTCGCCGGTGAATGCACCAAGGGACTTTCATCGGTTTCACTGAAGTACGACATCCCCATCGCCTTCGGCGTGTTGACCGTCGACACCATCGAGCAGGCGATCGAACGGGCCGGCACCAAGGCCGGAAACAAGGGTGCCGAGGCCGCCATGTCGGCCATTGAAATGATCAACCTGCTGCGTGGCCTGGAAGGCTGATCAGCATGTCTTTCATGTCATGAAGTTCTCTGCACATGAGCGTAGCCGCGCACGCCGTTATGCCATGCAGGCCCTCTACCAGTGGGACCTGTCGGGCACCGATCTGCCCGAGATCCGCAAGCAGTTTCTGGAGGCCGAGGACTTCACCCGCGCCGACCGGAGCTACTTCAATGGCTTGTTGAGAGATATACCGAAACATATTGTAAAGATTGATAAAAATATCTCTGAAAATATCGATCGTCCGATCGAGCAGCTGGACCCGGTGGAGCGCGCCATCCTGCGTATCGCGGTCTGCGAGTTATTGCTCCGCGCCGAGATTCCCTACCGGGTGAGCATCAATGAGGCGGTCAACCTGGCGAAGAAATTCGGCGCCGAGCAGGGGCACACCTTCGTGAACGGGGTGCTTGACCAGGCGGCGCATACGATTCGCCCGGCTGAATGCGCCGGCTCGCATGAGAATGCCGCCGGTCGCTGAATCGGCCATGTCCGAATCCGAGTTCGAAATCATCCGCCGTTATTTCATGCGGCAATCATTAAAACGCGACGATGTGCTTACCGCTATCGGCGATGATGCAGCCGTGTTGCGGGTGCCGGCCGGACAGGAGCTGGTTGTCTGTATGGATACGCTGGTTGCCGGGGTGCACTTTCCCTGCGAAACAGCAGCTGCTGCCATTGGTCATAAATCACTGGCGGTCAATCTCAGTGACCTCGCGGCCATGGGGGCAACCCCCGCCTGGGCCACCTTGTCACTGACGATGCCCGAAAATGATTCCACCTGGATCGATGAATTCAGCCGCGCATTCCTGGCGCTTGCCGATCGTTACAGCGTGCAGCTGGTGGGCGGTGATACAACGCGCGGACCGCTCTCGGTGACGGTGCAGGCGCACGGTCTTGTTTCACGAGGCGATGCATTGATGCGCAATGGCGCAGCGCCGGGTGACAGGATTTATGTAACGGGGACTTTGGGTGATGCAGGACTGGCCTTGCAGTTGCAGGGAGATGCCCCGGCTGATTTGCAGAAGAAACTGGATTACCCGGAACCGCGTATTGAGGCAGGGCAGCTGCTTGCCGGGCTTGCCAGTGCAGCGATTGATATTTCCGACGGCCTGCTGGCCGACCTGGGTCACTTGCTGGAAGGCGGCTGATGCGGGTGCGTCCCTGCAGGTCGATAGCCTGCCGCGCTCGAATGAATTTATTTCAAGCCTGCAGCAAGTCGGTGTCACAACAGCCGTCCCGCTATTATGAATTACCCCTGTCAGCCGGGGATGACTACGAACTGTGTTTTACCGTCCCGGAGCGGCACTGCGCCAGGGTCGAACAGCAATTATCGGCACTGCCTTGCGGCTGTACGCAAATCGGCATCATCGAGGAACAGGCAGGAATCCGCTGTTATCTGGAGGACGGCACGCGCTACCAGCCTGTTGCCGCGGGATACCGGCACTTTGAATGAGACCGAGATGACGCCGAGGATAAATCCGCGGCTGTTGCTGCACCCCGTGGACTGCCTGGCGCTGGGATTTGGCAGCGGGCTGGTGCCGCGTGCCCCGGGGACCGCGGGGACGCTGGTTGCGATCCCGCTGTACCTGCTGCTGCAGACGCCTTTCGCTGAATCTCTATCTGCCGCTGGTCATCGGGCTGTTCCTGCTCGGAATCCCGATTTGCGCCCACACCGCACGGCGTCTCGGTGTGCATGATCATCCCGGGATTGTCTGGGACGAAATTGTCGGTTACCTGGTGACCATGACCCTTGCACCCGCCGGGTTGGGTCTGGGTTGCCGCGGGATTTGTCCTGTTCAGGCTGTTCGATGTTATCAAACCCTGGCCGATCAGCTGGTGTGACCGGCGGGTACACGGTGGCTTCGGGATTATGCTGGATGATTTGCTGGCGGGTGTGATGGCGGCAGCAGTATTGCAATTGGTTGTTGTTTTATTTGTAGGGGCGCCTTGCAGGCGCGATTATTATTTGATGCGGGCTTTCGCTGGTCGCTCCCGGCATCCATGCCTCCCGCGACACTTGTACATCCATGTACATCGCGCACGGCGAGATACTTTTCTTTGCTCCGCCAAAGAAAAGTATCCAAAAGAAAGGCGGCCCGAAGGCTTGCCCGCTACTTGATCTACAAGCCCGCTTCGCAGGCTTGCCCATGCGCTTCTCGCGAAAACCGGCGCATGCGCAACTCGCAATCTCGCTGCGCTCGAAAGCTCAGACAGGGCGCATGCTTCATCCGGTTTTCACTGCGATGCTCGGCTGCGCCTACGGGAGTAGTTTAAAACCGTGGAATGTCCCGAATTGCTCGTATTCCGGTCGTTTAGCCTCTGCTTATATAATCAATGACTTAAAGGCGGGAGACGACCCAAAGACGACGTTTAGCGCTTGGTAATATAGATATTGCGGGCGTATATTGAAGTTTCCAGTTAAATAAATAAACAAGACTGGCAACAACTAATAATAGGTTTGCTGGAGAAATCACTATGAAGAAGTCGCATTCATTAGCCTCGATAAGCGCCGCTATTATTATGTTCCTGTCAACAGCAACGTCTGCTGCGTTGATTGATCGCGGTGATGGCTTGATCTATGACAATGTACTGAATATCACCTGGCTGCAGAATTCATTCCTGGCTGCGAGTAATACGTTTGGTTTGCCGACTGGTGTGAGTCTGGGTACACATCCTTCCGACAGCAGCGGTTTTAATGGAATCATCTATTCCATAGGCACCATGAACTGGCCCGGCGCTCTGCACTGGATCGACGCCATGAACGCTGACGGCGGCACGGGTTATAAGGGGTTTAACGACTGGCGTCTGCCGATAATGAGTCCCGTCAATGGCAGCAGTTTCAATACAACGTTGAGCAGCGACGCCACGACTGATATGGGTACCGCCCCGACTACCACTGATGGGTCGGACGGTGGCTGGCGCGATGGCAGCAACAACCCGGTCTCAGAGATGGGACACATGTACTACGTGAACCTGGCCAACCTTGGATTGTGTGATCCAGCCGTACCTTATTGTACCTTCCAGACCGGCTGGGGTCTGAATAACACCAGCTTTGTCGATGCAGAGACCGGCCTGACGGTGTCGCTTGATATTAACCAGAGCGGTAGCGGCTACTGGTTCGGTACGGAGTTAAATTCCAGTACCGCGTGGGGCTTCGGCTTAAACGTTGGCAGTCAGGTCCAGGCCAGCGGCGATAAGGACTTCACCTCCGCCTATGTTTGGGCTGTGCGTCCCGGCGATGTGCCGATACCCGCCGCGGTGTGGCTGTTCGGCTCCGGCCTGCTGGGACTAGTAGGGATAGCTAGGAGGAAGTCATGAAGAAATCACGTCTGTTGGGTGCTGTGTGTGCATCCTTACTCCTCCTGTGCACCTCAGTGACGCAGGCAACAATCGTAATAATTGAACCTGATAATTATCTACCGGGGCAAGCTCTAACTAACGTGATTTCCGGAGTTACCTTGTCGGTTGCAAATGGGAGTGGAGTGCCTCAGTTAAATGACCAAGTTGAAGCTTTCCAAGGTAACTTTTCATCAACCGGAAGCTTGGTATTTGGGAGGCAGGTGGTACCTTTCATTCCCGATGATAACTGGTTTCTTACCGATATTTTCGTTCACTCAATCTTACGCGCTGACTTTAACGTGCCGGTAGATGCGGTTTCCATTGATGTAATATCAGATACAACAGGGGATGAGGGAGCGCTGCTGGCCTACGATGCATCGGGTACACTGTTGGATACCGCCGTGGTCAGTCTTGGTAACCCCGGCACGTTTGCGACAGCTACCATTAGTCGCCCAACGGCAGACATTGCCTATATACTCGCTGGCGGCTATCCGGTTGTCTCTAGTCCGCCTTTTAACGTCGTTGCGCTCGACAATCTTCAATTCAATGTTATCCCCATCCCCCCAGCCCTCTACCTCTTCGGCTCCGGCCTACTTGGTCTAGTCGGTATGGCTAGGCGCAAAAAAGCGGCTTAACACTAAATAAGAATCAACAGGGACGGCGGCTTCGGTCGCCGTATTATATTTGCTAAAGGTCTGAAAGTGGCCGACTCCAGTCTTCGTCGGGCGTTGCAACAATTGGTGAGGGGCGAGCCAGGAACGGCAGGTTACCGACCGTACCCGGTCGTTTAGCAAATAACTATCTGATAATTTGCTAAAAGACAGGAGCCGACCCTTTCCTGAAGTTCGGCGACTTGGATTGAATGTCTTGAAGAATAGTAATCAAGCCTAAAAGTAGTAAGAGTGATTGCTCGATAAGCTTGAGATTCAGGGAAAATGGCGTTAATTCAGCCTACACTCAACCGCTAATATAGGTTTCAAGATTCTTGATCTTGAAGTCCTTCTCAACGATCAGATATTTGACGACGTCACCGATCGACACAATGCCGCAGAGGCTGCCGTTGCAAAGTACCGGGAGATGGCGGATACGCTTTTCGGTTATCAGCTGCATGCAATCGTCCAGCGAGGTTTCCGGCGTGACGGTGGTCAGATCGGTTGACATGAGTTCCCTGACCTTGACCTTGTCGATTTTCTGCCCCTGAAGAACCACCTTCCGGATAACATCGCGTTCGGAAACCATTCCGACAACCGCGCCGCCTTCCACCACCACCACTGTTCCCGCGGAAATATCTTCCATTTTTTCGATCGCATCCCGCACCGATGTGTCCGGGTCCACGGTCAAAACATCGCGTCCTTTGGAATCCAGCAAATTCAATACAGCACCCATTACAACCTCCTTGATAATTTATTGATAAACCCCATACTTATATTCAGTATATCTGCAAGAACACAAACCTCAAGCCAATCAGTTAATTTATACATAATCCGAAGTATGACATTTTTGAAAAGATATGTAGTCCGTCTTTAGGCGAACCTGGGGGCTTCTACCCCAGCTGCCGGGCACGTCGTATGGCAGAAAGTGCCGCCTTGCTGGTAGATGAAGTATTGCCACATGAGCCCATGCGCCAATGGGTATTCAGCGTGCCGTTTCCTCTCAGGTTCCTGTTTGCCAGCCAACCCAAAATCATGGGCAAGGCGCTGGAGCAACAATCCGCTGAAATAAAAACGCCGGAGCAGAACACAGAGGTCGGGCTAAAACCCGCCGGTTATGCGTAAAAGCATTAAAAGAATACAGTACCCTTTAAGCACGACGTGAACATCCGGTTTCGCAGGAAGCTGACGTTCGCGAGTAGGGTGGTGTATGACGTGTATCCGAACTCGGACGTTCAGAAAACCAATTCCAGAGTTTCCTCTGGCCGCTTGGTGATACTAAATGCCATCTGCATGCTGACGTGGCCTGCTCCCTGATTTTGTACTACAGTAGCAACTGATTTTCGGACTGCCGCTATATCCATCTATTGACGTTCGCCCAAGTCATGCTCAGGCAAAGCTATCTTCTTATTGCGATTCTATGTCTCGGCGTTTTCGCCGGATACTATCTGTTGCGTGTTGTTTCACCACAACCGGGTAGTCCAAATGCCGAAGCACCACAGGGTACGTTGGAGTTCGACCGAGAGTATAAAGACTATACGGATGTTACGCTTACCCGATTGCAGCAGCGACTCGAGCAAGCAGAGCAGGAGCGGGTATGGCTGGCCGAACGAATTGCAGCACTGGAGGCGGTGACAGGGAAACCCGAGACGTATCCTGACACCGGAACCGGGACACCGGCAACTGAGGCAAACGAGGTAATGGAATCCACTGCACCACCACCGACCTTTCGCACCAGCGTCGAAGCCCTGATCGAGACCGGTATCCCGGAGGAGCAGGCGGCCCGCATCCAAGCGTATCTTGATGAGTATGACCTGAAGCAGTTGTATCTGCAGGACCTCGCCAGCCGCGAGGGCTGGCTCAATACCGCCCGCTACCGCAAGGAACAGAGCGAGACCCGGAATGCCTACCAGGATTTACGCTCGGAGATCGGGGACGATGCCTACGATCGCATGCTCTATGCCCTTGGACGGACCAACCGGGTCGTAGTGCGCGACATCATGCAGAACTCGACCGCTGAGCAATACGACCTGCGGGCAAACGACCGGATCATCGAGTATGACGGCCAGCGGGTGTTCACTGGCCAGGAACTGAACACGCTGGTCACCCAAGGGACTGCCGGTGCGCCAGTGCTATTGCGGGTGCAGCGGGATGAACAGCAACTCGAGTTCTACCTCCCACAGGGGCCGATTGGCATCAGGCTGGCCACCAGCCGAGAACAACCCTAGATAAGGTTGGAGGGAGTGAAACTACAGCATTAGTAACAAGGCTCCTTCAGGAGCCGTTTTTTCTTTGGGATTGAATGTCCGAGTTTAGCACTGCATCTCGGAAGTTCGCATGAATTTGGGGAATGACAGGTTCTGGCCGATCCCGGTAGTACAGTAATCATCCCCAGAGAGATGACTGGCATCTGCTGAACGACCGATTCTGCCCCGATTCAGGTCGTTCCAGGTAGACGCTTACAACGCCGTAATCCCAGTTGTGTTCAGTCCTTTCAGAAGCTGTTGAACCGATCCGAAGACAACTTCGTAAACAACATTGTATGCTGGATACTCTTATATCCAATATAGTGCTAGATGGTTTGATGGATTAGTTCATGGTACACACAACCGGAAGTCTGCTACAACCAAGTTCCTGGCGCATCGCGGCGGCGCTCTTGCCGGGTCTGCTGGTGGGGGGGCTCATGTTGGCGAACGGTCCAATCCCGCAACCCCTGAGCTATCACGACTTTGCCGATACCCGAGTTTTGCTTGGTATCCCCCACGCCGGAAATGTGTTGACGAATCTGGCTTTTTTCATCGTCGGCGGGTGGGGGTTGTGGTTTCTCGCGCAACCAAATTCTTCAGGACGATCTTTCATCGATGGCCGCGAGCGCCGACTTTTCCGGTATTTCTTCACGGGTGTGTTTCTTACAGCTTTCGGTTCCGGCTGGTATCACCTGGAACCGGACAATTACAGCTTGGTCTGGGATCGCCTGCCGATGGCAGTGGCTTTCATGAGCATCTTCGCGGTCATGATCGCTGAACGCGTGAAGTTGAATATTGGCGTCGCCTTGTTAGGGCCACTGGTGGCAATTGGAGTGGCAAGCGTGCTGTGGTGGATCTGGACAGAGCATGCGGGTCAGGGGGATCTGCGTTGGTATTTGATGGTGCAGTTCTACCCCACCCTTACCATTGCGCTGATGCTTCTGTTACTGCCCACGCCATACACAAGAGGCAACGACTATTGGGGACTGTTTTTATTTTACGCGGCGGCCAAGGTCGTGGAAGTACTCGACCACGAGATATTCAACTTGTCCCAGGGTTTGGTTAGTGGCCACAATCTAAAACACCTGTTCGCAGCAGCTGGTGCTGCGTGGCTCTTGCGGATGCTCTGGTTGCGCCAGGCACGCCGTCCCCTGATACACCGGGGAAGCGTCCTTGCTACAGCTGAAGTATTCAGCCCGGAGGAGGAGTGACGCCAAAATTCCAAAATTTGGCCCATACTTAAATCCGGTGACCAATGTCACCTTTCTTGCATAGTTGCCGTTGAGGGTTTTTGGCGAGAAGGCGGCAACGGGTCTGTTCCCGCTTTTTAACAGCGGCTAATATTGGAAATGGCTAAACGGTGACTATCGACCCAATATAGCGGAAGTACAGCAAATTGAATTGTATGTCCGAGATTGCGGCGAAAGCTGACGTTAGCACCCAAGTTCACATTTCCCTATCAGCAAATTTCGATTGTTCGCGAACAGATTTATTGAACGCTAATTATTTCTCGCCCCCTGCTTCACCCACAAATGCAGAATCTCAATCTCATGTTCTGTTATGGGCTTGTGTGTATTTTTCAATTTAAGAGACAAATTACCGGCACGACCCTCGACCAGCATATTAAGGGGGCTCGTTTTACTATTACCCGGTACAATCACAGGCCCATATATCGATCCCTCCATGAGGGCCTCATAACTATCCATTTCTAGTCCCGTCTTTCTATAACCCCCACCGTTGGGCGGTGTATGGCAATCTATGCATTTATCCACAAATATAGGGTGCACATCTCGTTGATAGCTAATCTGCGGTGTGGTTGTACAACCTGAAGAATAAAGAGAGGTTAGGAGTGTAGTTATAAAACTAACGGTGTATGTATAGTTCATTGGTCTCATAGGGCATTACGTCAATCAGCCAACACAATTTGGGAAAGATCACTTATGCAATCCTTTCCTTCTTTTAAAAGCTTTTTCAAAAGTCTCGGATCATGCTCCATATCCAATTCTAACGTGATCATCGCATGGCACTCGATTCTTTTGAAAGAGGCTAAAGTATCATTTTTCATCCGTTCTTTCATGATGTTAACGCCAATGACAGGAGGAACGAAAAAATTCGGCTTCATACTTGATTCATGAAGCACCCGGGTACGTGCCCCCTGAGGGTGTATTTCCCAGGTGGAAAAGCCCGATTCAAAGCTGCTGAGTTCCGGAATGGTTTTTATTGTAATGAGTTCTTCCCCAGCCTCTACAATATCCCCGACCCAGTCAATTGTAATGTGGAACGGTCCTATCAAGTGCACAGAATGATTCCGCACCCTAATCACTTCATCACGATCAGAAGGAAGCATCTCGATTTCGGTAATAGCTGGATTTATTCGATAGCCATGCTTGTAATCAGTTATTACCTCATATACGTAATCCTTAGGCGCATCGAGTATATATACAACCCGCAGGCGGTACTCACCATTCGCCTCTATTACGGACAGTTCTTCAAGCTCACCAGCAGTGGAAATAGCATTGAATAGTAGCAAAGCAGACAGGGTGCATATCCAGGTCACTGAGGTGCATAGCATTGAATGCCGCGACTCAGCTTGCCTGAGAAATAATGCCATCAACTGCTGCATTATCGTCATCATCAAGGGGTAATCATCCTGTGTTACTTTAAGGAAGTTTGTTGGCTGTCGATGAGGAGAAAATGGAGACTATCCTACTGCTCCGTCGTGAAAGGGAATCAGAGGAGTTGTATCTCGAGATAATGAAATTAACTTATAAGCGTTTCATTGGAATTACTTTCTCCCCTGTTGTCAATCCAGATGACCTTGATCGTGTCACCAATCTTGCCATCCAGCAGCCAGAACGACAGATAGGGAGTTTCCGCTATACCTTTTCCCCAATTGGCAGACATAACGACCCTTCCATTATGTTCACAGAGAATTCTCTGAATATAGTGCTCCGGTATAAGTATGCCCGTTAGTTTATCCTTACGCCGGCCTGTTTCCATTGGGTGATTGAACAGCATCTTGATTTGATGCTGTCCTTTTTTCAGTCGGGCTTTAATTTTAACTGAGTTAGTCATATCCTCTGTAACCTGGGTGCTGTTAGTCAACCGCCACAGCCTCCGGCTGTTATCTTGGTTTTCTTCCTTGCACTGTATAACCTGCCATCAGCCTTTACTATGACTACAACATGGGTTGTTTCAGCCAGCCTAATACGTGTGTTCAAGCGGTTGGCTATCATGTCGGTCATTTCGAAGCTGGCCAATAGTGGAATGGGATTCTTTTCAGAAAACAGACTAATCGATTCAACATTATCGAACCCGTCTGCTCGAACATTTATTGGTACGTTGGCAGCGTTCTCGGAAACCTCGCCTAACTCGATCTCGATGAGTTCACTTGGTTCTGCATCGGAAGCACCCAAAAGTCTGGTCATTGCATCCTGTAAGGACTCGGTAGTAAAGGCAGTCTCCGGCCATGTGGCGATGACTTCCCGCGGTATCAGAAGCCCCTTGCTCGCCGCTAATAGGGGCGCACCTGATGCCAGAGCAGAAATTAGAAAGAGCCGTCGTTTCATTCGCTAACCCTATGGTTATTAAATACAGGACAGTAAGTACAATCTATGTACTGTTACTCAGCAACCATCACCCTCGACCATAACTTCACCGGTTACATTGTCATGCTTGGCGTTGCCTTCATCATCGGTGACGATTGTCCTGACAAACATCATTGATTCAATGCGGTCAAACTGGGTATCCATTGCCTTCGCGATCTGCTTATCAGTCAACCCATCATAGATCATGATGCGACCGCGCTGTTCCAGCTTTAGTTGATTATCCGGCGGGTTGAACAGCAGCTTTTCCTGCCAGTCTCCGGCGGCGGCCGGTGGTACGGCAGTACATCCGGCAGTACACAGTAGTGTGGTGATGCCAGTAGCCAGTACCAGCGTCTGCAGGGTATGAGTCAGAGTGTTTTTCATGTCACTCCGACTATGATCAGTTTATGGTTAATCGAAAACATTGTAGACACCCTTAAATTGTTTGTTAGTGTATATATATTCAAGCTTTTAGCTTGTTCGAGAATCAATGGTGTCAGCAAACTCAGCGTACACCGCCAACCCGCCCCGCGCATCGGGGCGCTCCCCCATTTTAGGGGTGGGGGATTCCCCCATGGCAGCCAATGCGACTACTCGGAATCGAGCCCGGCCCGCATCTTCGGACTCACGTACGTCTCCCCGTCGAGCACGCAGCGGATCGCGATCAACAGCGTCTCGCCCATCTCCTGCTTGCTGACGTAGCCATTGGCGCCGGCGCGCAAGGCGCGACGTGCGTATCGAGGGGCCGCGTGCATGGAGAGCACCAGGATCGGCAGGTCCGCGTGGCGTGCGCGGATATCTTTTATCAGCCCGAAGCCATCGGTTTCCGCCAGCCAGAGATCGGTGATCACCAGGTCGGGTTGGCTGCTGGCGATGGCGTCGAGGCCATCGTGGTGCGTGGACTCGGCACAGACACCGAGATCGGGCTCGTTATCGATCAGCGCGCTCAGACCGCGACGCACCAGGGGATGGTTATCGATGATCAGGAGCCGCTGCCGGGTCTTCGTTGCAGGTGGTGTGACGATGCTGTCCATGACCTGACAGGGTGGACCATAAGTGCGGCTATGCGTTACCTATATATAGCATGGGGGAAAGCCCCATGGGTCAGGCTGCCTGATTTGTATGGTAAACACCGGATGCGGGCGGCACCCGGCAACGCGTATTACCGATCTCCTTTCCCGGCTTCAACCCATTGCGTTGCACGTTGGGCGAGTTCGGCAGAGGATTCCAGCACCAGTTTCTGCTTGATGTGCTGGCGGTGGGATTCAATCGTCTTGATGCTCAGGGTGAGGGTCTTTGCAATCTGGCGCGTGCCCTGGCCTTCACCGATGAGTCGAAACACCTGCAACTCGCGGTCGCTGAGCGCATCCATGGACGCGTCCGCTTGCAGCGTTCGCCCGCCCAGGTATTTCGCGGAAAGCCGCGCCTCGAGCTTGTCGCCTATGTACATCTCGCCGTTAAGCACCCGGCGCATGGCAAACAACAATGTCTCGTCGAGTTGTTGCTTGGTGACATAGCCCAGGGCGCCGGCCCGCAGGGCGCGCTCGGCATACACCGACTCATTGTGCATCGAGAGCACCAGTGCCGGAATCTTCGGGTGGCGTTTTTTCATGGTCTTGATCAGGTCCAGGCCGTGAGAGCCATCGAGCTCCAGATCGACCAGCACCAGGTCGGGCCGGCACGCCCGGACAACCTTGAGCGCGGCCTCGCAGCAGGCGGCCTCCCCGCAGACTTCGAGGCCGGGCTCGGACTCGATCAGGGCGGTCAGGCCGCGACGCATCATGGGATGATCGTCGACGATGAGAACCGCCTTGCTGGCCGGAGAGCCGGTTTCAGGTGTCTTCGCGTTCATGGTCCGGGGCCTCGGCCGTTTCAGGCGTCTCGGGAATGGGAAAGGTGCAGCTGACCGCCGTACCGCGCAGGCTACGGCGTCGCACCTCCAGGGACCCGCCGATCAAACGCGAGCGGTAGGCCATGGTGTGCATCCCCACCCCGTCCGCCGCGCCCGCCCCCTCGGGTATGCCGACGCCATCGTCGCGGATGCGCAGCAGGCCCTCTCCATCGTTCACGCCCAGGCTGCATTCGATCCGCTCTGCGCGTCCGTGGGATACGGCATTGCTCATCGCCTCTTGCGCGATGCGATAGAGGTGCGCCTCGATCTCAGGGCAATTACAGTCCATGGGCCAGTCACACTCGAGCGTGCAGGGGATGCCAAAGCGGTCATGAATATTGAGTGCCAGGGTCTCGAGCGTCGCGTCGAGACCGGCCTTGTTCAGGCCCTGCGGGCCGAGACCGCGCGCAAGGTCGCGGGCCTCGCCGATGGCCTCGTTCAGCAGTGTGTTGATCTCGCGGGCGTCAACTGACGTGGCGGATTCAGGGCCCCGCGCCAGCTTTCTGGAAAGCGTCGCGGTGAGGGCCGCAATACCGGCCAGCGTTTGGCACAGGCCATCATGCAGTTCCCGGCCCAGGCGTTCCTTTTCCTGGTCGACGATCTCGAGGACCTCCCGCTCCAGCCGCTTCTGGCGGGTGACGTCGCGTGCGTTGGCGTAGATCTGTTGCCGCTCCGGCACAGGCCGCGAGTTCCACCGCAGCCAGCGATACGAGCCATTCTTGTGGCGATAGCGATTCTCGAACAGGACTACCTCGGCACTCTTGTTAAGCAGGCCAACTTGCGCCAGCGTGGCCTCGCGGTCCTCGGGGTGTACGAACTCGATGAAGGGTTTGGCCTGCAGCTCCTCCGGCGTCCAGCCCAATAGGGTCGTCCACTGCGGGTTCAAGTGCTTGAAGTATCCATCGAACCCGGCAATGCACAGCAGGTCGAGCGACTGGTCGAAGAAGCGGGTGTACTCGTCCTCGGCCCGCTCCATCCGTGCGGACTGGAGTTTCAGGTTCTCGTTCTCCCGGCGGGAGGCGTCGAGATCCTCGATGAGCTCGGCTCTTGTGGGTTGTTCTTGTTCCATTTTCGAGTCGGGCTTCGTTTATTGTTAGGGGAGCGTGTTGGGTAGCATAACCTACCCGCATATATGAAAGGTAATAGTCATTTCCCGTCAAGGCCTGCTTGTTGAATAGCCACCGACCTCGCTATTCACCCCAGAATAGACCGCTGCCCCACATATTACAGGGGTCGATGCCGATCAGGCCTAAAGCACCTACTTTTGGTGAAAACCCGCCTCAACCACCGGGCCCAGGCCATCGTAGCCTGGCGCTTCATAGCCGAGTTTGGGTCAGCGGCTGAGCGAGCACTTGGCGGAATGGTCATTTTCGAAGTGTCGGTGTTGTAGATCGCAACCAGGTTATGAATGTCTCCTTTTCTATAAACTTGCCGTTCAGAACTGTAACCGGGAATGGCTGGAGTTGGCCGATAGTCGCCAACCAGGAGCCCTGCATCAGCTGGGTTTTCTGTGAACGTGGAACGGCAACTTTTCCGAAAGAGGACATTTAGCAAGTCAGCATGGACAGACTATCTGTTTTATCCCCCATAGGCGCAGCCGAGCATCGCAGTGAAAACCGGATGAAGCATGCGCCCTGTTTGAGCTTTCGAGCGCAGCGAGATTGCGAGTTGCGCATGCGCCGGTTTTCGCGAGAAGCGCATGGGCAAGCCTGCGAAGCGGGCTTGTAGATCAAGTAGCGGGCAAGCCTTCGGGCCGCCTTTCTTTTGGATACGTTTCTTTGGCGCAGCAAAGAAAAGTATCTCGCCGTGCGCGACCAGCGAAAGCCCGCATCAAATAAAACTCTTCGCCCGCCAGGGCAAAACCCTAACCACGCAGTGGTTCCAGCCAGCGCCGGTACAAAACATCCGCCACCTGTTGTGCTGCGGTAATTCTTTGCTCCAGTCCCTCGGTCATCTGTTGCTGCCGATTGCACGCTGGCTGCCGGATCATCGAGTTCGTCTGCATAAAGCGTTGCCCATTCACGCACCATGGCGGCGGTCATCTCCACGTGGCATTGCAGGGCGAGGGTGTTGCCTGCTGGCAAAGGCCTGGTTGCTGCAGTGGTCGTTCTCCAGTGATCACCTCGGCCCCGGCCGGAATGGAGAAGGTTTCGCCATGCCAGTGAAACAGCGTGGTTTCATCTGGCAGTCCGTCGAGCCAGCGTTGCGCTGTCGGGTTGTCACATTTGCGCACCGGGTGCCAGCCGATTTCCCTTGGCGGGTTTTTTGTCACCTCACCGCCCAGTGCCTTGCTGATCAGCTGGCCACCCAGGCAGTGCCCGAGTACCGGCATGCTCTCGTGCCTGTGCCATCCGGATCAGGGCCAGTTCCTGTTCGATCCAGGGCAGGGGGTCGTTGACACTCATTGGACCACCCATGAAGACCAGACCGGAACAGTCATCAATATGCCGGGGCAACGGTTCGCCCCGGTCAATGGCGATCAGCCTGAAAGGAACCTTTTCACGCGCCAGTACCTCTGACAGGTATCCGGGGCCTTCACAGTCGATGTGGCGAAATATATACAGAGGTTTCATAATCAGGGCACGGCAGCCGATAGGTAACAGATGATGGCATTATCCAGAATTTCCCGGGCTCTCCTAGTGCTGTGGCTAGGCGGTTTGAATCAATCCGCGCAGGCGGGTACCGATGTACGTGTTGTCGGCTTGTTCAGCGAACGTGCCGTGGTGGTGGTCAACGGCAAGCAGCATATTCTGAGAGTGGGGCAGAGTACGCCGCAAGGCGTCAGGCTGCTTGCGGCGGACAGTGAATCAGCAGATCTCGAGATAGACGGTAAAGTGGTCAGGGCGCGGCTGGATGGACGCATCACCGCAAGCAAGCAAACGCCCGGCGCGAAGGAATTTCATATCTCACGCAACACCCGGGGGATGTATTCAACGGTGGGCAGTATCAATGGTTTGACGGTTTCATTCCTGGTCGATACCGGTGCCACGCTCCTTTCCCTGAATGCAGCCGAGGCCCGGCGCCTGGGCATAGACTTCCGCGTGGTTGGTACGCCAACGACGGTCACCACGGCCTCGGGTGTCGAACGCGCCTGGGGTGTCGTCCTGGATACCGTCAAGGTTGGCGAACTGGAGTTGCGTAATGTAGGGGCAGTGGTACTCGAGGGTCCCCAGCCTGAACAGGCCCTGCTGGGTATGAGTTATCTCGGTCGACTGGAGATGTCCAACAGTGGTCGCTTGATGACCTTGCGCAAAAAGTACTAGGCCTGCGAAAAGAAGTGCCTATGTCGCCTGGTAGGATGGGTAAAGGAGCAAAGCGACGTACCCGTCAATGCACGACGCAAACCATTCACCCCTGACGGGTACGCTGCGCTTTACCCGTCCTGCTAAAAGCAGGCTTAATCAGCTGTGTTCTTCGTGTGCTCGATCAGGGCGTAGGCTGAATGGTTGTGAATGGACTCGAAGTTTTCGGATTCCACCGTATATGAAGTGATACGCTCATCATTATTGAGGCGGGTGGCAATGTCGCGCACCATGTCTTCAACAAACTTCGGATTGTTATAGGCCCTTTCTGTCACGTACTTCTCATCCGGACGCTTCAACAGGCCATAGAGTTCACAGGAAGCCTCTTCCTCGACGAGATCGATCAAATCCTCAATCCAGACAAAGCCGTGTGTTTCCGCGTTGATGGTCACATGCGAGCGCTGGTTATGTGCGCCGTAGTCGGATATTTTCTTGGAGCAGGGGCACAGGCTGGTGACCGGGACAACAACCTTGACGTTCATTTTCGGTTCGCCATCGATAAACTTGCCAATGAGACTGACTTCATAGTCCAGCAGGCTTTCAACACCCGAAACCGGGGCTGCCTTGTTGATGAAATAGCTGAAGCTCATCTCGATGTGGCCTGAATCGGCCTCCAGGCGATCGGTCATTTCGCTGAGCATTTCCTTGAACGAGTCCACCGTGATTTCGCGTTCATGGAGATTGAGAATCTCGACAAAGCGCGACATGTGCGTGCCTTTGAAGTTGTGCGGCAGATTGACGTACATGTTGAAGTTTGCGATGGTATGCTGTTCGCCGCCGGCGCGGTCTTTAACCCGTACCGGGTGACGAATATCCTTGATGCCCACCTTGTCGATGGGAATCTGCCGTGTATCGGGTCTGTTTTGCACGTCGGCAATGGTTGCTTCAGCCTTGTGTGCCATTTCACTTGCTTTCATCAGTCTTTGTCCGGGTAGATGTCAGAACGGCCTGAGTTTTCTTTTTCCCAGCCTACCCGCCGCTGCAGGGCATGCCTACATGTCCGAAGGGGTAGCGGCAGTTTGGCGGGTGTTGCGCTTCAATTCCTGAGTAGAATGGCAGGATATTACCCCAGCGCCGGTGGCCGTGCAATTGACGAGACGTGCAGGTTCCTTGTTTTATCTTTCTCTTTCAATAATATAGAGTGATATCCGGCGCAGCGGATCGGCGCCGGCATCGAAGCCGGAGAGGCTGTCCATCGCCTCGGCATGCAACTCGGCGGTGCGCTGGCGGGCGGCATCCAGTCCGATCAGTGCCGGGTAGGTCGATTTTTCAGCGGATTGGTCGGCACCCGGATTCTTCCCGAGGGTGGCGGCCTCACCTTCGACATCAAGAATATCGTCGCGTATCTGGAACGCCAGGCCGATGCACTTTGCATAGTGGTCGAGTTTTTCCAGCTGCTCACTGTCGGAGTTTTCAGCATTCATGGCCCCGAGTACCAGGCTGGCCCGAATCAGGGCACCTGTCTTGTGAATGTGCATATCCTCGAGTTCGGCGATATTTTGTGACCGCCCTGTTGCGGCCAGGTCAATCGCCTGTCCGCCAGCCATGCCGCGGGAGCCGGCAGCGAGTGCCAGGGTCCTGATCATTTTCAGCCGCGTACCGTCCCCGATGCCGGCAGTGGTGTTGTTCGCAAGCACCTGGAAAGCCAGCGATTGCAATGCATCACCGGCAAGGATGGCGGTGGATTCATCAAAGGCGCGGTGACAGCTGGCCCTGCCGCGGCGCAGGTCGTCATTATCCATGGCCGGCAGGTCATCATGAATCAGGGAATAGGCATGGATGAATTCAATTGCACAGGCAGGTGCATCAAGTGTTTCCTGCCCGGCGCCGACGGCAAGGCCACTGGCATATACCAGTGCCGGGCGAATGCGTTTACCGTCACTCAGCACCGCGTAACGCATGGCCTCATGCAGGTGGGCGGGATGCGTCGTTGCGGCCGGCAGCAACTGTTCCAGGTGCTTGTCCAGGCGTGCGCGGCATTGCGCCAGGAACGCCGTCAGTTGCGGATCAGTTGTCTTCACTGTCGAACGCTGTGATTTCGTCCTGGCCGCTTTTCTGCATCAGGATTTCAACCTTCTGTTCGGCTTCTTTAAGTGCCTTTTGACAGGCGCGGGACAGTGCTACGCCACGTTCAAAGTGGCTCAGGGAGTCTTCCAGGCTGAGGTCGCCCTGTTCCATCTTTTCAACAAGGGTTTCGAGTTCTTTCAGGGATTGCTCGAAACCGGGCGTCTCTGTACTTTTTTTTGCCATCGCTTGTATCTTCCTGATAATCGGCTTAACTTACTCCACCCGGGCAAGAAGGGTCAATTCAGGGGCCGTCTTTTTTCGCCACGTGCAGGGTTGACGACCGCGGCTTCCCCGGCTAGTATTTAGACACATTCTAAATACAAACAGGATCAAGTCTCCACCAAAAATCACCATTCAAACGAGGTACTTATTATGGATCTAAAAGGCAGCACAACTGAACAGAATCTCAAAGACGCGTTCTCCGGTGAGTCCCAGGCCAACCGCCGCTACCTGTATTTTGCCGCCAAGGCCGATGTCGAAGGCTACAACGATGTTGCTGCCGTGTTCCGTTCCACCGCTGAAGGCGAGACGGGGCATGCGCATGGTCACCTGGAATATCTCGAGCAGGTTGGTGATCCCGCAACCGGTTTACCGATCGGACCTACGGCCAGCAACCTGAAGGCCGCCATTGCCGGTGAAACACACGAGTACACCGATATGTATCCGGGTATGGCGAAGTCGGCGCGTGATGAAAGCTTCGATGAAATTGCGGACTGGTTCGAGACACTGGCCAAGGCCGAGCGCTCGCATGCGAACCGATTTCAGAAGGCCCTGGACAATCTTAACGACTAGGATCAGTTGAATCCGGACAAAGGGCCGGTCTATCCGGCCCTTTCTTGTTGACCTCCAATAACCAGGAACGACGGCAATGGGATCAAATACTGAAGGTAGCCGGGAAGGAAGCCTGCAGGCACCGATACGGCATCCGCTGGACTGGACCGCCCCGTCTTTCTATGACGAAGAGAGCCTGTTCACGGAACTCGAACGGGTCTACGACATCTGCCATGGATGCCGTCGCTGTTTCAGCCTGTGTAATGCCTTTCCAACCCTGTTTGATGCCATTGATGAATCCGACACCATGGAGCTCGATGGTGTCGCCCGGGAAGTGTACTGGGACGTGGTTGACCACTGTTACCTGTGTGACATGTGCTACATGAGCAAGTGCCCCTACGTACCGCCGCATGAGTGGAATGTCGATTTTCCCCATCTCATGTTGCGGGCCAAGGCAGTAAAATTCAAAAAAGGCAAGACACGTTTTCGCGACAGGGTGCTGACGTCAACGGATACTGTCGGCAAGCTTGCCGGAATACCGATCGTGGCACAGGTGGTGAATGCCTCTAACCGCAGCAAGCTGGGCCGCAAGTTGCTGAAGACGGCGCTTGATGTTCATCCGGACGCGGTATTGCCTGAATACAATTCACGGACCCTGCGCAAACGGCTTGGCAACACGGCACAGGCCGGTATGGACGTGCGAACCGGCCGGGCCGACGACCGGCAAGGTCGTCCTGTTTGCTACCTGTTATGGCAACTACAACGAGCCGGGGATCGGCCAGGACCTGGCGGCGATTTTTGCGCACAACGATATCCCGTTGACCCTGGCAGGCAAGGAACGCTGTTGCGGCATGCCGAAACTGGAACTCGGTGACCTGGATAGCGTCAAGGCAGCGCGTGATGCCAATATCCCCGAACTGGCCAGGCTGGTCGATGAGGGCTGGGACATCGTGGCGCCCGTGCCTTCCTGCGTATTGATGTTCAAGCAGGAATTGCCATTGATGTTTCCGGATGATGCGAGTGTTGCTAAAAGTGAAGGATGCGATTTTTGACCCGTTTGAATACCTTATGCTGCGGCATAAACATGAAAAGCTGAAAACCGACTTCAGGGAACCGCTTGGCAAGATCGCCTGGCATGTGGCCTGCCATCTGCGGGTACAGAATATCGGTATGAAAACCCGTGATCTTCTCGAACTGATACCGGAGACCAGTGTCGAGCCCATCGAGCGCTGTTCCGGGCATGATGGTACCTATGCCGTTAAAAGCGAATTTCACGAGATATCGATGAAAATTTGCAAGCCGGTTGTGAGCCGGGTGCAGAAATCCGGGGCGGACCATTACAGCAGTGATTGCCCCATGGCCGGCCATCAAATCAGGAACGGCCTGGCTGATGACAGTGCACCGCTGCATCCGTTGACATTGTTACGCATGGCGTACGGAGTATAGATACCATGGACAAGCTTACGCGCAAGGACCTCTATTCGCTTGAAGAATATGCCGAGAACAGGGATGTTATCCGCAAGCGGGTGCTGGCTCACAAAAAGAACCGCAAGGTGCATATCGGGCCCTCTGCTACCCTTTACTTTGAAGACCGCCGGACTGTTCAGTACCAGATACAGGAGATGCTGCGGATCGAACGCATCTTCGAGTCCGCCGCTATCGAGGAAGAACTGGGTGCCTACAATCCCCTGATCCCGGAAGGCAGTAACTGGAAAGCAACCTTTATGATCGAGGAGCCGGATGTGTCGCGGCGTAAGGAACTGCTGGCCGGGCTGGTCGGTATCGAGGACAAGGTCTGGGTACGTGTCGATGGCAGTGAACCGGTGTACGCGATTGCCGACGAGGATCTGGAGCGCGAAACCGCAGAAAAGACCTCTGCAGTGCACTTCATGCGCTTCGAACTTGACGAGAAAATGATTGCTGCACTAAAGGCAGGGGCTTCCCTGAGCATGGGGATTGCACACCCCGGTTACTCGCACGAGGTGGCGCCGGTCGTTGCACCGATACGTGATGCCTTGCTGGCCGATCTGGCGTAACCTGCATCCGCTCACGGAGAGTCTGCAGCATACAACAGGGTCGCTTTGACGTGTGCCGCGCGTTAAACTGCGCTACCCATGAAAACCGGACTCACCTGCAAAAAAACCGTTAATACGCCTCCTTGCCGCGGGCCTCCTGGTAATGGCCCCCCCCTGCCTTGCCAGCGATGAAGAGGATTCGCCGGGCTGGACGCCGAAGCATTTTATTGCCGCAGAACCCTGGAAAGAGCAGCAAACCGGATTACCTGCCTACCCCGAAAAAGGGAATTTGCTCGAGGTCAATATCAGTACCGGCGGCCAGCCTTGGAAAATCTATATTGACACGCTTTCTGTAAGGCAGGGAAAAGACTCCGTGGTGCGTTATACCGTGGTCCTGATTTCCGCAACCGGCGTATGGAATATTTCCAATGAAGGGCTGCATTGCGGTGAAAATAAATACCGGCGTTATGCCTATGGCTATGAGGGAGAGTGGCGGGAGCTGGAAGATGCGCCCTGGTTACCGCTTCGCGGGCACGGTGTTAACCAGTATCGCCGGATATTTTACAATGATTACATGTGTAACCAGTCCGATCCCTACCTTGAACCCCGACAGATTATCGAAAGAATCCGCTCATCGGATTATGGATATGAAGAATAAACAGTTTCAAGCCAGCCAGTCGGTATGCCGGTAATGGCTGGCAGATACGACGCAGCAGCAATCGAGGTTTTGAGTGGCCTGGATCCGGTGCGCAAGCGCCCGGGCATGTACACCGATACCACGCGCCCCAACCATCTTGCACAGGAAGTCATCGATAACAGTGTGGATGAGGCCATTGCAGGGCACGCTACGCGCATTGATGTGAAACTCTTCAAGGATGGTTCGCTGGAAGTGCGTGACGATGGACGCGGCATGCCGGTGGATCTGCATCCGGAGGAAGGGGTACCCGGTGTCGAGGTCATCCTCACGCGTTTGCATGCCGGCGGCAAGTTTTCCGCAAAAAACTATGAATTCTCCGGTGGTTTGCATGGCGTCGGTATATCAGTTGTCAATGCCCTGTCGAAACACCTTGAAGTCTGGGTGCGGCGCGGCGGCAAGGAATACAACATGGCGTTCGCCGACGGCGAGTGCGTTTCAAAACTCGAGGAAATCGGCACGGTCGGCAGGCAGAACAGCGGCACCACGCTGCGCTTCTGGCCGAATCCCGAATATTTCGATTCTGTAAAGTTCTCGCTGCCACGCCTGAAACACATCCTGCGTGCCAAGGCGGTGTTGTGTCCCGGCCTGCAGGTAAGGCTGCATGTCGAGGCCGGCGACGAGAAGCTCGAGTGGTGTTACGCGGATGGCCTGCACGACTACCTGGCCGGCGAGCTCGGGGATACCCCGTTACTGCCGGAAGTCCCGTTTGTCGGCAAAATGGAAGGCAATAACGAGATCGCAGAGTGGGCGCTGGCGTGGTTGCCAGAGGGAGGCGATCCGGTTGCAGAGAGTTATGTCAACCTGATACCAACCGTGCAGGGAGGCACGCATGTCAATGGATTGCGCATGGGCTTGACGGAAGCAGTGCGTGAGTTTTGTGAATTCAGAAACCTGTTGCCGCGTGGTGTAAAACTCAGCCCGGAAGATGTCTGGGAAAACTGCAGTTATATCCTGTCCGTCAAGCTGCATGATCCACAGTTCAGCGGACAGACCAAGGAACGGCTGTCATCACGTGAATGTGCAATTTTTGTCTCCGGTGTGGTCAAGGACTCGTTTGGCCTGTGGTTGAATCATCATACGGAAATAGGCGAACGCATTGCCTGGCTGGCAATTGAAAATGCCCAGACGCGCCAGCGCGCAGGCAAGAAAGTGGTGCGCAAGAAAATCACCAGCGGCCCGGCACTGCCGGGGAAGCTGGCGGACTGTACCTCGACAGACAACGAGCGCAGCGAACTTTTCCTGGTGGAGGGTGATTCAGCCGGTGGTTCGGCCAAGCAGGCGCGTGACCGCATTTTCCAGGCGATCATGCCGCTGCGCGGCAAGATACTGAATACCTGGGAGGTGGACTCTGCCGACGTGCTGGCATCACAGGAAGTCCATGATATATCCGTTGCCATCGGTGTTGAGCCCGGATCGAATAACCTTGGCAAGCTGCGCTACAGCAAGATTTGTATCCTCGCTGACGCCGACTCTGACGGGCTGCATATTGCGACCCTGTTGTGCGCCTTGTTTCTCAGGCATTTTCATACTCTGGTGCAGGCAGGTCATGTGTATGTTGCCATGCCGCCGCTGTACCGCATCGACGCCGGCAAGCAGGTATTCTATGCGCTGGATGATAGCGAGAAACAGGGCGTGCTTGACCGGGTAGCGGCAGAAAAGATCAAGGGGAAAGTCATGGTGCAGCGCTTCAAGGGTCTTGGCGAAATGAACCCGATGCAGTTGCGTGAGACCACCATCGCCCCGGAGACGCGCCGTCTGGTGCAGCTGACCATCGACAGCAAGGACGGCACCCACAAGCTCATGGATATGCTGCTCGCCCGCAAGCGCGCCCCGGACCGGCGTAACTGGCTGGAATCAAAAGGAAATATGGCCGCAATATGACCATAAATACCGAGGGCGCGAGGTGTTTTGTTCTTTCCTTCGTGCCTTTGCGAGTTTGCGCGATTATTGATTTTTGAAGAATACCGAACAGGTAATACCTCATGGAAACCATTGAACTCGATTACGAAGGCATCGAACAGCTGCCCTTGAAGACCTTTACCGAGAAGGCCTACCTGGATTATTCCATGTACGTCATTCTTGACCGCGCATTGCCGCATATCGGTGACGGCCTCAAGCCTGTGCAGCGGCGCATCATTTATGCCATGTCCGAGCTCGGCCTGCAGGCAAGTGCGAAGCACAAGAAGTCGGCGCGCACTGTCGGTGATGTGCTTGGCAAGTTTCACCCGCATGGCGACTCCGCCTGTTACGAGGCGATGGTGCATCTTGCGCAATCTTTTACCTGTCGTTATCCGTTGATTGACGGCCAGGGCAACTGGGGTTCGCCGGATGATCCAAAATCATTCGCCGCCATGCGTTATACCGAGGCGCGGCTGACGCCGTTTGCCGCGGTGCTGTTATCGGAACTCGGGCAGGGTACGGTTGACTGGGCGCCGAACTTTGACGGAACACTGGAAGAACCCAAACAGTTACCTGCGCGCCTGCCTGCGGTATTGCTGAACGGCGCAACCGGTATTGCCGTGGGCATGGCCACGGACATCCCGCCGCATAATCTGAAAGAAGTTGCCGAAGCAACCATCATGTTGCTCGACAAACCGAAGAGTACAACGGCAGATCTGTGCAAGATAATAATGGCTCCGGATTTTCCTACCGGCGCAGAAATTATAACCCCGCAATCCGAACTGCTCGAAGCCTATATGACAGGACGTGGCAGTGTGCGCATGCGTGCCTGTTACGAAATTGAGCAGGGTGAAATAGTCGTCACTGAATTGCCTTTCCAGACATCGGGCGGAAAGGTGCTGGAGCAGATCGCCGCACAAATGATTGCGAAGAAACTGCCCATGGTGGAGGACCTGCGCGATGAGTCCGATCACGAGAACCCGACCCGCCTGGTGATCGTACCGCGCTCCAACCGGGTTGATACCGGGGCACTGATGTCACACCTGTTTGCAAGCACCGATCTGGAGCGCAGCGCCCGTATCAATCTCAATATAATCGGCCTGGACGGAAAGCCAAAAATCAATGACTTAAGAGGTATTCTGAAGGAATGGCTTGAATTCAGAACGAGCACGGTCAGGCGCCGGATAGAGTACCGTTTGGAGAAGGTCAACACCCGTCTGCACCTGCTCGAGGGTCTGTTGATTGCGTTTCTCAACCTGGATGAAGTGATCAGGATTATTCGCGAGGAAGACAAGCCGAAACCGGCATTGATGAAACGCTTCAGGTTGTCGGAAGAGCAGGCGGATTACATCCTTGATACCCGCCTGCGCCAGCTCGCGCGCCTCGAGGAAATGAAGATTACCGGCGAGCAAAAAGAACTTGCCGATGAGCGGGATGCCCTGCAGAAGATCCTTTCTTCCGGTGCACGGTTGAAGACGCTGATCAAGAACGAGATCAGGGCCGATGCAGAAAAGTTTGGTGATGCGCGGCGCTCAAAACTGGTTGAGCGTGAACCGGCACAGGTCATGGATGAGAACGCGCTGGTGCCAAGTGAGCCGGTGACAATCGTATTGTCAAAGAACGGCTGGGTGCGTGTCGCCAGGGGTCACGATATCAACCCGACGGAGATGAACTACAAGGCCGGCGATGAATTTGCAGCGGCGGCGCAGGGACGCAGTAACGAGCTGGTCGTATTTATCGATTCAACGGGCAAGACCTATGCATTACCCGCACATACACTGCCATCGGCAAGAGGTCAGGGTGAGCCCCTGAGTGGTCGTTTAAAACCGGCTGATGGCGCACGCTTCACAGGTGTGATGGCCGGCAAGCCCGAGCAGTTGTATTTGCTTGCGAGTGATTCAGGTTACGGTTTTGTTGTAAAGCTCGGTGATATGTATACGCGTAACAAGGCCGGTAAATCAACACTCTCGGTACCGAAGGGTGCAAGGGTATTGCCACCGGTGACTGTGCGCAGTCTGAAGGACGACTGGATTGTGGCGATATCAACCGAGGGACACATGCTGGTCATTCCCTTGAGTGACGTTCCGCAGATGTCTCGCGGCAAGGGAAACAGGATCATTAATATCCCGTCTGCAAAACTGAAGACCCGCGAAGAGCATGTGAAGATTATTGACTGCATACAGGATGGCGAGAAGCTCACCATTTACGCAGGCAAGAAGCACAAGACCATGAAGGCGGACGAGGTCGATGAATTTGCCGGTGAGCGCGGCCGGCGAGGGCGCAAACTGGCGCGCGGCTATCAGAAGGTGGACCGGGTAGAGGTAATCAGGCGCTAGGCCGGGGAGGGCCCTGAAGTTCGCCTGGCCCGGCATTGGCCCGCCAGCTGTCTTGCGTGCTCGATTTAACTATAAATATCAGCTGGTTGAGGGTTGAAAAAATTCTGCCCCATGATCTCGAGCGCCTGTTCAAACTGCTTGTCTACGATTGCCTGGTAGTCGGCCGTCAGGGCTTCCAGCAGGTAGGTGGAGACGTACTCGCTGATACCCCGTAACTGGATCGACTGGTATTCACCGGCAACTATGCGGTCCCTGACACCGTCATGCATGTACATCTCGCGTGACATGACAATTTGACCGCCATTTGTTATGCCACAAAGCCTGGATGCCATGTTTACCGCGTCACCGACAACTGTATATTCCATACGTGTTTCCGAGCCCATATTGCCGGCCAGCATGAACCCTGTATTCATTCCAATCTTGAACTTGACGGGAAACTCGCCGCGCATTTCTCTTTCCTTGCTCTCATGCATGATGAGTTTCTGGGCGAGCAACGCGCAGATTATGGCATGGAAGACATGATCCTTGTCCGTTTCCGGTGCACCGAAAACCAGCATCACACCATCTCCCATGTATTTATCAACTGTGCCGTAGTTGATCTCACAGGCGCATGTAATAAGGGAAAAATACTTGTTGAGCATGCTCACCAGGGACTGCGGATCGGTTTTTTCGGCAATTTCCGTAAACCCGGCGATGTCGGCAAACAGTACAGTGCCTTCAATCTTTTTACTGCCAAGTTCAACAGTGCTCAGGTTGGACAGTATCTGGCGGGCAACGCCTGGTGAAACATAACGCGACAGGGCATTCTTGACCTGTGATTTTTCCAGCATGCCTGCCGCCATCTCGTTAAAGGAATTCATCAGCAGGCCAAGTTCATCATGTCGCCGTTCTGTGAATCTGAATGAGTACTCGCCTTTTCCCAGCGCGCGACTTGCATCGACCAGTTCATTGATAGGCATGCTGAGATGCTGTCCGAGTGCAAATGCCATTCCGATGCCAAGGGCAATTACCAGCAAGGTGGCAGCCGTAATTGCCTGCACCGACCTGCGTACAGAGTCTTTCATGCCGGACTGGCTGAGGGTTACCAGTGCGTAACCTGCCGTAATACCCTGGAATGTAACCGGCTGGGTGAATGAAATAACCGCATGGGTCTTCCCGGATGCCGTTTCCCAGTCCCATATGTATGAGTTCGCAGCGCCCCGGGCGAGCTGTTCCAGCAGGGCAATATCGCCTGTATGTGCCGTCCCCGCCTGTGCAATAACCTCTCCCTGCAACGTAATAATGGCCGTGGCCAGCACGCTCTTGCCATTCGTGAAGCTTTCCGTAATGGTTACAAGCGCATGCTCTGTCATCCGCCAGCAGGGGTTCCCTGCTGGATTGCGCCATCAGGCCTGCCAGGGTGGCGCCCTGTTCGTTGATTTGCTGCAGCAGTACCCGGGTCTGTTGCTGGATCAGAATAACCCCGAGTAACAGCATGCAGCCCACGACCAGCACTGTGATAAAGAATGACAGTTTGTAGGCCAGCGGGATGCGCTGCGTCGTGATGCGCAGTTTCCGCGCCAGCCTCATAATACCGGTGCCCGTGGCGGCTTCATGATTTCCGGTTGCTGCCTTGTTCATCTGCCGGTCCCGGCTGCACCTGTCGCGGGCGACGGGACGTATGTGTACAATGCCTGCTGTTTTCCGTGGTTACAGCCTGAGGAATATTCATGACCCTGATTCGTCCCTTTGCCGGTTTGCGGCCAGCCGCAGGTCGGGCCGAAGAGGTGGTTGCGCCGCCTTACGATGTGCTCAGCAGTGACGAGGCCCGGCTGCGTGCCAGGGGTCGCCCCTGGAGTTTTCTGCATATATCCAAACCCGAGATTGACCTGCCCGTGGGTACTGACCCGCACGCCGCAGAGGTCTATAAAATGGCTGCCGAAAACCTGCAGCGGATGTTGCAGGCAGGTGTGCTCGTTCGGGATGAGAGGCCGTTTTATTACGTTTATCGCCTGGTCATGGGCAAGCACAGCCAGCTCGGACTTGTAGCCGTGGCTTCCGTGGCTGATTACAACTCGAATCGTATTCGCAAGCATGAATTTACGCGGCCGGACAAGGAAGATGACCGGGTGCGGCAGATCGATGCCTTGCATGCACAGACGGGGCCGGTCCTGCTGGCCTGTAAATCCGACCCGGCCATCGATGCCATGCTCGCCGGGGTTGCACGCGGCCGGCCGGATGTCGATCTCGTTGCGGATGATGGCATCGGTCATACGATTTGGGTCGTCAGGGATGCGGCCCTGATCGATAAAATTACCGCTGGTTTTAACGCGATGGATGCGTTGTATATAGCCGACGGACACCACCGTTCGGCAGCTGCGTCCAGGGTGGCTGCCAGTCATGGCGAGCTTGAGTCGGCCGGGTATTTTCTGACCGTGATTTTCCCGCACAGGCAGATGCAGATCCTTGACTACAATCGCGTTGTCAGGGACCTGGGTGGTATGAGCGCTGAAGAATTCCTCGCACGTGTTGTCGAGTCCTTCTCGGTAACTCCGATCGAGGCGGCGGTGCGTCCCGATGGGCCGGGAACGTTCGGTATGTACCTTGCCGGTCAGTGGTACCGGCTGGAAATTCATGCGGACTGCATTCCGAATGATCCGGTCGGCAGGCTGGATGTCAGTTTGCTTGCCAACAGGCTGCTGGCACCGGTACTCGGGATAGAAGATCCCCGGCGGGATACCCGGATTGATTTCGTCGGCGGTATTCGCGGACTTGCCGAGCTGGAGAGGCGTGTTGACAGCGGTGAAATGAAAGTCGCTTTTTCCATGTATCCAACCGGCATGGAAGACCTGATGGCAGTTGCCGATGCCGGCGAGGTTATGCCTCCGAAATCGACCTGGTTTGAACCAAAACTGGCCGACGGCCTGGTTTCTCACGTGCTTGATTGAGCGACTTTGCCGGCCATCATGTGCTTGTTCGATTATGCAGAAACTTGCCGGCCTTGCTTTTGGCCGGGCCTATGGATGCCGTGTTCATGAAAGCTCAGGCGAGCTCACCTTCAAAGTCATAATCAAGTACCCGGCTGGGTGCCTGGATAAAATTTCCCTGGATCATATCGACACCGTTCTGCCAGAGTACTGCCAGGTCTCCAGGATTATCGATACGTTCGGCAATGCATACCGTACCGAGATTATGGGCGAGCTTCACAAGTGCCCTGACGCGGGACTGTTGTTCCTTGTTGCTGGCCAGGTTCTCGGTCAGGCTGCCGTCGATTTTCAGAATATCCGCAGGTACATGTTTTAACAGCAGAGGCTGCTTGCTTAAACCGAAGTGTTCGAGTGCCACCCTGCACTGCAGCTTTTTCATCGCCTTGACGAAGGTGATGGCGCTCTTCAGATCGTTGGCTGCATCAAGTTCCTTCACTTCAAACACGACAGAACTGTGAGAAAGTCTGTATTCCTTCAGCTTGTCGTTTATCCATGCCGGCAACTTCGTGTCGGCGAGAACTGACCTTGAAAGCTTTAGATAAACCGTAATATCGTCGCCATTTTCGCGAAGCTCGACAATGGTCCTGAACGCGGCCTCGAAAACCCAGTAATCAATTTCACGGCTCAGGCCCGACTTCTCGGCAAGTTCGATAAACTGGCCGGGCAGTATGGTATGACCTTCTTCGTCAACAATTCTAAGCAGGGCTTCATAGCATTTACTGGTATCACCCGCCAGGCTGATGATGGGCTGATATGCCAGGTAGAAGCGTTGCTCATCGATGGTATTTCTGATGACCTTATCCCATTCCTCTTCATGGCCCTGGGACACCTGTTCATCAATAACGGCGCTGTGTGTGTGAATCCGGTTGCCGCCGGATGAACGGGCGACTTCACATGCCGTATCAGCATGGCTGAGTATTTTCTGCGCGTCAGTCGTATGTTCTGTAACTGCGCAGATACCGATACTGCAGCTCAACGTTATGGACCGTCCGTCAGTTTCCGATATGTGCGCGGAGATATGGCGCAGCAGCTTTTCCGCCTTTGCCTGGACATTCTCGCTGCTGCTGGCGTGATGCAGTATGGTGAAGCTGTAGTCTCCAAAGCGGGCGATACTGTCCTGGGTGTTACACTGTTTTTCCAGTAGCCTGGCAATCTCGCAGAGCACCGTATCGCTTGCAGCAATGCCGTTTTCCTCGCGAACCTCCTTGAATCCATCAAGTGTAATGTAGATGAGTGCACGTGCCTCTTCCCCGTCTTTCTCTGCTTGTGTTACCTCTTCACCAAGCAGATTCATGAAGTGCTGGCGGTTATATAACCCGGTCAGGGTGTCCAGGTGCGCCATTGATTCCATATTTTCATCCAGGTCAGCCTTGCCGGTGCGGATGACGATTTGCGTACAGGGTTTTCCGTCGATGCTTGCCGGCGCGAATTCCAGGGTTCTGTCGAAGGCTGTGTGGTCATGATTGACACACTTGATCCTGAGCATGCTGTCACTGCTGCTGCCAGCCTGAAATTTGCGCAGAAACTCATTGAACGTGTCGCGCTGCTCCGCGCAGATCATGTCGACTACCGGCATTGCCTCGATTTCTTTACGATTTTCGATTCCGAACAGATCCATCCAGGACTGGTTGACAAAACAGAGCATACCTTCGTCCATACAGGCAACGGCATCAGTGGAACGTTCGCTGAGGGAATTGCAGCGGTTTTCGCAATTGTCAAGGGCTGCTTCAAGGTCAGCCACCCTTTGCTGAAGCTTCAGCAGCGTTAGTACCTGCGAGAACGCCAACTCAAGGTGACCGGGCTGGTTGGAGGAGACCAGCGCCGAGATCCCGGATTTTCCGGCAGCGACTACCGCTGCCTCGGGAGCCTCCCCGGCGACGGCAATAAGCGGTGGTGAAAGTTTGTGTTGTGCAAGGATGCCCTGAACGGTTTCTGTGCTGATGACGCCTTCACCTTTTCCGCAGAGTACGATATCAGGCACCTGTTCAAGCAGGGCGGTCTCGAATATCTGCGCATCACGTGCATAGCCAAAGCGTAAATGATGTCCGCCCTCGCGGAGGATATTTGCCAGGCTCTCCGCGTCTTTTTCGCTTTTCTCCACAATGAGTAGACGAAGATTATCTACATTTTCCACAATAGACCTCGCTTTGATCAAAAACAGGCATCAAGCCCCCGGGCACCGGGCATAATGGAACTTCCACGAATCAGGGTACCGACTCTCTTTTTTTCGGCATTTCAGGCCAGGTCTTGAGTACTCCCTGTATATAGCGGGCTGCGCCGGGCAAGGCGGATTGGCTGTGATTCAGGTATTTCCTGTTCAGCCGTTTCCTGATAGCATGCAAGTGTCTGAAAAATGGGCATTTAGAGTACAGTTCTGTACTCAAGTTGCCGGCAACCGCTGAACCTGGAGATACGTATGCATTCGATTACAGTCAGGCCCGAGACGCCGGAAGATATCCGCGCGATTGATGTTGTACATATCAGCGCTTTTGGGGGGGAGGCCGAGGCCCAGTTGGTCAGTGTTTTGAGGGGCTCGGCGACCTACAACCGGGAGCTTTCGCTGGTTGCCGAGCTTGGCGGAAGAATCGTCGGCCATATCCTCCTCACCAGGGTGCCGCTGCGCAACCAGGGCAAGGAAAAAAATGTGCTCGCGCTGGGGCCGATGTCGGTGGTTCCTTCACAGAGCCATCGCGGCATCGGCTCTGAACTGATCCAGGCGGCTATAAAACTTGCAGAAGAAAAAGGCTATGGCGCGATTGTGGTTCTCGGGCACCCGGAATACTACAAGCGGTTCGGTTTCACGAATGCGAAGGATGCACAGGTAAGCTGTAATCTGCCCGCACCCGAAGATGCCTTGACGGTCATGGAGATCGTTGCGGGAAACCTGGCCGGTGGTGGCCACGTGGAATACCCGGAACCCTTCCTTGCGCTTTATTGACTGCAGGTCTGCCTGGTATTTCCACTGTTCGTACCTGCCTGCCCGGTTCGATATATCCGGGCTTATGTAGCCTTTGCCCTGGTAAAATGATACTGGCCGAATATGCCGGTATTTTCCAGTTGTTGGGTGAGAATGATGGTTTCCTTGCGGCCCTCGTATTCCAGTGTGGAAATACAGCCGACACGAAAGGGCAGGGACGGGAGCACCAGGCTGGCGGCCTGGTTAAGTGATTTCAGCTCCGGCAGCAAAATACCTTTCATCCTGATAGTGGTGCTTATGTCATCCCTGCATATACGGGTCCACACCGGGCGTGCCCCGGGCGACAGCATCTGCAGACCCAGCTCCAGCCCGCGTTCCCTGGTAAATTTTATCCTGCGGATTACACCAAGGTGCCAGTCCTGTGCGCCGTTATCCGCGGGAAACCTGACAGCGACAAGTTCTCCAACCCTGGCAGTGGTAGGGTCTGTACTGTCACAAAGCAGGCAGTAACCCCCGGCACTCATGTCTGCTATTTTCCATTCCTCGACCTGTAAGGGTGCAGCTTTACTGTGCGGGGAATCAGTCTTGCCGGTAATGTTGCCGCCCATGTCCTTGAAGGGAAGGGTCCTGAAGCTGGTGGTGTTTTCGAAAGTGGGATCCTGCAGGTCCTGACTTTCATCTTTTTCCTTTACTGTTACAGGCTGCTGAAAGAGGGCTTCGGTAGCCGACTCTTCCGCCAGCCGGTGTATGGAATCGAGCCCGACAATCAGGTTTACGGGGGTGACGGCCTGGTGACGGGAGAATCTGCGTTTCGGCATCACTCCCCAGGCAAGCATCAGTCGCCTCAGGGTTTCCTTGTCGCCGATACCGGTGTGTACTCCGCTGGCACCGCTATCTTCGGCCACGCGGGCGCGCAGGATGCCTGCCATCTTTGAAGTGTCCAGTATGCGCCAGTAGTCATTTACCTGGTTGTCGCTGTTGAGTGCCCGGTAGGATGGCGGGTCGTCAGAGAGCAGGTTGATTGCAAACAGTCCGTCGTCCTTGCTGCTGGTAACGGATGACAGGCGTGTTGCAACGGCCCATTCAAGCAGTTCACTGTATATATGCTGTATTTCTTTTTGCCGCAAGCGATAGGGGTTTGCCAGCGATAACAGCAGGATTTGTTTGTACACCGTCTCGATTGTGCTCCTGGCGGATGAGGGTAAGGTCGTGTCGGTAACGATTTTTGATGCGACGCCTTCCTTCTCGGCAGCCGTGTAGAGCGTGTGGATGCTTTTCCAGAGTCCTGCCGGGTACTGCAGGTAAATCTGATAATTGGTCAGCAGGCATTCACTTGAGTAACGTATTGCACGATGGATGGCTGTTGCCAGTTGCTGCTTTTTGCCGGACATGCGTCCCAGGTCGGCGGCCATGATTTTATAAGCGGTTGCCATCCGGTTATAGAGTTCAAGACACTGCCTGGCCCTGGCCAGGTGCTTGTTAAGGAGCGGAACATGTTTGCCGAGAATTTTATTTTTTAATGCTTCGGTGACGCAGAGCACAGGTATGGATAACAGCTCCATGGCCGCATACCTGTCCGTTGGACTGATATCCAGTGTATTAATCTCTTCGAGAGCCTGATCGAGTAATTCCTGTGACTTGCCGGTATTGATTATCGGCAGATCTTCAATCCATTGCTTGACGGCTGCCGGGTTTGTGTCGAAGTCGTTTTCCCCGGGTTTTTTTCGCTTTGGCAACTTATGTCCTCCCTCGTGATCTGCGCTGCGTGCCCGGGTAAACCGGCGTGTTGCGCAAACGTGCAATAGCGATTTTCAGCTATTATATGCAAGCCGTGGTTCGATGTCAGGAACTGCGCCGGGGTAGATCGGTTTCTTGCCCGGCTCACCCGCCAGCTCCCGTACCAGCCGTGGAACAAGGTAGCCGGGCAGCGAGCGGTGCACCTCGTCCATCAGGGCAATTGCCGTTGCATCATCGACCTCGAAGTGGGCGGCGCCCTGCACCCTGTCCAGTTGATGCAGGTAGTAAGGCAGCACCCCGGCAGAGAACAGGGCTTCGCTCAGGCGAATCAGTGTTGCGGCGCTATCGTTGACGCCGCGCAGCAGCACGGACTGATTCAACAGGGTCACGCCGGCCAGTTTGAGGCGGCCCATTGCCTTGCTGACGTTTGCGTCAATTTCATTTGGATGGTTGCAGTGTACGACCATGACAATGTGCAGTTTCTGTGCGTCAACCCAGGAGAGGAAACCCTCGTCAATCCGTTCCGGCAGGACGATGGGCAGGCGGGTATGGATACGCAGGGTGTGTAACCGGGGTAATTCAGCGAGGCGGATGCCGAGGGTGTGCAGTCGTGAATCCGGCAGTGACAACGGGTCGCCGCCGCTGAGGATGATTTCCCTGATGTCCGGGTTCCGCCCCAGCCAGTTGATCGACTGTTCCCAGTCATCTACCGCCGGGTTGGCCTCGTTGTAGGGAAAGTGGCGGCGGAAACAATAGCGGCAGTGTACGGCGCATGCACCCGTGGTCGTCAGCAATGCGCGACCCCTGTATTTCTGCAGCAGCCCGGGCACCTGCATGGCCTGTTGTTCGGCAAGCGGGTCAGGCAGGTAGTTGTCGCATTGCTGCATTTCGTCCTGCAGAGGCAACACCTGCCGCAGCAGCGGGTCATTGATATCGCCCCTGGTCATGCGCTTGATGAAGCCGCGCGGTACCCGTAGCGGAAAATTGCTGTCAAGTGGTAGTATGTTCATGGCTGCCGGGTCGATTTCCAGCAGACGCAGCAGTTCATCGGTCGACTTCACGGCCGCGGCCAGCAGCGATTGCCAGGTGGCCCTGTATTCCGCATTCGGTAATCCGGGTATCATGGCGGGCGTTTTCCTGCTGTTTCAGCGACACAAGGTTAAAGACATATGGCATCTTACAGCACCAATGAGTTCAAGGGTGGCCTGAAAATCATGATTGATAATGATCCCTGCGCCATCATTGAAAACGAATTTGTAAAGCCCGGCAAGGGTCAGGCCTTTAACCGGGTCAAGATCCGCAACCTGAGAAGCGGCCGGGTGATAGAGCGCACCTACAAGTCGGGCGAGACGGTCGAGGCCGCCGATGTCATGGATGTTGTGCTGCAGTATCTCTACTCGGACGGCGAATTCTGGCATTTTATGGATACCGAGACCTTCGAGCAGAAGGCGGCGGATTCAACGGCAGTCGGTGATGCCGTGAAATGGCTGAAAGAACAGGATATGTGCGAGGTGACCTTGTGGAACGGTACGCCACTGGTGATTACTCCGCCCAACTTTGTCATGTTGACGGTTGCCGAAACCGATCCGGGCGTGCGCGGTGATACTTCCGGCGGTGGCGGCAAGCCGGCAACACTGGAAACCGGGGCCGTGGTGCGCGTGCCGCTGTTTATTAATATTGGCGAGACGCTGAAAATCGATACCCGCACCGGGGAGTATGTCGGGCGGGCAAAAGAGTAACTTGCCGACTGACGATTCATGGAGGCCGGCGGCCTCGCTCGAGAACATCAGGCTCAGGGCACTGTTGCTTGCCCGTATCAGGCGCTTTTTTGCAGAGCGCGACATCCTCGAAGTCGATACGCCGGCACTTTCCCGCGCCGCGACCACGGATCCTTCCCTGGCAAGCTTCAAGACCCGTTTCCATGGTCCCGGGCCGGCCTCCGCTGATACCTTCTACCTGCATACCTCGCCGGAATACCCGATGAAACGATTGCTGGCGGCGGGAGTCGGATCGATTTATCAAATCTGCAAGGTGTTTCGTGACGGCGAATCCGGCAAGCGGCATAACCCTGAATTCACCCTTCTGGAGTGGTACCGGACAGGCTTTGACCATTTCGACCTGATGGACGAGGTTGAAAAACTGCTCACCGGGATTCTCTCCGGCATTGCGCCGGTCGAGTCTGTCTATCACTGGAGTTACCGGGAACTGTTCCTGGAATTTGCCGGTATCGATGTCACCACTGTTACAGAAGCCGAACTCGGCTCATTGCTGCAATCCGGCTACAACATTGATCCCGTTGGCATGACCGCTGCCGGCCTCGATGCCTGGCTGGACCTGACGATGACGCACATCATCGAACCCCGGCTCGGACCGGGGCTGGTGTTCGTGCGTGATTATCCAGCGAGCCAGGCGGCGCTGGCGCGTCTGCGTCCCGGCACCCCCCCGGTGGCGGCGCGTTTCGAGGTCTACCTCGATGGCGTGGAACTGGCAAACGGATTTCATGAGCTTGCTGATGCCGGTGAACAGCGCCGCCGGCTCGAACTGGAATCGAGGCGGCGTGAACTGGCAGGCGCCGATCCTGTCAGGATCGATGAAAATTTTCTCGCCGCGCTTGAAGCCGGGCTGCCGAACTGTGCAGGTGTCGCGCTGGGCCTGGATCGCCTGCTGATGCTTGCTGCCGGCGCCGACAGCCTGCGTGATGTCATCGCTTTTCCGTTCGAATCGGCCTGAATCGGCCTGCATGGCTTGTAACCGGGCGGCGCATCTCCGACACTTCGCATATGGATGATCCTGACAACCAGGCTGCGCGTATTACGCTGGAGGCGGATGCGCTGGTCTGTAACAGCCGCTGGACCGTCAATACCATCGCCCCCCTGAGTAACTCGCTCGACACCCTGCTGATGCCGAAGGCGATTGCCGTGCGCATCGATGCGGGCGGGATTTCCTCGCTGGATACGGCGGGTGCCTGGTTGTTGCTGCAAATCAGGCGGCATCTGCAGGCTGCCGGCCGGCAAGTGCGTTTTGAGGGACTTGCTCCGGAGCAGGACCGCCTGATCGAATTTGTATCCGCTGCAAGCCGCGAAGCCGATCACGCTGCCGCGCCGCGCAGGGCGGCAACTGCCGGGGAGAAAGGGCGGGCAGTGGCCGCTGACCTTGTCCGTTTCCTCGCGTTTTTCGGCGAGACCATGGTGTCGCTGTTCAGCGCCCTGCGCAGGCCGGGCAAGATTCGCTGGCAGGAAATATTCTCCGAGGTCCATGAAACCGGTGTCAAGGCGCTGCCGATCATCGGGCTGCTGTCATTCCTGATGGGTGTGGTGTTTGCCTACCTGGGCGCCGTGCAGCTGAAGCTGTACGGTGCGAATATTTATATAGCCGACATGGTCGGTTATTCAATGTTGCGCGAACTCGCTCCCTTTCTTACTGCCATTCTTGTCTGTGGACGCACCGGGTCGGCGTTTACCGCGCAGATAGGTACCATGAAGGTGCGCGAAGAGGTCGATGCCCTGCAGACGATCGGCATATCGCCGATCGAGATGCTGGTATTGCCCAAGTTGCTGGGGCTGTTGCTGGTTATGCCGCTGGCCGCGGTGTATGCCGATATACTTTCCGTGTTCGGTGGCATGGTGATGGCAAACGCGCAGCTTGGACTTGGATTTGGCGCCTTTATAGGACGGCTTGAAGAGGCGATCACCTATACAACCTTCATGCTCGGCCTTTGCAAGACGCCCGTGTTCGCGGCGATTATCGCCATTGTCGGCTGTTACCAGGGGTTTCGCGTGATGGGTAGTGCGGAGAGCGTCGGCAGGCGTACGACTATCAGTGTTGTGCAGTCGATGTTCCTGGTGATTGTAACCGACGCGTTGTTTTCGGTGCTCTTCAGCATCATTGGAGTGTAGCGGCAATGGCGCCAGGTCAGTCGGGAGGACCGGTTGCGGAGACTGCAGATTCCAGTGATGCGGTCATCAGTATTCGCGGACTCCGGACCGCGTTCGGCCCCCGCGTTATCCATGACGGTATCGATCTCGATGTCTATCGCGGCGAGGTACTGGCGCTGGTGGGGGGCAGCGGCAGCGGCAAGACCGTCTTGTTGCGCGAAATGATCATGCTGCATCAAATGAACGCAGGCTCCATCCGCCTGTTCGGCACCTCGATTACCGGAATATCCGGGCATATGGCGCAGCAGCTGCGCAGCCGGATCGGTGTGCTGTTTCAGCAGGGGGCCTTGTTCAGCAGCCTGACCGTACTGGAGAATGTCGGTTTCCCGTTGCGCGAACATACGCATCTCGATAAAAGCGTGATCGATTCACTGGCGCGCGTGAAGATAGTCCAGGCCGGTCTGCAGCCTGAGGCCGGCCCGCTCTATCCGAGTGAGCTGAGTGGTGGCATGATCAAGCGGGCTGCGCTGGCGCGGGCGATGGTGCTGGATCCGGAGCTGCTGTTCCTCGATGAACCGACTTCCGGGCTCGATCCCAACAGCGCCGGTTCTTTTGACGAGCTGGTTCTGAAGCTCAAGGACCTGCTCGGACTGACCATCGTGATGGTAACTCATGACCTTGATTCCCTGTGGACGGTTGCAGATCGGGTTGCGGTGCTTGGTGGTGGTAAACTCCAGGGAGTCGACTCCATGCAGGTGTTGTCTTCATCAACGGAACCGCATATCCGCGAATATTTTCAAGGCCCGCGTGCCCGTAATGCGCAGGAGCGCAAATGGAAAGGAAAGTAAATTACGCAGTGGTCGGATTGTTTGTCATCCTGCTGGGAGCTGCCTTTCTGGCGATCAGCCTGTGGCTGGCGGTCGGCGAATTTTCCGGAAATTTCACCCGTTATCACGTGTTTGTGGATGAATCGGTATCGGGTCTCTACCGGGATGCGCCGGTTAAGTATCGTGGCGTGGAAATCGGCAAGGTGCGGGAGATCGAACTGAACCCGCTGGTGCCGGACCAGGTGCAACTCACGCTTGATATAAAGTCCAATGTTCCTATCAGGCAGGATACTGTCGCGTTGCTCACCGTGCAGGGCCTGACCGGTGTTGCCTTCATCGACCTGACCGGGGGAAGTCTGGCTTCACCATCCCTGGAAGCGGAAGCTGACCAGATTTACCCGGTCATAAAGAGCGGCCCGTCTTTTTTTTCCAGGCTTGATGAATCAGGCAGTGACCTGATTAAAAACCTGAATGTACTGACCAAAGGCATCACGGAGTTGCTTGATGAAGAAGAAAGGCAGGCGATCAAACAGACCATTCGAAATATCAGGGATATCACGGCCGAGTTGGCCGGTAACAGGGATGACCTCGGGACGGGCATGGCTCGTATGCCGGGGCTGCTGGAACAGATCGATGTAACCGCCCGGGAATTCGAGCAGATGGCCAGGAAGGTGGCCGTGACCAGTGAAAACATCAACCGTTATATCGGCAGCAGCGGCGCGGGCGTGCAACAATTCAGCCAGCAGACCCTGCCGGAATTCGCGGCGCTCATCGGCGAACTGCGCCGGCTGGCGGATACCATGCAGGGTCTTGGCCAGAAGCTCGAGGAAGACCCGCGCGTGCTGCTCTACGGGCGTACTCTCGAAGTTCCGGGACCGGGGGAATAAACGATGACAGTAATGAGAGGCCTGCTCTGTTTTCTCGCAATTACCGGCTTGCTGACCGGCTGCTCGATATTGCCGAAGCCCGCACCGGTCGGCATCGACCAGTATCTGCTTGAGTATACATCCACCCCGCAGGTAACCCGGCAGATCCCGAAGGACGCCCCGGTGATCCTGATTGCCGTCCCCAGGGCGCACGGTGGTTATGACACCCCGCGCATTGCCTATATGCGGGAAGATTATGGCTTGCGCTATTACACCCGCAGTCGCTGGGCAGATACCCCGGCGCGCATGCTTGCCCCCTTGCTGGCGGATGCCGTGCAGGCGAGCGGCCAGTTTCACGCCTTGTATGCGACACCGGGTTCGCTTGCCGCGGATATGCGGCTCGATACAGAGCTGGTTCGTTTCCACCAGGATTTCAGGAAGCAACCCAGCGAAATGCACATTACCATGCGCGCACAGCTCATTGATCTTGACAAGGGCAGGGTCATTGCCACCTGGCTTGTCGATCGAACCGCGCAGGCGGATACGGATAACGCCTATGGCGGTGTCGTCGCGGCGAACCGGCTGCTTGGCCAGGTACTGGATGAGCTGGCACGCTTTTGCGTAAGCAACCGGCCATGATTGCCTGCGGGGTGCTGCCGCCATGTTAGGCAGCATTCGCGTGGTGCTGGTAAACACCAGCCACCCGGGAAATATCGGCGCGGCTGCACGGGCCATGAAGACCATGGGTCTGACGCGGTTATCTCTCGTCAAACCGGCACGCTACCCTGATGCGGAAGCAACCGCGCGCTCCTCCGGTGCAAATGATGTGCTGGCAAATGCACCTGTTTATGAAGATGTAGACGAGGCGTTGCAGGGTTGCCGTTTCGTGGTTGGCGCCAGTGCGCGCTCACGCAGTATCCCGGTCCCGCTGGTCGACCCGGGCGAGTGTGCAGCAATGCTGCGTACGGAAAGTGAAACAGCCGAGGTGGCGCTGCTGTTCGGTTGTGAGCGCGCGGGGCTGAGCAACCCGGAGATTGACCGCTGTAATTACCTGGTGCAGATCCCGACAAGTCCGGCCTACAGTTCCCTGAACCTGGCGGCCGCGGTACAGATTATCTGCTACGAAATATTCAAGGCCCATGCCGGCGAATCTGCCCTGCAAGCCCCGCCCGAACATGTACCGGTTGCGGCCGATGAAATGGAGCGGTTCTACCGGCATCTCGAAGAGACGCTGGTTGCGCTTGATTTTCTCGATCGATCCAATCCGCGCATGCTGATGCGCCGCTTGCGCCGTTTATACAACCGCGCGCGTCCTGATGCGAATGAAGTGAATATTCTGCGCGGCATCCTCACGGCGGCCGGGCAGGGCGGTAAACAGAACGGCTGACCGGTTATCCTGTCCATGCAGACCACCTTGGCATACACTGTAGTGCGGCGCAGCATTAATGCCGGAAACAGTTTTATTCGATGCTGGATGGTATCTGCACATGTATCCTGACTTGATGCAAGTAAAAGACTATGTTTGACAGAATCCGTGAAGATGTACGCTCGGTATTCGAGCGTGACCCGGCTGCACGTAATTCCCTGGACGTATTGACGACCTACCCGGGTATACATGCCGTGTTGTTTCATCGCCTCAATCATGCCCTGTGGATACACGGGTTCAACTGGCTTGCACGTTTTTTGTCCAATATCCCGCGCTGGTATACGGGTATTGAAATTCATCCGGGTGCGGTAATCGGGCGGCGGTTTTTTATCGATCATGGCATGGGTGTGGTGATCGGGGAGACGACCGAGATCGGCGACGACTGCACGCTGTATCACGGGGTTACCCTGGGCGGTACCAGCTGGGACAAGGGCAAGCGCCATCCAACACTGGGAAACAACGTGGTCATCGGCGCAGGTGCCAAGGTGCTGGGGCCGATTCACATCGGTGATAATTCACGTATCGGGTCCAACGCCGTTGTCCTCAACAGCGTTGCAGCCGGATCAACCGTGGTCGGTGTACCGGGTCGCCTCGTCACCGCGGCAAAGCCGGCCGGGCCTGTGCCGGTTGATGAAAAGCGCCAGGCGATTGCGAAGAAAATGGGATTCGATGCCTATGGCGCCACCAGTGACATGCCGGATCCGGTTGCCACGGCAGTGAACGGCATCCTCGACCATATCCATGTCATGGACAAACGCATGGAGGAAATGTGCAAGGGCTTAAAAGACATGGGTGCGGAAGTTGGTGATCTCGATTTACCCGATATCGATTCATGCGAATTAAAGCATACAGAAGATGAGGGAATAGAGGAGCTCGACACAGGTACCGTCAGGTACAGGACAGGTGAGTCCCCTGATTCTTGACCTGCCATACTGCATGTGACAGATTGGCGCAGCAACGTTATGCGGATATAAAATTTTGAAACTGACAAGTAAAGGGCGTTACGCCGTAACCGCGATACTCGATCTGGCTTTTCATTCGGGAGCGGGCCCGGTTTCGCTGTCTGAAATTTCAAAACGTCAGGATATTTCACTGTCCTACCTGGAGCAGCTGTTTACCCGTTTGCGCAAGCAACAGATTGTAAGCAGTACGCGTGGTCCGGGGGGAGGCTACGTCCTGCAGCGGCCACCCGGGCAGATTGCAGTCGCGGATGTGATTTCAGCCGTTGATGAAATTGTCGCCACGGGATGTGCCAACGAGGGAGATTGCAGGGATGGCGAACAATGTCTGGCACACGAGTTATGGGTTGAGCTCAGCCAGCAAATTCACGGCTTTCTTGATGGCATCAGCATTCAGGACCTGATGGATGAGGGCAGTATCCAGCAGGTTGCCCGGCGCCAGGACGGCGAATCCGGCAACGATCCCGGTGTCCAGGTAACCAGCCCCCCGGGGCGCCGCTAGTCACAGTCAGCACCCGGGCGCCTGGTTCCAGGCTGAAAAACCCGGTTTTCGAGCATTATTTACCCTGTTTGTGATCCACATCACACCCGTCTGTGTACCAGTTCACGGCGAATCAGCGGGCACTGCCGATAAGATAATCACCAATGAAACACAAATGCAGGTGATCGACATGCACAAATGGTTCGTAATTCTGGCAGTGGTTTTTTTTATGGGTGACCCGAGCCTGGGCTTTCTGGAGTACATTCAGAACGGCAGGGATTACCTGATTGCAATCACGGTTTCCCTTTTTGCCGCTCCCTGGGTTATTGCACATCTTGATAACTGACCTTGACGGTTGAAGGCACCGACCCCGACATCCGTGTGGTTTCCTCTTTCGCCGGCCCTGTTGTCAGTAACAGGGCCGGCATCTTCATGCAGACACCAGTACCCTGTTCATGCGACACAAGACATAGCCGCAACCTGTACGCAAATGCACGGACTTGCGAAGCGCTTGCAATGTCCGGATCTTAACCCGATGGGACCTCGGTCATCCTGCGGGAGCGGGTATGCCGGTGCTTTCGCGCGGGCCACGCCCGTAGGTGGTAAGGGCCGACGTACCCATAATTGCACGCTGCATGCTTTCACCCACACCAGCAAACGATTATTGACCGGCATCTCGTGGTCTGCCTTCAGGTGCATACCATTGACGCCGGCAAGCGCATCGAGGTCCTCGAAATTACGCAGCCCACTCAAGGGATCGCGGTCCTTTAGCCAGTGTTCAAAACGCTCATTACTGGCGCTGGTGAAGTGCCCCTGGTAGTTAAATGGCCCGTACAGGCAGAAGCTTCCACCACCAGCCAGCAGCCTGCCGATACCGCGGAACATATCCTCGACCGCAGACCAGGCCATGATGTGCGCGGTATTGGCGCTGAATATTCCGTCGTAAACGGTTTCCGGCCACGGACCCCGGGTGACATCGAGTGACAGCGGTGGCAGCACATTATCCAGGGCGGCCTCAGCCCGCCATGCACTGATGCTGGCATGGTTGCATGCCATGTCACTTGTTTGCCAGGTCAGGTGGGGGAGTTGACTGGAGAAATAAACGGCATGTTGCCCGGTGCCGCTGCCGATTTCGAGCACTCGGCGGGAGTCTGCAAACTCATCGCGAATAATGCCGAGGATAGGCGTCCTGTTTTGTTCGCAGGCTTCAGAGTACTGCTTCATTGTTCAGGCACCGGGGGAATTTCAGCATGAAAGCGGGCCAGGCCGGCCTCATGCGAAGCCGGCCTGCCGGTACACAAGGGTGTTACCTGACAGTAATCTTCCTGGGTTCAGGCTTTTCCTGTTTCGGAATGCCGATTTCAAGCACGCCATCCGTCACAGTTGCACTGATGGCCTCTGCGTTGACAGTATCCGGAAGGGTGAACTGTCTGACGAAGCTGCCATGGCTGCGTTCCCTGCGGCGATAGGTTTCAGCGTTTTCCCCGCTATCGATGGTGCGTTCGCCCTTCACGGTCAGGACACTGTCTTCGAGCGAGATGTCGATATTCTCGCGCGCAACGCCCGGGATATCCGCTGCCAGGACATAGCGGTTTTCCTCCTCGCGTATATCCACGGCGGGAGTCCAGTCATGTGCCTGGTTTGCCGCCTCGGCACGGGTGTTGGAAAAGTACCGGTTCAGTTCGTTATCAAACTGCTGAAACAGGTTAGCGGGTTTGTAATGGACTAAAGACATGATGCTGCCTCCTTGAATAAATTGATTGTCACCATTGACATAGTCTCTAGATAGGGGCGTCGCAGGATATTTCAAGTGGGGGCAGGTATCTTTTTATCGCCCGAATGCCACGGTGTTGATCTCCGGCTGCAAAAAGGCCATCAATGACGGGTGAGGCGGCGGTTGTGGCCCGGGTTATCGAATATATAAAGTACGCGGAGGGGCTTGCGGGCTCCTGGAGGTGGCCACACATCCCGCGGCCTGGATCACCGGCACCTGTCGGCTTGTGCGCCGTGCGGTTCCCGTTTCAAGAGGGCCGCTTTTCAAGGACTGATTGCAGATACGCCTGCAGTCCCTTGCGGGTGGTCTTGTCCATGTGGATGAATTTTACACCCACGTGAAAATCGTCCTGGGCAAGGCGTACAAAGTGTACCAGGCTTGCGTTACATTTCACCGCGAGCGCTGCGAGGTCCGGTCGCGGCAACTCGAAATGTATTTCGACCATAACACCCGTTACATGGTCGGGTGTTCTCATGTCTTCAGGGAGGATGTCATAAATCATATGACGGCCACAGGAGAATTTCAGCCCGTCCTCGGACAAGTCGCGTATGTAAGCAGTTGAAAGTTCACCACCCGGAAGACCCACGACGCAGTGAATCCCGGTTTCAATGCGGGGGTATTTTCTTTCAATCCACAGGTGTTGTTTATATGTTTTCATGCCTTATATGTAACGCTGCATGCCAGGCAGAATGGCGCGCATCACTCATCAGAAAAGCTGTATATTCCGTCCGGGAAAAGAGGAATTATGCCCTGGCATTATCTCTTTAGTCGTTCATGCATGCAATTATGCCATTGCCCTGGCTGAGATTTTTAGCGGCCCGTCCCCGGCCGGTGATGAAGACGCGTTCAGGTTGGCCGGGATAGTATGTCACCATGGCTATCATGCAGGCAGGTAAAAAATGGCCGGGCAAGCGGCCAGGGCGCTGGAAGCCTGCAAATGAAACTAATCGTTTCATGCAGGTTCATAAGAAAGAATCGAGTGGAATCAGAAGAATGGTGAGAACATATTTTCCCGTTGTGTCCCGTTGCGCCGGCCTGTGCCTGGTGTTGTTGCTGACGGCATGCGCGACAGCGAATCAGCGCATCGCGATTGAAACCCCTTTGCCCGGGGCATTTTCCAGGTCAGGAGAATTACCACTGGCGGATAACTGGTGGGAACTGTTTGCCGACGACGACCTGAACACCCTTATGGACACCGCGCTGCGTGACAATCTTTCCCTGCGCGCCACCTGGGACCGCCTTGCCCAGGCCGATGCCATCGCCCGCCGTGACGGGGCAGCGCGCCTGCCCGCCGTCGACCTGGACGGCTCGGCAGAGCAGGTGCGAGGTGAAGATATCGCCACCACCAGGGACTATGCAACAGGCGTGGCGGCCTCCTATGAAGTGGATCTCTGGGGCCGGGTACGCTCGACCGCTCAGGCTGCGCAGCTTGATGCCCGGGCTGTTGCGGCGGCGCTGGACACCGCTGCCATTTCCCTGTCCGCCGAGGTGGCCGGCAGCTGGTACCAGCTGGTGGAACAGCGCGGACAGCTCGCGTTGCTGGCGCAACAGGCCGCCTATAATGAACGGGTGGAGGAACTTGTTACCCTGCGTTTTCGCATGGGGCAGGCGCAGGCCGCAGATGTGCTGCGCCAGCGTCAACTGGTGGAGCAGACGCTCGGTGACAGCGAAGACGTGCGCGCACAAATCATGGTGCTGGAACATCAGCTGGCGGTGTTGCTGGGCAAGGCGCCCGGCAGCATGATCTTCTCCGCCCGTGAGACACTGGATGCCTTGCCGGTCTTGCCGAATACAGGGCTGCCGCTTGAATTGATTGAACGCCGCCCGGACATTCGCGAGGCCTTCTACCGGGTATATGCAGCTGATGCGCGCCTGGCAGCCGCCATTGCGGATCGCTATCCGCGCATTGATTTAACAGCCGGCATCAACTCCATGGCGACGACCCCGGGCGACCTGTTCTCCACCTGGCTTGCCAGCCTGGCCGCCCGGTTTGCTGTTCCGCTGTTCGATGCCGGTCGCCGGGTGGCGGAAGTGGACCGCAACCGTGCCGCTGTATCGGAGCAGCTGAATGCCTACGAGAATACCGTGCTGCTGGCCTTGCAGGACGTCGAAGATGCACTGGCGCAGGAGACCGGGCAGCATAAATTAATCGCGAGCCTGGAACGCCGCCTGCAGCTGGCGGATGAAGTGATCCTGCGCCTGCGCGATCGTTACATCCAGGGCGCCACGGATTATCTCGATATCCTCGACACCCTGGTCAACCAGCAGGACCTGGCGCGTCGCCTGTTGACCGCGCGGCGCGAGTTGCTGGATTTTCGTATCAACCTGGCACGCGCCCTGGCGGGTGGCTGGGATTTGCAACGCCCGCAACCGCGGCGGCTGGTGGAGGCGGGTGTCTGACATGAGAACAGAACATGACAATGTGCTGCTGCGCGTTATGCGCACAGGCTCAGGTTTCCTGCTGCCCGTCGGCGTGCTGTTGCTGGCCATCATCCTTTTTATGGTCATGATGAAAAGCGCGCCCCGTGCCGAACGTACCCCCCGGCCGCAACTGGCGCGACTGGTTGAAACCGTCACCGTCAGTTACGGCGATCAACAGGTCTCGATTCCGGCAATGGGAACCGTGCAGCCTGCGCAGCAGGTGACCCTGCGGCCACAGGTGGATGGCGAGGTGGTGGAAATCAGCCCGCAGCTGGTACCTGGCGGATACTTTGAGGCGGGTAAGCGCCTGCTGCGCATCGATGCGGCTGACTACAGGCTTGCCGTGCAGCAGCGCGAAAGCGACCTGGCCAGGGCCAGGGCCGAACTGGCAATCGAACAGGGTAACCAGACCATCGCCCGGCGTGAAAACGAGATCCTGGGTGAGGTGCTCACCGACCAGGAAAGCAGCCTGGTACTGCGTCAACCACAACTTGCCATGGCCCGGGCGTCGGTGGCGGCGGCGAAAGCGGCCCTGGACGACGCGCACCTTGCGCTCTCGCGCACAATCATCATGGCACCCTTCGATGCCCTGGTGATGTCGGAATCAGTCGACCTTGGCACACGGCTCACCAGCCAGAGTGAAATTGCGACCCTGGTGGGTACCGATGTGTACCGGGTGGAGCTGTCCGTTCCCGGCAGCCAGTTGAAATGGATCACGCTGCCGGGCATCGATAATGGCGAGGGTGCCGCGGTGACGCTCTACCAGGATGCCGTCTGGGGCCCCGGCCAGTATCGCAGCGGCCGCGTTATTCGCCTGCTGGGTGAGGTGGGTGATGCGGGACGCATGGCACGGGTGCTGGTGGCAGTTGACGACCCGCTGGCCATTCGAGCGGAAAATGCCGGCGCGCCGCGACTGTTGATCGGTGCCTATCTGCGCGCGGAGATTACAGGGCGAACCCTGCCCGGGGCGCTGGCGCTGGAACGTGAATGGCTGCGCGACGGTGATCGTGTGTGGATCATGAACGCTGATGATCAGCTTGAAATACGTGACGTCGAAATTGCCTATCGCAGCGGCGACGCGGTGTTCGTTACCGGGGGAGTGGCCGACGGCGAGCGCATCGTGCGCACTAAAATTGCCGCTGTCGCGGCGGGCATGCCCTTGCGCGTGGACGCCGGCATGGATGCGAGTATGGCAAAACCGGGAAATCCCGGCACGCGTGGGGCCGCTGCGAATGACTGAGCGGATTGACAGGCAGCACGGCCCCCTGGCCTGGATGACCCATCACCGGGTGGCGCCCAACCTGCTCATGCTCGTCCTGATTATCGGTGGACTCTTCATGAGTACCAAGATCAAGCAGGAAGTCTTCCCCGAATTTGAACTGGATTCCGTCACCATTCGCGTTGCCTTGCCGGGCGCGAGTCCGCAAGAGGTGGAGGAGGGCGTCATCCTCGCTATCGAGGAAGAGCTGCGCGATCTGGACGGGATCGAGGAGATGCAGGCTACCGCGGCGGAGGGCAGTGCATCCATCGTGATTGAGCTCGAGGCCGGCGCTGACCATGGCAAGCTCTACCAGGATATCCAGCAGGCCGTGGACCGCGTGGATACCTTCCCGGACGATGCAGAGGAACCCCGTATCAGCATGGACACCCGGCGTCGCAGTGTGCTCGATCTGCAACTCTACGGCGAGGTAGACGAATGGAACCTGCGCCAGGCCGCCGAACAGGTGCGCGACCGGCTGTTGCAGCAGTCGGGAATTACCCAGGTGGAACTGGAAGGCGTGCGCGACCTGGAAATTCACCTGGAGATTCCCCAGGCACGCTTGCGTGAATACGGGCTGACCCTCGAAGATGTGGCTCGCACCGTGGAACAGGCCGCCCTCGACCGTTCCGGCGGCTCCGTGGAAACCCGCGCAGGCGAAATCCTGTTGCGGGTGCAGGAGCGCCGCGAATGGGCTGATGAATTCAGCGGGATTCCCGTCATCGTCGATGCCAAAGGTGCGGTAGTGCGGCTCGGGGACCTGGCCAGCATCAAGGAGGGGTTCGCACAGAGCGACACCTTCGCCACGTACAATGGCCAACGCGCCGTCGGTATCAGGGTGTACCGCGTCGGCGACCAGACGCCGGCCAGTGTTTCCGGGGCGACGCGCGAGGCCCTGCCCGGAATCATGGCGGAATTGCCGCCGGCGATTACCGCGGTCATCGAGGACGACGACTCGGAAATCTACCAGCAACGCGTACAGTTGTTACTTAAAAACGGCTTCATCGGCCTGGTGCTGGTGCTGGCGCTGCTCAGTGTGTTTCTCGAATTCAAACTTGCCTTCTGGGTGACGGTGGGCATTCCCACGGCCTTCCTGGGTACCCTGTTGTTCCTGCCGGTTCTGGGCGCCTCCCTCAACATGGTGTCGCTGTTTGCGTTTATTCTTGCGCTGGGCATCGTGGTGGACGATGCCATTGTCGCGGGCGAGAACATTTATGAATACCGCCAGCGCGGCATGGGCAATCTGCAGGCCGCTATCCGCGGTGCCCATGACATCGCCGTGCCCATCTCGTTTTCCATCCTCACCAACATGGTTGCTTTCCTGCCGTTGATGCTGGTGCCCGGCGGCTTCGGCAAAATCTGGGCGGTCATACCGGTGGTCGTTATGACGGCCTTTGCGATTTCATGGGTCGAGGCGCTGTTTATCCTGCCTGCGCACCTGGGGCATGTGCGCAGTCAGTCCAAGAGCAAGCTGGGGGCACGCTTGCACGCCAGGCAACAGTCCTTCTCACTCGGGTTCCGCCACTTCATCGTGGATGTGTACGGGCCGGTACTGGATGCCGCGATCCGTTACCGCTACCTGACCGTGGCATTGATGGTCGCCGTGCTGCTGCTGGTGCTTGCGCTGCCCTTGAGCGGGCGGATGGGCTTCATTCTCATGCCAAAGGTGGAGAGCGATTATGCCCTGGCAACGGCTACCCTGCCGGTCGGCAGCCCACCCCGGGATGCCCGCATTGTGCGTGATCGCCTGGTGAGTGCGGCGAGTGCTGTGATTGACGCCAACGGCGGCGAACAACTCGGTGCGGGAATTTATGCGCTGGTGCGCGAGAACAGTGTTGAGGTGCGCGCCTATCTGCAGCCGGCCGGCCAGCGGCCGCTCTCGACGCAGCAGGTAACCGGCCTGTGGCGCAAACAGAGCGGAGAAATCCCCGGGCTGGAAAAATTGCGCTTCGCGTCTGACTCGGGCGGTCCCGGCAGAGGTGCTTCGGTGAGCATCGAGCTCAGCCATCACGACATTAACGCGCTGGAGAACGCCGCCGGTGCGCTGGCCGCCGGGCTGGAAGAATTCAGCAGCGCCAAGGATGTGGATAACGGTTTTGCACCCGGCAAGGTGCAGCTCGACTTCCATCCCACGACCGAGGCACGCAGCCTGGGACTCAGTTCCGCGGAAATCGCCCGACAGGTGCGTGCCGCCTTCTACGGTGCCGAGGCCCTGAAGCAACAACGCGGTCGTAACGAGGTAACTGTCAAAGCGCGACTGCCCGGGCAGGAACGCCGCAGCGAGGCCAACGTTGAAAACCTGATCCTGATGCTCCCCGGCGGCGGCGAGGTACCCCTGTACGAGGTCGCCAGCGTCGAGCGTGGCCGCGCCTATACAGAGATCAACCGCCGTGACGCACGCCGCACCGTGACCGTCACCGCCAACGTGGAACCCATCAGCGACACCAGCCGGATACTCGCCAGCGTGCAGTCCGAACTCCTGCCCCGTCTGGTCGCCGACTATCCGGGCATCAGCTATTCCTTCGAGGGCCGCCAGGCCCACATGCGCGATGCAATGCAGAGTTTTTTCTCCTCGGTGACCATCTCGCTGATCATCATCTACTTCCTGCTGGCGATTCCGTTTCGCAGCTATATCCAGCCGCTGATCATTATGATGGCGATACCCTTCGGGGTGGTGGGGGCGATCCTCGGCCACCTGCTGATGGGTTACAGCCTGTCGATCATTTCCATCATGGGCATCATTGCGCTCGGCGGGGTGCTGATCAACGACTCGCTGGTGATGATCCACTACGCCAACAAGCAGCGGCTGGAAGGCCTGGATGCCTTTCATGCCATTCACCAGGCCGGCATCCGCCGCTTCCGCCCCATCCTGTTGACGACACTGACGACCTTCGGCGGCCTTGCACCGATGATCTTCGAGACCTCGCGACAGGCGCGATTCCTGATCCCCATGGCACTTTCCCTGGGCTACGGCATTCTCTTCGGCACCGCCATCATCCTGCTGCTGACACCCTGTCTTTACATGGTTATCGAGGATATCAAGCAGCTGGCCGGATTCGCCGCGGAACCGGCAGCGGGCGATGTGGCCACCGGGGCGGTGGATTAGGAAACTGCCTTTATGGAGGCGGGGTGAACCGAAACGGTGTGTACCGGACCCGGGTGGCTTATTTCACAGGCTCGGCCAGCGCGGGCCGGGTCCATTCGGACATCAGAATCCAGCGGATAAACTTCTCGCGGGGCATCGGCTTGCCGATATGGTATCCCTGGCCATGGTGGCAGCCCATGCCGATCAGCTGCTGTAATACCTGCTCGTTTTCGATGCCTTCCGCGATCACGCTGAGTTCGAAGTTTTCCCCGAGGTTGATCATGGTCTGGACAATACGGCCGTCGTTGACGTCTGTCGCCATCCCCATGACGAAGGACTGATCGATTTTCAGCTCGTGTACCGGGAGGTTTTTCAGGTAACCGAATGATGAGTAGCCGGTGCCGAAATCATCAATCGATAGCTTGACACCGAGTTCACGCAAGCCATGCAGGGTCTCGATGCTGGCTTCCGGGTCTTTCATGATCGCACTTTCAGTGACCTCGATCATGAGTTCATCGGCTGCGGTATCCCAGGTCCGCAGCGCGCGCTTTACCAGTTCCACCAGCTCGATTTCAGTCAGGGTGGTAGCGGACAGGTTTACCGCGACCCTGAATTCAGGCCACAGCTGCCTGATTTCAATACCCTGACGCAAGGCGGTGTTGAGGCTCCACAATGTCATGGGAAAGATCAGGCCATTCTCTTCCGCCAGTGTGATGAACTCATTCGGACCGATGAATCCGCGCTCGGGACTGTTCCAGCGCATCAATGCTTCGGCGCCGATCAGGCGATGGTTTTTCAGGTCGACCTTCGGCTGGTAGTAGAGTTCGAACTCGTTGTTCCTGATGGCACGTTCGAGTTCAGGGACAAGTATCAATGATGAGATTTCTGTTTCCGTGCTGTCCTTGGCCAGCTTGTAAGACTGGTAGCTTGCGCGTGCCGAATGCAAGGCCATGTCTGCCTGCAGCAGTAGTGCATCGCTGCTGTCGCCGTGTTCGGGAAATAATGCGATACCGATATGTATCCTGACATCAACGGAACGTCCGTCATCGAGGGTGATTTCATCGAGTTCTGAAATCAGCTTGTTGGCGGCCAGCTCGGCAAGGTGGGGAGTCTTCAGTTCCGGTAACAGCAGTGCGAACTCGTCGAGACCAACGCGTCCGCTAATGTCATTGTCTCGCTTGATGGACTGTATGCGTTCGGCGATCTGCTGCAGGACCTGGTCTGCAATACTGTAGCCGTAAACGGAGTTGATCGTCCTGAAGCCCTTTATGTTCAGCAGGACGACTGCGAGGGCGGCGTCTTTTTGTTTATGCTTTTGAATCTCGCTGTCAAGACGGGAGAAAAATTCTGCACGCCCCGCCATAGCTGCGAATGTGTCCATGAGTCTGCGCTTGCCGATTCTGCGAGGATGATCTCTGGACAAAAGTCCTAGAGATAGTAGTCGCCTGGATCGAAATCGAAGTCTTCAGGGTCCAGGGCATGGACAATGGTAAGCCGTTCACCCAGGCTCTTTTCTTCATGTTTCATCAGGTCGAGAATTTGCGGCTTCTCGTAGGGCTCCTTGTCAGCGTTCAGTATCAGCAGCAACTTCGGGCTGAGACGCCGAATGCGGTTCTGGGACATGACAATCGCGACCTGCCCGGAACTCAGTTCAACCAGGGTGCCGGTCGGATAGATACCCTGGCACTGGATGAACTGCTCTACCAGGTCCTCCTGGAAGTCGGTGCCGCGCCACTTGTAGAGCTCACGAATCGCGTCATGCGCGGAAAGGGCCTTCTTGTGGGGTCGATCACTGGTCATGGCGTCATAGCTGTCGACGATAGCGGCGATCCGGCCGCACACGGGAATGGCCGTGTCCTCGAGTTTTTGCGGGTACCCCATGCCATTGAGACGCTCATGATGGCTTGCGACCATCGCCATCGCTGTAGGGGAGACATTTCCAGCTTCTGTCAGTATTTCCGCTCCGAAAGTAACGTGTTCCTGCATCAACCTGAATTCTTCTTCCGTCAAGGGGCCATTTTTTTCGAGGATTTCCTCAGGAACCCTGAGCTTGCCAATATCCAGCAGCAGGGTGCCCATGGCCACATCCTTGAGTTCTTCTTTGGGGTAACCGAGATGGCGGCAGAACGAGGCCGCCAGTGCGCAGGAATCGATGGCATGGGAATAACTGTAGGTGTCCTTGGCCTTCAATTGGCGTAACAGCATGAAGGCATCGGGGTTGCGCAGGACGCTGTCGGTGATTTCGTCAACGGCCGCCCTGACAGCCGGGACATTGAGTGTCGCCTTGTTGCGGATGTCACTGAACAGGTCCTGAACCAGGTTTTGAGATTTTTCATGGCTTGTTCTGGCCCGCTCCAGTTCATCCTCCACGGTGATGATGTCTTCATACCTGGTCCTGGTATGTGGAAGGCTGGAGACACGTACCAGGTCCTCCATGTTCACCCTGACGCGGGGAGGCGGGATCTTGTAGACATGCGGGGTATCGTGACCGAGTTCCACGTTGATATAAACGTACTCGCACAATTCCTGCAGGATCTCGATCTCGCGCTGCTCCTGCAACATGAAGCCCTGGAAAAGAAACGGGGTTTCTACCCAGGGGCGGTCGAGTTCATGGACGTACATCCCCCTCACCAGGTTCGCGGTACTGACGCATTTCATAAATTCAGTGTCTGCCTTGCTGTCGGTAGCGTCTGCAACAGGGTGCATATTGCTCATTGTTATAATCCTGGATCTTGTCAGGTTACGAGGTGTAATCGATGAAACAGTTATCGGCATATGGCGGGTGGTCTTGAGCCGGTTTCTGATGCCATTTGAGGGCGGCCGGGAGGGCAGGGGGCGGTACGGGTTGTGCCTGGGCAAGCTGCTAAAAGTAAACGTTATTTGTTGCGAAAGAGGCGTGTTTCGGGGGTGCCGGGGTGCCCATTCGGGCGTTGACAGCCGACCCCTGCGGTCCTCGGGCCTGTGCCATCCCGGTAACCGTGCATTTCCGGTCTCACCGGTTCATGCGCGTTTGCCGGCTGCTGCTGATGCCAGGCCTGCCCCGCTGCGGTACAGGCCATGGGTAGCCAGCCTGATCAGTGTAAAAGGTTCACGGGAATTCAATTAAAGCGGGAGTTTTTCCAGGGAACTGATCTTGGTGACGCCGCCGGGTAACTTGCGCAGACGGCGTACACCTTCACCACCGATCCAGATGTCGATATCTTCCGGTATCTGCCTGCGCAGCTCCAGTAAATGCGGGCGTATGTTCCTGTACTGGTAGGCTCCACTGAAGGTCAGACCGATGATGTCGGCACGAAACTGTTCGGCTGCACGAACGATCTGGTCCATCGGCACCTCGCCACCGAGGTTGATGATCGAGATGTCATGGGAGGAAAGCATGGCGGCCACGATCAACAGGCCCAGCGTATGTTTCTCGCCGGGCAGGGTTGCCAGCAGTACAAGGGGTTGCTTCGCGCTTTTCTGCATTCCGGCGATCCTGGTATTGAGAAACCGGATCAGTTGTTCTGACAAAAAATGTTCCTGGAAGACCTGCAGCTTGCCGCCGACCCAGAGCTCGCCGACGGTATGCAGCAGCGGCACGACCGTTGCGGTAACAAATTCTTTCATACCCGTTTTCTCATACTGCAGCTGGAACAGGGTTTCTATTTGCCCGGCATCCGCCGAGCGAATCGCCTCGAGCATGGCGCTGACCATTTCATCAGGTGGCTGCGTATCTTCTGTCTGCAGGCTGGCCTCGAGCTCATCCATGTCGGTCTCGCTGAGTGGCAGCAGCTTGCCCGGGCGAATGCCCCGATCCAGCAATCGACGGATCCGCTGCAGCTGCCGCAGCTGCTTCTCGGGGTAGATGCGCTCGCCTTTTTCATTGCGCACAGGCCTGGGAAAGCCATAGCGGCGTTCCCAGACCCGCAGGGTGTCGCGGCCGATGCCGGTATCCCGTTCGACCACGCCGATCGCGTGGAGCCGGCTGTTTTCAGTCATTTGATTACACCTAAAAGTTCATGGTTATTAATAATAACATAATTTGTCCTAGACAAAACTAAAATTCCGTGTATAGTCGTGTCATGAGCACTCTAACAGGCCCATACACCTGTCGAATATCAATGAGGAGAAATGCCATGACCGGCTACGAACGTCAGATCCAGGAAACTGCAAAGTTCTATGACAACGCCATCGCTGCGGCTGAAAGGGAAAACATCGAAGTCCTTTCGTCGGTCGTCCCCGGCAGCCGCCTGCACCAGGTCATTCACAACCCGGTCGACAGCGGTATCGACGAAGGCTGAGGCGACCCGGACACACTCATGTCGCACCAGGCAGTTATGGATAAACAGGTCGCCATGTTTTTCGACGGCGGTTGTCCTCTGTGTATGCGTGAGGTAATTCATTACCAGCGCATTGACCGGGCCCGGGCTGTGCGCTGGGTCGATATCAGCGCACAGCCTGAACAGCTCAAGACCTTCCACTTGAGCTATGAAAATGCAATGGCACGTTTGCATGTGCTTGATACCGAAGGGCAGATGCACACGGGCGCAGCGGCTTTTGTGGCGCTATGGAATGTATTGCCGTACTACCGCTGGCTGGCAAGAATAGTCCGCTACACCGGGCTTGTTCCGCTTCTCGAGATGGTCTATCGGCCATTTGCCCGCTGGCGGCTGGCCCGGCGTCGCAACAACTGCCCTGTCTGAGGCTCGACCAGTATGCTCCCGGTTTTTGATTGCACCACGGAGCTGGGCTGGTTCCGGTTCGCAGTTGGCATGGCCGGATCTGCCCTGGCCGCATTCTTCCTGCTCTGGTTGCTGGCTGGCTGGATCGGTTGGGTGCCCACACTGGTAGATATCTTTGGTGTCGTCGGGATGAGGACACCGGCATCGTTTACCGTTGCCGGACTGTTGCTGGCGGCCATCGCGTTCTGGGAATGTTAAGAGAAATCCCGATCAACAAATCAACCAAGAGGAGGAATAGCATCATGTTCAAGCTGTCAGATTTTTTTATTCTAGTTGCCGTGGTCGTCTCGTTTGCCGTATCGGCCTATCTATGGTTCAACGGCTTTACTGAGCAGGGCATATTCACCGCGATCTGGGTACCTTCCATTCTCGCATTCGGTATTTACTTCAAGCTTTCGGCGCTACTGGCCAGGAGGGAAACATAATGACCGAGCCCAACATTCTCTACCCCGCAATATTTGTGTTCAGCATGCTGCTGATTGGACTTTTACTGACCATCTGGGAGTTTTCACGTCTGCAAAAGTCGACCAGCAGGAGCAAGCAGGAGAAGCGGGGTGCCAACCCCGGGTCTGGTGGTTCCGATGCCCGGCTGCACAAGGCCTCCGGCTTCCAGTGACCTGCAAGGCCTTGAACTTTTATATTCTGCAGCCATGAAGGAGATCATTATGAACGGGTACATTCCGAACGGACGGGGCGCCGCAGTTGCCCTGTGTATGGCAGTGATGCTGAACGCACCCGGCATCGCATTCGCCGGGCCGGGGTGCATGAACGACCAGCGGGCATCCAGGGGTTTTTACCCCTACAACCCGATGCCCCCGCAGACCGCTTATCCGCAGGGACGCCCGTACGGGTACCAGGCAGCGCCGCCCGTGCACGCCGGGTGGATGGCTGCTCCCTACCGGGGGCCTGCGTATGCCCGGCCGCACTAACCCCGCCGCCAGCGGCGAGCCGGCGGCGGTTGCCTCGCCCGGCAGCGAAGGGCTGATCGCAGTCGGCAATGACAGCAAGGCTGCCGCTGAAACCATTACCGTGCGCATCAGCGGCATGCGTTTCGAGCCCGCGAACCTGACCGTTAAACCGGGTACCACTGTTCGATGGGTGCAGAACGACCGCATGCCGCATACCGTCACCGGCAAGGGCAATGCGCTGCGCTCAAACACCCTGCAGATGAGCCAGGCTTACAGCTACACGTTTAATGAAGCAGGCCAGTTCGACTACGCCTGTGATTTCCATCCCGCGATGCAGGGTGTTGTCTCGGTGAAGGAAAGCGGGCTGGATACCTGATCGGGCCACCGCCCTGTCGCGCATTCGATCCGTGATCCGGGGATAAGGCATGAACATCGTGATCACAGGCGGCACGGGCGGTATTGGCGGGGCCTTTGTCGAGGCCCTTGCCAGGCGAAAGCAGGTGAACAGGATCATCGCCACCGGGAGGCGCAAGCCGCCCGGCAACACCGACCCGAAAGTCACCTGGCACAGACTGGACCTCGGTGATGAAGACGCCGTTCGCGACTGGGCGCAACAGCTGGATGAAATTGACTGGCTGATCAACGCCGCGGGTATCCTGCACACGCCGACACACGGCCCCGAAAAGACCGTCCGCCAGGTTGATCCTGAATTCTTTCTCGAAAACATGCGCAGCAATACCGTGCCCACCCTGTTGCTGGCCAAGTATCTGCACGGCAATTTCAGGCACGGGCGGCCGTCTGTTTTCGCAACCGTATCCGCGAAGGTCGGCAGTATCGAGGATAATCGCCTCGGCGGCTGGTACAGTTACCGCGCTTCCAAAGCGGCGCTGAACATGTGCCTGAAGACGCTTGCCATCGAGTGGGCGCGAACGCTGCCCAACGTTGCGGTGGCCGCCTTGCATCCAGGGACCACGGATACCGGCTTGTCGAAACCCTTTCAGCGCAATGTGCCGCCGCAGCAGCTGTTCTCCCCGGGGCAAAGCGTGGACTACATGCTTGATGTTCTGGGCAGTCTCATACCGGCGCAATCGGGACGCTTCCTGGCCTTTGACGGGGAGCGGCTCCCGTGGTGAAAGACCCCGGATTCGACTCGGGATATGAAGCCGGGGATATCGGGATTGTCGGCGTCGCGGCATGGGAACAGGCCGATCCGGCTGATGCACCGGCGGGGCAAAGCGCGCAAAGACGATGATTCTTTTCAGGGCCTGCAGTGTGTGGTCCCTCATCCCTTACCCTGTTTTATTGCGCAGGTTCAGTGTCGAGTGACCGACCCGGGTGCATCGAGCTGGCTGTCCAGCAGGGCGGTAAAGGTAAACAGGCGCTCGGCGGGTTCAACCGTTTCCAGCAGTACTTGCTTGTCCTGTTCGCTGAGCGGTAGCGCCATGCTCAGGCTGTTCACCAGGCTGACAATCGACAGGCGCTCCAGCAAGGCCCAGTCGGTCTCCAGCCCTTTGGCCTCGCAATAGCGTTTCAGCGTGCGCATCAGGAGGTCCTGTTCATTGTGCAACTTGCCCTCGTGATCGGCGTAGTCGTCACTGAAGCGCGACCAGTCCGGGACAATCACTCGATAGCCGCGAGTGGTCGGCAGCTCCTCAACGAGATCGTAACGACACACGCCGCTGAGCACCATGTCGATGCAGCCGTCGCTGGTTTCGCGATACCGGGTGATCCGTCCGGCGCAACCGGTGTGGCAGAGACCGGTTGCGTCCCCGGCAACCGGGTCGGGCTGGATCATGCCGATCATGCGATGGGTGCCGAGGGCGTCGCTGACCATGTTGAGATAGCGTGGTTCGAAAATGTGCAAGGGCAGCTCGTTGCCCGGCATAACGATCGCGCCCGCCAGTGGAAAGACCGGCAGTGTCCCCGGCAACTGGTCAAAGGGTGCTATGAACGGATTGAAACTCACGAACCACCTCCCGGGCGTCTTGCCCTGTGTAGCCCATACTATCAGCTTCGGCCAGATCGATTGTCCTGCATGAAATGTACAGTCCCCCTGCAGGATCCACGAAAACTTTGACCACACCTTCAGGAAATCGTTCGCCTGACGGTTCCGGTTCAAGTCACCCCGGCCAGACAAGTCCTGCCGCCGGTAGAGGACCAGGGCATTGTCTGCCAGGCATTTCGCGCCACCTGCAGCACTGCTTGTCCCGACAAGCCGTGCGGCCAGGTCCAGCCATGCAATGACCAGGGGCAGTTCCTGTTCACGGTGTTGTTGCAGTGTTTGCTGCAGCAGCGGCTGCCAGTCGTGGCGTTGTGCGCTGCTGGTGTTGACGGTTTTCCAGGCGTAATATTCGAGTTGCCAGTCCGCGTTGCGGTAAACCAGTTGGGTGCTGCTGCAGGCGGTGCCAGGCACCGTCACCAGTAAAACGGCGGCGATGCGTATCATCGACCGATTGTCAGCTTAAGTACAGGAAGAATTTTTCATGAAATCCGGATACCGGGGGCTGAGCGAATTTGAGCACGGGCGCATGCCGCGGCTGGGGGTTGTGCTGGTCAACCTGGGTACGCCGCAAGCGCCCACGGCGGCTGCGTTGCGGCGCTACCTGGGCGAGTTTCTCTCCGATCCCCGCGTGGTCGAGATTCCGCAACTGCTCTGGAAAATCATCCTGCACGGCATCATCCTGCGGGTGCGGCCGAAAAAATCCGCCCGCGCCTATGCCAGTGTCTGGACCGATGCAGGTTCACCGCTGCGTGCATTTTCCGAGGCGCTGACGCTGAAGGTGCGGGAAGAACTGGAACAGCTTCTGCCCGGCCCGGTCTCTGTTGTTCTTGCCATGCGCTATGGTGAGCCGGCAATTGACGAGGTGCTGGTGAAGCTGCAGGAGGAGGGTGTCGAACGTCTCCTGGTGCTGCCTTTGTACCCCCAGTATTCGGGCGCGACCACGGGCTCGGTTGCCGATGCGGTATTCAGCAGCCTCGGCCGCTGGCGCTGGGTGCCCGAGTTGCGCCTGATGGGTGCTTACCACGACGATCCCGGTTACATCCAGGCCATTGCCGATTCGATTCGCAGCCACCGGGAAACCCATGGCAGCAGTGATAAATTGCTCATCTCCTTTCATGGCATGCCCGAGGCCACGTTGAAAAAGGGTGATCCCTACCATTGCCACTGTCAAAAAACCGCGCGCCTGGTAGCCGAAGCACTCGGCCTTGAAAAAGCGCAATGGGAAATCGCCTTTCAGTCGCGCTTCGGGCGGGCTGCCTGGCTGCAACCCTACGTGGTGGAACGCCTCGAGGCATTACCCGCGGAAGGGGTCAGGCACCTGACGGTTGTTTGTCCGGGCTTTGCCAGTGATTGCCTGGAGACGCTGGAGGAAATCGACATGCAGGGTAGGGAAAGTTTCCTGCAGGCCGGCGGTGAACGCTTTGACTACGTGCCGGCCCTGAACGCTGAGGCCGCGCATGCGCGTCTGCAGGCTGCAAGGATACAGCAGCACGCCTCGGGCTGGCCTGAATCCAGTGTCGGTTTTGACCGGCAGCGGCTCGAGGATGAACTGGCTGTCTCCAGGCGTCAGGCACTGGCCGCCGGGGCGAAAGGCCGGACGAGCTGATCCATGGGACAGCCCGAATAGCCATGGCCCGTGGACAGACACCGCTGCCTGTGAGGATGTGCAGCATGAATACAGTCGCTGTTTGCGCCCGCTCGCAGACACAGGGGCATGTGGGGTGATCAGCGAGCGCAATGCGATGAGGAAACCATGAACGCAAACATGCAAAACCTCGAGGATGACAGGGTGCTCGAAAACCAGGGGCTGGCGGCACTGACATTCACGCTGCAGTGGTCGGACGGCCGGGCCGTGCATGAAGATGAAATGTATGTCGATAATTTCAGTGTCTGGCGCGAGGCGGATTTTCTGCCCGCGACCATTGGTGCGAAGCTTTCCGGGATGCGCCCCGGTGATTCTGCGCAGGCTGAATTGCCTGCCGGAGAGGCGACGGGCGCCTGGAATGCCGGCCGACAGGTTTGCGGCAGTCCTGCCGGCTTCGACCGTGAATATCGCCGCGGTCTCGAGGTGCTGCCGCGTTACGGGCGTTTTTATCCCGAGGGGTTTTTTCACGGCTTTCCGGGGATCGTACGCGAGGCCGTCGGGCCGGCGCGCATTACAGCGCTGGATGACACGACGATGTGTGTGGACCTGAATCACCCGCTCGCCCGTTTTCCATTGCAGGTGTCCTGCCGGCTGGTGCGCGTGTTGCCCGGTTCCGACAGGCGGGGCGGGCGCTGTACCAGTCCGCTTGACGACCTGGTCCGCTTTCCGGGCCTCGCCGCACCGGTCCATGACGGCCTGGATACCGACTTCGGCGACAATGAGCACGGTCTGGCGCGCCTGGATGAACGGGCAGATGATGCCTTCTATGCAAATCCCCGCATGGTGCAGCACCTGGATACGCGTGCACTGGCAGCGGTCAATGCGCTCTACAGGCGCCTGATCCCGGCAGAGGCTGACGCCCTTGATCTGATGGCAAGCCACGATTCACATCTGCAAGGCTGTTCGCTGCAGAGTCTGCAGGTGCTCGGTATGAACGCCGCTGAACTCCAGGCCAATGCGCCGGCGACTGCACGGGTGGTGCAGGACCTGAACCAGGAGCCGACGCTGCCTTTTGCAGAGGCGAGCCTGGATGCAGTCATCTGCACGGCATCCGTGGAATACCTTGTCGAGCCGCAAAAAGTCTTTGCCGGGGTCCTGCGCATCCTGCGCCCCGGTGGCATTTTCGTGCTGACTTTCAGCAACCGCTGGTTCCCGACCAAGGCCATTCGAGTGTGGAGCGAACTGCACGAGTTCGAACGGCTCGGCATGGTTACGCAGTGGTTGCAGCTTGCAGGGTTTGAAGGCCTGCACAGCCATTCGTCCCGGGGCTGGGCGCGCCCGAATGATGACCCGCATCGCGGCGAGACCGCGGTGTCGGACCCGGTCTATGCCGCCTGGGGTTTCAGGCCCGGCATGCGCGTGCCGGGCGCTCATGGCCCCTGAATATCCAGTTGCCTTGCCATGGGGGAGTCCCGCACCGGTAAATGCTGCTTGAGGATGTTGGTCATTCCCGGCTTGTTGAAGGCAAGCACGCCATAGCCGCCGTAATGCGGCAGTTTTGCCGCCAGTAAAGCGATCACCTCTGCAGTATCTGCACCGATAAAGCCCAGGGGTGTGCGGCTGTTGTCCGGATCAAGCAGCACCACGGCATGTTCACCTGCAGTGAACTTTTCGCTGCCGATCAGTGCTGTACGGCCGGAGATATGTTGCGTTGTTGAAGAGAAACGCGTGCCATTTTCGTCAAGCAAGCTGTTTTGCCAGCCCAGCAACCAGGCAGCCGTGTCATCGGGCAAGGTTTGCAATGCGTTGTCGTCAACAAGCTCCACGTTTTTATAACGTCCGGACCAGGCAGTCGCCAGCTGCCGCCATGCGCGGACCTGTTCTTCCGGTGCATTCGCCGGCAATACCAGCAATTGCTTTTTAGCACCAAACAAGCGGCCCAGTGATGCAGGTCGTTCACCCGGGTGCAGCAGGCGAAATACATCATAGTCAGGATCGAGAACAATCGACCGCGGGCGCTGCCTGTATTTCAGGCTGATGAGCGCGTGTTTTCCTGAAAGCGTTACCAGCTCGCGCACAGCCTTGTCGCTGTTTTCCAGCTCCACCTCGAGCGGCAGTTGCAGCGTGTAGCCGGGGCCTGGCTGGGTTTGTTCGATATTCACGGATAAAAGATAGCCATCCGCCAGCTTGCCGAGCGCGACATCCGTCAGGGCTATTTCAGGTGCGCCGGTTCGATAGAGCCATTGTTCGACAAAGGTGTCGAGCCCGCCATGATTGCCCGCATGCAACTGCCGGAGAACGTCGACAAAGTTCGCGGGCCTGAAGCGGAAATCTTGCCACAATTTCCTGACATTCAGGTTGAATTGTTCGTCACCCGTCTGCCTTCTCAACATATGGAACAGCATCATTGACTTGCTGTAACCGACTGCCTGGCTGGCTTCATCATGCCGTGATTTGAAGTCGGCAAGCGCAAAATCACGCTCACTTGCTGCAAAATTGGCGTAGCGCTCCAGCGCCTTGCGCCGATATTCACCGCCCTTGCCCTGTTGCTCGCTGCCCAGGTGATCCGACATGTAGGCGGTGAGACCCTCGCTCCAGTTACCCTTCGAGAAATCGATATAAACGCCATTGCCCCACCAGTTATGAAGGATTTCATGTGGCAGCGAGGTGGTGAGAATGAACGGCAGGCGCATCACCCGGGAGCCAAGCAGGGTAAACGAGGGCATGCCATAACCGGTCTGCCAGCGGTTTTCGACAACCGCGAACCTGGCATACGGGTAAGGACCGATCCACTTGCTGTACATGCCCAGGTATTCCGCACTTGCCTGCAGGTAAGCCTGTGCCAGTTCCGCATCGGCATCGTACAGGTAAACGTCGAGTTCGATTCCGTCGTGGTTCGTCGAGTAGCGGGTGAAGGCAGCGCCAAGCAGGTAGATATCTTCCTGTGGCCGGGGCATGCTGAAGGTGAAACGGCCAGCATGGCCCCGGCGCTTGCCCTGGCTGACTATTTCCCAGTTTTCCGGGGCATCGACCTGCAGCCTGAAGGTGTAGCGGGGATAATTTTCAAACCGGGGGATCCAGTGACTGGCACCATCGAGGTAGACACCGTCCGGGCCGAAAACCGATTCGGGCATGGCGAAAGGTCCCCCCGTAGCGGCAGATTTGATACTGCCTTCGTAGCCGAGCCGGACCGATCCATCTGCCGGCAGTTTTTCAAGCCGGTAGTGGTGCAAACGGGATGCCGGGTTTTCCTCAAGCAATGTGAGTTCAACCCCGTCTGCTTTTACCGCCAGGGTGCTTCGCAGTGAAAAGACGACACTTTCGGTACCGGCGGGGAATTTTATATAATCGATTACCTCGATGCGGGATTGTTCCGCCAGCAGCTTTACATGCAATTCATGGTGGATGGTTTCTGACGCGAGCGCGTGCGAAACTGTCAGCATGATAAACAGGGGAATCCAGGGAATCCCGCCATGAGCCAGTCCGGACCTGCTTGCTTGAAACTTCATCGTTATCTCAAACCTTGTTCCCTGGCAGCCTGCAGCGGAAACCTGCTGCTGTTCGTGGTTGCAGTGATTGCAATTTCAGGCGCTGGTATATTGTCTGCCGATACACCCATGCAGCATGGCTCTCCTGCCGCTGTAGCCGATTTGCCCGTGATCAGGCTGGATCAAACCAGGTCACTGGCGCAGACGCTGGAGCAAATTGACGATGCGCGGGTGGTGCTGGTCGGCGAAACGCACACGCGCTACGACCACCACCTGGTCCAGCTGGAAATATTGAAGCATTTATACCAGAAATCCGCAAAACTCGCGCTGGGTGTCGAGTGGTTTCAACAACCTTTCCAGCAGCACCTGGATGATTACATTGCCGGCAAAATCTCCGAGAAGGACATGCTCCAGCGTACTGAATATTTCACTCGCTGGGCTTACGATTACCGCCTTTACCGGCCAATAATCCAGTATGCCCGCGAGCATGCCATTCCGGTGATTGCGCTCAATGCCTCACGGGAATTGATCGCGGCCCTGGGTGAGAAGGGATTCGATGACTTGCCGGACGAATTGCAGGCACAGTTACCAGCGAGCTATGACTGGTCTGACAGGAACTACGAGCGCCGCCTGCGCGAGATGTTCGACATGCATTCGGAATATGCAGGTGAATTCGAGGACTTCCTGCGCAGCCAGCTCACCTGGGATGAAAGCATGGCCGGGCGGGCCGCACACTACCTGCAGCAGCACAAGGATGCACGCATGCTGGTTCTTGCCGGTAGCGGACATATTATGTACGGTTCCGGGATTCCTGATCGCATCAGGCGCCGCGTCCCGGTCAAGCAGTTCTCCATACTGGTGTCGGGAGACCATCACCCTGTCTCTGAAGGCATCGCGGATTTTCTGGTGTTGTCGGCAGAGCAGTCACTGGAGCCTGCCGGCCTTGTGGGCGCGTACCTGGAAGACGAGGGCCGGCTGCTTGTCATCAGGGGTTTTTCGAATAACAGCGCCATTAAAGACGCCGGCCTGGAAAAGGGGGCCGTCATTATCGGCGTCAATGATGAACCGGTAGAGAGTTTCGCTGACTTCAAGCTGGCGATGCTTGACAAGAAGCCGGACGACAGCATCGTGCTTCACTATCTTGACAGTGCAGACCGGGGCAGCAAAGAAAGGAAATCAGTTAATATCGAGCTCAGATGAAATACCGGTATCTAAAGCACAGTCACCGGGTCCGTCGCGTTGCTCCTTGATCCGGCCTACACGGCTGAACCTCGATTGCGCGGGCCAAGTCGCAATATCAGATAACCCAGGATCCCGGATGCAAGCGACCCCGCCAGGATGCCGACCCGGTCATCCACGGCAATATTCGACCCTCCCTGCTCGAAAGCGAGGGAACCGACGAATAAACTCATCGTAAAACCGATTCCGCAGAGTGATGCCACCCCATACAGCTGGAGCCAGCCCGCGTCCTGCGGGATTTTTGCAATACCGAGCCTTATTGCCAGCCAGCTGAGGCCGAACACGCCAAGCTGGTTACCAAAAAACAGGCCCGCCGCGATTCCGAGCGGAACAGGATGCAGCAGGTATTCAAGACTCATCGCCTCAACAGGGATACCGGCATTAGCAAATGCAAACAGCGGCAATATGCCAAACACAACGCTTGGGTGAAGGTCGTGCTCCAGCCTTTCCAGTTGTGTTTGCGATTCTCCCGGCGCTTTTTTGAAGGGTATAAAAAACGCTGTCAACACGCCTGCCAGTGTCGCGTGCACGCCCGATTTAAGAACAGACACCCACAGCACCAGTCCAACAAGAATATAGGGCGTCAGCCCCAGTACGTTCCTGCGGTTCAGGATAATCAATACCATGACTGCAAATGCGGCGATCGATAAAGAGGCGATGGACAGGTCGGCAGTATAGAAAATTGCAATGATGATAATCGCCCCCAGGTCGTCAATGATCGCCAGTGTCATCAGGAACAATTTCAACGACTGCGGAATGCGGCTGCCAAGCAGCGCCAGAACACCCAGGGCAAAGGCTATATCCGTGGCCGATGGAATCGCCCAGCCCTTCAGTGCGACGGGATCTCCCCAGTTGATGTAGGAATAAATCGCCGCAGGAACAGCCATGCCGCCGATGGCTGCGATGATCGGCAGGATTACACGGGAAGGATCGGATAATTCACCTGCCAGGAACTCACGTTTGACTTCAAGGCCAATCACGAAAAAGAAGATGGCCATCAGCCCGTCGTTGATCCAGAGCAGCAGGGGTTTGGCAATTTCAAGTGTGCCAATTCTTACTTCAACCGGCGTTCCGAGCAAGGCGTCATAAAGACCTTTTGCAGCAGAGTTTTCAGCCACCATGGCAAGGATCGCGGCGATAAGCAGCAGCATCCCGCTTGCGGACTCAAGGCGTATGAATTCCTTGAGGGATTTCACAATCATTGTTACGAAACCGTGTAATGTCGATGACAGCAGAATATAACAAGGAATTGCTTTCGGTGCTGCATGCAATCGACCCGGAATGCGCGCCCGGACAGCCATGGACAGGAGGTTCGTATAAAAGGACAACCGAGGGATGAATTTCACCGATGAATCATCCGGCGACAAGGCGTTTCTGACGCGGGTACTTGAAGTCAGCATACGCATTGGCGTCGTCCTTCTCCTGGCAGCCCTGTGCTTCCAGATCGTACGACCCTTCCTGATCCCGGTGCTCTGGGGCATTATCATCGCGGACGCGGTGTCAGGGTTCCCATGCTCGTCATCTTCGCCGGCTCGATCGGCGGCTTCCTCAGCATGGGAATTATCGGGCTGTTTACGGGGGCGGTTGTGCTGGCGCTCGGTTACAAGTTGTTTCTCGCCTGGCTGCAGGGGAGTGCCAAGCCGGCGCAGCCGCAGGAAGAAGCGGAAAGCTGACTGGTACTCGAAGCGTTGCGGGGGTATATTAAAGTATAGATGTCGACCAACTTCGATTTTTCACGACGCACCCCGGCGTTGGAAAAAGCACTGCCCGCGTCTTGAATTATCATGAATGTCTGCTTAACTTAGCAGTGTGTGCTATCACACAGATCCGCCATGCGGGCGTTGCTCCAACGTACTGGCTTGGCCAATATCTTCAATGATAACAATGGGTAAGGATAACCGCCATGACACCTACGTCAACAATGTATTTCACCCTCATCATTTCCATAATCATCGTAGTGCTGCTGTTCTATTTTCTTAGCAAGCCGACCACAAAAAATGTAGCGACAGCACCGTCCATACTGACCGGTATCGGTATCTTCGGAACATTTCTGGGTGTTGCCATCGGCTTAATGCATTTTGATGCCAGTGACGTCATAGCGGGGGTGCCGATATTCCTCAGCGGCATCAAGCTGGCATTCTGGTCATCGGTCGTCGGTATCGGAGCCTCTTTGATTCACAAGGCCACGTTTACCATTAAACCCCTGCAGGAAGAATATATACAGGATGAAATGGGAGTCAGTACCGTGTCGTCCTTGAAGGAAATTACCCAGTCACTGAACAATATCGAAAAGCAGAATGCGAAAGACGGCCTGGGTGAGTTTCTGCAATCATTTGGCGAGAAGCTGGAGGCCGGTTTATTACCTCCCGCCCGTGAAGAACAAAATTTCATATCGGTTGATGACATTAAAGTGGATGAAGCCGTTCTGATCGCGTTGCAGAACCTGAAAGAAGAACTGGCCAAAAACTCGGCCGATGAACAGAGCATTATAAAAGACCAGATGCAGCGCTTGCTGGACGAGCTGAAAGAAGACGCTGTTGCAGGGGGCAGGCAATCGGAAAGTTTACTGGAAGCATTAACGAGCCTGAAAGAAACCAATCAAGCCGAAGATGAAGCCGTGGCACTGGCGTTGAGTGAGTTGAAAGACGAACTGGCCAAAAACGCGGCAATGCAGTCCGACAGCCTGGTAGACGCGTTGGCGGGCCTCAAAGAAACCAATAAAGCTGAAGAAGCGGCCACTATCCTTGTATTGAATGAACTGAAAGACGAGCTGGCCAAAAACTCGGCGATGCAGTCCGACAACATGGTAGAAGCGTTGGCGGGCCTCAAAGAAACCAATAAAGCTGAAGAATCGGCCACTATCCATGTATTGAATGAATTGAAAGACGAGCTGGCCAAAAACTCGGCGATGCAGTCCGACAGCCTGGTAGACGCGTTGGCGGGCCTTAAAGAGACCAATCGTGCTGAAGATGAAACGGTTGTCGGAGCAGTAAGGGAGTTAAATGAAGAACTGGCCAAAAACTCGGCAAAGCTGTCAGAAAATATGCTCCAGACATTTGCGGGGCTTAGAGATAGCAACCGGGCTGAAGATGAAGCCATTGTCCTGGCATTGAAGGAGTTGAATGATGAGCTGGCCAGGAACTCGGCAAACCTGTCAGAAAATATTCTACAGGCATTCGGGGGTCTGAAAGAAGACATCGGGGCTGGATCGGCAAAGGATCGCGAGGTATCCAAAGAACAGATGGAAGCCCTGTTTGCCGGGCTGACGAAGGCGGCGGCAAGTACCCTCACCGATTTATCCGACATTGCCGAAAATGCAATTTCCCAGGCAAAGTGGCAGGCTGCCAACCTGGCCAAGGAACTGTCAACGGCAAATGATACTTCCACCAAGTCGATGATAGCCATGCTCAAGGAAATTCTCGGGGCCACGGAAGATGCCAACTTTAAAATTACATCCGAACTGGCCAAGCTCAGGGGCGATGTAGCGGCCGACCTCAAGGTCACTACTGATCAGTCCAAGGCGCTGGCCGAGCAGCTCCATGCAATGACCGAGTCCTACAAGGCATCGCTCATCTCGACAGTAACGGACCTGAAGGCGCAGATATCCAAGGATATGAAGGCCAACTATAACCTGATCGACACCTACACCAGGGCCGTGGCGGATGTTACCGGTACTAACCAGGTCGAAGCACTGGAGCGTATGGAGGGGATTGCAAATATCATGCAAAACGTCGTGCAGTCATCGTCGGACATGTCCACTTTGCTGCATGATAATGCTGCGGCGATGGATCGCATGCAGGAGGCCTTTACCGGTACAAATGAAGGGTCATTGGGGCGTTTCCTGCTCAACATGAATCAGGACCTGATTGACCATGTCACTTCATTGCAGCATTCACTGGATGCACAGGGCTCCCTCGGTACCTTGATGCAGGATATGAACAATGAAACCAATCTCCGCCTGAAAGCAATGGAAAAGGCATTCGAAGGCTCGGTATTCGAAATCAAGCAGTTGCCGCAACAATTCGTGAAAGGCATGTCCAAGCTCGAGTCGAGCGGCAGGAATATTTAAATGTCTACACTGGTGGCAGGAAAAAACAGGCCCCCTGCAGGACAGGGAGACGATGACTGGATCTCGGTCAGTGACTTGATGAGTGCACTGATGATGATATTTTTGTTGCTGGCCGTGTTTTACATGATGTACCTGGACGAGGCGAATAAACTGCAGAGAATTGATGATGAGGACTATATTGCCAAAACAGTCGGCCTGGAAACCAAGCTGGCGAGTGTTGAATCAAGGGTAGCCGAGCAGGCAAGGCTTTTACTCGAGCTCGACAGTAAAAATGCTGAAAAGGATAAACTTCTTTCAGAAGCGACCAATCAACTGGCGTTAATTCAAAAAGACAATGAATTAAAGCTCAGTAAATTCGATGCGGTGATCTCTGAAGCCGTGATTTATGAGGATGTTATCAAGGAGCTGCGTCAGAGCCTGCTAGGGGAGTTCAGTCAGGATCTGGATAAATGGAATGCTGAATTGCGTGATGACCTGACATTCAGATTTAATGAACCAAGGACCTTGTTTACTATTGGTGATGCGACACTCAGACCCAGGTTCAAGCGTATTCTGGATGATTTCTTCCCGCGTTATCTCAAGGTCATTACCTCTGATCAATTCCGTAACGATATCGCTGAGGTACGTATCGAAGGTCACACCTCCAGCGTCTGGGGTGACTTGCCGCCCTATGGCCAGGAGGCCTATTTCAAGAATATGGAACTGTCACAGAACAGGTCGAGAAACACCCTCTATTATGTCACCGCGCTGCCGGAGGCAGAGCGCCATGCCGAATGGCTGAAATCAAAGTTAACAGCGAATGGCCTGTCGTCCTCAAAGCTCGTCGACAAAAACGGGTATTTTATAACCGACCACCGAAGTGATGGCGTCGAAAGCCTGAGAAATTCCCAACGCTCTGAATTCAGGGTAAGGATTGACGCAGAGTCAAAAATCACCAAGATCATTGATTCGGGGAAAACTCAATAGCAAGACCGGGTTCAGAACACAGCTTCAATACCCGCAGGAAGAATCTCCCGGCCTGGCATTCACGCAGGAATCGCACGCGCAGTCGTATTTCATTGCTCCGCTGGCGAACACTGATTGCCGCCGTCCACAATGTATCCGTAAAACCGGTGTAAAACCCCTCGGGAAATGTTATGCAGACAGCCGGCTATTGCGCAGGACGAATTCCTGTTCGATACTGCACCCAACGCGACCGGCACCTGCAGCAGTATCCGCCAGGAGGTGCCGGCATTGCCCTGGACTTCGACAAGCCACGGGCCCGGCAACCACCTGCCGGGGCCGGGAATCAAGGAAAGTACCGATGCAGATCTACAAGGATATATTCCGCGGTATGCTTGCCGGCCTGCTCGCGACCTGCCTTCTTTCCCTGCTGACGCTGAGCAGCGGCCTGGTCCCGCAATTTGACCTTGTAACCCTCTCCGGGCACCTGGTCTATGGCCTGGCACCGGGGGTTATCTACCGCTGGCTGGCTCCGCGATAACAGTCATGGATTTTCGTGATGCTCCGGAACGAATGCAATGCATGGAGGTCTGGGGCGGCAACCAGGGTGTTGAGCGAAGTTTCCAGACCGCCGGGCTGGACATCAGGGTATACAGTCGTCCGTATGGACAGGCCGCTTGCGGTGGTGATGTCTACTATCTTTCCTCCTGCGCCTCGGGACGTATTACGCGAATGCTGCTTGCCGATGTAAGCGGCCACGGTGAGGTGGTATCGCAGCTGGCTGGAGGCTTGCGCGACCTCATGCGGCGAAACATCAATTTCGTAAAACAGGACCGTTTTGTGAGGGCGATGAATCTGCAGTTTACGGAATATGCAGATAAAGGTTGTTTTGCGACGACACTCGTCAGTACATTTTTCGCACCTACAAGGAGTTTTACCCTCTGCAACGCAGGACACCCGCCGCCACTGGTGTTTCGACAGGTCGACTCACAATGGTCGGAATTAACGCGCGAGCTGGAAGAAACAAATGAGGTGACGGATATACCGTTTGGAATCATGAATGAAGTCTGTTACAGCCACAATGAGCTGCGACTCCGGCCGGGTGACATGGTGCTTAGCTACAGTGACGCCATAATAGAGTCTACAGGCGCAGATGGTCGGCAACTTCACCAGGAGGGTGTACTGGATCTGGTTCGTGAACTCGACCTGCAAGAGCCTGAAAAGATCATTCCGGCGCTGGTTGAAAGTATCACGGGTTTATCAAATGATAACCTCAAGCAGGATGATGTAACGATTATGTTATGCCAGGCGACCGGTGGTGGCCCTGTGCTCAAAAACAGCCTGCTTGCGCCGTTCCGGATTTTCGGCAAGGTAACGGATCAAACGAAGATTGGCTGACCGGGGCTTGCATCGATTGCTGTGAGCACGCTGTATAAACAGCAACATGTGGCACCCATGTTCCATGATTCTACAGGCAGGTAAACATTCGCGAAAAGGTGGCAAATCATGTACCGGCTTTTCGGCGGGTGGGGCATGCGTGGAATTGGCGCGTTTGATTTCAATGTGCTAATCGAGAAACAACTGAAGGACAAGTATGGCGAAGAAGAGGAGGGTATTCATTAGACGTCGCGTCGATCAACTGCTCGAGCAGTTCAGATGCTGTCCGACGCCTGTTCCGTGGTGTGTTTGTTCGAGCCGCTGATGCCGCGTTCCTCCAGTGCCTCGATGAATCGTTCGGTGATGTCACTGGACAACAAGCGCTCCAGGCGTACATCGACGACATAGGCCTTGATTGTCAGGCGCAGCAGGAAGTTGTAGTCGTAACGCGACTCGACGGTAACGCTGACCGGTTTCTTCAGGAAGGTATACGGTGAAGCGATGGCGGCTTCCCTGGCCAGCGAGCGGGCTTCCTGTATGGCTATACTGCGCGGCAAGTCGATGTTGACCACCACCATTTCCGACAGTTCACCGCTGTTCGCGTTGGCAACCGCGTTTTCCAGCACCGCCGAGTTCGGCACCATGATGACACTGTCGTCGAGCGTGTGCAGCCAGGTCACGCTGAGATCCATTCGGGTCACCTCGCCGTAGTGGCCCCCGAAGTGCACCATGTCCCCGACCCGGAACGGAGGGTTGAATATCATCATCACTCCGGCGAGCAGGTTGCGCACACCGCCCTGCGCTGCGAGACCGACAGCCAGGCCCAGGGAGCCGAGTACGGCAAACACGATTGTCTGCGGAGGTTTTATTACGCCGAAAATGATGTAGGCAATGACCAGGGACCAGATGAAAATGCGCAGTACCGGGTACATCTGTCCCATTTGCAGGCGATAGCGCGGAAAGCGCTTTATAAGCTGCTGCAGGCCTGCGTGAAGAACGCGCAATAACAGCCAGGCGAAGCCGATGACCAGGGCGCTCTGCAGCAACAGCGAAAACGAGAACAGTTCGGCAAGCTCGGCGAGGATATCTTCCTTCATGCCCGTCTCCTAGTACAGATAGTTCGCGTTGTTCAGGAATCGCGTAATCACGTCGGAATACACCGGCACCAGGTGGTAGGCCGGTTCAGCCCCTGTGCCGTTCCTGTCGAGCAGGCACTGGTGGTAGAGACGTTCCAGCAGCAGCCAGCTTTCCTCGCGGCTGCAACGAAATACGGCGCGATGGTCATCGACGCTCAGCTGGCCGTGTGCCGCCACCTCGGCAAGGGTAAACAGTTCCTCGCTGATCAGCTGCTTGAGCAGGCTGAAGTCCAGTTCGACAAGGGGCTGTATATCCCACAGCTTGTGTTCATCGATCACGAGGGAGCCAAGCAAATAGAAAAATGCAAAATCCGGTTTGCCGTTACTGAGTCTGTGGAGTGTGGTCAATTGACGTGCAAGCGCGGGCAGGCTCTGCGGGTGATCAGTCGACGTTCCGGTGTCCGGCGTGATGCCGGATGCCTGCAGGCGTGCCGTCAGGCACTGCCCGAGTTCGGCCTCGCTGAACAGGGGCAGCTCGATTTGCCCGGAGAAAAAGCGGTCGGCACGGTAGACATAGGCCAGGCGACGCCAGGCGTATTGCTCGCAGCCCAGCACCCAGAAATGGCGTTGCTGGGTCGCGACCATGACGGCACCGAAAACACGTATCGCCTCGTTGGCCCCCATGATACGGCAGGCCAGGAAGTGGCCGTTATCGATCGCAATGATGCTCGGTGTCATGCCGTTGAGGTATTCAAGCAGTTGCTCAACCGAATCAACCGGCTGCTCGCAGCCGACGATTGCGCAGAGTTGCGCCAGGGTATCGTTGATGTCATATGGCCGGTGTGTCAGCTCGCCGTAACGCCAGGCTTCATGGTCACCGACTTGTGTGGCCAGTTGCTGCAGGAAAGTAGTGATGCCACTGCCCTGGGGGCCGGTGACGGCGACCATGGAGCCGTGCCCGGTGCGCCACGTGCCGAGTGCTGCCAGCAACCGGTCTGACTGTTGCTTGCGTTCGACAAGACGTGCGTCACCTGCTGCCAGCGGTTCGACCGGGAAGGCCTGCAGCAGTGCTTGCGGCAACGCCATGTCCGCGTAGCGTTGCGCCCGGCGCACGGCCTGGGCAAGGCACAGGTCGATGTTCACCCTGATCGATTCGGCAGGCTCGTCCGGCCGGCCTCCGAGAAGCCGGAATACCCATCGAGACAGGCGGGAGAATGGTGCAGAAGCCAGGAAAGTTGTTTGCGTGGTATTTTTCATCTTCTGCCTGATGATCGCATTATCCCGGCGACAGTGCCAACACGGCAATGCTGAAGCAGAATACCGGCGGGAAACGAAGGAGCGAACCCGCGAGCCGGTAACTCATTGACTAAACATCAGTCCGGCCTGTGATAGCGCCAGGGACCTGGTTTCCCTCTTCCATCTCCATCTCCAGCTCCAGCCAATTCTCCTCCAGCTCTGCCACTTTTGCTTCCAGCCTTACATGCTCCATGTTCAGTTCACTGATCTTGTCGCGGTCGGGACTGGCGTAGGTAGCGGGGTCGGCTAGTTGCTCGCTGACTACAGCGAGTGCTGCCTGTGTGCTGGCCAGTTCGGTTTCGAGTTTGTTCTGCCTGGACTGCAACGCTTTCCGGTTGGGCCCGGGTCCGCTTTGCGTGCGCGGTTTTTCCTGCCGTGCCTGGGTGGCGGCTTCGCGCGGGCGACGGGTTTCGATCCAGCTCTTGTAGTCTTCCAGATCGCCATCGAACAGTTTGGCTTCACCATCGGCGACCAGCCATAGTTCGTCGGCCACGGCGCGGATCAGGCTGCGGTCGTGCGACACGATCACCACAGCACCCGTGTATTCCTCCAGCGCGATGGTGAGTGCATCGCGCATGTCCAGGTCGAGGTGGTTGGTGGGTTCGTCAAGCAGCAGCAGGTGCGGTTTCTGCCAGGCCAGCAGGGCGAGTGCAAGACGGCTTTTCTCACCACCCGAGAAACTCGCCACCGGACGGTCTTCACTGTCTCCGGCCAGACCGAAACGGCCGAGGAAGTTGCGCAGCGCCAGCGTGGTCTCCCCGGGCGCCAGGCGTTCCATGTGTTGGAGTGGCGTAGCTGCGATGTCGAGATTTTCCAGCTGATGCTGGGCGAAGTAGCCGATACGAATGTCGGGGGTGATCTCCAGCGTGCCCGAGGTGGGCTGCAAGGCTCCCGCCAGCAGTTTGATCAGCGTCGATTTGCCCGCGCCGTTGGGGCCGAGCAGGGCGATGCGCGCACCGGCACGCAGCACCAGTTTGATATTCCTGAACAGCATTTTGTCGCCATAGGCGAAGCCCATCTTTTCAGCGCGCATCAACAGGTCCGGGCTGCGTTCCGGTGCTTCGATCTCCAGTTCAAAATAACCGTCGGTGACATGCACGGCGGCTATGCGTGTAATTCGATCCAGCGCCTTGATGCGGCTTTGCGCCTGTTTGGCCTTGGTGGCTTTGGCCCGGAAACGACGCACGAAGTTTTCCAGGTGTGCGATCTTTTCCTGCTGTTTGTTGAACGCCTGATTCTGCAGCGCGATCTTTTCTGTGCGGCTGCGCTCGAAGTCGTCGTAATCGCCGGTGTAGCAGTCCAGGGTTTTATCGTGCAGATGGGCGATGCGATTGACACAGGCATTGAGGAATTCGCGGTCGTGAGAAACCAGCAGGATGCTGCCGGGATAGCGCGCCAGGTATTGTTCGAGCCAGAGAATGGCTTCGAGATCGAGATGGTTGGTGGGTTCGTCCAGCAGCAACAGATCGGCGCGATGCATCAGTGCACGCGCCAGATTCAAACGCATGCGCCAGCCGCCGGAGAAGCTGGTAACCGGACGGGTCAGGGTGTCGTTGGCAAAGCCAAGCCCGTTCAGCAGTTGCGCGGCACGTGCCCTGGAACCATAGCCATCGATGTCCTCAAAACGGTGCTGCGCATCGAACCATTCAGTATCGTGGTTTTCGTGCGCCAGCGTTTTCTCCAGTAGACGCAGTTCGGCATCACCGTCGAGTACGAACTCCAGCGCGGGCTGATCGGAGTTGACGATCTCCTGTTCGACGAACCCGATGGTCTTTCCGGTCTGAATGGAAACCTCGCCGTCATCCGGCCTGATTACGCCGCGTATCAGGCGGAACAGCGTGGACTTGCCGCTGCCGTTCTTGCCGACCAGACCGATGCGCTGGTTGGTATACGCCTGCAAGTTCACATTCCGGAGCAGCGGGATGCCGCCTTGCAGGTAAGACAGGTTCTGGATATTGAGCATGGACGCGATGATAACAGACCGATAAAAGTGACGATGCTATTGTCAAAGTAATCGCAAAGAAGAGAAAATATGGAGCAAAATACATATGGAAACACCGATCTATTCGTCATTGCGACGACAGCATGTATGCAGGAGATAGAGTATCTGCAGCAGGTGCCCAAGGACAGTAAGTTGCGCTCCCGAATTGTCCGAAAGTTGCCAAATTTACCTGCTCATTCCCGCCCCCGGGTCTTTGCCGCAAGCGGTATCGAAAAGATACCGCCCGCGGCAAGGATTAAATTACCAGCGCTTGCCGGAACCTTTTCCATGACCACGGTCCTGGCGTAGCCCGGAGAACTTTTCGCGCTGCGCAACGCTCAGCTGGGCACGGATGTCGGCAGTGGTTTTGGCATGCAGCAGCATCAGTTCGGCCATGTTGTCGGCCTGGATTTCTGCAAGCCTGCGCGCTTCCTGCTCGTTGAACTCCTCTGCCTCCATCAGGTCGTGCAGGGCCAGGCGGTTATCGTCAAGCATGTCGCGATGGGCGCGTCGTGCAGTGCGTGCATTCTTCATGATTTCACGTATCGCAGTGCGCTGTTCCTTGCTGAGATCGAGGCTTTTCTCGAGCCGCATGATGGCCCTGTATCCCTTGCCTGCATGACCGAAGCCGCCCTTGCTGCCGTGACCGTGCATTCTGCCCTGCATGTTGTGTTTGTCGCAGCGGCTGGAACCGTCGTCATGGCGGGCCATGCTGGTCCCTGCAATCGTCAGGCCGCCGATGGCGAGGGTGCTGATTAAAAGTGTAGTGGTAAGTTTATTCATGATATCAATTTCCTCTTGGTTTGATAGATGGAAGCCAGCACAATTACCGGCCGGTGGAGATCACTTCCCAGCTGCCGTCCGGCTGGCGGCAGGCAGTGCCATAGCCCTGCTCGCGCTTGCCACCGATGGTGATTTCGTGCTGGAATTCGCGGCAGTATCGTCCGGAACTGCTGGTGCCTTCACGTGTTGCCGTTACATATCCGGATGCGTTGCCTTCACGCCAGGCAATGGTTTCGCCGATCGGCGCCGTTGTCGCACGTATCTGTGCGGCTTCGTGCTCACGCTCCTGCTGCTCGTTGAGATTATCGAGCAATTTCACGGCAATGGCGGTGAAGGCCAGCCACTTGTAGGCATCGTCGTCGCGGTAGTAGTGGCCATAGCCGCCATACAGGCGGCCATACGGGCGCACGACGACGATATCGCGGTGACGCCGGATGCGGTGGGGCTCGACAACGTACCTGTCACCGCGGTGAATAATCGGCGACCTGACACGGTCTGACTTTTTTGACTTTTCATAGCCGCGCCGTTTGTCATAGCGGCTGTCATGTTGATAATCACGGTACTGGTCACGCCGGTAATCACGCGAATCGGCCTGTGCCGGAAGCGTGACCGTGCTCATGGCAATGACGCCCGCGGTCAATAAGGAAATAATCGGTTTTTGCATGGTCGTTCTCCTGTGAGCAGAAAGTCTTGTCATCGGGAACCAGTGTAGTACGCACGCTTGTAAAGAAGTGATGCGTGACCGGTAAAACCGGGTAATGTTATGTAAAGGTTTGTAAATATCCACTGCCCCGGCTGTTCTCATGGCACGGCAGTGTGGCAATATCTGTTATACATACCCGACATGCCCTCGCTAACCCCGTCTATGGATGCCATGAAAGAAGAACCCGGTATGAACCGTCTGCTGGTGGTCGATGACGACACGGAGCTCTGCATGATGCTGCAGGAATACCTGGAGGGGGAGAGCTTTCGGGTTGACATGGCCCATGATGGTGACACGGCACTGCAAATGGCACGCACAGGCGTGTATGACCTCGTTGTGCTGGATGTCATGATGCCGCGTCGCAATGGTTTCGATGTGCTGCGTGAATTGCGTGCAAACAGCAATATCCCCGTCCTCATGCTGACGGCACGGGGTGATGACATCGACAGTATCATTGGCCTCGAACTGGGCGCCGACGATTACCTGGCCAAGCCATGCAATCCGCGCGCACTGGTGGCGCGTATTCGGGCCATTCTGCGCCGGACGGAAAATTCAGCCGATTCAAACCGTACGGCAGACAATGAGCGGCTGCAGCTGGGTGACATCGAGCTTCAGCCCGGCGCGCGCAGTGTCTTGCGTAACGGTGAGCCGGTCAACCTCACCAGCACGGAATACAGCGTGCTGGAAGTCCTGTTGCGCGCTGCCGGACAGGTGGTTTCCAAGGCGCAACTGTCCGTACAAGCGCTCGACCGCGAACTGACACGCTATGACCGCAGCCTCGATATGCATGTCAGCAGCCTGCGCAAAAAGCTGGGGCCGCTCGATGACGGGTCCGAGCGCATCCAGACGGTACGCGGCGTCGGTTATCTGTACGTGCTGACCTGAAGGCGGGGAAACCATGCACAGCCTGTTCTGGAAATTTTTCTTCTCCTTCTGGGCCGCACTTGTCCTGTTTGTCGTGGCCACTGTCTGGACAAGCTCGCATTTCCTTGAGCGTGCACGTGAGCAGCAACCGACATCGTATAAATACCTGCTGGAGTTGGCGAGAGAAGGTCAGACTGCGGCGGATCGGGACGGGATTGCGGGTCTCACGACCTGGCTGAAGCAGGTCGACCGGCGCCGGGCGGTTCCCCTGCTGCTGCTTGATGATGCGGGTGCGGACCTGCTGCAACGCCCGGTCCCGGCACACCTCGAGATGCGCATACGGCGGCAGATGCGTTTGCCGGAACGCAGGCATCGCCCTGAATCGACCCGCTTGCGCCCGTTGATTCAGCTGCAGGACGGTACCCGCTATCGGCTGATGCCGGACTACCAGAACATTACCCTGGGGCGGGTCTTGCGTCGCCCGCAAGCCATATTGATGCCGCTGTTACTGGCCGGTGCCATCAGTGCCCTGGTGTGCTTCTTTCTTGCACGTTATTTGTCTGCACCCATTCGCCACCTGAGCCGGGCCACACAGCAGCTCGCCCTGGGTGATCTCGGTCAGCGCATCGGGCCTGCTGTCGGCCGGCGCAGGGATGAAATCAGCGACCTGGCGAGGGATTTCGATCATATGGCAGAACGCGTGCAGGGCCTGGTCCAGGCACAGCAGCAGTTAATGAGCGATGTCTCGCACGAGCTGCGCTCCCCGCTGGCGCGGCTGCATCTGGCACTTGGCCTGGCGCAAAGAAAGGCGGGCGCCGGGGTGCACAAGGATCTCGAGCGCATTGAACGCGAGGCCGAGCGCCTCGACGAATTGATCGGCCAGATCCTGTCGCTGTCGCGCATGGATTCCCGGGAGGATCTGCCCGGAAAGGAACCGGTCAAGCTGGCGGAGCTGCTGGACACGGTTGCCGCCGATGCCGCGTTCGAGGCCGGACCGCGCAATTGCAGGGTCGAGGTAACGGCAACCATGCCGGTGGAACTGGCGGGTAACGCGGCACTGTTGCACAGTGCACTGGAGAACGTGGTACGCAATGCACTGCGTTATACCCGGCCGGGTACAAGCGTGGAACTGAGCCTGGGACCTGATCCGGCAGACGAGGACTGCGCGCTGATCGAGGTGCGTGACCACGGACCCGGTATCGCGGAGGAATTCCTGCCGCGCCTGTTCGAACCGTTTGTCCGTGCCGGCGAGGCGCGTGACCGCGAGAGTGGCGGCTACGGACTGGGCCTGGCGATCGCCAAACGGGCGGTTGTCCTGCATGGCGGGTCAATCGAAGCACGCAACCGGGCCGGGGGTGGCCTGAGCGTATTGATCCGGCTGCCGGCCAGGCACCGCTTCCAGGAAAATGCCGCCAGGCTTGCAGGGCCATTGTTGTAGAAACAGACAACTGTAATGCTGCTTTACAATAACAGGACCAGTCGCTGATGTACGAAACGAAAAAACACCGTCCCTTGTCCCTCGCGCTATCATGCGTCGCCGATGTAGAACCAGTGATCCCGGTAACGGGCAAGGACCGCCGCTGCCTGCGGCTTTGTCGCGGATGATTTGACCTGGAAGAGGTTGCGGATGTCAGGTGTATGACATCGGCGGCGACCGGTAAATCCGCGCCCTGAAAATAAAATTTGTCCACCTAATCGTTATCGGGCCATACTCCCCGCCTGGGCAAGGACGGCAGCGAGTGTCCTGCCGCCGCAGGCAGTGTCGATCAGTGTCGATAAATACCGGGAGAGGATTATGAGGAAGCGTACCTGTCTTGCACTATTGTTGATGCTCTGGTGCGTACTGGCACCGGCGGAGACCCTGCGGGTCGGCATCAAGCCCGTAGCGCCCTTTGCTATGCCGGACGGGCAGGGTGGCTGGACCGGTATTTCCGTGGAATTGTGGCAACGCATCAGCGGGCAACTGGAATGGAAGACCGAATGGGTGCCCATGGATAGCCCCCGGGCACAGGTCGAGGGCCTGGCCGCAGGTAACATCGAGGTGGCAGTGGGAGCGTTGTCGATGTCTCCGGAGCGGGAAGCGGTGATTGATTTCAGCCACCCGTTCTATTCAACCGGCCTCGCGATCGCCACACCGGTGCGACAGGGCGGCTGGGTCGGTATGCTCAGGCAACTGCTGTCACCGGCCTTTTTGAAAGCCGTCGGTGTGCTGGTGCTTCTATTGCTGGCGGCGGGTGCCCTCTTGTGGCTGGTCGAGCGCAAGCGCAACCCCGGGCAGTTTGGCGGTTCCCCGGCGGAAGGGATCGGCAACGGCTTCTGGTGGTCAGCGGTGACCATGACTACTGTAGGCTATGGTGACAAGGCCCCGGTCACTCTTGCCGGCCGGGCGCTGGCCACCATCTGGATGTTTGCCAGTATCATTACAATCTCGGGTTTGACCGCTGCAATCGCTTCCTCCCTTACCCTGCAACAGCTCAGTACCGTCGTGCGCGGAGTGCATGACCTTGACCGGGTGCGTTGTGTCGCTGTGGAAAGTTCTACCGGCGAAGAGTTCCTGCGTAAACGTGGTATCCGCACGCTGCAGGTGGCGACACCCGCCGAGGGGCTGGCGTTGTTGAAAGAGGGGGGTGCAGATGCACTGGTGTACGACGAGCCGCTGCTGCGCTACTTGCTGAAGGATGCCGAACCCGGGATCGAGATCCTGCCTCAGCCTATCGAACGGCAGTACTATTCCTTCGGCCTGAAGCCCGGCTTCGCACAGCAAGAGATTTTAAATCGCACCCTGCTGGCGGAGACCGGCAAGAGCGAGTGGGAGGAAATTCTCAACCGCTACCTGGGACAACGTTGATGAGGACTTTGCAAAAAAGACTGTTGTACTCGCTGCTCTGGTCGCTCGTACTTGTCGCGCAGCCCGGTCAGGCGGAGGACGAGGGCGACCTGCAGCGCCTGCAACGCGCCGAGACGGATGTGGACCAGGAGCTGCTGCTGGTCGATCGCGATATTCTGAAAGACCGCAAACGCCTGCAGCGCGAGGAACTGGAGCTCCGGGCTCCCGGTATCACCCCGGCGCTTCTGGAAGATGCGCGCATGGAACTGGCAGCGCTGCATTCCCGTGAAAGCGGACTGAAGACCCGGTTGAAGGCCCGCCGCGACGCTCTCGCAGAACTGGCCGAGGGGGTCGCCGAGCTTGAAATCCGGATCCAGCGCAGCGCGGCCGATGATCCGGAACCGGACAAGTGGCGGGCGGAACTGCAGGAAATGCAAGGTCGCCAGGTGGTGCTTGAAGGCCTGATCGACAAACTCAAACGCCTGCACCACCGCTATGAAATCCGTGCAGCCCTCGCACGTCAACGGCTCAACCTGCTGCAGGCGCGGTTCGAAATGCCCGACCTGGAAACGGCACGGCAATCGACGGGGCGGGCCGGTGCTGAATTGCAGCAGCAGGTTGATGCGCTCCTGACCTCTGCCACCGCGGCGCGGCGTGAAGCGGCGGCACTGGGCCAGGATGAACCCCGTGACAAGGCCCGGCGGCGCCTGCTGGAGTTGCAGGCGCTGGTGGACGAGGAGCGCGCCGAATTTCATCAGCTGAGCATCGCGCGGCTGCAGGTGGAGCGTGTGCTCCAGTCGCTGTCGGCCTTCAGCGGCTCGCGCTCCACCCCGGTGCGGGTACTGAAAACCGCGCTGCGCAACATCGGCAGAATGCAGCAGGAGCTGCAACATCAGCAGAAACTGGTGGAACAGAAACGCGCCCAGTTCCTTGATCAGCGCCAGATAATGAGCCAGAAGGGCGTCATCGCCACCGGCGCCGACAGTACCATGTCGGCGCGGCTTGCCTTGATTGACGGGTTGACGGCTGCCGCGGACGAGCAGCTCGTGTCGATCACCGGTCTTGACGAGCGCATCCAGAAGCTGCGCGAAGAGTACAACGTGGCAGTGGCGACGAACGCAGGCGCCGAGTTGACCCTGCAGCGCGAATTACCGGTGGATGCCGAGTCCTGGCAACAACTGGCCCGCAACCTGGCGGGGCTGCCGCTGCGCATTGTGCTGGCCCTGAAAGAATCGCTGTTGAATTTCGGCACGGCCTTCATGCAGAGTGACCCGGTAACCCGCGGGATTTGCGCACTGCTGTTGCCGCTGTTGCTGCTGGCCGGTTGGCAGGGCCGCCGCCTGCTGTCGCGTCGACAGGCGAAGGCCAGGGAAAGCGCCGTTGCAGAGGAACCCTCGCACCGGGTTCCGCCGGCAATCGTGCAGCGCAATCTTGCGGGTTTGATCCCGGCCTTGTTTGTGCTCGGCGCGGGCCTGATCCTCAAGCTCAAACAGGCGGACCTGGTGTTGCTGCTGGCGCCCTTGCTGATCTGGCCCGTGGTGCGCTTCGCCCTGGATTTCATCACCAACCTGCTGGACGAATACACGCCGGATCTGTCTCCCGCCCGGGCCCGCCTGTTAATGCTGGAAACCCGCTGGGTGGTGATACTCGCCGCGGTGCTGGCAGCGGTACTGGTCACGGCGCATACCGTGGCCCTGTCCCCTCTGGTCATCGATGCCATAGAACGATTGTCGATGCTGTGTCTTTTGCTGATTGCAGTACCGCTGATCCACCTGCGCATACTGCTGCTGGAAGGCATCCACGGCGAGGTTGGATCACGGTTGCTGCGCGGCTTTACCCTGGCCGTTCCCCTGTTGCTGGTGCTGTGCGCCCTGATCGGCATCGCCGGCTACGTCAACCTTGCCTGGGCTATCGCGGTGCGGCTGGGCTGGTTGATGCTGGTTGGCCTGGGCGTGCATCTCGTGCGCAACATGCTGCGCGGCCTGCTGAAAGCCGCGGGCAGATGGTTCAATCGGCGTGACGCAGAATCAGCACCCCACTGGGAGCAGTACATACTCGGGCCGGTCTACCGGGTAAGCCTGTTGCTGGTGGTGCTGGCTGCGGTGCAACTGTTGTTCTACCTGTACAACTGGAATGAGCAGACGCCGGTGGTGCGCGCGGTGCTGCTGATGCTGGATAGCACCCTGTTTACCATCGGCGAAACCGCCATCAAGCTGAAAACGCTGGGCCTGGCATTGCTGGCGCTGTTCGTGGCGATCTGGGGCGCGGGCTGGAGCAAGCAGGTCAGTTACCGCTGGCTGTATACCGGGGTGCAGGACCAGGGCATTCGCAGCAGCCTGTCCACGTTTACCCAGTACCTGGTCGTAATACTCGGCCTGGTGGTGGCCATGAAGATCGTCGGCCTGGACCTGACCGCGCTGACGGTATTCGCCGGCGCCCTCGGTGTCGGCATCGGTTTCGGCATGCAGCAAATCGTGGTGAATTTCATCAGCGGTATTATATTGCTGGCGGAGCGGCCGCTGGCGACCACGGACCTGGTCAACGTCGACAAGTATGAAGGCGAAGTCACCCGGATTGGCATACGTTCACTGACTGTGAAGACCTTCGACAACCAGGAGGTCATCATTCCCAATTCCGCAGTGATCACCAAGCCCTTCACCAACTGGACCCGCAGCGACGACATCATGCGCACCGTATTGATGGTGGGCATCAGCTACGACGACGATCCGCACCAGGCGGTGGCGTTGATCCTGCAGCAAATCAAGGCCCATCCGGCGGTGCTCGAGGATCCCGGATCGAAGGTACTGCTGTGGGATTATGGCGAATCGGCGCTGATGATCCGGGCGCAATTCCACACGCGCATCCGTGGTCCGGTCGGCCGCGGGGACGTTCGTTCACAATTGCTGTTCGCGATCTGGGACGCATTCAAGGACGCCGGAATTACCATTCCCTATCCCCAGCGCGATGTGCATCTGCACAATCCTCTATCAGACAAGCCATCCCTGGTTTAACTGACGCTAACATTTGCGAAATATACGGACGGGAGTACAGATCATGACAGATAACCACGGGTTACTTTATGCCTATCTATTGAACGGACAGGGCGGCGGTGAAAAACTGGACTGGCAGACAGTTAAACAATGGGCGCCGGAACACGGGGTGTTGTGGGTGCATCTGGAGTACATCGACCCGCTTGTGCAGCAGTGGGTGCTAAAGGAGAGCGGGCTGGATGAGATAACTGCCGAGGCCCTGCTGGCCGAGGAGACCCGGCCGCGGAGCATGCTGTCCGCAAATGGACTGTTGCTGACACTGCGGGGAATCAATCCAAATCCCGGGGCAGATCCGGAGGACATGGTTGCCGTGCGTATGTGGAGTGATGGCAAACGTATTATCACGACTCGTCGGCGGCGTTTGCAGGCCGCTTCCGAGCTGAGTGAGGCTATCGAAAAAGGGGTCGGGCCGTGTAACGCCGGAGAGTTTGTGGAGTCGCTCACCGACAGGATGGTGGAGCGTATGGCCGATGTCATTGACGGCATAAGCGATGAGGTGGATGACCTGGAAGAATCGGTATTGACCATGGAATCCTATGAATTACGCCCAATGATTGCAGAATTACGCCGCCATGCCATCGGCCTGCGCCGCTACCTGGCGCCACAACGCGAGGCGGTGTCGCGGCTGTTCAGCGAGAAAGTGGAGTGGCTGAGTGATATGGACCGGCTACGCCTGAGAGAAAGCGCAGACCGTACCACCCGCTTTGTCGAAGACCTGGACCTGATCAGGGAGCGGGCAGTGGTGGTGCAGGAAGAACTGATGAGCCGTTTGTCCGAAAAAATGGACCGTACCATGTATGTCCTGTCGATCGTTGCCGCTATCTTCCTGCCCCTGGGTTTTCTGACCGGTCTGCTGGGCGTTAATGTTGGTGGTATTCCGGGGGCTGAATACAAGGGTTCCTTTGTGATCTTCAACCTGCTCCTGGTGTTCATTGTGATCTTTCAGGTCTGGCTGTTCAAATACAAGAAATGGATGTGACGGTTACCGGGTGATTATTTCATCGGCTCTTGAAACGGAATCGTGGCAGACAGATGTCATAATTAACCGCCAGCAATCGCGCAATAAAGATAGCTGGTCCGGCAATAGAGGCGGCTTTGCTGACATCCAGATCAAGGTGCAGCAGGCCTATAAACATCAATGAACCTCCCCATGACACGGTGGCGTAGAGCGGGCTCTGGAAGACAATGGGTTTTTCGTTGCATAACAGGTCACGGAAAATGCCACCCATTATGCCGGTCATGACACCCATGAAACTTGCAATAAGCCAGGGTGCTCCCATCATCAATGCGACAAGTGTGCCGGCAATGCCGAAGGTTGCCAGACCGGCTGCGTCAGGTATCAGAAAAAATCTGGGTGATATTGCAACAAGACGTGCAGTGATGAAAATGACGATGGCACTGACAAGCGAAGCAATAAAGAACGCCTGGTCACGAATCCAGAAGACCTCGCGATCCAGCAGCATGTCGCGCAGCGAGCCGCCACCAAGCCCGGTCGCAATAGCAATAATGATCACGCCGAACAGATCAAACTGCTGAAAGCCTGCTTTAAGGACGCCGGAAGCCGATGACACGATCACCGCTACCAGGGTTATCCAGTACAGGATTTCAAGCAGGGCGGGGTCAGGGTTCAGTGTCATGGAACCGCCGCTGTCCGGGATGTTTGCTGTGTGCAAGGATCATGCTGTGTGCCTATTTCTTCCAGTCCGGAAGGTCGCGCATCATCTTGATGTCGTTGATCATGGCCAGCGCCTGCCACTCTTCCAGTGGAAAGTGAATGCCTTCTTCTTCCGCCCCGTACTTGTCTTTCAGTTCCGTCTCGATACGCTTGTTGAAATCAAAGGCGCCAATGCCGCGCATGCCCCAGCCGCCGAAGAGTCGCGCGTCGATCAGGCTAAAGCCAACCAGGCTCAGATCAGTATGGCGGTTATCCCGGACGATGCGCCGGAACACGGCATTGACGTCCTCGAAGTTGCCTTCAAGTGCCTGCAGGTAATGCGTGCGACTGGCCAACAGGATGCCTGTTACACCGAGCGCTGCGTTGTTTACCTCGCTGGCGCTGGTAATCCCGCGGACGATATCCCAGTTCAGGGGAGCCACGCTGCGGCTCTTGTAGATAATACGGTACATGGCTTGACCCTCTGCTGTGAAAGCTCAGTGTTGCTACTGGATCATAGATCAAGATGTGGCCAGTCACCACAGCCGGCCCGAAATGCGGGTTCCTTATCAAAAGTATGCGTTTAGCCTGCTGTGACTTCAAGATAGACACAGAAACTGCATCAAAGACACTTCGGTAATAAACAGAATGGCTCTTCCCCAAATCGGGTGGGTAGATTACCGTTGTAGGGCCGAATTCATTCGGCCAACAGCCATTATTGCCACTGGAGACAAGGAGGTCACCATGTCCTGTGACGCATTTGTAGGGCCGAATTCATTCGGCCAACCGGCCTACGACGCATTGCGCAGGGTGTCATTCCCTGCACCATCAAGTCTATTGCATCACCACGTTTATCCGCGGTCGCCACCTTTGGATGAGTGCTGACGATGAAACACCGCTGGTCGAATGAATTCGACCCTACTGGTGTGATTGGGAAATAACGCTGGTCGAATGAATTCGACCCTACGGCAGGGCCAAATTCATTCGGCCAACAACCTTGCCATCAGAAGGAATGTGTCACGTCTAAATTGATGTGTTACCCACTCAATCAGGGGAGAGCCAACAGAATATTTCCCGCCATGCGGATTTCATACGCGGCACTGGATTTTTATTCCTTCGAGCTACAGCGGTAAATGAGATCAGGCAGCCACGTAAAAAAAAGAGCAGGCTGCAGTTATTACCCTGCAAAACCTGCTCGTTAATCGGACTCTGGGAGTCCGGCGCCACTAGTGTGGCCAGGGGGGGAGCAAAATTAACATGGACTGGGTTACTCGAGTTCCGATCGGCCAGGCCAATGGCCGACCGGAACCGGCCATGTAGGTCAGTTGGGCATGATTACCGTGTCGATAACGTGAATTACGCCGTTGCTTGTCACGATATCAGCCACGATTACATTGGCGCCGTCAATTTTTACGCCATCTGTCACGTCAATAGTGACATTTGAACCCTGTACTGTCCTGGCAGAATCCAGCTTTACAACTTCACCGGAACTCACGGCGCCTGGCACCACGTGATATGTAAGTACCTGTGTCAGGGCGTCCTTGTCAGCGAGCAGAGCGACAAGCTGATCTTGCGGGATCTTCGCAAACGCATCATCAGTCGGGGCAAATACAGTGAAGGGTCCGTCACCTTTCAGTGTGTCAACCAGACCGGCTGCCTGTACCGCTGTGACCAGCGTTGAAAAATTGCCGGCATTGATGGCGGTATCGACGATGTCTTTGTCTGCCTGGGCGGGTTCTGCTGCTTTGGCGGGTTCTGCCATGGGCGCATGCTCATACATAGCGTGATGACCCATCCGATAGCTCTTTGCATTCGCATATCCCCCGTATCTGCCATACGAGCCGGGGTAAGCGTAATTAGCGTTGTTGGTCGTGCGATGCACCATCGGGACGAGATTGGCCGGGTACGCCTGCATCCGCTCACCCATGCCTGACTGATAAGCCTGCTTATGATAGGTTTTGTTGCTGCCGCAGTGGCCGGCACTGGCAGTCAGAGGTGCAGCAATCAGTGCTGATCCCAGGGCTGCCGCAAGCAGTTTTAAATTAAGTGTCGTTTTCATCGGGTCGTACCTCCGTTGATGTGAATTTTCAGAAAAGGCTCGCAGTGAGAGCCATTCCTGTTTGGTTAGCAACAATATGCTCGTGAAGCTCAAACTTTTTCGACATGCTATACCTACTCAAGTGATGCTTTTGTGTGTATCTCATTTAGTTAGTCAATTCAGCTGATGGATGCCTAGGCTGCCAGTGGTGCATGAACGACTGTGTCAGCAGGATCGTGATACTCGTTAAGTGCCATATCATCGGGATCGGACCAGACATCGGCCAGCCATCTCCTGAGTTCCATTTCATCACGCAGCGCCTCCAGTTTTTTGCGAGCCCTGGCGTTGCGCAGGCTTTTCGTGCGGCGTGCATTTTTGCGTACCTCGTTTACCAGGGACTTCTCAATGCTGTCACTGGTGATTTCTGTCATTTCCGTCATTTCTTTCATGATGACCTCCAGGATCTCAGGTGATGGTTTGCTGGTAATGTAGTGCCAAGACTCAATCCCCGGCCGGTACCGGCAGATCTGCGCTGGCGTAGATTGCAGGTGCCAGTAAGATCGCCTGTATGCCGTGGTAATCCATGTCCAGACAATGTCCAATGATGGTTGCTCCAACATTGTCTGCTTCCACAAAGCGCAATTGGGCAGTCAGGTCTTCACTATATTGCCTTTGCGATGACCTAAAATTCATTTCAGAACAATAAGTTAAGTTATGGTGGCTATTACTCTTTGTTTTCGTAAAGGTGGATGCCATGGTATTGCCCTCTGTAATCATTGTGCCTGTGAACATCATTTGTCTAGGACAATACCTAACAAGCAGCCCCGTGTCAAGACAATGTATAGTACAAATCTCTCAATACAAGGCAGAACTGGACCTGCAAACCCTAACTTACTGGTGTGATTATGATTTCAAAGGCTACAGAGAAGGCATCCGGCTACAAAATTGGTGTGGTTTCCAGGCTGACAGGCATCCCGGCCGAGACGCTGCGCATCTGGGAGCGGCGCTACGACACCGTGACACCCGGGCGTACCCAGGCGGGCGATCGCCTCTACAGCGCCGCTGACATCACAAGACTGCGGCTCATCAAACAACTCGTCGATCGTGGCGACAGCATCGGTTCAGTTGCCTCCCTGCACGCAGAGGCACTTCAGGCTCGCGTCAACGAGGTGCGCGCAGCTGCTGCCCAGACTCCACGGTTGCATCCGCGCGCGCCACTACGCCTGCTGGTCATTGGTGATGTATTGTCTGTGAAATTGCAGAAACACACAGATGCGCTGGAAGAAGTAGAGCTCGCCGCCACCTACCGGGATGAGCATGCCTTCGAAAACGAGATCGGCCATACAGCCGCTGATGTGATGATCATCGATCAGCCGACGCTGCAGGCAGATACCATTACCCGGGTGGTCAACTGGCTGACAAGATCGAAAATAGCGCATGCCGTGATTGTTTACCGCTATGCCAGCGATGCGATACTCAAACAACTGCCTCAATCGAAATGCTCGACATTGCGTGCCCCCGTCGAAGCACAGACCCTGCTGGAGCATTGTCAGACACTTGCCGGGAGAGCTGCATCAGTCTCGACAAATGATACAACGGCAGATATTGCCAACACGGCACCGGCGCCAGCGCGCCGCTTTGATGATGAAACACTGGCGCGAATTGCGGCTATTTCTCCAACCATCAAGTGTGAATGCCCTCATCATCTCGCTGAACTCATCACCAGTCTGAGTGCATTTGAGCAGTACAGCTTTGAATGTGAAAGCGCCAGTCCGCATGATGCGGCCCTGCATGCATACCTGAATAATACGGCATCACATGCGAGACATATGATTGAAGATGCCCTGGAGCTGGTGATTGAGGCAGAAGATTTAAAAATCTGATGCGCCAACCCGAAATATCCGGCATCCACTCCGCCTTGCAGTTGCCTGTGTTGCAGATTATTTATGTTAGCTCAACTGCCTGCTCCATCAATGGCGCTGGTATATCGCGGAACTGCAGCGCCGCCAGCCGCGCATAGAGCCCGTGTTCGGCGACCAGTTCGTCATGGCGACCGCTGGCGACGATGCGTCCGTGATCCATCACCAGGATCCGGTCGACCTTGCGCACCGTCGCAAGCCGATGCGCAATAATGAGCGTGGTGCGCGTCTGCATCAGCTGTTCCAGGGCATCCTGAACCAGGCGTTCACTCTCGGCGTCCAGGGAACTGGTGGCCTCATCAAGCAGCAGCACCGCCGGGTCACGCAGAATGGCGCGGGCGATGGCGATGCGCTGGCGCTGGCCGCCGGAAAGACGGATGCCGCGTTCACCGAGGAAGGTATCGAAGCCTTGCGGCAGCAGGTCGATAAATTCCGTGGCATGCGCAGCCTCGGCGGCGCGTCGTACATCTGCATCATTCACCCCCGGAAAACCGTAGCGAATACCCGGCATCGGCGCCGAAGATCACCGCGTCCTGCGGTACCAGCGCCATGCGCCGGCGCAGCTGTTGTGGATCGGCCTGGCGGATATCGATACCATCGAAACGAATGACGCCGGCGTCCGGATCGTAGAAGCGCAACAGCAGCTGCAGCAGCG
>CAWHCQ010000005.1:0-7473 GCA_963827755.1 uncultured Gammaproteobacteria bacterium
ATTTATATGGTGGGTCGTGAAGGATTCGAACCTTCGACCATCGGATTAAAAGTCCGGTGCTCTACCAACTGAGCTAACGACCCGTATTCGGAAAAACCTGCCGACAAGGCGTCCTGAACAGGACGGACGCATCATACCCGCTGCCCGCCAAATGGCAAGCCTTGGGGCGCCAAGCCCTTGATTTACGGCTATACCTTGTCGAGTTTGCGCAGGGCGTTCGGCAGCAGGTGCAGGTCGGCCAGCGAGGCCACCAGTGCACTGATGAAGCCGGCCTCCTCTTCGTAGACCATCCGGTAGTACTGCACCTTCATGGTCAGCGCCGCGCCCAGCACGATGGCGATGAAGGTGATGAACGAGCCCAGCGCCAGGGTCGAGATGCCGGTGATCGCCTGGCCGACGGTGCAGCCGAGCGCCAGCGTGCCACCGAGGCCCATGAGGACCGCGCCGATGATGTGGGTGACGAAATCGCGCACGGAACTGAACCATTCAAGGCGGAAACCGCGGCTGACCACGGCCCAGGCAAACGAGCCGGCAATCACACCGAAGAAGGCCATCACGCCGAAGGTCAGCAGGGAGGGGGTGAATTTTCCGCTGACATAACCGAGCGTCTGCGCCATCGGGTTGATGAAGGTGTAGGACTGCGGGCTGAGCGGGCGGGCCTGGGCGGGCTTGCCCTCGTTCGAGTCGGCCAGCATTTCCCATTGTTCGTAATAGCCGCCCAGTGACAGCATCTCGCCATCGGCATCGATCTGGATATTGCTGGTGACATACCAGGCGCCGAGTACGGCAAGACCGACCACCAGGCCGCCGAGGATATTGTCGCGACTGCCGCGGAAATCGGCGGATTTGAAGATATAGCCGAGCAGCAGCACGCCGAGTATGCGCGCCGATCACCAGCCGCGCCGTGCCGGCATCCGCGCCTGCGACCAGGGCGCCGAGGTCCTGGCCGCTTGCCAGGCTGACCGACAGCGGGCGTATCCAGTCATAGAAGAGCACGGAGAACAGGGTCTTGTCGCTGCCCGGGAACGGGTTGAGCATGTAACTAGGCGATCACGGCGATGATGAGGATGACGAAGACGGACTTGAGGTTGCCGCCGCCGAGGCGCACCAGGCATTTATTGCCGCAGCCGCTGGCCAGGGTCATGCCGATGCCGAACATCAGGCCGCCGAGCAGGTTTTCCGCCCAGATCAGTTCGCCGCTGCGGTACGGCGGGAAGGCGGCGTTGATGTTGACGAGTGAAAACGATTCGAGCACGACCACGCCGATGAGGGCCACGGCGATGGCCAGCAGCCAGGCGCGGAAGCGGCCGTAGTCGCCGATGTTGACCATGTCGGAGACGGCGCCCATGGTGCAGAAATTGGTCTTGTTGACGACGGCGCCCATGATGAAGGCGAGGCCGAAGGCCGACCAGAGGAAGACGGACTGGGCGGTCGAAGAAATTTTCGAAGGACATGGTGACTCTCCGGGGGATGATTGATGGGTGAAGTGTAGCCAGTTAATGCAGACGCCTGCCAGCCTGCGGGGTTGGCGGCGGTTGCACAAAGGACGCTCGGAACTACCTGCCTAGTGTTGATAGCGGGTCGGGTCGGGGATGCCGGCGGCCCTGAAGCCGGCGGCGCGCAGGCTGCAGGCATCGCAGCACGCCGCAGGCCCTGCCCTGCTCATCGGCCTGGTAACAGGAGACGGTCGCGGCGTAGTCCACATTCAGACGCGTACCCTTCACGGATAATCTCCGCCTTGCTGAGTTCGATCAGCGGCGTGTGAATCTCGAAGTGTTCGCCTTCGACGCCCGCCCTGGTGGCGAGTTGCGCCAGCTGTTTTGAAGGCGGCGATGTATTCCGGGCGGCAGTCCGGGTAGCCGGAATAATCGACGGCGTTGACGCCGATGAACAGGTCGCGCGCGCCGAGCACCTCGGCCCAGCCCAGCGCCAGCGACAGGAACACGGTGTTGCGTGCCGGGACATAGGTCACGGGGATGCCGCCGCTGGCGTGCTCGGGTACGGCGATGGCGTCATCTGTCAGGGCGGAGCCGCCCATGTCGTCGAGGCCGATGTGGATGACCTTGTGTTGCTTGACGCCCATGGCGGCGGCGATGTTTTTTGCCGCCAGCAGTTCCGCCTTGTGGCGCTGGCCGTAATCGAGGCTCAGGGCATAGCAGTCAAAGCCCTGCTCTTTCGCCATGGCGAGCAGGGTGACGGAGTCGAGGCCACCGGAGAGCAGGATGACGGCTTCAGGCATGGATATTTTTCATGTTGTCACTTGCCGGGGACATCGCCCCAGAGATATTTATGCAGCTGGATTTGCATCCGCACCGGCAGCCTGTCCGCCAGCACCCAGTCGGCCAGTTCGGTGGCATCCTGCTTACCGAAGCCGGGGGTGAATAATATCTCGCAGCATTCGTTCAGCTTGTGTTCGTGAATGGTATCCAGCGCCCACTCGTAATCCAGCCGGCTGCAGATGACGAACTTCACCTGGTCGTGCCTGTGCAAGCGGGCGATGTTGGCATACAGGTTGCGCTCCACCTCACCGGAACCCGGCGTCTTCAGATCCATCACTCGAATGACACGCGGATCGACCGGTGAGATATCGAGTGCGCCGCTGGTTTCCAGCGACACCTTGTACCCTGCATCGCACAATAGCCGCAGCAGCCCGAGGCAGGCCTTCTGCGCAAGCGGTTCGCCGCCTGTCACGGTGACATAGGGTGTGTTGTAAATCGCCACCTGCGCCAGGATGTCTTCCGGTTCCATCCATTCACCGCCCTTGAAGGCATAGGCGGTGTCGCAGTAGCCACAGCGCAACGGGCAGCCGGTCAGGCGGACAAACACGGTCGGGCAGCCGACCGACAGCGATTCACCCTGCAGGGAGTGAAAGATCTCTGTGATGCGCAGTCGGGTTGTTTCGGACATGGGTGCTTAACCGGGGGGAAGCAATGTTTATGGCTCACCTGCTTCCAGTACAAGCAATCAGTGCCCCTCTGCCTGCATCCGCTGCAGGCGGTCGTTCGCCTGTCGCGCCACGGTGCTGTCGGGATATGCGCTGACAAGGTCGGTCAATTCATTGCGTGCCGCCGTCCAGTCTTTTTTCTCGTAGAGGATATAGGCGATCTTCAGGCGACTGCCGGGGACCTTTGAACTTCCCGGGAAGGTGGCCACCAGGTTCTGGAAGGTACTCTGCGCCCGGTCAAAACTGCGCATCACATAATAGGCCTCACCGAGCCAGTAATGGGCATTGTCGGCGTAGGTACTGCCGGGGTGGTCGACGAGAAATTGCTTGAAGGCCTGCGCCGCTTCCGGGTAACGCCCTTCCCTGAGCGTTGCGAGTGCCTTGTCGTATTCCGTCTGTTCACCGATCTGCTCGATGCTGCCGGGGACGAATGCTCCCGGTGGTTTGGCCGGCGGCGTATATTTACTTGCCGGCCGGGTCGGCGCGCGCGGCATCGATGCGACACTTCCAGCACCAACCGCTGGCGTTGTAATGGGTGGCACTGCAATAACAGGCGGCACCGAAACCGCTGGTGCGCCGGCCGGGGGGGCGGCAAACCGAGGCATTGCAACAGGTGCTCCACCGGCTGACGCACTTTCCAATTGCTGTAAACGGCGGTCAACATCCAGATATTGCTGGCGCTGCTGGCGCTGCATCTGCTGGAGTCTATGCGCCTGCACTTCCATCTCGCCACGCATTTCCTGCAGGCTCTGCTGCAGCTGCTCAAGACGGTTTAATATATCCAGCAGGCCGCGCGTTTCCAGCTTGCGTTCAATAATATCCAGCCGTTCAACGGCAGACCTGGCCGCCATCGCAGCCGGTGTCGTGACCAGCCCAAGCGCAAGGAGTACCGCCGTCAAGGCGGCCCTGTTAAAAGTGCATGCCATCATTACTGACCCTGGTACATGATCTCGACACGACGGTTCAGGCGCCACGCAGCTTCGCTGTGACCATCGACCGCCGGCTTTTCTTCGCCATAACTGACATTGGTAATCTGGCCGGCTGAAACACCGTTCAGCTCCAGTACGCGTTGTACAGAAATCGAACGCCGCTCGCCCAGGGCAATGTTGTATTCACGCGAACCGCGTTCATCCGTGTGCCCTTCAAGGGTAACCCGCTGGTCCGGGTTGGCCCCGAGGTAGCCTGCATGGGCCGTCAGCACGTCAAGATCGGCCGCGCTGATTTCCGCGCTGTCGAAGTCGAAATAGATGATTCGATTCGCCAATGGGCTGTCCGGATTATCCATCAGATAACGCTCCATGCTGACACCGGCACCGAGACCACTGGCAAAGGCGCCATCCTCGGCCGACGTCCCCCGATCCTCGACCGTTACATCACCATCCTTAAGGCCGCCCTTTGACGAACAACCCGCCAGCAGGGCAATCAGGATTACGGCTATTAAACTGTTTAACCTGAATGTCATCGCATCACTCCTCTATTAATTAAGGCTTACCGGTCGTCAAACGGGGACCATGAAGGCTCGCGTACATTACCGACCTGCAAGGACAAACGCTGGCGAAACCTGCCATCAACGGAAACCGCGGCCAGCACTTCGCGGTTGCCCTCCCCGGTTGCATAGATAATGATGCTGCCGTTGGGTGAAAAACTCGGGGACTCATCCTGCCGGCCATCCGTCAGCACCCGCAGGGCGCCGGACTCGAGGTCGAGCACTGCAATCCGGTAAGCGCCGGATTCCCGGTGCACCATAGCAATTTTACGCCCGTCAGGCGAGAAATCAGCGTCCGCATTGTAATTGCCGTCAAACGTCAGCCTGCGCGCCTTGCCGCCTGCCGCCGGCATCCGGTACAGCTGCGGCGAGCCGCCGCGGTTCGAGGTAAAAACAATATCCTTACCGTCCGGCGACCAGGCCGGCTCGGTATCAATCGCCGGGTTGCTGGTCAGGCGGGTCAGTGCGCCGCTCTGCACGTCCATGCTGTAAATCTCGGGGTTGCCGTCGCGGGACAGGGTCAGCGCCAGGCGCCGGCCATCCGGTGACCAGCGGGGCGCGCCGTTGATGCCCTCGAAGGAAGCCAGTTTCCGGCGCGAGCCGGACGCCACGTCCTGCAGGTAGATCTCCGCTGTCTTTTTCTCGAAAGAGACGTAGGCCATCTGACTGCCATCCGGTGACCAGGAGGGTGACATCAGCGGCTGTTTCGAGGTGAGGATGGTCTGCGGGTCATAGCCATCGGAATCGGCGACCACCAGGGTGTAGGTCCGCTTGCTGACGGGACCCGAGGCGGTGATGTAGGCAACCCGGGTGCTGAAGGCACCACGCAGGCCCGTCAGTTCTTCATAGATAAGGTCGGCAATATGGTGTGCAACCCGCCGCAGGTCCAGACGGTCTGCCGGAAAACTGTAAGCAATGAGTTGTTTGCCGCGAACGACATCCAGCAACTGGAACTGTACCGTGTACTGCTTTCCGCTGCCCTGCATGACCTTGCCAATAACCAGGTTATCGACATTGACCATGCGCCAGTTGTGCAACTGCACCTGCGTACCATCGGTTGGGTGCGCCACCAGGTCTTTGTCCGGCAGAGGATCGAAACGCCCGCTGCGTTTTAAATCCGCAGAGATGATGGCAGCGACATTGACCGGGGCCGTGCCCGTGTGACCCGACCAGCCAAACGGGACCACGGCAATCGGCAAGGCACCTTCCACACCCTGGGTGATCTCGATGGTCAATGCCGCCTGCGCAGCAGCGCCGCAGAGCAACAGGAAAAGCACACAGGTTCTGGAGAATATTTTCATGGCAATAAACTGTTTCCTTGATACGGGTTAACAATACACGGCATGCCCGGCGCATACCGCTCGATCACTCGGGCCTGAAATTAAAATTCAACTCGCGAAAATAATGAAACATGGCCTGGTCCGGCGGCACGGGCAAGGGTGCCGCCTTGACCACCGCCGATTCAACAGAGCGGTCGAGCACGGCATTGCCGCAACTTTGCACCACGCGTGCACTGGCCACATCACCACCGGGAATCAGGGCCACCTGCACGATGCAGCTGAAGTCATTGGAACTCCCCGCCGGGCGCAGCCAGTTGCGGCGCACCTTTTCCTGGATATAGGACACGTATTCGGCAACGATGCCCTGCTCGCGGGCCTGTTGCTGGCGCAGCTGCTCGGCGGCGATCTCTGCCTGCATCGCCTGTTCTGCCTCACGCTGACGCGCCGCCTGTTGCTTTTTCAGGCGCTCCGCTTCCACCTTCTGTTTGCGAGCTGTTCCGCCTTGCGCGCCGCTTCCACCTTCTCCTTCGCGAGCTGCTCTGCCTTGCGCGCCGCTTCCATCTTTTGCTTCTTCAGCTGTTCCGCCTTGCGTTTGTTCTCTGCTTCGGCCTTTTGCTTTGCAAGCTGCTCCGCCTTGCGTTTGCCTTCTGCCGCGGCCTTCTCTTTCGCAAGCTGTTTTGCCTTGCGTGCCGCTTCCATCTTCTGTTTTTTGAGCTGCTCCGCCTTGCGTGCCGCCTCCATCTTCTGTTTTTTGAGCTGCTCCGCCTTGCGCGCCGCTTCCATCTTCTGCTTTTCGAGCTGCTTTGCCTTTTGCTGTTCAGCCAGTTTCCTGTCTTCCATGGCCTTGAGCACACCCTGGTCTACCAGCACTGCCTCGATCGGTTCGGTCGTCCCCGGCTGGATGACCGATGGCGTCCAGTCAAGCCCGACCATCAGCAGGGCCAGCAACACCAGGTGCACCAACACGGCATAGATGACGGCGCGTGGATTTTCGCGTACGACCTTCCACATGTTACCGGGGCGGTTCCGTCACCAGGCCGACACGCGGCACACCGGCCTGCTGCAGCAACACCATCGCCGCAACCACCGTGCCGTAATCCACGGCATGATCGCCGCGTACCAGTACGGTCCGGTCCTGGCGGCGGCGCACGATGGTCGATACCTGTTTCAGCAGCGTCTCTTCATCCACCGGTGAATTCGGCGTATCGCCGATATTCAGGTAGAGCTTGCCACTTTGCCGCGCATCCACGGTCACCAGCAGCGGTTCCTGCTGGTCCGGTGTCAGCGTTTCGGCCGCCGCCTCGGGCAGGTCAACCTTGACACCCTGGGTCAGCAGCGGCGCCGTGATCATAAAGATCACCAGCATGACCAGCATGACGTCGATATACGGCACGACGTTGATCTCGGCCATGGGTTTTTTACGAATGCGATGACGTGCCATAGGCTCGGTTCTCTCCCCGGTCCGCGCTCAGTCGTGCGCCTGGCGCTGCAGGATGGTGGAGAATTCCTCCAGAAAATTGTCGTAGCGGTTAATCAGCCGTTCCACGTCATGCGAGTAGCGGTTGTAGGCAATCACCGCCGGGATGGCCGCGAACAGGCCCATGGCGGTGGCAATCAGGGCCTCTGCAATACCCGGCGCGACCATCGACAGGGTTGCCTGCTGCGCATTACCCAGGCCGCGAAAGGAATTCATGATGCCCCAGACCGTGCCGAACAGGCCGACGTAGGGGCTGGTGGAACCCACCGTGGCAAGAAATGACAAA
>CAWHCQ010000006.1:0-26431 GCA_963827755.1 uncultured Gammaproteobacteria bacterium
TCCCAGTGGAACAGGGTCAGCCAGGGTGTGATGCCGTGTTCCAGCAATTCATCAACCAGCCGGCTGTAGAAATCCAGCCCCTTCGCGTTGACGGCGCCGACACCGTCGGGAAGCACGCGCGGCCAGCTGACCGAGAACCGGTAGGCCTGCAGGCCGATGTCAGCCATCAGGCCGACATCTTCGCGGTAGCGGTGGTAATGGTCACAGGCCACTTCACCGCGTGTCGCCATTCGTGATCTTGCCCGGCTGGCGGCCGAGCATGTCCCAGACGGAGTCGCCGCCCCCGTCCCGAAAGGCGGCCCCCTCGACCTGGTAACTGGACGCGGCAGCGCCCCAGACAAAATCTTTTGGGAACATTCTGATTAGCCCTGGCTGGAAGAAGCCTGGATGATATAAAAGCCTGGGCTCATACACCACGCGCTGACGGTGTCTGAGCCACCGGACGCGGCCTGGCTGCGGGGTTTCCCCGACCGGCTACCCTGCAGCCCGGGAAACAACCATGCGCGCGAGGCCCCACGATGACCCTGCTGCCCTGACACGCACTGGCAATGATGCCAGTGAAACGACCGACCGCGCCGGTCACTCTGCTCAAGCCCGCCTCTTCCGTGCCTGGACTTGCAGCGCCCCGGGTACCGCGTCGGTGCGCTGCTGCCAAATCTTTCCGGACAGGAACCGACGACCCGGCCGGGGCTAGCCCCATGCTGAGAAGCTGGAACCCATCAATCCACTTGTCCGTCTTCAGCCACGACGACGGGAACGTACGTGTAATACGGCGGGGTCGGGGATGGCGGTGAGTCGATCTCCGTATAGTTGCACACAAACGGGGGCTTGGTTCCAATAATAGGCAAGTCAGGGTTGGGCATGAGTCCCGGTCCCGGATTTAACAGGGGGACGGGCGTTTTCGCGCGTACCGATCAAGTAGGGCGCAGGTACGAAGGGAGGGTCGCCATCCGGACCGACAGGGGGAGGGTCTGACGCCAGTAGCGTTATTGTAGTGTTGGGAGGAGTGCCAGTATTATCCACTATATAGTAGAGTCTTGGTTAATCTGAACGCTTCAGGTGGAACATACGTATACCCCCAATCGGCGAGCAGGCCTTCCACTACAAAACTTCTCCCGGCCTGCCGGACTTGCGGAGGACTGGCTGGATCCGGGTCTTCAAAAAGATCGTTAAGCGTCGTTGTTGGACATAACAGGTCGTTTGCTGCCAATTTCCTCACCAGGACAGAGATCGGGTCGCCCAGCGGAAAATCAAAAAAGGTTGTCTCAGAGAAATAATTATCAAAAATTGACCGATAGGCTTTCAGGACCTGCGCGCGCAAGAGCGGATCCCTGGAACCTGGAGGCTGCGTGGTCCATAGCTCGTGCAATGCATTCGCAGCGTACCACTGGTTTTCTCCACTGGACCGTTTCGCCAATGCCGTCGCCCAGAGATAAACACGCGACTTGGCACCGCCACCGGCAGCCGAGGGACGCAGCACCGCAATATCGTCCAGAAATTCGAACTTGTTTCCGTCTTCTCCCGTGTTGACGTCGAACTCGGTGATGATGGCCCTGCGATAGGGGTTTCGCGGGTCATTCAGGATGCAGGAATTATCTGTAAATTCTGGATCATCTGGATCTAAATATACTCCGGCATCCGGACAGTCCACCAGGCTAAGCTCATTATCAGTCGGCAGCGACAAGATGGCGGCAAGAATCTCTCCATCGCTATCGTCCGGCTCGCAACCCGTAGTGAGCGCTACGACCAGCCCAAGCAACAGTGCGAATGACCACCTGGAGGCCACTGGACTGGTCTGTTTCCTGTTTAGATTTTTCATAAGTAGTAAACCTCGGCAATGCCTGTCCTGTTACTTGAAATTGTAGTCGAAGTAGAAAATCGTCATAAATCTATAGTCACCGAATGTTCCGAAATCGTCATCATTGTCAACCTTGTCATACGTCCTGTACAGCGCCCTGACACCGATTCTGCTGGAATCATCCTCTTCCTTGCGTTGATCAAGCAGGTACGCATAATCCAGTTTGTACTGACGCGGAAAGGTGATATTGAACTGGCGTTGGAAATCATACGGCCCCCAGGCATCCTTTTTTACGTAGCCTGAAAGTATATGCTTTTTATTAATGATGAACTTGGCATCCGCTTCATAGAATTTACGCGTACCACCCGTCGGGTCGCCCGTCGATTGCTGGTACCCGGCGAGAAGATTTGTGATCATTTTCAGATTGCGACTCGGATTGATCACTATCTTGCTACTGACATGCCATACATCCTCTGCCGGAAGTGGGGCAAAAAATGCATTTACATCGAAGTCCTGATTAAAGTACGAGGTAGCATCTGTCGCAGTGGGGTACTCGGTATAACTGGCAACGACATTGAAGGCCAGGCCGGCATCTTCCTTTTCGTCGTTGTTCCAGTCATAGAAATAAGTGCCGCCCGTCTGGTCGTAGGTATAGACGATTTCGGCTGCCCTGGTCTCCCGGTTACCCCCCACCGCAAAGGGGTCAATCTCATCCCAACGGGGGGCTAGGCCGGCAAAGCCGCCCCCCGCGGGAATCAGCGGGTTGGCATCGACGAGATTATCCCGATACAGGAAGCGGGGATAGATCATGTGGTTACCGAAATTGAATTTAAAGGCCGCTTCATATTCATACTTGTTGCCCTGGCCTGAATGTGCGCCAAATACCGGACCGGTAATGCCGAATTCTTCGAGAGGTGCACCGCCGTCTGCCACGAGACCCGCATAGGTGGCAGCCAGTTCAACATTAACCAAATCAAATAATTTAAAGGTCGTTCTGCCTTTAATACCAAGCGTATCCTCAAAATCAATCTCGTCGACAATTACATTGCCATTATCATAACGACTGTATTCGTCATCCACTTTTTCGGTAGCGGACATGATGCCACCCAGTTCATATGTTGCGCCTCCAAGTTCTTTTTTTACATAAAGGGTGGTCGCGCGGGATTGCCTGACAGTTGCCTCGGTAAATGAAGCCGAATCACCTGACCTTGCGACATCTTCAGAATGCAGAAATGTATAGTCGAGGCCGGCAAACCTGGAACTGTACTTGAGCATGACCTTTGGATTGGCGCCCCAGTAGACTTCCGGGCCAAACAGCAGCGTTAAGCCTTCCAGGGATTTCTTGCCTTCGAATTCCACGCCGAATGGTGCCTTGGCGTTCCAGATATCCATACCATCCAAATCCGTTGCTTCTCTCAGCAGGCCAAAAAAGTCGCCCTTGTTTTTCCAGTGATACCGCGGCACATGATAAAAGGCGGTAAAATCATATTTATCGCCCTCGTACTTTCCATTGAAGTCATAAAGTTCAATTCTTTCACGATCATCGAGCTCCTCGATACCCGTACCAGGAGGACCACCCGGCGTAGGGGGGTGTAACCACGGGATAGGGGCAGACCGCGCCGGCCGTAGGTTATTTCAAAGTCATCCTTGTCGGCCACATTAGCGAGAATATTCACCGTGAATTGTCCATTGATTTTGTCAGTCGGCTGAAATGCAAAATCCAGGAAAGCCATTTGACCGTCGGTATAGTCGATCCCGTTCTCGCCATCTTCATCGATTGATTTTTCCGATCCCTTTAATACGAATTCCCCCTCAAGGCTCCCGCCGGTGAAGCTCAGCATTTTCTTCTTTTCCTTGCTTTCACTTTTCAGCATACGGATATCACTCTTCAGGGCATAAAATTCCATGTTGATATCCCTGAATGCCTGGTTGATCGCGTCTTTTTTGAACTTGTACGGATCGATGCGCCAGATCACTGAAAGCACATCGTAGGCCATTCTCGGTATGGCTTCATAGACGCCATCGGAATTTTGCGTACCAAGCCGGGTGATACCAAACCACTCCTCGTTCATGTTGTTCTTGCCTTCGACGAAATCAAAGGGATAACCGCCGTTGGCCCAGGAGGCGTTGTTATCCTGTATATCCATGTTTTTCTGTTCTACGATGCCGAATTTCCACCATTCATCACGCCACTCGAAGACGAACCCCCCGATCGCGTTGCCTTCCTCACCGTTGCCGTAGCTCTTGTTATACATTTCCTGCCACTGTTCTTTCAGGATATAGGCCTGGGCTGCCTGGTCCTCAGCAAATTCCCTTGCATTAAAGGCGTCGCTGCCGAACTCAAAAAACACAACCGGCAGGTCCAGTTTTTCATCGACATCTTTCCACAGGTCGCTAAAGCCCTTGCCCCGGTAGACATTGGTTCCCAGTATGTCCAGACTCGGGACATACTCCTTGATCAGATCAATATACTGAAGATCGCCATTGACAATGGAAAACGGATGATTGCTGTCTACACTTTTACCGGCCTCTATAACCTCGTTGTACAAGGAGTACAAATATTTGGCTTTTGCCTTATGTTGTTCACCGCTCGGGAGGTTTTCGATTTCACCGCTTGACCATTCGAGCGCATAGTTGCTTTCGTTACCAAAGGCAAACATCAGTACGCCCGGTGTGTCTTTATACTTTATTACCAGATCCTGCATATCTTTCTTGAGGGTCGCACGGGTGAGCTCATCGGCATAGTTGGTCCTGGGCACCCAGGTACCGCCGACGTTGTATCCATAGCGCCCCATGAGCGGATTGATGACCGACATGATGCCGTGCTCTTTGTAGATATACGTCACCCACTTGGGCGGTATAAAACCAAAACTGCGGTTTGCATTCGCGCCTGCGGCTTTCATCAAGCCGAATTCGTAGTCGAGAACCTTTTTGATGAACTCATCAGAATTTTCCCAGAGGTTGTACGAATAGTTCTCACCTCTCGGCGTATAGCCCCATACAATGCCATTGACATAGAAGTCCTTGCCATTGACCTTCAGCTTCCAGCCGTTTTCATCCTTGTATGTCGTTACCTTGTCAGTTGCCTGTGCCTGGCTGACAAACGGGAGATAGCAAGCCAGTAGAATCGTTAAAACGCTGCAGACTTTCTTCATACATCCGATCAAATTTAAACCTGCCATAGTGCACACCCCGTATTTCCAGAGATAGTATTGTGAAGAATTTTCAGGATTCGCATTGTTTGAAGTCATTTTCGTTGTGTGTTTCATAGTCATTCCTGTGTGTATGTGGTTCATGCGAAGCCTGTCCTGATCCGGTTATAGTTGAACGCGAAGCGTCTGCAGGGCGTTTGCGGCTATGGTGACATCTGCGTATTGCGCCCCGATTTGCAGTACATAGCTAACCGGCTGCCTGGTTGTATTCAGAACCTGGATAGTCAGAAGCCTGTCGTCGTTGATTGTGGCACTTGCGTGTATTGCATCGTCATCGAGGCCGTCCAGGTACTTGTAGGCCTGAACGGCTTTATCACCCGGCCTTATCGTCCTGCTGAACTGGGCAAGTACATAGTAAATCGGCGTGTAGTATACCTGCTGCGTCGCCACATCGATCATGATCGGTGCGCCGCAAAAATTACCGACGTGGTTCGGGACCGCCATCCCGGTCGAGCACGATATTCCAGTCGATCCAGCCTGTCATCCAGTGATTCAGGCTGACGATGATATTTCTTGCATAACGATGAACCGGTGTATAGATGGGGTGGTCCTCCATCTTCACCCAATCCCCCCAGGTGGCCGTGTAGGCCCAATCCGTCGCATTATCGTTCCACCAGAACGCATCATTGTCGAACCAACCGCTCTCCTGGAAACGCTCCGGATCGAGTATGCCGTCCGGCGCTTTCTTGCCCAGGTCATCGATCGTTCCTTCTGTATGGATGACCGCGAATTCCGGGTACTTTTCGTGCACCCGTCGAGCGTGTCCTCGTATACCTTGTAGGTGCTCGAATACCAGTGCACCGCCATGCCGTAGACGTACCTTGCTGTTTCAGGATCTCCTAATATGGCATCCGCCCATGCTTCGAGGTGGTCCCGGTTCTGGTCATAAACCAGCAGCTTGATATTACTGTTTTTGCCTGCATGCAACTTCGGCCCGAGGTGGTTTTTTACAAAATCGTTTTGTGATTCGGCCGAGAAATGCATGCTTTCCCAGTTCCCGCCATTGCCGAGAGGCTCGTTTACCGGGGTGATCCCCCAGATATCGACACCCTCTCCCCGATAGGCGTCGAGGTACCTGGTCAAGTAATCGGCGTATACGGGTACGTACTCTTTTTTCAGCGCTCCCCCGGTCCCTTGCCAGTTGTTTTCAGGAGACCCGGGGATGAACCACGTTTCAATATCTTTCATCCATGGCGGAGCCGTCCAGGCCGAGGCGATGATTTTTAAATCCTTGTCCTGCTGCCTTGCCTTGATCGCCAACGCCTCCTTGATCATGGGCAGCAGGTCATAGGACGGGTCGCGCACCCCGGGGTATTTTTCCACCGGAAAACCCATGCTGTCCGGCGCGATGCTGAAATGTTTCAGCTGCGAATCACCCTCGACGTCCGCATAGGAATATTTTCCCTCGACAGCAAAATCACTGGCCCCGATCATGGTCCGGGTCAGCGAGAAATTAGCACCGCTTTCACCGTAAATTTTCGTTCATTACCTCCTGTCTTTTGCGCTTGTCCAGATGCGCCAGTACAAAAGCGGACGACTCCGTAAAGGATGTCCCGATGCCGTCAATGGTTTGCTTGACCATGTCAGGCCTTATGACGACCAGGTTGCCGTGCGCGTAGCCTTTTTTAAACGCTATATTGTCCTGCCTGGACAACTTCTCACCGCTTTCTGCAGTGAGCAGGACTTCCATTGTTTCGGTTATTTTGTAGTCTGTATCAGTAACTTTATACATGTTGGCTGCATTCTCGATATTCACTTTCTGACACGAGGTCAATATCAGGAAAAAACCTGCGATTGCCAGGGTGTTGATTGTCTTTTTCATGTCATTTCCCGCATCCTGCTGTAAACAGGGCAAATACGGCACCTCATGGTGGTCGTGTTTTTCATAATGCACATATCAGCCTTTCAGCGATACAACCTTGCTGTCGCCCTGCTTCTCTTTGTTCAGTTTCTTATCATCGCAGGGCGGCACGACCAGCACCGGTACCTTTGCGTTGTGAAGCACGTGCCTTGCGGTGTCTCCCATCAGCGCCTCATTCAGCGTCCTTCCCCTGCCTCTCATTCCTATGACGATAAAATCGCTGTTTTTCTCCTTGGCAATCAGCAGAATCAGTTTGTCTGGAATGCCGATCTCCACGATGGTTTCATCAGCATCGGGATACTTGCTTTTATATTCGTCTTTTATATTGTCAATATAATTGTCCCTGGCACTCTGTAAATATTCCCTTCTGGCTTCCACCCATTTCTTTTCACTGGAGGACCTTCCCATGTTGATGTCGAATATCGACAGGTCAGGGACATCCTGGACAACACTGAGAACTGTCAGTTTTGCACCAAGCACCCTGGCCAAACCGAGCGCGTATTCATAGGCCTCCAGTGCACACGGTGAATTGTCGGTTGCAAAAAGAATGTTGTTTAATCTTGTCCATATCAGGTTCTCAATTCACTTGTCAGCGACATAGGTAATGTATTTCAGCGGCACGCCTTCGTAACCCCACGCCTTGATCTGTCTCGCCCAGCCGCCCAGGTTGGCTCTCGATACACGGATAAGATGCAGCTTGTTTATTTCTTCAACATCCTTCTCGAAATGTATCTTGTCGACGATTTTCTCAACGGACTCGCGGCCCCATTTGAAAGTCGGCTGCCCGAGCAACACCGGGACAATTCCTTTTTCCACGTAGGGGAGCTGCGCCGGCAAGGCATCAACCGCAACAATCTTCAATTTTTGAGGATCAATTTTGTCCATCAATGCTTCACTGAAGAAGGCCCATCCCCCGACCATTGCCCAACCGCCGAGGTCAGGATAGGCCTTGTTGACCAGCAACACCTCGTCTGCAGCCTGCTGTGCTGTTTCTTCATGATTGAATACACCCACGATCTCCATCTCCGGGTACTTCAACGCCGCACTTTTAACGCCCTCAACCCGTTTTTGCAGGTTTGGAGCATTACTGCTTCCGGCCAGGATGGCGATTCGGCCCTTGTTGCCCATGAGTTGTGCCAGTTCATCCATGACACTCTCACCGAGCTCGACATCATCCGCCCCGTAGAATGCAAATCTTTTCGGATGCCGGTGCATCACTGTCAAAGGTCATCACCGGCACACCGCGATCCACGGCCTTGTTGATTGCCGCTTCAAGCAGTTGCTCATTCGAACATGAAACCAGGATGGCATCCGTGCCTTCATCGACGGCGGCAAGGATCCGTTCCGCCTGGCCCCTGGCATCCTCCAGTAACGGGGTACGCCAGTCGATCTTGACGTCTATCTTGCTGTATTTATCCGACAATTTCTTTGCGGCCGCCTCCGCACCCAGTTTTGCCGACATGAAAACAGGATTGGTCTCGCTCTTGGCCACCATGGTAATGGTGATCGTCCTGACATCCTCGATTGCCGGTGTCATCAAAGTACTGGCAGCCGGCGACCATGAACAGTGCTACTGTATATCCTGCCATCCGGCAGAGTGTCGATGATTCTGTTCCTGTCATCGAAATCATTTTCAGGAAGCCGCGCATCACTCAGGCAATCTCCGTTGCGGCATGCGGCGGCATATCATCGTCGGCCACGGCAATTTTACCGCGCCGCTGCTCCAGTGCCCGGCGTATTTCATACGATCTTTCTTCGGTGATCTTGAATGACGCGACCGAGTAGATTGCTATCAGTGCGGCAGCCGCCGGAATCAGGGTGTCGCACAATCTCATAAGGATGAAGGTATCATGATGTTTGTGCACCAACCATGGCGACATCAAAACCGGTCGAGTTAAGCAGGAATCCCGACATTCCAAATGCCAGGGCCATGCCAAGCTTGACCACCCACCAGTAGATCGATCCGAACATGCCCTCGCGCCGGTGACCGGTTTCAAGCTCGTCCAGGTCGCAGACATCGGCAATCATCGAACCCATCAGCGTAAACAGCCCTCCCATGCCGACGGCAATAAAGGGCGCCGGAATGAGCAGCTTCCAGATGACCAGCGGGTCGTAGCACCACCATTTCAGCAAACAGCCGAACAGGGTTACCGACGTTGCAATGATGAAGGTCCTGCGCTTGCCGATCCTGGTCAGACACCCAGGAAACCGCGGCGATGGAAATCAAGGTGGCGATTGTAGTGACGGTTCCATACAAGCCCATGTATTTGGCACCCAGGTCCGTGTCACCACCGGAGACGTAATAGATGGTTATGTATGAACCAAAAGAACTGACAAGCATGATCCCGTTAAACAAAAAGAAGGTACCCGCACAGAGCTTGAGAAACTCCCGGACGTTTGATGGTAATCATGAAACCCCTGCCAAATTCTACAAGATTCTGGCGAAAACCCCTGGGTTTGTCAGCAGCATCCGTTGTTTCAGGAAGGGGCCGTTCACGGCAAAAAATCGCACTGCTTACACCGAGTACAGCAACGAAAACACCAATGATGATTGCCAGGGTGCGGGCGCCTTCGACCGAGTCGGAAAAAAACCGGTCATTTTCCATGATCGCATAAAACCAGGGGAGCGAGATCCATGAAAATTGCCCCATAAAATTCTGCGACGCCATGAGCCGTGTCCGCTCATGGTAATCGGGCGTCATTTCATAGCCGAGTGCAACCCAGGGTGTGGCAAACACGGTATAGGCGAGATAAAACAGGAAGGAACCCGCCAGGAAAAACCAGAAATAAAACATTTCACTGTAGCCGGCAGGCAGCTGCCACATCAGGGCGAAGATCAGCCCGACGAGGATCGAACCGATAAATATGTACGGCCGGCGCCGGCCGAATCGGGAGCGGGTGTTATCCGAAACATAACCCATCACCGGGTCGGTCAGGGCATCGGTGAAACGCGGAATCGCCTGCAGGGTTCCGACCAGCGCCGGGTTCATACCGAGGCCGACGTTGAGCACGATCGACATGTAGCCGATGGCACCGCCGAGCATGTTGTTTGCAATCGCACCCAGACCATAGGCAAACTTTTGACCGAAGGAGAGGTGATCTTCCGGTGCCGTAACATGGTCTACATGCAAACTCACACTCCCCCCTTGCCCGAATTGTTTCTAATAAACGCATCAACCGGGCCGATTTATTCTTTTCGCGCTAACTCCGATGCCGGCAACCCCGCACTGGCGCGCCCGGGCTGCCCTGTTGGTCTGCCGCCTGCAAGCGGCATGACCTGCACCCGTCGACGTCGATGTTCAGGCGCAAAAAACCATGCGCGACACCAACTCCATGGGGCTTCTCAAGGCCGCCGCACAACCGGTCCGCTATCACGCTCCCCCGCCCGGCGAGACGGAGTGCGGGCTTATAGTTTCGGGGCTATCTCGGAAACACGAACCCAGTCAACCTCCAGGGTCTGGGGAAATTCCGAGTTGGCTGGCGTCGGATTCTGTTCACCGCTGCCCAGTGTCCCGCCCATTGCCAGGTTGAGAATCATGTAGAACGGCTTGTTGAACTCTTCCATGGTGTCATCGATTTCACGCTCAAATACCACGACGCCATCATCAAGCTCATTGATCCTGATCTTGAACAGGAATCGTCTTGGGTTCCACTCCACGGAGTAGATGTAAAAGCCTGTGTCCAGATTAGGACTGCCTGGCAGCGAGGCTAAACCACCTTCCGAAGCGTGCCCTCCCTGCAGAAAATTCGTGTAACAGGTATCCAGGGCTGGGTCGTATTGCGGATTGGATTCATCGCACCAGTGCAGGGTGGCATGGGTGTTGAACTTGGTAGCACCGTTATTGTTGGCGGAGGGTGGCGTCCACACCTCCATGATGTCGATTTCACCAACAATCGGCCAATTAACTCCATCAAGAATACTGGATCCCAGCATCCAGAAGGCCGGCCAGGCGCCTAACCCCGTGGGTACTTTCATGCTTGCCTCGATTTTCCCGTACTTGATGTCGTTGAGCGATTCGGCTGTATTGATCCTCGCGGAAAAGATCGTGTCGCCGCGGTTGGTCAGCACGCATTCCACGGGAGTATCCCCGAGTTTGGCGCTGTCCCAGTAAATCCCACCGGACGCCCCGTCATGCTCGAGTTGGAGGCGGGCGGTAACGGCACCCGCGGGGGCGATCTCGGTAATTTCGACCAGGGTCCAGTCTTCGGGGTTACCAGGAGTAGGCGCGAGCTCGATGTCGCCGACCCCAGCCGGTGGTGGCACGATCACACGCTCATGCGTGACGAGCACGCTGCTGGCGCCATCCAGGAACAGCAGCTTGACACGCGCTGTACCAGTGAATGTGTTTGCAAGAGCCCAGTTCTGAGCGTACACCGAGGCGGCTACCTCTTCGCCCGCGACCACGGAGATGTCCTGGTAGGCCTGCGCGCCAATACCGGACTGCAGTAGCTCAAAGTCGCCATCCTCTGCGCCGGGACCCGTAAAAGAAAATATGGTGGCTAAGGGTATTGGTGCCGACACTGTCCCAGCCGATAGTCAGGGGCAGGCCATTCACCGCACCTTCCTCGAAACTGGGATTCATGAATAACTGCGCTGCCGCCAGGGCTTTCCGGGAGGACCTCATCGCCGTCCAGTTCCCCGCAGACCGCGGTGATCTTCAGGATGCCGTCTTCGACCTTGAGCACGTCCGGGTCATCCGAGTAGTACTGCCACTCGTTGTTGCCCCAGCCTATTTGATCGGGGCCGGTTCCAGGGGGCTGGTAGGCGAATTCCGGCTTCCAGTTATTGGGATTTCCGGCAAGATTATCGCGCCAATCGTAGCTTCCATCAAAATCATCGAACCATCTCTCTACGTAGTCATCCGGGGGAAATTCCACCTTCGGCCCGATCAAACTCGCGCTATCGATGATAAACGCTGCTTACATCAGCTAATCTGCCTGGATCACCTAACGGGAATGGTTCAACGCTATCTGCAGGAAATTTGGGAAACTGAAGATGCAAGCACCTGGAAACGGGCCGTGACAGTATCCGGGGTGGTAGTGGCCGTGACTTCCATCTTGGTCCATTCGCCCGGCGGCAGGTAGAGCCTGCCCGATTCGGGGTCGTCCTCACCGCTAGCCTGCAACTCAACGGCGTATTCTCCAAAACCGTCTTCAAAGTCGCCATCGGTCGAAAAGATCAGTGACAGCAGCAAGAAGTTTGGCGAAAACAGACTGCCGTCGAGGTTTTGCGCCATGATGGAGGCGGTGTATGTCTCGCCACCGACGACGTCAACATCCTGGTAGGCACCCGTTACCTCCGGTTCAGGAAAAAACTTGATGAAGTAAGTCGGGCCGAACAACCGCATGTGAATTGTCGCCCGCGTGAGCACGATAGTCTTCGATGGCTTGACCGCCAGCAGCACAACGGGTGTTGTCGATATTGTCGACACAATCCAGGGCGAAATTAAGTACCTGGTCCCAGCCCTGTGGAATGAACCCCTGATTAGGATCACCCAATCCGGATCATCAAAGAAAGCGAAAGACCCTTCGAAATCGCCGTTTTGCAACAGCTCCTGATCCTCGGGAGACGTCTGCGTCTCGTTACAATCATCAAAGGGGAATCCGAAAGTCCCGCTGCCACCGCCCGGCAGATAGGTATCAAAGCAAAAGGCATCCAGCGCGGTACCCGTGCCGACTCTGGCCAGGCTGATGTCAGGGTCCATATTCAGGAATGTAATCAGGTCATCGAGATCAGTATCAAAAGTCCCACTGTCTAAATCCAGGGGCAAGCCATACAAGCTGATCCGCTCGCGTACTTCCTCTGTTATCACGACCCCGTTCCCGTGGTCCTGGTCCTCATCGAGGCTGTAGATGAAACTTAACAGTCTGGCGACCCTGGTATCCGCGGGAGAGCTGCTACCGGTAAGTTGAACCGCCGTAATGATCGCTGCGCAACGCGCGCTGCCTATGTCATACAAGCCGCCAATATCACCGATGGCAAATGTGATTGTTTCACCGGGTAAGCAGGAGAATTCACTGCGAGAATTTGTGAAACCTTCCTGGGTTGCGGTTTTGAAGGTAACGCCCTCTACATCCGAGAACACCAGCTTACCCGAGCTTTTACCGACAGGTCCCGAAGGCGTGCCGTCGCCTGTGCCGAAACAACCCGTCAGGACAATGGACAGGACACTGATGGTCAAAAAGTGTGACAGGCGTATGAAAGATTTTGAATTCATGAGTAAATCTCTATGTTATTTGCTGAATGACCGACAATGAATTTCACAACCCCGGCATAGCGAATGTGCCTGGCGGGCGGGTGGATTTGTAGTTGGCATCGTGGAATATTTGAATTTCTGCAGGTGTCTGAGCTAACCGACATCAGACAATTCGATTCAGATAATCGTGGCAAAAATATTTATTTAGTTTCATTGTGATGGTATTTTGTTGTCATTAAGAGCGCATAAATGCTATATAGCACTCTATGCTTGAATGATCGGGCCTGTCAAGCTCATTGACTTTCAATCATTAAAACATAAACAATAAGATGCATATACTTGGAATTAATATGAAAAAATCAAATATTATAATATTAAAATGTGCTTTCAAGACTGACTCACGCGCGGCACAAGTACGCGCCGGGGATTATCAATTCGGAATATGACAACTTGGATATACCTCAACACAAATATCTGATTGCGGAAGATAAAATCAGGGAAGTCATCAGCCGTCTTGAAATCGATGACAAGCTTTCGGGTGAACGGGTATTAGCTAAAGAACTCGGCATCTCGTACATGACGGTGCGAAAAGCTATTGAGAAGCTGGTCACATGTGGCGCCCTTTACAAGATTCCAAAAAAAGGCACCTATGTTGCTGACCCGCGGGTAGTAATAACTAAAACAAAAAATATCGGCTACTTCCTCGACGCCAGCATCAAAGACGGATTATCCAGCCCCTATTACTCCCTGGTTTTCGATGCACTTGAAAAAGAAGCAACAAAATTCGGCTATGCATTGATGTACTGTTCGGATTTCGATGAATCCATCGCGAAAATGGAAAAAATCGATGGGGCGATTATCAGTTGCTTTCCACGTATAGAAAATATTGTTCAGCACGTGAATACGATGGTGCCTGTCGTTTGTATTGATAACTGTTCAGCAGATAAATCCATACCTTCAGTAACCATTGATAACTTCAACTCTGTGGTTGAATCAACCGGTTATCTTTTCTCTCTGGGTCACAGGCGGGTGGGTTTCATAACCGGCCTGGATGATTCGGATATCGGCAACAACAGGCTTGCCGGATATCAAAATGCCCTGAAAACCCATGGCATTGGCGAAGATCCGGATCTTGTATACAGAGGCGACTATACATTTGAGACCGGAATAAAAGCTGCCGACTATTTCCTCTCACTGGACGAACGACCAACGGCGATTATGTGTGCAAACGATATAATGGCCATCGGCGCAATAAAGGAAACTTTACTGAAAGGACTCAAGGTACCCGAGGATATCAGCATCATAGGGTTTGATGATATTACTATTGCTTCCCAGATGACTCCATCTTTAACAACGGTATCAGCACCCATCAAGGAAATTGCGAAACATTCCCTGGCGATGCTCAACTCGATAATGTATGGCACCAGGCTGGAAAATACGCACATTGCCCTGCCTGCAAGATTGGTGCTCAGGAACACATGCGCAACAAACAGAAACAGCATAATCACCGCGAGGATGCGGAAGTCACACTGACGTAGAAATATTTAACCCTGCATGACCAGTTTCGGCTTGCGATCCACGGTGAAGAGTCCCCAGTGCTTCTCCGGGTCAAGCGGATCAGCAGAGCCTTTCCAGGGTTCATCAAAGGCCTCGAAGACAAAGGTGAGAATCTTCTCCTCCGTGGTCCATTCGAGCAGTTGCTCATAGTAGATCGCCTGCAGTTCCTCGGAGGCATTCCAGGACTCGAGCCCGCGCCCGTTGGACGCGGTCGTCCAGCCGGCCTCGGTAATCACCACCGGCTTTCCGGGGTAGTGGTTCACTACATCATGATAATTCTGCTTGGTGTATTCCAGCGCATCCTCGATGGTGCGGTATTCCCAGGCGGGATAGGTGTGCACGGAGATAAAATCCAGTTCGGCCGCCAGCGGCTCCAGCTTGTAGGTCCAGGGAACGTAGTTTTCGCAAAAGGTTACCGGCTGACTGATCTCGCGCTTGATTTTGTGCACATAGGCTATCAGGCTGTCCACCGGCACCATGTGATCCGTCCACTCGACGCTGGCCTCGTTGCCCACGGACACCGAGGACACGATATCCGGGCAGCGGCTCGCCAACTCGATCAGTTTTTCGGCCTGGCTGTAGTTTGCCTGCTGATTCGCAGTGAGGGTCTCATCACTGAATTCCGCCCCCCAGGGACAGTGCGGGTTGCTTATTTCAGCGGCCAGATCCATCCCCAGCATGATCTTGAAATCGAGGCCTTCCTTGCCGATCACCTCGAGGACCGTTTCGGCATGGGGGCTGCAGTCATACAGCCTGAGAAATTTCCAGTTGTTCGCCAGGATATTGAGATCCTCGCTGACCTCTGCATAACTCGGGAAGACGCCTGCTTGCGGAGATTGCCCTTCCCGGTAACCGGAATAACATATCGCGTTGCCGTGTCCTGCCTGCATGGCAATCCGGCTTACCGCCTGTTTTACGGGTTTACTAGACATACTTGAGTTTTCCGTCTTTGTCCCAGAGGCCCCAATAGGCCCCGACGTCGCCTTCCGCGTCTACCTTCCAGGTCTCGTCGAACGCCGAGAAATAGAAGATTTCGATACCCTCCTCTTCGGCCCACTGGCAGGTATCGATAAAATATTTTATGGCGTTTTCAAAAGACGGTACGGCGCCCCCCTCGGGCGTGCCCACATTCGGCCAGCCGGTTTCACTGATAATGACCTTCTTGCCATTCGCTGCCTGGACGGCACGATGATACATATCTTTCATGTAGAGCAGGGAGTACTCGGCCGGGCAACTCTCCCAGAAAGGGTAGCAGTTGGCGAGGATGACATCACAGGCCTCTGTCACCCGCGGGTGATCGACAAACTTGAAATAGGCATCGACATAGCCGACATCAATATCCGGAACGGCCTGCTTCGCACGACTGATATAGTCGATCAGTTCATCCTCGGACAGGTCACCGCGAAGCAGCACCTCGTTGCCCACCGCCAGAATGCCCGCATGGCCGGCCCTGGCGACTTCGATGGCGTTGGCCAGTTCCTTCTCGTTATTGTCCCGGTCGTCGTTCAACCAGACACCGACCATGGTCTTGAGCCCGTTTTCAGCGGCAATCCCGGGGATCAGTTCATTGCCTTCCGTGCAGGAAAAGGTACGTATCCAGTTGACACAGGGCTGGATGAACTTCAAGCGCTCACGGATCTGTGCTGCACCGATTTGCGTGCCCGGGCCCTGACCCTCTATATAGGGACTGAAGCATATTCCATGAATCTTCTGCTCGAGAATCTTGCGAACGATTGCAGCCAGTTCCTTGCCGGATAGCCTGGAAACATCGATTCCGGCCAAGGCCATTTTTTTGGCCAAAGCCTCTTTTTTACTGTATCTGCCCACTGCGCCCCCCTTTTCCTGGCATCGCTTTACGGCCGGAATTGCCCCCAACCCGACCCTGTGTGAACCGCTCGATATAGCACGGTCACACCGCAATCTATACCAGGCTTGTTTCCTTTACCAGTGCTGGTTTGCCGACAAGCACTGGCATTCCCCCGGTTATAGCAGAAAAAAATGATGACATGCTCCACTTACAACGGCTGTAACCCGCGGCGCCGGGTACCAACCATGAATCATGAGAACATGAATGTCAGAAAGCGATTCTTCAACGCTCCCTGCAGTGAAAACGATCATGAACCGGTGGGCGGGTGGATACTTCCCGGGCGGAAAACACAACTCACGGGGTGTTCTCCGGCACAACTGCTATACCCTGGATTAACAGGAAAACTCAATCGGAGTCTGCTAAGCTGGCCGGGGTGTTTTCACAGTCATGGTTTCGCTATTGCCTTGCCGCCAGGTGAAAGGGGCGGGGAAAAATTGATGCTGCCATGTAAAGAAAACAGGAGAGCACGATCAAAACGGCAATCAACAAGCAGGTAGCGGACGCCAGATGCCCACAAGCAAATCCCGACATATTTCACTGCTGACCCGCGAAACCCTGGCCCTGGTACTGGCTGGCGGACGAGGATCGCGTTTACATGAACTGACAAGCCGGCGTGCGAAGCCTGCCGTTTATTTCGGAGGCAAGTTTCGCATTATCGATTTTCCGTTGTCCAACTGCGTCAATTCCGGCATTCGGCGAATCTGCGTACTCACCCAGTACAAGGCGCATTCGCTGATCCGTCATCTGGTGAGAGGCTGGAGTTCCTTCCAAAGTGAGTTGGGTGAATTTGTCGAAGTACTGCCGGCCTCCCAACGCACCGACTCCGGCTGGTATGCCGGAACTGCCGATGCTGTCTACCAGAACCTGGATATCATCCAGTCATTGCGGCCCAAATACATCCTGATTCTGGGCGGCGATCATGTCTATAAAATGGACTATGGCCCGATGTTGGCACATCACGAAGAAAAGAACGCCGACATGACGATCTCGTGCATAGAGGTTCCGCTGGAAGAAGCCACGGAATTTGGTGTCATCGGTGTTGATACAGATAACCGGGTCGTGTCTTTCGATGAAAAGCCGTCTGCACCTCGTCCACTGCCCGGATCTGAAGACAGGGCACTGGTATCAATGGGCAATTATGTCTTCAATACCGAATTTCTTTACAAGCATTTGCAGCTGGATGCCATCAATCACCAGTCAAGCCATGATTTCAGCAAGGACATCATTCCATCCATCATGCATGACTCGCAGGTTTTTGCCTGCCGGTTTCAGGATGTAGAGGCGAGCGTAGAACCCTACTGGCAGGATGTAGGAACGCTGGATGCATTCTGGTCAGCCAACATAGGCCTCGCGGATGTCACCCCGAAACTCAACCTGTATGACCAGCAGTGGCCGATTCTCACCCATCAGAGCCAGTTGCCGTCTGCCAAGTTTGTCCTGCAAGTCAGTATGCAGGACTCGATCGTCTCCGGAGACTGCATCATTTCCGGCGCATCGATCGAGCGCTCTGTATTGTTCTCCAGTGTCCGGGTTCATTCCAATGCAGATGTGAAAGAGTCTGTCGTCTTGCCGGAAGTTGTTATCGGAAGTAATTGCCGAATAAAGCGTGCCATCATCGATCGCGGCTGCCGGCTGCCAGATGGCATGGTTATAGGAGAAGACCGTGATGAAGATGCCAAACGTTTTCGAGTGACCTCAACCGGCGTAGTACTGGTGACGCCGGAGATGCTGGGCCAGGAACCGACAACGCTTCGATAGAATACCCGGTGGATTTCGTTCTGACTAAAATGTCCCGATAACAAGACAGTCATTCGGGTGAGCCCCGATTCTGTTGCTTTAACTAAAGTGGAGTAGATCACAAAAATGTCTATTGCAAACACCACTGCCGTGTCCGGCGAGTTTATGACTCTGGCGGGAGAACGTTATTACCTGATACGCAACGTTGACAAGATGACTCCATTTTTCATCAGCATCATTTCAAATGACGATCACTGGCTATTTATTTCTTCAACCGGAGGGCTTACGGCCGGCCGGGTGTCACCCGATACGGCGCTGTTCCCTTACATAACGGTCGACAAGATCCATGAGAGTATCGCCGCATACGGGCAGCAAGACGCTGATCAGTACCACGATAGACAGCCACAGGTATGAGTGGGAACCCTTCAACAAAGGGCATGTCGGTCGCTATGCGACCAACCGCAACCTGTATAAAAACATTCTCGGCAACAAGCTGTGCTTTGAAGAAATCAACCATGATCTGGAGCTGGCATTCCGCTACTGCTGGGTGAGCAGTGACACCTACGGCTTTGCGCGCCAGTGCGAACTGGAGAACATTGGCCAGGAGAGCCGCAGCGTGGAACTGGTCGACGGATTGCAGAATATTCTCCCGGCCGGTACGCCGCGCTTTGCCCAGACAAACGTCAGCAACCTGGTGGACGCGTACAAGTGGAGCGAACTGGATGAGCAGACAGGGCTGGGCCTGTTTACGCTCTATTCCGGTATCACGGACCGGGCCGAGCCCTGCGAGTCCCTCAAGGCCACGACTGTATTTTGTCTTGGCCTGGAGGGGCAGAAGGTGCTGCTCTCATCGAGGCAGCTCGACAACTTCCGCCGCGATGAGCCGTTGACACAGGAAGTCCGCACGCGCGGTATCCGCGGGGCGTACCTTGTCAACGTGTCACTGGACCTGGCGCCGCAGACATCCCGGCGCTGGCAGCTGGTTGCCAACATCGAACAGAGCCAGACGCAGGCAGTCAGCCTGCGCCATCAGCTCGGCGACCCGGCTGCGCTGGCCACGGCGATCACCCGCTCCGTTGACAAGGGCTCGGAAGAACTGGCTCGCATCATGGCACGCGGAGATGCACTCCAGGACACCGCCGAGGAAAACGTGTCCGCACACCATTATGCAAACGTGCTGTTCAACATCCTGCGCGGTGGTATCTTCGATAACCAGTACCAGGTGTCATCACGGGATTTCAGCAACACCATCAAGATGTTCAACCGCAACGTGTATCAGCGCAACCAGGCACTGCTCGATGCGTTGCCCGAACAGCTGGACTACATCAAGCTGCATTCCACCATCAAGCAACAGGGCGACCCGCAGCTGGAACGCCTGACTTGCGAGTACCTGCCCATCACCTTTGGCCGCCGGCACGGCGACCCCAGCCGGCCCTGGAACCAGTTTGTCATCAAGCTGAAAGACAAACGCGGCAACCACCTGCTCTCCTATGAGGGCAACTGGCGTGATATTTTCCAGAACTGGGAGGCCCTGGCCTTCAGCTATCCCGAGTTTATCGAAAACGTGATTGCCAAGTTCGTCAACGCCTCGACTGTGGATGGCTACAACCCTTACCGGATTACCAAGCAAGGCATCGACTGGGAAGTCGAGGAACCCGATGACCCGTGGAGCTACATCGGCTACTGGGGTGATCACCAGATCATTTATCTCCAGAAACTGCTGGAACTTTCCAGCCAGTTCCACCCGCAGCGCCTCGCTACCCTGTTGCACCAGCCTGTCTTCAGCTATGCCAACGTGCCCTACAGGATCAAGCCGTTTGAAAGCCTGCTTGAGGACGCCAAGAGCACCGTGGTGTATGACCATGAACTGGCGGAGCGTGATCGAGCAGCGGGTCGCTGACAAGGGCGCCGATGGCAAGCTGGTGCTGGATACCGATGGCGAGGTGTACCAGGTCAACCTGCTCGAGAAGCTGCTGGTGTCACTGCTGGCCAAGCTGGGCAACCTCGTCATCGATGCCGGCATCTGGCTCAACACCCAGCGCCCGGAATGGAACGATGCCAACAACGCGCTGGTTGGCCAGGGGTTGTCCATGGTGACCCTGTACTACATGCGCCGCTATGTGAGTTTCCTGCTGCATTTACTGACAGAGGAATCAGGTACCGTCAACCTGTCCCGGGAAGTGGCGCAATGGCTGACTGAAACCGCTGCGGCATTGAGCGAGATCCGGCCGCAACTGCAAGGCGGACCGGTTACTGCCAGGCGGCGATACCAGTTACTGGTCGAGCTCGGACAGGCGGCATCCCGATACCGGCAGACCGTCTACCGGCAAGATTCATTCGCCGGCCAGGTGCCCCAGCCGCTGGATCAGGTCACAGCCATGCTGGACGATGCCCTGGCGGCGATCGACCACAGCATCGAGTGCAACGTGCGCGAGGATGGTCTCTACCACGCCTATAACCTGCTGCATATCAAGTCGAAGGAAGTCGAAATCGATCGCCTCTATACCATGCTGGAGGGTCAGGTGGCCGCACTCAGTTCCGGCGCTATAACCCCGACCCGTGCGGTAGAGATGCTTCAAACCCTCTTCGAGAGTGATATTTTCCGCGCCGATCAACATACATTCATGCTCTATCCGGATCGTGAGCTGCCGAGTTTCCTGGAGAAGAACCGCATACCGGCTGAACAGGTCAAATCGATTCCTGTGCTCATGCGGATGCTGGAACAGGGGGAAGACCGCATCGTCGTGCGCGACGCGGACGGCTACTATCGCTTCAGTGCGGAATTCCAGAATGTCGGCGATCTGAATATACAGCTGGATGCCCTGGAGCCGCAGTATGGTGATGAGCTCAAGCAGGCTCGCAAACCCTTGCAGGAACTCTTTGAAGAGGTATTCAATCAAAAGTCTTTCACCGGGCGCTCCGGCGGCATGTTCGGCTTCGAGGGACTGGGCTGCATCTATTGGCACATGGTTTCCAAGCTGCTGCTGGCAGTGCAGGAGAACTTCTTTGCTGCCCGGGCACAGGGGGCGGATGAAGAAACCTGCCAGCAGCTGGGGCATCTCTACTACTGCGTTCGCATGGGAATTGGATTCAACAAGACCCCGGAGGAATACGGTGCCTTCCCGACAGACCCCTATTCCCACACACCCAAACACGGTGGCGCCAAGCAGCCGGGTATGACAGGCCAGGTCAAGGAAGAGGTGCTGACCCGCTTTGGCGAGCTGGGTGTACGCGTGCGTGAGGGCGCTGTTCGATTCGAACCGGGACTGCTGCGCGCCCGCGAGTTTGTCACGAAGCCGCGGTCCTTTCGCTTCCTCGACGTCGATGAGCAGTGGCAGGAACTGGGCGTGCCGGAATCAGGGCTGGCATTTACCTGGTGCCAGGTACCCTTCGTTTATCGCCTGGATGATTCCGCCGCACCAAAGGTGACACTTGTCCTCGATGATGACAGTCAGCAGACCCTGACGGAGCTGGCGCTGCCAACCGGGTTGAGTGCCGAACTGTTTCGGCGCAGCGGCCGTATCCGCCGGGTTGAGCTGCTGCTGGGAACAAGCCAGTTGCTTTCTGAATAAGTACGTGCGGCCAGACCGCTTCAACACGGGGAGCGTGAATACCAGCCTTGTACAGCTGATTAAACAACTCGTGGTTGAAGCGGGATTTGCCGTGGCACAAAAAACAATCACATGAAATTCAAAATGAATTCGGGCCTATTGAAACACTGCTGGTCGAATGAATTCGGGCCTACTGAAACATTGCTGGTCGAATGAATTCGACCCTACTGAAACATTGCTGGTCGAATGAATTCGGGCCTACAGTAGGGCCGAATTCATTCGGCCAATAACCTTGCCATCAGTCATGGCGGTCGAAACGCGGCAATCCCGTTCTTCCATGCAGTCGTCTCAATGAAGAATAAACCGGCGTTTTCACTAACTGACCGCTCTCGCCCCCCTTCGGGCCTCCAGTTCGCAGACGGATTTCGTGGGCCTTTTGTTCTGAAAGATCGTAGCGCTTCATAACGGCCATGGCGATTAGCGTTCCGGTTGCGGGGACAAGGATATAGGCAAGCCTGAGACCGTCCAGGGCTTCAGGGGTTTGTACGGCGATATCCTGGTCGAATCCAACGAGTTTGAGTATCAGGCCACTCATCAGTCCTGCAATTGCAAAGCCGAATTTCACCATCCACCAGTAGATCGCAGCAAATGTACCTTCGCGGCGCGACCCGTTTGTGAGTTCATCCAGGTCGCAAACATCCGCGGTCATGGACATCATCAGCGTGAATAAGCCGCCGATGCCAAAGGCAAACAACGGCAGTGGAAGAAACATCATCAGCGGGTTGGCCGGTTGAAAGCACCACCAGAACAGGGAATAACCGACAATGGAAATCGACTGGGACACAAGAAAAGTATTTTTCTTGCCGATTTTCTGCGACATGAACGTGATAATGGGAATGACCAGAAAGCAGGTTGACAGTGCGCTGAGCGTGCCGAACCAGGCAGGCCATGTCCCTGCAATACCCGGATCACCCTGGAACATATAATAAACAATAATAAACCATGAAAACCCGGCGACGGTATTGAAGGCATTGAAAACAAGAAAGGTCGCAATGCAGAGCTTCGTGAAGGGTTTGCACCTGAATGTGTCGACAAACCCCTTGAAGAGACTACGTGTGTTTTCACCGATTTTTTTAAACGACAACTCCACCATATTTTCGGGCCTGACAGGCTGGGTTTTGCAAAACAGGGCGGGCACAATGGCCAGGCACAGGCAAAAAATTCCCACCCATATGGAAAGTTCGCGGGCACCGGCATCGGACGTAGCGAAAACTTCGGGATCGTAAATCACAACCCAGAACCAGGGCACGATCACCCAGGCCCATTGCCCGATCCACTGCGCCACCGCCATCAGCCTGGTGCGCTCGTGAAAGTCGTTGCTCATCTCATAACCCATTGCCACATAGGGCGTCGAAAATATGGTCATTCCCAGGTAAAACACCAGTGAGACAAGGAGAAAATAGGTGAAATTATAGGTTTGGGAGTTTTCGGGATAAATCTGCCACATGACGATGAAACTAACGCCGGCGATAATCGCCCCCACAAAAATGTAAGGCCGCCGGCGTCCCCAACGGGATTTGGTGTTGTCGGTAATAAAACCCATTATCGGGTCGGTGAGTGCATCGAAAAGCCGGGGAAGGAAAAACAGGATTCCCCACAGCATCGGATCCATCCCCAGCCCCTTCACCAGAACAACCATAAAAATGGCCAGGGAAGCGGGGAACATCTGGTTGCCCAGCATACCGATCCCGAACGCAACTTTCTGTCCCAGCGGAATTCTGTCTTCAGGTGCAGTGGGATAGTGTTTTTCCTTCATAAAGACTCCACATCAAGGTTTGTTATCAGAATACAGGCTGCAAGAATAACCGGATTCACTGCATGCGTCAGCTTCTTCTAAAAAGCAAAAGCTAACAAGTAGAGATTTCCGGCAGTATCAACCGAGCGGGAGGCACTGATGGATAAATCACGATTTAGAGTGACACAGGGTCGGACCTATACAACATGCTGAAATTACTTATTACTCGCCCCTGATTCGGGCTGATTTAAGGGCTTAAAATATCCTTTTCGGCTCCCAAATGACGCGCCTAAGAAATTCGGAATTTCAATACACAGTACATTACCTATACGACAACATTGCATATGGATATTTCCTTAAACAGACTATTTTGGCATCGAAAAAGCGCCTTTAAGACAAGAATGTGAACCGAAATTACAGCTTACTCATTCTGCTTCAACTGATTATAGAGGTCCGACCCCGGTGGCCACTCGGACAAGTATCCTGGTTTGTAGAACTTAACAAGTCAGGTGCATGCATGATGAGTGATCAACCCGGATGCAGCCTTCCCTAGCCAGCCTCCCGCCATTCGATGCTCCGGTCATCAGTGTTACGTGCAATATCTGTCACGTCAGCAGCCTTCATGGTGACCAGTTCCTCGGCGCTGCTGGGATGGATAGCAATCGTGCTGTCGAAATCGGCCTTGGTCGCACCCATCTTCACCGCTACGGCGAAGCCCTGCAGCATCTCGTCGGCGCTGTCACCGATGATGTGGATGCCGACCACGCGCTGCTCTTGCCCGGCGCATACCAGTTTCATGGCAGTGACCGAATCATGCGCCGTCAATGCATACCGCATGGGGGTGAATTCGCTGGCATAGACTGTTACTTCATCAGCAAAGCATTCACGCGCCTCGGTCTCTGTCATACCCACGGTGCCAATAGGCGGGTGAGAGAACACCACGCTGGGAATATTGGTGTAATCGACTTTGCTGTCGGACTGATTGTTGAACAGGCGCTCGGCCAGCCTGCGACCGGCAGCAATAGCCACCGGCGTCAATGCTGCCCTGCCGGTGATGTCACCGATGGCATAGACCCCGTGGACATTGGTGTTCTGATAGTCATCCACCGGAATAATCCCATTGGGCATTGCTTCAATCCCTGCTGCTTCAAGATTGAGCTTGCGCGTGTTGGGGCTGCGGCCGACGGCCCAGATGACACTGTCAAACCCGCCCAGGGCGCTGTCGTCTGCCGACTTCACCACGATACCATCGGCATGACCTGACAGTGCGACCGCCTGGAATCCGGTATGCACACGGATACCCTGGCGCTGCATTTCGTTTTTCAGGACAGCACTGATCATGGGGTCGAACTGCTCCATAAGGCGATCTTCCATCGCCATGACGGTGACGCTTGAGCCAAGGGCATTGAGCACACCGCCCAGTTCCACAGCAATATAGCCGCCTCCAACAATGGCCACCCGCTGCGGCTGCTCCCTCAACTCAAAGAAGCCATCGGAAGTGATACCCAGTTCGGCGCCAGGTACCGAAGGCACAATGGGTTGGCCGCCGGTGGCAATCACAATGTGATCTGCCGTGTAATGAATTCCATTGACTTCTATGGTTTTGGCGTCGACAAACCTGGCATGACCGGACAGGTAGTCAATGCCGTTTTCATTGACATGCCTGTTCCAGAACGCATTGATATTGTTTATATATTCATCACGTCCCGTGACAAGTTTTCGCCAGTCCGTATTGCCGCGCCTTGCGTGAATACCGAAGTCGCCGGCAATGTCCACGGCATGGGCCAGGTGCGCGGCATACCACATCACTTTTTTCGGTACGCAGCCATTGTTTACACAGGTGCCGCCGATGCGGCCAGCTTCAATAATGGCCACTTTCCTGCCGTGGAAAGCAGCCTTCTCGGCGACGGCCAGACCACCGCTCCCGCCTCCGATAGCAATGAGATCGTAATGTTTTCTGCGCATGTCCGGATTCTCCTGGTCATTTTGCAGGGCGGATCTACCCGCCCTGCAGTTTCTTTTCAAAAATGATGGCCACTACAACTCCAGCAAACGATTTCCTGGTTGCTGAAACACGACATACCTAGGCGGCTTCAGCTTTGTTCAAATACTGCTCCAGGGCTTCGGAACCACCAATGTAGTCACCGTTGATAAACACCTGCGGCACCGTGGATCGTCCCGAGACGGCACGCAGTGTAGCCTCGGTATAGTCCCGGTTTAGGACCAGCTCCTCAAAGCGAATACCAGCATCGTGCAACATGCCCTTGGTGCGCACGCACCAGGGACATCCCTCTCGGCTGAACACCGTGATATCCAGCGGCTTGGACACTGCGGGGGCTATCCACGCAATCATGGTGTCTGCATCGGAGACCTCGAAGGGATCACCCGGAACATCCGGCTCGATGAACATCTTTTCGATAACACCATCCCTCACCAGCATGGAATAGCGCCAGGAACGCTCGCCGAAGCCGAGGTCGTTCTTCGTCACCAGCATGCCCATGCCGCGACTGAAGTCGCCGTTGCCATCCGGCAGGAAAGTGACCTCGAAGGCCTTCTGCTCGTTGCGCCATTCATTCATGACAAACGCATCGTTGACCGAGATACAGATGACTTCGTCGACGCCGGCTTGTCTAAAAGCCGGTGCCAGCTGGTTGTAGCGTGGCACATGTGTCGACGAACAGGTCGGGGTGAAAGCGCCCGGCAGTGAAAACACCACCACGGTTTTTCCCTTGAAGACATCATCACTTGTCCTGTCGACCCATTCGTGGTTATGACGGGTACGAAAAGTAACTTGTGGTACCTGTTGACCTTCCCGATTTTCTAACATGGTTTTACTCCTTTGGGTTTCATGAAAAG
>CAWHCQ010000007.1:0-75035 GCA_963827755.1 uncultured Gammaproteobacteria bacterium
AAGAACCGGCCGCGCGGCCGGTCGACGCGCTCGTAGGTGTGGGCGCCGAAGTAGTCGCGCTGCGCCTGCAGCAGGTTGGCCGGCAGGCGCGCCGCGCGGTAGCTGTCGTAGTAGGCCAGCGCGCTCATGAAGGCCGGGCAGGGCACGCCGGCCTCGCGCCGCCAGCGCGACGACCTTGCGCCAGTTGGCCTGGCCGGCGTGGATCTTGCGCCGGAAGTACGGATCGAGCAGCAGGTTGGGCAGCTTGCGGTCGCGCTCGTAGGCCTCGGTGATCTTCTGCAGGAAGCGCGCGCGGATGATGCAGCCGCCGCGCCAGATCTCGGCGATCTCGCCGAAGTCGAGCTTCCAGCCGTACTCCTCGCTGCGCCTCGGCCATCAGCGCGAAGCCCTGGGCGTAGGAGCAGATCTTCGAGCAGTACAGCGCGTCGCGCACCGCCTCGATCAGCGCCTTCCTGCGAGCCCGCGTAGCGGAACTGCGGGCCCGCGCAGCTGCTTCGACGCGGCGACGCGCTCGTCCTTGAGCGCGCTGACGAAGCGGGCGAAGACCGCCTCGGCGATCGTCGGCGCCGGCACGCCCATGTCCAGCGCGTTGACGCTGGTCCACTTGCCCGGTGCCCTTCTGGCCCGCGGTGTCGAGGACGACGTCGACCAGGAAGCGTGCGCGGGTTGGCCGGGTCCCGCTGCCGCAGGATGTCGGCGGTGATCTCGATCAGGAACGAGTCGAGGTCGCCCTCGTTCCAGCTCGGCGAAGATCTCGGCCAGCTCGTCGGGCTTCAGCCCCAGCAGGCTGCTGCAGCAGGAAGTAGGCCTCGCAGATCAGCTGCATGTCGCCGTACTCGATGCCGTTGTGCACCATCTTGACGTAGTGGCCGGCGCCGTCGGCGCCGATGTAGCGCCGTGCAGGGCACGCCGCCCGCACCGGCTTGCCCGGCGCGGCGCCCTCGAGCGGCTTGCCGGTCTTGCGGTCGACCTTGGCCGCGATCGCGTTCCAGATCGGCTTGATCGCCTTCCAGGCCTCGCGGCTGCCGCCGGGCATCAGCGACGGGCCGAAGCGCGCGCCCTCCTCGCCGCCGGAGACGCCGGAGCCGACGAAGTGGATGCCCGTGCTCGGCCAGCTCGCTTCTCGCGGCGGATCGTGTCGGTCCACAGGCTGTTGCCGCCGTCGACGATCGACGTCGCCCCGGTCGAGCAGCGGCAGCAGCTGGTCGATCACCGAGTCGACCGGCGCGCCGGCCTTGATCATCATCACGATCTCGCGCGGGCGCTGCGAGCGCTCGCGACCAGCTCCTCCAGCGTCCGGCAGCCGACCAGCCCGCCCGGCGTGTCCGGGTTCTCGGCGACGAACCGCTCGCATCGTCGCGGTCGTCGCGGTTGTAGACCGCGACGCGGAAGCCGTGGTCGGCCATGTTCAGCGCCAGGTTGCTGCCCATCACGGCCAGGCCGATCATCGCCGACGTCCGCCGAGCGTATCGTTTCTTGGCGCCATCGAGTCGTTACTCCTTCGGCCGGTCGTGACCTTCCGCACGGCCGAGGGATGACACAGTGCGCCGCCCGGGTGTCAAGGGGCTCGGTACCGACCCCGGGATGCGAGCTAACATGCCGGTATCCGATCACCGCACGTCGCCGTGCGGAGTGGGAAGGGCAATGGCACGCGGCCTGTGGGTTTTGCTTCTCGTCTGCGGATCGATCGCAACGGTCGGAGCACAATCCTCGCCGCAGTCTGTCGCCGCGCAACGCGAACTACACGATCGACGTGCGATCTCGATCCCGAGACCCGGGCGGCTCGACGGGCACGCAGGTGCTCGGTGGCGCAACATCCAGGACAGCGCCGACCGACGAGCTGTGGTTCCACCTCTACTGGAACGCGTGGCGCAACAACCGCAGCACCTGGATGCTCGGAGGACCGCATCCGCGGCCGAAGCGATCTACGGCGACGAGCACTCGCGGAAGAGGACTGGGGCTGGATCGAGGTCGATTACGTGCGCTGCTGCGACCCTCGCCGGGGGCCCGGCCTGAGGCGGAGACGCGAAGAGTCGACCTGACCGTCGGGGCCGATCGATCTCGACGCGTATCGACTACGCCCGACGACGGCAATCCCGACGACCGGACCGTGATGGTCGTCACGTCGCCCGGCACGGTCGAGCCGGGGGAGACCGGTCGTCGTCGAGCTGAACTGGCGCGCCAAGGTCCCGCGCACCTTCGCCCGCACGGGCTTCCGCGGCGACTTCTTCTTCATGGCGCACTGGTTTCCCAAGCTCGGGGTGTTCGAGGCGGCGGCATGTTCCACAGCAGCGACACCCTGGGTAATACCAAGGAAAAGAGTGGCAGCAACCTGTTCCTGATCCCGAGCATGGGCGGCATTTACAAGTTCAACCGTAAAATCGTCATGGGCATGGCCGCCGTCGGTAACGGTGCCAACACCCGTTACGACCAGACCGTACCGGGCAATCCGACCTGCGTTAATGGCGACATCATCGGGCGGGACAGACAGCTACTTTTTCAACTTCAACTGTAATGCCGACAGCCAGACCGTTGGCGTCAACCTGCTACAGATGCAGATGCTCCCGAGCATTGCCTACAAGGTCAACAAAAACCATTCGGTTGGCGCATCACTGGCCATTGGCGTGCAGTCCTTCCGCGCCTACGGTCTCGGCGCATTCGAAGACCTCGGCTTTGCCGGCAAGGGCGCCACCAAGACCAGCGGCAACGGCAATGACTGTTCCTACGGTGCCGGTGTGCGCTTCGGCTGGCTGGGCAAGTTTTTTGACAAGCGATTGAGCATCGGGGCCAACTATTCTTCACGCGTCTACATGACCAAATTCGAAAAATATGAGCAGCTGTTTGCCGAGCAGGGCAGCTTCGATATCCCGGAAAACTTTGCCATTGGTTTTGCAGTCAAGGCAACAGCCAAACTGACGCTGGCCCTTGACCTGCAACGCATCATGTACAGCGATATCGCCTCGATCAACAACCCGGGCCCCAACGCAGCTGACAAGTCCGACCTGAACCCGCTCTGCCCGGGAGTTGACACCCCACGCTGCCTGCTCGGTGGCGATGACGGCATGGGTTTTGGCTGGAAGGACCAGGACATTATCAAGGTTGGCCTCAACTATGATTTCAACAAGGCATGGAGTTTCCGTGCCGGTTACAACCATGGTGAAGGCGTTATTCGAGGACGACCAGGTCCTGTTCAACTTTCTGGCACCGGCCGTGGTCGAGGATCACGTGACACTGGGCGCCTCGTATCGTCCGAACAAGAACATCGAGTGGTCGTTCAACTACAGCCATGCATTTGAAGAAACCCTGACAGGCCCGACTGCCTATACCAACCGTGCACCGGGCGAGGACAATGGAGCAGCCTCCATGTACATCGATACTTTGGGCGTGAGCTTTGCGTACATGATGTAGAGCCCCGTGGAGACCAGAACGGTTAATCATTACAGATTGTTAATATGAAAACGTGATAACCTCGCTAACACAACAAAATTAGATAGCTCCCGGTTAAAAGCCGAACGGGATTACGAGGAGCAACTTAAAATGAATTTGACAAAACACGCTGATCAAGCGGACCGCACTTGCGACAGCAGTAGCCACCACCCTGGGAATGGCTGCCATTCCCGAACAGGCTATCAGCAGTCGACGCAGACTTTCTCCTATCACCGGCTGGTTTACCCTGCTGAATCCGCCGGGTACCGGCGCGCTTAATAATGGCGATGCAGTGGTCCCACCTATGTACGGCAACCGTACCGCAGTTGCCGGCACCATGACCTTTGACACCGTTGCCGGCACAGGTGCCGCCACTATGGACGCCTTCTCGTTCTTCGGCGGCGGCCCGGCTACGGCCACGAACATTTCCTTCCAGTCGATTGGCAGTGATCTGATACTGGGTAACCTGGGCTTCAACTGGGGCGGCAATGACGGCATTCCGGTCAGCATCGTACAGGATGCACAGGGGATGTTTGACGCGATCGGGATGAGCCTGGGTATTGGAGATTCCATCGGTGCAACGGGCGCAGACTTCGCGTGCGATACCAATATTACTTGCTCAGATGCCGCAACAGAAGACTTCCTGTTTGGCGCCAAGGCCTCTTACACCCTGCCGATGGGTGCGTCCCCGGTGGTAACGACGACATTTGACACTACCGACATCGGTACCGTGACCCTGGGTACCAACCCAAGCGGTACCTTGCCGCTGATCGCCGATACGATTGGCGGTTCCCCGATGAAGGCCGGTCCGTTCCCGCTTTCAATGCCAACTTTGATTTCGTCGACATGCGACTGATGAATGACGGGGTCAGTGGAGACATAACAGCCCCGGATGATGTCACTTGCCAATGTACCCGTAGTCCCCCCGATCCGCGCCAGCGACCTGGCCAGTACCTCTTGGATCACCTGCAGATCTACTCCCGACAGGCGCAGTTGCAGAATATTGCACTGCACCACCGGCGTCGATATCGACACCTGCATTGATGCGGACCCTGGACTGCAGACGGCGCTAATGATCCAGACAATACGATTACCGTAACGCTAACGGGAACCGTTACTACCGTTGACGTCACCTGGCGGTCACAAGTTGCGGGCGTTACCAAGGCGCTCGATTCCCAAAAGGTCACGGCAAAAATCGTCGAAGGCGGTTCCGCCGGAAATCCAGACCACACCCGATGATTTCACCGAAGAGGTTCTTACCACCACTGAAGAAATCTGTTTTGCCGGGACTGATACACCCCATGGCGTGCTGACCGCCACGGATAATATAGATCCCAACCCGACCATCGAGTATTCACTGACGGGATTTGATTTTATCAGCGTCGATGACCCGGATCTTGAAAACTGCTCAGACGTGGAACACGTTTTCTTTGGACCCGGTGAAAACACCGTTTTCTGGCAAGCCAGGGATGAAAGCGGCAACATTACAAAATATGAGCAGAAAGTAACCGTGAATCTCCCACCTGGCATCACCGGCAAGGACTGTGTAGTCAACCTTGATTATGCGGGCCGCAGACTTCTGATGCAGGCACCTTCATCATGCGTAACCCGCTGGGTTCACAAACGGGTTCAACCGACAATACAGTTACCGGAGATATCGATACCACGCTGCTATGTACCGAGCAGGGAACCGATGTCTGTCCGGACGTCGGTGCAGTCCTTGAAACCGCACAGGCGTTCGAAGGCCTGTTCTGGACGGCCGAACCGGTCTGGTTGTATGGCCCGGGCGACTGGACCTTCGAGGCCTGCCCCGGCGACAACTCTGCAAAGTGTGATGGCAACCCCAGACCATTGAGCATGAGGGTGCTGACGCCGGAGAACAACAACGGGATTCAGCAGCTTGGCGCGCATATGCTGTTCGAATGGGGCAGCACCCAGGCCATTGATGTGGTTGTTGTATGGGATGTGGACTGTGGCTCGAAACAGCTCACTACCACCGACCCGGCAACACCCCCAAATTCGACGCATCCTGGCGGACTTCCGCCTGACGGTATCCTCGGCACCCCGATGGTTGACGGTCCCTTTATTGGTTTTAACGCGGCCTTCGATCAAAGTGCGACAGGGCTTGATGCAGACGGCAATGACGTACCTCTGATTGCTGACGGCGGTTTTACCACCATGATACCGACCTACCAGAATCCAATTGCAGGCGGCTCACCACCGCCACTGGATAACATCGAGCGAGATGCATCTGACTTCCCGCCTGATCCGGGGGCAATCAAGTCCTGTGTCGGTAAATGTGCCGATTTCAGGGTAGATCCAACCTGATGGATGCAACCGATGGCGACGGTCCCTACAAGTTTACCAAGGTCGTGTTACCGCTCGATCGAGTCCCTACCGTTCTGGTCGCTAGTTGAGGAAATTCAAGAGATGGCGCGTGGCAGGATTATGTGATCGACAGCCGCAACCGGGTCGAGTCGCGCACTCCGCAATGCCGATGGTTCCTGTCCGGAACCGGGCGCGGGTGACTACAAGGTGGCCGGCGTCAATTCCCAGCTGGCGAACAAGCTGGAACTCGGGGATGAATGCCTGCAGCTGACTATCGAGGATAACGGGCCCAATGACATCGACCTGATATTGGTGAAATAGAAGACCCCGTGGGTCGCGCAGCGGTTCCCGGACCGCCGCACCCAAGGCGGCAGACATCCGGCAGCGAAGGTTGCAGCCTGTCCACGGCGGCCATTGATCCAGCCAAGCGTGCTGACTGGACCTTGATGGGTGGCTTGCTGACCGTACTGGGCTTCTTCTCCTTGCGTCGTCGGCGTAAACAAAGGCACTGATCGACCACTGTGGTCATAAAAGCGCGGTCACTTGTGGCCGCGCTTTTTTTGCTTCATATGAATCATTCATTGCAAAAGAATCCGAACCCGGACACAACAGCACGGCCTGTCACGCTGTTCATCGGAGGCTGCCAACAATACGTATTTATTCTGTCGTATTGACGCCCTGCCCGCTATCTGATTCAATTCCCAATCAATTCATAACCTTATTGGCCTGTAAAAATCAGGGCAATTGCAGCATTGTAGCCATCCTGCCGATAAACCGGTTCAGAACTCATTCAGGATCAAAATATGACCAAAACCATTCACCATTTTCCATACAGCTGCGTTGTTACTGGCCCTGTTCAGTCAAACACTCCGGGCAGATGACGCTATGGCAACCGCCGGAGACATACAAGATCCAGCCGGGTGATGTCCTTGAGGTTTCCGTATGGAAAGAAGAAAGCCTTTTGAAGCAGGTACTGGTACGACCGGATGGCGGCATATCATTTCCACTGGTCGGAAATGTTATCGCGGCTGGCAAGTCTGTTGATGAACTGCAAAGCCTGATCACCGAGCGACTGACAAAGTACATACCTGATCCTGTGGTAACCGTTTCAACAGCAGCAGCTAAGTGGCAACAAGGTTTATGTGATAGGCAAGGTTGCCCGACCCGGGGAATTTGTCGCCAATCGTTATATGGATGTTGTACAGGCATTGAGTATGGCTGGCGGGATGACGCCTTATGCGGCTGCAAACAAAATAAAAGTGCTTCGCAGGGAGAACGGGGTGATGACCGCGATACCGTTCAGGTATGGGGATATCGAGAAGGGCGAGGATCTGGAGCAGAATATTATTTTGCAGAGCGGGGATGTGGTGTTGGTTCCTTGAGTGAAGTGAAAAGTGAAAAGAAAAACCTTAATGGCCACGGAAGCACACGGAAATACACGGAAAAATAAAAACTTAAAAAATGCTTCGTGTATGCTCGTGTAGATACAGAAAAAACTGATTTTTTAATGGATATCACTGTCTGATGCATCATCTGAAACGCCTTTCTGGAGTACTGATTATTGCCCTGGCTATGTCCTTGTCAGTTGAGGCGGCCGAGTGGTCGGCTGAGCCAAAGGTCTCTCTGCGTACGGGTTATAACGACAATATACGTCTGACGACGGTTGATCATGATTCGGTCTGGGAGTCGGCGCTCTCCCCTTCTGTCAAATTCGGTGTGGCCAAGGAAAACCAGGGGCTGTTTGGTGATGCGGGGTTTTCTATTCGGCGGTTTCTCGGGTGGCAGTGGCCGCGAAAGCAGCAGCGTGCTGGATCGGGAAGATTATCATCTGAATACAAATGCCTATCATGGCACCGAAAGGAATACATTCAGGGGCAATATCAATTACACGCGTGACAGCACGCTGGATTCCGAGCTGGATGAAACCGGTAATGTGATTGATGAATCGTGCAACACGGGATCGATTTACGCTGGGGCCTTCCTGGGAAAGAATACTCAGTGAGAAAATGAAGGCCAACCTGGATTACCAGTTTACGACGGTCAGTTATTCCGATGACCCCGGCGTCTACCGATCTTGTCGAGTATGACTATCACGTTTTATCCTCGTCGCTGGTGCGGCAATTTACACCGCGCATCCAGGGGACCCTTTCGGCCTCATACAACCTTTACAAACCGAAAAGCGGTATTGATTCCCGCACAATAAATATTCAGGCGGGTATTTCCAGGAACTTCAGCGAGACGCTGGTGGCCTCTTTTCTGGCAGGCCAGCGCCAGACAACATCCGATACACTCATTCCACGGTTCTGTACTGTCGCCGGCACTTTCCCGAACTGTACGGGTGGACCAGGCCTTCTGACTGGAACCAGAAAGGATGAGATCGACAGTACCGGTGCGGTATATGCTGCAAGCATCACCAAGACCCTGGAGACAGGTTCACTCAGTGCCTCGCTCTCGCGTTCATCGAGCCCGGGCGGTGACGGTGAATTGCTTGATACCACCCGGTTGAGTCTGTCCGGTGAACACCGGTTCACGGAAAAACTCCGAACCACACTGAGCATTGGAATCACCGAAAACGAGACCATTGTCAATCGCTTCGGACGGGAGACAAATCAAGACAATGAGACATTCTTCCGGGTCAGGCCGAGGGTCTCCTATCGCTGGAGCCGTGAATGGGATCTGGCGGGTGAATATGAATACGCGAAGAATGAAAATGCGAATTCAAGGGATGCGACCCGGAATGCGGTTTATCTGACGGTTAGTTACAGGCCGACGAAGGTTTCTTTGTCACGCTGATGACGGGTGAGAAGTGAGAAGTGAAAGGTGAAGTGAAGTGAGGAGTGAAAGGTAAAAAGAAAAACCTTAATGGCCACGGAAACACACGGAAGTACACGGAAAAATAAAAGACTAAGTAATCTCTAGATGTGGTTGTCATTCCGGCTGGAGCGTCAGCGGAGTGTTGGAATCCAGTTCATTAAATTCAGTCGGTTACTGGATCCAGGCCTTCGCCGGGATGACTGGTTGATGTAATAATTAGTCAGGCTTCCTTGATGAATGATTCGCCAGCTACGCTGGCTCCTACAGGGTGCAGAAGGGATGTGGTGAGCGGGATTGGAAGATTTTACGTTGAGTTCTTTTTTTTCCGTGTTCTTCCGTGGCTTCCGTGGCCATATCCTGTTCTTCTGTAAAATATAAATTTCTTCAAGTATATTAACCAGTAACCGAAATACTCCCCATATCCGGGAAAACAAGGAAAAGCGAGCACATCATGGCTGAAATGGCGTTGGAACAAACACTGGATCTGGGCGACTACCTGTCGGCCTTCAAGCGCCGACGCGGGTTGATCATCACTGGTGGCCGGGGTTGTTTTCATCCTCGGGCTGATTACGGCCTTCGTCTGGCCGCCAACTTACCAGTCTACCTCCACCATACTGATCGAGGCACAGGAAGTGCCCGATGAGCTGATCCAGTCCACGGTCACCAGCTTTGCCGCCCAAAGGATTCAGCTCATCAGTCAGCGCGTCATGACGCGGACCAATCTTGTCGAGATCATGGATAAATACGGGCTCTACAAGGATGAGCGCAGGCGCGAGACCATAGAAGAAGTTCTGGAACAAATGCGCGAGGATATCTCGGTCGACATGATCACCGCGGAGGTCGTGGACCCAAGGACGGGCAGGCCCGCCGAGGCCACGATTGCCTTTACGCTCGGCTTCAAAAGCGAGAGCCCCGTGCTGGCCCAGAAGGTTGCCGGCGAGATGACCACGCTTTACCTGAGTGAGAACCTGAAGACCCGCACGGAAGGTGCCGCCGAGACCTATGATTTCCTGACGGCCGAGGCCAACCGCTACCTGAAAGGAGATCAAACACTACGAAACGACGATGACCGAGTTCAAGGAACGCAACATGGAGACCTTGCCCGAGGTGCGGGGTATTAACGAATCAGCGCTTGCACGGGCCGAACAGGAAATCAGCAGCATCGACACCCAGTTGCAGAGCCTGAGTGAACGCAAGATATACGTGGAAGGCCAGTTGCCGCTGCTGGACCCGTACGTGCGGAACTGATAAAGCTGACAGCATCAGTCCCGAGATGCGGCTGAAAGCATTACGCACTGAATTTATCAGCCTTGCCAGCCGCTACTCCCCCGATCATCCGGATGTCACCCGCATTAAACGTGAGATCAAGGCACTGGAGAAAGAAACGGGGGTTCACGCGTCTCAGGATGACCTGATAGAGCAGATGGGTGAATTGCTGCATGAACTGACAACGGCTGAACAGCTTTATACGCAGGAGCATCCGGATGTTAAAAACCTCAAGCGACAGATCGCTGCACTGGAAGATGAACTCCTGAATACCCCGGCAGCTGAAGCACCGGATATTGCACCGGAGAAGTCCGGACAATCCCGTCCTACGTCAATCTGCAGACACAGCTGGCTGCCACGAACAGCGAGATACGCTCCCTGACAACACGACGCGCAGAACTTGTGGACAAGATCGCTGAATACGAAGAGCGCCTGCTGCGAACGCCCAAAACCGAGCAGGATTTGCGGGCGATCGTACATGAGCTGGAGGCGCTTTATGCGCGCTACGATAATGTCAAGAGAAAGCAGACGACCGCTGAAGTGGGGCAGTCAATGGAAAAGGAAAGGAAGGGTGAGAAATTCACCCTGATCGACCCGGCGGCCCTGCCGGAAGAACCGATCAGCCCGAACCGGCCGGCCATTATTTTTCTGAGCCTGGTGCTGGCGCTGGGTGCCGGCGTTGGCTCGGCCGCCGTTGCCGAGAGCATGAGTTCAGTTGTCAGGGGCAGCAAGGGGCTGGTGGCCATTCTCCATACCGCACCGCTGGCCGTGATTCCGTATCTGCCTAATGCCGCGGATACCCGTGCGCAAACCAGGAAGAAACTGCTTATCGTCTTCTCTTTCGTGGCGGCTATCGCGATAGTGCTGCTGCTGGTGCATTTCCTGTTCTCGCCGCTGGATGTTTTGTGGCTGCGGGGCATGCGCAAGCTTGATAATCTTGTGGGGGAGTAGTGGCTTCTTTAATGGCCACGGAATCCACGGAAGAACACGGAAAAATCAAGATCAGGGTCTTGAAGTCTCGGTAAAATTTTTGATGTTGCGTGCCTGGCAATTTATCGCGATACCAAGAAGTAATATCTTTTAATTGGTTTAATTTTTCCGTGTTCTTCCGTGGATTCCGTGGCCAATATAATTTATGTTTCCAACACCCTGACCCACTGATTTTTAAAGTAATTATCCCCACCACCCGATAGCTTTTTACGGGACCGGAAGCAGTTCCGGACAGGGGAAACACCTGGGTAGCCGTTACAAGCTGACTGCCCTGGTGGCCGGCAGGGCAACAAGACCTAACTCCCGATAAATAAAGGGTTTATACTCTTACACATCAAGACTTCTGGAAGACCACATTATGGAACACATCAAGAAAGCACTGGAAAGCGCGCGGCAGGAACGCAAGATACGCCAGGGAGACGCACAGGTCCCCGACACAGGATCAACCGGAACTGAAACCGGAAAAACAGGCGACAGGCAGACACAGTCGATTCCCGTGGAGCATGACGTCCTGCGCGAGAACAGGATTGTGACAGGCATGGAACACGGTCCGTTCACGCACGCCTATAACCTGCTGCGCACCCAGATCCTGCAGCGCTTCAAGGAAAACAACTGGAATGTACTGGCCGTCACCAGCCCGGGAGAAGGCGAAGGCAAGACGCTGACGGCGATCAACCTTGCCATCAGTATTGCCCGTGAAGTCGACTACACCGTATTGCTGGTCGACGCGAATCTGCATCATCCCCGGATGCTCGAGCATTTCGGCCTGGAACCTCGTCAGGGCCTGAGCGAGCACCTGACGGATGACATTCCCCTCCCGGAGCTGCTGATTCAATCAGACCAGGTAGAACACCTGGTCATCCTGCCCGGTGGCAGGACGCTGGCACAACTCGGCAGAAATGCTGAACTCGCCCAAGATGAAACAACTGATCGAGGACATGAAGTCCCGTTACCACAGCCGCATCATCATCTTCGATCTCCCGCCGGTGCTTTCCTCCGCCGATGCGCTGGCCTTCTCTCCCTATGTGGATGCGGCCTTGCTGGTAGTCGAGGAAGGCGTCACGCAGAAAGAGGATATCGAACGCGCCGTTGAGCTGCTGAGCACGACCAACATTGTCGGCACCGTCCTCAACAAGGCCGAAACCAGGAACTGATAGCTGCTGCAAGCATGTACGAGTCCTTCTACCATCTTCGGGAAAAACCCTTCACGCTGCTGCCTGATCCCGGCTTCCTTTACCTGAGCGACAAGCACCGCATGGTGGCGTCGCTGCTTGAGTACAGCCTGGCGAACCAGGCGGGGTTTACCGTCATCAGCGGTGAAATCGGCGCCGGGAAAACCACGCTCATTCGGCATATGCTGAATCAAATGGAGCGGGATCACACGGTCGGCCTGATCAGCACGACCCACCGCACCTTTGGCGAACTGTTGCAGTGGATCCTGCTGGCCTTCAATCTCGAGCATGCCAACATGGGCAAGGTCGAGATGTACCAGCGTTTTGTCGATTTCATTATTGATGAATATGCGCATAATCGCAGAGTCATATTGATCGTCGATGAAGCGCAGAACATGACGGCGGAGGTGCTGGAAGAGCTGCGCATGCTGTCGAACATCAATGCAGACAAGGACCAGGCGCTGCAGGTCATCCTGGTCGGACAACGGGAATTGCGGGAAACCCTGCAGCGCCCGGAGCTGGCACAGTTTGCGCAACGCATATCCGTCGACTTTCACCTGCAGCCGCTGTCGGAAGACGAGACAGTCGGCTACATCCGTCATCGCCTGCAGGTAGCCGGCGGTGACCCGGACATTTTTGAAGAGGACGCCTGCCGCGCAGTCTACCGTTACAGCAACGGTGTGCCACGCCTGATCAACGTGCTCTGTGACACCGCGCTGGTCTATGGTTATGCAGAGCAGTTACAGCGAATCGACACAAGGCTGGTCAGCGCCGTCGCCTATGAAAAACAGCAGGGCGGGATTTTTCCGATCTTCGAGCCTGCCGTGATAGAGACCGGGCCTGCGGATGTTGCCGCTGACAGTGCGGCTGCCAATCCGCAAGCCCCCAATGCACAGGCAGAAGAGCAGACGGACTTCAGTGAAGCCGCCTACCCTGAGCCCCCCGAAGCGCAGACAGAAGAGCGGACGGACTTCAGTGAAACCGCCTACCCTGAGCCCCCCGAAGCACAGGCAGAAGAGCAGACGGACTTCAGTGAAACTGACTATCCGGAAGTCCCGGGGGCACAGAAGAGTGGGCAGCCGGACTTCCCGAACAAGGTGCCCGAAAATGAATTCATGACTGCTGAGGAACACGACCCGCCAGAAGACGCGGCTTCAGCTGATATATCGCTTGCTACCGATACTCTTCAAGCCAACCTGCCCGGCCCGGGCAGCCACAGCCATGCAGACCTCGAAGCGGCGCTGGCGCAGCCCTTGATGGAAGATGAGGTGCACCGCAAGGAAGATACCCAACCCAAAAAAAAAGTCAGCGTAGCGCTTTGTTCGGCACACGATGGATTTCGGGTTTACTTGACAAAATTGCTGGTAAGCCACGGCATTGATGTGGTCGTCTCGGCACCGCTTTACGAGGAAAACCTCGCTGCCATGGATCCGGATGAGTTCGATGTCCTTTTAATTGACCGGGATGAATATGCGACCACGCCATCGCCGGAACTCGGATATATTCTTGCCGGCTGGCGCGGGCCGCTGCTTTACAACGACACGCAGGCGATGAAAACCGCCCTGCGGCAGGGGAACTACGCATTCGGTAAAGACCTGGCCGCACAGATAACAGCCCTTGCAGATGTCTCCGCTGCAAAAACCGGCACGTGAGAACCAGGACCTTGCCGGCTCACCAGACAGGACCATGACTAAACCCGTTATCCTGGTCGTCGGCGGTGCCGGCTATATCGGCTCGCACATGGTGCTTGACCTGCTGCGCGCCGCTTACCCGGTGGTCACGCTGGACAACCTGTCGCGCGGGCACCGCGAACTGCTCCCCGGCGGTGATTTTATCGAGGGCGACCTGGGCAACGCGGCCGAGCTGGAAGCCGTCTTCAGGCAATACCCGGTCAAGGCCGTGATGCACTTTGCCGCACACTCGCAGGTCGGCGAGTCTGTTGAGCAACCGCTGGCGTATTACCGCAACAATGTTGCCAACACGATTACCCTGCTGGAGGCCATGCAGTCTGCCGGGGTCAGACATTTTATTTTCTCCTCGACCGCGGCCGTCTACGGCGAGCCGGTGAAGGTGCCCATCACCGAGGACCACCCCTGCGCGCCCACCAACCCCTACGGGGCAACCAAACTGGCGGTCGAGCGGCTGTTGCAGGATGTCAGCCAGGCCTCCGGGATGAGCTACAGCATTTTGCGCTACTTCAATGCCGCCGGCGCCGACCGTTCGGGCGATATCGGCGAACGGCACCAGCCGGAGACCCACCTGATCCCGCTGGTCCTGCAGGTGGCGACCGGGGAGCGTGAAGCGATCCGTATTTTCGGGGAAGACTACCCGACACCCGACGGCACCTGCCTGCGCGACTATGTCCATGTCTCCGATCTCACCCAGGCGCACCTGCTGGCGCTGGAGGCCTTGCTGAATGGCGGCGGCAACTCGACCTATAACCTCGGAAACAACAGCGGCTACTCGGTCAAGCAGATTATCGAGACGGCACGCCAAATCACGGGGCACCCGATCCCGGCAGTCACCGTCGAGCGCCGCGAGGGCGACCCGGCCGTGTTGATTGCCGACTCCACCCGGATACGCGCAGCGCTGGGCTGGAAACCCCGGTACGAGCGTATCGAGGAGATCATCAGGACGGCGTGGGTATGGGAGCAGAAAGAGGCTTTGAGAACTGGTGAGAAGTGAGAAGTGAGAAGTGAAAGTGAAAGTGAGAAGTGAGAAGTGGAAAAGGCAAGACCTTGATGGCCACGGAATCCACGGAAGAACACGAAAAGATTAATACCTTAAGGTATTAATTTTTCCGTGTTCTTCCGTGGATTCCGTGGCTATTAATATTTTATCTTTTACACAACTAATAAATTTCGGAAACTGCATGCAAACACCCACCCTGCGTTACCTCTCCCTGCTGCTGGCGTTAGGCTGGGCAGCCGTCATCTACCACCTTTCCAGTCAGCCGGGGACGGATGTGCCGCCGTTGTTCTTCGGGCAGGACAAACTGTTTCATGTCATTGCATTTGGAATACTCGGTTTTCTTGGCATGGGGTCTGCCAGGGCCGGTACGCAAGGATACAAATCCAGGCAGGTGTGGCTCGCTATCACCGTGGTGACACTCTACGGTGTGCTGGATGAATTCCACCAGCATTTTGTCCCCGGGCGGGTGGCGGATGTTTATGATGTCATTGCAGATATGGTTGGCGGCATGCTCGGCGCCTGGGTGATGTTCTTGCTGGTGTCAAAAGTCGTGAGAAGTGAAAGTGAAGTGAAAAGTGAAAAGTGAAAAGTGAAAAGTGAAAGGTAAAACCTTTATGGCCACGGAATCCACGGAAGAACACGGAAAAATTAAAAACAGGACATTACCGGAACGATATAAATAATCAACGCAACGTGCCTGGCAATGATCACTACGCCTTAAAGCTATTTGATATTTCAGGTTTTATATTTTCGTGTTCTTCCGTGGATTCCGTGGCCATTAAAAAGCCTTGTCGCCCCCTACAAATATCGCGACCAGTCGTGACGGTCATCGCCAAACACCAGGAAGAACGGGTTCAGCAGGGAATCTTTCGTGTTGTAGCGCAGCGGCTGCATATCCGTATCCGTCACGTAACCACCGGCCTGTTCGACCACGCATTGCGCGGCGGCGGTGTCCCACTCGGACGTCGGCCCGAGCCTTGGATAGATATCCGCAACGCCTTCCGCCACCAGGCAGAGTTTCAGTGAACTGCCCATTCCTGTCATTTCGTGCGCCCCAAGCTGGTCGAGGAAGCGGTTCAATGACTCGCCCCGGTGCGAGCGACTGCCGACAACCATGACGGGGCCCGCGCCAAGCGTGCGCACGTGTATGGCAACCGGTGTTTTACCAGCCTCCTGTTTCATGGCGCCTCGACCGCGACAGGCAAGATAACTGACGCCGCTGACCGGCACATGCACCACGCCAAGCACCGGAACACCCTGCTCGATCAGCGCGATATTGACCGTAAATTCGCCATTGCGTTTGACAAATTCCCGCGTCCCGTCCAGCGGGTCAACCAGCCAGTAGCGTGTCCACGCCGAGCGTTTCGTATATGGCAGGCTGGCGGACTCCTCCGAGAGTACGGGTATGTCCGGCGTCAGCCTGGCCAGCCCGTCGACGATGGCATGGTGGGCCGCCATGTCGGCTGCCGTGAGCGGGGAGTTATCGGCCTTCTGCTCGACAGCAAACTCGCTGTTGTATATCTCGAGGATCTTCTCGCCGGCGTGCCGCGCCAGTTCAGCCACCGGTTCGAGGAGACTGCCAATATCCAGACCTTCGTTCTTGTTATCCATCAGCTTCCCTTTACTGAAATAAAAGATACCGGCCATCTGCCGGTAATATGCATGTGAAGTATACCCCCAGGCATGAATCCATCAATATTCCATGGATTTATGTTCCGCCACTGCAGAGCTGCATCCCGTATATGATCTGCTACCATAGCAACCTCAAAAGCACCGATACGGCAGACCATGGTTCCCTGGCACGAAATCAACAGTGTATTCCTCGACATGGACGGCACCCTGCTCGACCTGCACTTTGATAATCATTTCTGGCGCGAGCATGTGCCGGTACGCTATGCCGAGCAGAATAATATTTCCCTCGAGGAAGCAAAGTCGTACCTGTACGACCGCTTTAAACTGAAGGAAGGCACCATGGACTGGTACTGCGTGGAATACTGGAGCGGGGAGCTCGATCTTGACATTACCGCACTCAAACATGAAATCGATCACCTCATTGCGGTGCATAACCATGTCACCGAGTTTCTGCAGCGCACCCGCGATGCCGGCAAGCGCGTGGTGCTGGTAACCAACGCCCACGCCAGGAGTCTCGACCTGAAAATGCGTGTGACCGGTCTCGCCAATGCCTTCGATGCGCTGATTTGCGCCCACGATATCGGTTACCCGAAAGAAGACCAGCGGTTCTGGTCATTGCTCGGGGAATACGAGCCCTTTGAACCTGAAAATACGCTGTTCATCGATGACAGCGTGGCGGTACTCCGCGCCGCGCGTGAATTCGGCATCGGTCACATCCTCGGAGTACGCAAGCCCGACAGCAAGTCGCCGTCGCGCGATATCGACGAATTCAAGTGTATTGACGGGTTTGATGCGATCATGCCGGGGGGGTGATTTTTTGCCAGTGGCAGGGGCTGGGAGCGCTGCGCAAGGGCGATTATGTAGGATGCATACAGGGCGATCGCGGATTAGATCCGCTCCTACAAGGGGGCTATGTTCAATCGGCCGGTTTTTCTATCCGCTCGTCGCGGGTTGCCGCGAAGCGGTCCCAGGTCTTGAAGCGTTTACGGACATATTTGTGCAGCGCATCATAGCCGTCGAAGAACAGCTCGAAACCCTCGGATGAGTCTTCATCAAATTCGCAATAGTCGTTGGTGTACTCGCGGCAGATCTTCGGACGGTCGTCGTAGATGCCGCAGCGGCCATCTTGCAGGAGATGGTTGCAGGGATTGTTGATCAGCAGGTACCAGCCGTCCTCGTCCTTGTAGGCCTGCACATCCCGGTGCGACAACTGCCAGAGCATATGATCGAAGTCTTCCATCGCACGCGGCGTGACGAGTTCTTCGGTAATGTAGGTGCAGCACTTGGAATTCGTGCAGAAGCCGCACTTGTTCTCGGAAGTGATCTTTACGCCGACAGGGATATTTTTAACGATGCTCATGATATTTTACTTCTGGTATTCAATAATTTCGCAGCCTAACACGACAAATGCACGGCTTGCTATCGGCATTCGACCTCCGCGCTATTCGGTAGAAAACTCGAAGCGGTCGAAAACAGGGCCATTGAAAACCAGGCGTCCGGCGCGGATATTGAGCTGCTTGTCGGCAACATCGATCGAAAGCCGGCGGCCCTCTTCATAAACACCCTTGGCGGCGATCAGGGTTGCCGCACCCTGCTCGTCATCCTCCGAGGTCACGAACAGGGCTGCAGATCCCCTGGCTGCCGGCTCACCGGGAAAATAACAATTCACCGCGCCCACCCCACCCTTGACCAGCATGACCCCGGCATCCAGGGCGCCCTGCCGGAACACGTGCACGGACCTTAAAATGGCCAGAGTCAAATATTCCTGCCCGGGCTGACCCTCGACGATGGCAATCAGGTCACCGACGCGAGCATCACTGTCATCGCTGTTCACCCAGGACAGGCGCATGCCATTTTCACTGCTATCGAGAATCTGGCACTGGCAAGGCTTGATCAGTTTTGGTTTGCCGCCCCGGGCCGCCTCGGCGAGTACGGCCTTCATCGAGGGCCGCACCAGGAAATCGTGAATACCGCGTATTCCGCGCAGCATCTGTACCCAGCGGGTAGCGGCCTTTCGATCCTCTCCACGCTGCTTCATTTTCTGATCCTCGGGCGCCAGCTGGCGCAACAACGTCGCCTCGGGGCTTAACATGCGGACCTTCTCCGGAATCCGCTGCAGTTGTATGCGCACTGATTCCAGTAATTCACTCACATCGAGAATATAGGGTTCTTTTACAACGGCTGATGACGTGATGTCGTCGCAGCTCACCGGCATCTTGTCGCTGCCCAGGTCCACCTGGTAGCGCCCGTCACCCTCACCCGGCTGGCATTTACCGGGGATCACCCGGCAACGATCCGCGTGCTGTGACAACACCTCAAACAACAGGCCGATTTCGCCTTCAGCCAGCCTGAAGGGATCCACCAGCGCAGCAAGCATGCCGGTATGATACACGGCGGCAATTGTCGCAGGATGGACCTCGCCGTCATCCTCGAACCTGACATTCAACAGGCCGTGGTAACGCGAAAGCCGGTAGAGCTGGTGCAGCTCCGAGTAGTAGCAAGGCTGGGTGGCGCGATAAAAGCGGAAACAATCCAGCAGTGTATAGACCAGGGTTTGAATGGTGCGATTGACGGCCAGGCCAAAGAGCTTGTCGACTTGCCCGGGGGCCTGGCCTTTATGCAGGGTCATAATGATTAATTTATAACCACCGGCGAGACTCAGCAGCAAGCGTTCAACGCCTTCGATTACCTGCTCGCGCTGTGCTTTAGAGAGAGACAACTGGCGCAGATGCAGGGGATCAACCGTGACAAACAAGCGCTGCACCGTGACTTGAAATGCCTCCAGTGAATCGAAGCGCGACTGCGTATCCATCTTTTGCTCGTTCAGGGCATCCAGCGCATTGAGCACCAGGCGGACGGTCTCGACGACGTCCATCAGTGGCAGACCGGTGAGCCAGTCACGCAGGTGCCTGACGTTCCGCTCGACTGTCGGATCGGTAAAATCGTGCTGTTCGGGAATAGCGAGTATCAGGGGTTCCATGCTAGCGTGACCCTTTCCAGGCTGTTACCACTGGCCTGTGCTGCGCAACAGGTACTTGCCGCCAGCCTGAACAGTTGTGGTATTTTCCAGCAACAACACCGTGTCCTCGCTGACAGCGGCATTCGGCGTGAGTAACAGATCAATCCTGTATTTACCCCCGGGTGCCATTGCGACTTCCCCGGCAATCCGGAAGTCACCCGCATTTTCGACAAGTCCGACAAGCTCGCTCCCGACACGCTGCAGATCCATTACCGTGTCGCCGAACACCATCTCGACCGGCGAGAGGATGGCCGCGCTCTTCCAGACCGCCTTGCCGTCAAGCTCGGGAGGAAAAGCATCATTCATTTTAACTGTTTCGACCAGCAGGTTTATTTCTCCACTGGCCCTCACGGCCACCGGTGAATACTGATTGATGAGAGCGTCTGCCTGCAGGTGAAGGTCAATATCACGGCCATAGGCATTGCCGGCAAATGTTATGCCGACATCGGCCCGGCCGGGCCCGTCGGGTGACGAAAACTCAAGCTGATAGCCAACCCGCCCGGTGAGCAGGGCCAGCGGCAGAAAGCGCCAGTGCACCGCACCCAGGGCCGTGTCCTGGTAACTGACACGACCCGCCTGGCCGTTAAAAACAGACCCGGACACCGCGGACAGCGACAGACCCGGAACCTGTTTCTCGATAAAACCCTCGACATGAACGGCAGGCAAGGTAAAAACAACGATCAGGAAATAGGCAGCAACACCGACGGCAATGTAGAAACCGGCAGGCTTCACGGTTGCATGGCCTGCAATGTCAGGCGGACGTTCACCTGGCCTGCCGCATCACCCCTTTCCATGCTGACACTTTCCGGGTTGATGCCGTGATTGTTACCCAGCAGGGCCAGCCAGCTGACGAATTGATCAAACGATGCGCCCTCGAGCCAGACGCGCACACCGTCGCTGCCCTCCGGCTCAATGCGTTTCAGGGATTCAGCCAGGCCCCCGGCACGCGCCGTGCTGTCTGTGACTGCCAGCAACGAGCGATTGCCCAGGCCCCGGCCGGTCGCCGGGTTTGCACCTTTCAACTGCGCCACCCTGGCTGCGCTCTCCTGCATCCAGCTTGCCGTGGCACGCTGCTCGGCGATCGTGCGCTTGATCCGGTCGTAGCCGGAATGCGCCGGCTGCCACAGCAGCGCGTAAAACAGCAGCACGGCCAGGACGATCACGGCTGACAGCACCAGCATGCGTTCACGCGGCTCCAGCCCTGCAAACCACTGTTTCATGTTTCCACCCCGGCGATACGCAGGCGGCTTTTGACCCGCTGGTCGGACCCGGTCGTTGCCGACTGGATGTCAACGGACAAGGCGCCGTTTTTTGTCAACGCCTGTTTGAGCTGGTCCAGCAACTGCAGGCTGCCGACACTCAGGTCGAGGTCAAGCCGCCCGCCCCTGTAATTCGCCCCGGTAATTGCAACATCCTCGACATCCTTGATCACCACGCCGGCCTGCCCGATCAGGCTCAGAAAACGGCTCTCGGTACGCCGCCCGAGCTGTAACTCGTCGAGTTTCTGCTGCATCTGGGCGCGCGGGTTCACCAGCCGCCTGGTTTCGGGAAGCGCCTTTCTGAATGTCTCCTCGATTTGTATTTTCAGCTGGTCGCTTTCCCTGCTGAGGCGGTAATAATCGACGGCCATGACGGCATTGCTGATAAGTACGCCGGCCAGCAGCAACGCGGCTGTTGCCCGCCACGGGTAGAGGACACGGTTCCATTCACCCGCGCGGCTGAACTCACCCTGCAGCAGGTTGATGGCCTTCAGGTCCAGTCCTTGCGAAAGCACGCCAAGCGGGTCGCGTGCGTAATGCTCAAGGCGGATTTCACCGGGGTATTCGCCGGTATCCACCGGCGCGGCATCCTGCTCCGTGAACAGCTGCAAAACAGCGGACTCACCCGGTTCGTCCTGCCTGGCGGCTGTCAGCATGGCGCCGAGATTGTCACAATCCACCGCGTAGCCTGAATGGTCGCTGTCACGCACCACGGCCATATCCCGATCGACCAGGACACCGCTCCCGCCCTCGGGCAGCGGCACGGCCAGCTGCTCGGGCAGCACCTGCTGCACATCAAGACCGGCTTCGGAAAGTGAAGCCAGCAGCGCTTGCAGGCGCTGCCTGTTGGTAACGGCGACCTGCCAGGTGCCGTCAGCCAGCTCGGCGCCAAGGGCAAAGTGCAACTTCTCGACATCATCCGACAACTGTTCTTCCAGCGCATAGGGCACGGCCTGCAGCAGTTTCTTCCGCTGGCGACCGGGCACGCGCACACTGGTCAGCAGGCAGTCGGTAGCGGACAGCAACACGATCACCCGCAGGCCATTCGCCTCGGCGGCCGCATCAGCCAGCGAGCCCATGTGAATAACACCACGCGCCTCGCCCGCCGCGTCGAGATGCAACCAGCTCCAGCGCCGGGGTTCAAAAGGGTTGCCCCGCAGCAACAGCATGTTACGCATGGTTGGGTACCGGTTTAATCATTGAAATTCCTGCAGTATCGTACCAGAAAACATCCCGGACAAGACAAACCCGGCCCGCAATAATCCGGCACCCTTTCAAATTGACAGCAACGGATACAGAACCAACACAGCAGGGTGCGGTTTTCCTGTTTAATGGCCACGGCTTTACAATTTGGTGAGAGAAATTGTGATGTTTATGCATGAGCACCATTCATCAAGGCATGAGCCGCGCCCGGGTCCTGCTGCGGGAAACCACCCGGCTGGCTCCATCCTTGCGCAGCAACACACTCTCCAGGCGAGCGTGGCCGCGTCCGATCGTCACGTCGGTTTGCAATCCAAACCAGTCGCTGCCGGTACCGATCGCAACCGCCACTTCCAGGCCAGCCAGTGCATCATGGGCCATAAATGCTGCCTTGTCGGCATAGCCATCCTCACCGCGGTCCGAGATCAGGGAGTCCACATCCGCATCGCTCAGGTTCTCGTTCAGTGCAAGCAGCACTCGCGCTGATGCCGTGTTCACGTTGATAGCTGTTTTCTCCGGCAGCGCGGTAATGTGCGGTTCCAGTACCGCCAGCACTTCCGCACTGAAACCCTTCACCAGGCCCAGCTCGCTGACACTGATCAAGGGGCGGTTGGCCGTGCGATAGGGCGGATAATTCAGCAGGTAGGTGTCATCTTCGGCCCCGTCGGGATAGCGTGCCTCGATATCGGGATCAATCCAGTCGATCAGTGCGTTGACCAGGGCGATATCCAGCTCAAGCCCCAGCAGCAGGCGGGTGAAATAGTCCCTGTCCGCCTCGCTCGGGCCTTTTTCATCAACCAGGTTATTGACGTTGAAGCGCCCCTGCAGGTCACTGATGCGGCCATCGACAAACCCGCCTTCCACGGAAATGGGCGGCAATGCCATGGCCCAGTCCTCCTCCAGCATGTCGTTGTCGCTATCTTCCGCATCCCGATCCATGATCACCTCGGCCCAGCTTTCGGCGGCCAGCGCATAGGCGTAGGCCTGTTCCCCGTGCAACAGGTTGCCGGTACGCCGCACGTCGATATGCTGACGGGTCGCCATGGCAACGGCCGCCACGGTTGCCAGGCTGACGACCAGCAGCGCGGTCAGCAGGGCAACACCGCGTTGACCGGCTGCCGCGCCGGTCGCGGGATTATTTTTCCGCCTGGCTGAAGGGTCGCGGTTCATCGCGGCAACTGAAACAGCCACACCAGCAGGCCGTAATGTTCGTGCTCGATCGTCACCTCGACCGCCGCCGGCAGCGCCCCGGTCGATGTCCCGGCGGATTCCTCAAGCGGCGCCGGCCACTGTTCCTGCCACTCGTCGTTGGCTGCCAGGTAGCGCAGCTGCATATTGTCGAGATTGTCCAGCAGCAGTTGTTCAACCGGCTGGCTGTCCTGGGCACGGTCGAGCACCTGCCAGGCATAGCGCCGCAGCTCCCGGTCCTCCCGGGCGTAAGCCACCCGTTGCAGGGTGCTGCGTGGACGGCCAAGCGGATTGTTCCAGCCGTCACGGGTGAACTCCAGTGTCTGGTCACCGACCAGCGGTGCCTGTTCATCACCGAACTCATCGCGTACCGGGCGCGCCACCATCTGCTCGATATCGCGTTGCATCACCAGGTAGGCCTTCTGCAGCGCTGCCAGGCGCTCGGCCTCGGCTTCAGTCCGAAACTGCTGCTCCAGCACCGAGGCCAGCCCGCCATAGGACATCACCGCCAACAGGCCGAAAATCGCCAGCGCGATCAGCATTTCCAGCAGGGTAAACCCGCCAAGGCCGGATATTTCGGGGGTGCGCTTCATTGCTCAGGTTGCTTGAGAAAACCGCTCAATACCGTGATCGGGTCTGCATCGTCGGCATCAAGCGCACGTACTTCCACGTCAATGCGCCGCAATCGCTCCTCGTCGGTCTGGGAGATATTTGCCAGCCATTGCCACTCCCGCCTGCCCATCTCCAGGGTCCCCTCGCGCTCGCCCACGTCCGGCCACTCCTGTTCCAGCTGGTGCTGCACAAGTACATTGCGCGCAACCCAGGCCGTCAGGGTACGGTCGCGCAGATAGGACTGGTTATCGGTGTAGTCGGCCGGCCGCCCTGATCACGGCGCCCATGGCCAGCGCCAGCACGGCCAGGGCGACCATGATCTCGAGCAGGGTGAATCCCCGCGCGTTCCGGCACCTCACAGGCTCTCCTCCCTCTCCCAGGCCAGCTCACCCAGCAGTGAAGCCGTCAGGTAATAGCGGGCCTCGCTCAAGCTCGCCTGCAGGCGTACCGTAAAGGGCGTGATCTCGCCGCTGGAGAGGATATAGACCTGCGGGACCAGGGCGTCGTCTGCGTCCTCTTCTTCGGCATCGCCCGCGACCAGCAGCGGTAACTCGCCCTCGACTTCAAGGTGCAGCTCGATACCGGCAGGCAGACTGTGGGACTTGAACAGGACATCGTCCGGCGGCGTTTCCCAGCCGGCATTGCCCAGGACCAGAAAGGCATAACTGTCATCGGTGAAATGCAGGGCCAGTTCCTCACCGCGGATAATGGCTTCATCGCTGGCCATGTCGAGCAGGGTCGCCAGGCGGCGGGTTTCCTGTTCCATCAGTTCAGCCACGTCATCACCACCGAGTGACAGCACGGCAAAGCTGAAGATAATCCCGATCAGGACGATGACGACCAGCAACTCGATCAGGGTGAAACCGGCAGGCTGCCTGAATGAAGCAGCAGGCATCAGGGACATAAGGAGGCTCTCTATTCCCGGACAGCCGCCTGAGGCTACTGCGGGTTCCAGTTGGCTATGTCGTCTTCGCTGGGCACCTGGTCAGGGCCGAGCGAGTAGACATCGATGTCGCCGTGCACGCCCGGGCTCAGATATTGATAGGGTTGTTTCCAGGGATCCAGCGGCAACCGGTCGACGTAACCCCCGGCCTGCCAGTTGGCCGGCTCCGGTGAACCGGGTTTTTCAACCAGTGCTTCCAGGCCCTGGTCCGTGTTCGGGTAGACGTAGTTATCCATCTTGTACATCTTCAGCGCCCCTTCCAGCGCCTGGATGTCCAGGCTCGCCTTGGTCTTGCGCGCCTGGTCGGGACGGTCCATCACCCTGGGCACCAGGATGGCCGCCAGGATACCGAGGATCACCACCACGACCATCACTTCGATCAGGGTAAAACCCTGCTGTCCAAACTGTTTACGATTCATGCAAATAACCTGATTGTTGGTAGAAGAGCGCTTGCCCGCAATCCGGCGGGCAGGCGGTTACTGCCATTCTAATGGGTTTTGGCAGCGGGGATACAGTTGATTGAGTGTCACGCCGCTAACGGCGCTTTCAGACCGGGATAGACGAAATCAGTTCAGTACAAGCTGGTTGCGCACCTTCAGGGCGTACAGGTGGCGTTCCGCATCCACCAGGTGCTGCCCCCAGTGGGTGCGGTAGCTGGACTGCCAGACCTGCGCAGCCCGCTGCGGCCAGGCCTCGTCAAGCAGTTGCAGCCCGTGCTGCAGGTCAAAATAGATGTCCGTCAGGTCATCGGCCAGGCTGCCCGACATGTGCATCTCCTCGGGAGAGGCATCAAACTCAAGCCAGTAGCTGTCACGCTCTCCCAGCACCTTGCGCAGACGGCTGTAGAGTTCGAAACGCTCATCCAGGTCGACGTCCGGCAGGGGTGCATCACCGGTGTCGTAGGCCGTCAGCGCGGTCACCGCCAGGTGCAGGCGCGGCATCAGGCTGAACAGGGACTCCAGCCACTCGCCCCGGCCCCACCCGGTTCGCTCGACCAGCTGACAATAATTCTCGGCGACACCGACCATATCTGCCAGGGTTTCGGTAAGCGTAATCATCTTCTTGCCTTTTTGCTTGTAATACAGGTACTTGTATCCAAAAGTAGAGGCCCTGCCCCGCCAGCGCAGGCGCATCAATTACCAGTGTAGTCAAGATTCGCGAGTCCGCCTCAGACTTCCACCATTTCAAAGTCTCTCTTTTCGGCACCACATTCCGGGCAGACCCAGTTTTCCGGAATGTCCGCCCAGCGCGTACCGGGCGGAAAACCTTCCTCGGGCAGGCCGGCCTCCTCGTTATAGATAAAACCACACACCACGCACATATATTCCCGATAGCTCTTCATGTTCATATCCCGTTATCAAATTGCAACTGCAGGCAGCCTTGAGGAGAGGCATTGTAACGACACGGGTGGCCAATAAACAGGGTGCATCGAGTGCTAGAATGCATCACTGGCACACATCTACCCCTGACAGGCAGCACGGCCCCACGTGATGACAAAAACCCCGATCGTAATGACCTTTTCCGGTCACGACCCAAGCGGTGGTGCAGGTATCCAGGCCGACATCGAGTCGCTGGCCAGCCTGGGGTGCCGGGCGGCGCCGGTGATCACGGCGCTGACCGTACAGGACACCCGTGACGTGCTTGCCGCCACCCCGCTGCATGCCGACAAGGTCACGGCGCAGGCGCGCGCGGTGCTGGCCGATCTGCCGGTTGCCGCCTTCAAGATCGGCATGCTCGGCAGTGCCGCAAACGCCGCGGCCATTCACGCAATCGTGCAGGACTACCCGCACCTGCCGCTGGTGCTGGACCCGGTACTGGCCTCCGGCGGTGGTACCGCGCTCGGCAGTGACGGTCTGCTGGAGGCGCTGCGCACCTTGTTGCTCCCCTGCACAACGCTGCTCACGCCCAACAGCCATGAAGCGCGTGCCCTGGCCATGCACGGCGAATCGCTGGATGACTGTGCCCTTGTCCTGCTCGAGCAGGGTGCCGACTATGTATTGGTAACCGGGACCCACGAAGAGACGACGCACGTCATCAACACCCTGTACCACGAACAACAGTTGCTGGAATCATTCAGCTGGGAGCGCCTGCCGCACAGTTACCATGGCTCGGGGTGTACCCTCGCGGCCGCGATCGCCGGCCTGCTCGCCCATGGACTCGATCCCTTCCAGGCCGTGCACGAGGCCCAGGAATTCACCTGGAATGCACTCCAGGCGGGCGACCGTCCCGGCAAGGGCCAGTACCTGCCCGACCGCCTCTTCTGGGCCCGGCAGGATGACTAGCGCCCTGCCGGAAAACGGCCTCTACGCCATTACCGACAGCCAGCTGATTCCGGCAGGAGCATTGCTTGACCACGTCGCACAGGCAATCGCCGGCGGTGCCCGACTCATTCAATACCGCGACAAGCAGCAATCCCTGCTCGAGCGCAAACAGGCCGCCGCACGGCTGCAGCGGCTGTGTGCACAACAGGGCGTGCCGCTGATCATCAATGACGATATTGAACTGGCACGCGACGGTGGGTGCCGCCGGTGTACACCTGGGCCGCGACGATGCGGCCATCGGCGAGGCGCGCGCACGGCTCGGGCCGGCGGCCATCATCGGCGCATCCTGTTACAACCGGCTGGAAAATGCCGTTGCCGCGGCCCGCGCGGGTGCCAGCTATATTGCCTTCGGGCGCTTCTTCAGTTCGCAAAGCAAACCGGATGCCGTGCAGGCGGACATTGCCCTGCTGGCGCAGGCACGCGCACAACCCGGCCTGCCGATTGCCGCCATCGGCGGCATCACCCCGGAAAACGGCCGTCAACTGGTCGCGGCCGGCGCCGACCTGCTGGCCGTGATTCACGGGGTGTTCGGCCAGGCGGATATCGAGGCGGCTGCGCGTCGCTATGCGGACTGTTTTTGCATGCCGGTGAAACCGTCCGGGTGACGGAGGTCGGTTATTGTTGGGGGCGCCTTGCAGGCGCTGGTTTTATTTGATGCGGGCTCTCGCGCCCGCCGGCGAGATACTTTTCTTTGCTTCGCCGAAGAGAAACGTACACCAAATAGATGCGGGTCGCGCGCCGGCGAGATACTTTCTTTGCTCGCCAAAGAAACGTACCAAAGAAAGGCACCCGAAGACTGCCCGCTGCGCGGGTTCCCTGCGCTTCTCGCGAAAACCGGCGCATGCGCAACTCGCAATCTCGCTACGCTCGAAAGCTCAAACAGGGTGCGCGGCTTCTCCGGTTTCACTGCGGTACTCGGTGCGTCCTACGGGAGGGGTAGATCAAACCCCCATACTCAGTGAGTATGGGGTGTTGATCTACCCCTCCCGTAGGCGCAGCCGAGCATCGCAGTGAAAACCGGATGAAGCATGCGCCCTGTTTGAGCTTTCGAGCGCAGCGAGATTGCGAGTTGCGCATGCGCCGGTTTTCGCGAGAAGCGCAGGGAACCCGAATACTCATTGAAAATGAGTATTCGGGCGCAGCCTCCGGGTCGCCTTTCTTTTGGGTACTTTTCTTTGGCGAAGCAAAGAAAAGTATCTCGCCGGCGGGCGCGAGAGCCCGCATCAAATAAAACCAGCGCCTGCAAGGCGCCCCATACAAGATAGGCTCCGTACCCTCTCCAGTATTTGCTACCATGGACCACAATCAGAACAAGGACTCACACATGACCCGCTCACACGATCTGTTCCAGTCGGCCTGCCGGCATATTCCCGGGGGCGTCAATTCACCGGTGCGCGCCTTCAAGGGGGTCGGTGGCGACCCGGTGTTCTTCAGCCGCGGCGAAGGGGCGTGGCTGTTCGATGCCGATGACAAATGCTACATCGATTACGTCGGCTCCTGGGGGCCGATGATTGCCGGCCATGCACACCCCGAGGTGATCAGGGCGGTCCGGGAAATGGCGGCACAGGGGCTTGGCTTCGGCGCACCCACGGAAATCGAGACCCGCATGGCCGATCTGCTCTGCGAGCTGGTGCCGTCGATGGACATGGTGCGCATGGTCAACTCGGGCACCGAGGCGACCATGAGCGCCATCCGCCTGGCGCGCGGTTTCACCGGGCGCGACCGCATTATCAAGTTCGAGGGTTGCTACCATGGCCACTCCGATGCCCTGCTGGTCAAGGCCGGTTCCGGCACCCTCACCCTCGGCGTGCCCACCTCACCCGGCGTTCCCGCGGCCGTGGCCGCCCATACCAGCACCCTGACCTATAATGATCTTGACGGTATAGATGAAGTATTTGCATCGATCGGCAACGAAATTGCAGCGATAATCGTTGAACCTGTCGCTGGCAACATGAATTGCATTCCGCCGGTCCCCGGTTTCCTCGAAGGCCTGCGCAGCCGCTGCGATGAATACGGCAGCGTCCTCATCTTCGACGAGGTCATGACCGGTTTCCGCGTCGCCCTCGGCGGTGCCCAGCAGCACTACGGTGTCACGCCCGATCTCACCACGCTGGGGAAGGTCATCGGTGGCGGCCTGCCGGTCGGCGCCTTCGGCGGTCGTCGCGACATCATGGAGCAGCTTGCACCGCTGGGCCCGGTGTACCAGGCCGGCACCCTGTCCGGCAATCCCATCTCGCTCGCCGCCGGCCTGGCGACCCTGGAGCTGGCCTGCGCCGAGGGTTTCCACCAGCAGCTGGATCGTGCCGCGAAACGGCTGACTGCCGGGTTGCAGGTACAGGCCAACAGGGCCGGCATCCCCTTCAGCACCAACCAGGTCGGCGGGATGTTCGGCTGCTTCTTCAGCCCGGAAACGCCCGTCACCCGTTTCGAGCAGGTCATGGCCTGTGACATCAAACGTTTCCAGGCCTTCTACCATGGCATGCTCGATGCCGGCGTGTATCTTGCGCCGTCGGCCTTTGAAGCCGGTTTTGTTTCCTCGGCACACACCGACGCCATCATCGATGCCACCGTGGATGCCGCCGGACGGGTATTTAAAACACTTTAAAGTACCGGCCGGCCAACCGCGTGGAAACCCTGCTTCAACCGATACTCGACTGGATTGCACTCCATCCGTATATGTCGAGCGTCATCGTGTTCCTGATCGCGCTGATGGAGTCCCTCATCCTGCTGGGGCTGCTGATCCCCGGCGCCGTGCTGCTGTTCGGGGCCGGCGCACTGATCGCCACCGGCGCCCTGCCGATGGCGCCCATCATCCTCTGGACCATTCTCGGCGCCATCTGCGGCGACCTGATCAGCTTCCTGCTGGGCCATTACTACCACCAGCAACTGCGGGTTATCTGGCCATTTCGCAACTATCCGCAACTGGTCAACCGCGGCGTCGATTTTTTCTGCAAACACGGCGGCAAAGGTGTCTTCATGGCCCGTTTCGTCGGACCGTTGCGCCCGATTGTGCCTGCCATTGCCGGGATGATGAACATGACCCTGCCGCGCTTTCTGCTGGTCGACATCATTGCCTCGATCCTCTGGGCACCCGCCTATATCCTGCCCGGCATGGTGTTCGGTGCCTCGCTGGGACTGGCTGCCGAGGTGGCCGGCCGGCTGGTGGTGTTGCTGGTCACGGTGGTCGGCGCGGCGCTGCTCGGCGTCTGGCTGATCCACAGCCTGATCCGCGTGCTGCAGCCGCACGCCTCTACACTGGTGGAACGGGTGCTGGAGCGCAGCCGCCGGCACCCCCGCATCCAGCCACTCGCCGGCTCGCTGCTGGACCCTGACCATCCCGAGGCCCGCGGGCTGGCAATCCTTTCCGTGCTGTTCTTTATCACGCTGTGGCTGTTGCTGCTGACCGTGAGCCAGGTACACAGCGGTCACTTCCTGCGTGGCATCGATCAGTATGTTTTTCATGACCTGGAAAACCTGCGCACACCGTGGGCGGACCACGTCATGGTGTTTATCACCCAATTCGGCAACACGGGATTGCTTGCGGCTGTAGTGGCCGGCAGCTGTGCCTGGCTGTTGCTGAAAGGCTACCCGAAGGCGGCCTGGCACTGGCTCGGCGTGTATGTGTGCGCCGGCCTGCTGACCTGGACGTTGAAGGTCAGCGCACAGGTTGAACGTCCGCTCCCGTTTCTCGAGGGCTATTCATTCCCCAGTGCACATACCAGCATGAGCATTGTCGTCTATGGCTTTCTTGCGCTACTGGTGGCACGCGAGATTCCCTATCGTCACCGCTGGCTGCCCTATTCAGTTGCCGCACTGCTGGCCGGCTCGATTGCGCTGTCGCGGCTCTACCTCGGCGCGCACTGGTTTTCAGATGTGTTTGCGGGCACCGCCCTGGGCATCTTCTGGGTTGCCCTGATCGGTATCGCCTATGACCGCCACCCGGCACCGGTCCTGCCGCTGAAGCAACTGCTGGCAGTGGTCCTGGTGATCATCAGCCTGGGCGGCTTCTGGCAACTGCAACAGCGCTTTGACGAGGAACTGGCCTATTACGCGCCCCGCATCCAACTGCAGACGATCAGCCAGGCAAGCTGGAAAGATAACGGCTGGAAAGCACTGCCGACCTGGCGTGTCGACCTGGAAGGCAGCAACGAACAACCGATGAATTTCCAGTGGGCGGGTTCACTGGCAACACTGCAGGCCGTGCTGCAGGACAAGGGCTGGCACGCGGCGACGGCCTTCGGACCCACCAGCGCAATGCACTGGCTGGCCCCGGAACCGGAAATCGATGCCCTGCCCGTGCTGCCCCAGGTGCATGACGGTCAACACCAGCAATTGCTGCTGGTGGCACCGGCAAGCGGTAACGAGTCACGCATCCTGGCACTGCGCCTGTGGCCATCCGGCCTGCAGCTGGAAGATAGCGGGCAGACCGTGCAGCTTGGCAATATCGCCTGGCTCTATATCGAGCGGGATTTACCGCTGATCGCCTTTCTTCGAACTGCGCCGGAATTCGACACACCGCTGCAACTGCTGCGGGCAACGCTGGCTGAAAGCGGCCGCATCAAACTGCTGCAACACCGCCGCCGCCTGGACGACAGCCAGGTAGCGTGGCAGGGCGAAGTGTTGCTGGCATGGGAACCGTGATTGCTTCGTCAAACCCGTGAAACAATCGCAGGATGGGTAAAGCACAGCGTACCCATCGGGGGCACCTTTGACGGGTACGTCGCTGCGCTCCTTTACCCATCCTACCGACCCGGCCAGATTCAGCGGATAGCTTCGTCAAATCCGTGAACCTGTGAAACAATCGTAGGATGGGTAAAGCGCAGCGTACCCATCGGGGTGTTTCGTTAAACCTGATTTTTTTCCAGTCCGCGGATGAGCTTGTCATGGATGTCGCCGAACGCGCCGTTGCTCATCACCAGCAGGTGATCGCCGGCACGGGCTTCCTGCAGCACGGCCTCGACAATCGCGTCGACACTGTCGCTGACAACGACGGGGGCATCCGATACGTCCGCTAGCGCCTGCATTGACCACTCCATCCCCGGCGGCTCATGCAGCCAGATATGATCGGCAGCACTCCACGAATCTGCCAGCGAATCGCGGTGCACACCCATGCGCATGGTGTTGGAACGCGGTTCCAGACACAACAGGATGCGCGCATCCCCGACCCGGCGGCGCAGGCCCTGCAGGGTGGTGGCGATGGCCGTCGGGTGATGTGCAAAATCATCATAGACAGTGACCCCGTTGACCTGCCCGCGCACTTCCATGCGCCGTTTGATCCCCGCAAAACCGGTCAATGCCGCGATCGCCTGCTCAACCGGCACACCGACATGACGGGCGGCGGCAATCGCGGCCATGGCATTGTGCACATTATGCTCGCCAAGCTGCGGCCAGCTCACCGTGCCCACGGCCTGCCCTGACAGCATCACTTCGAAGCGACTACCGTCCTCGACCAGCAGCCTGCTCTTCCAGGCAGCACTTTCATTCAGCTTCGAAACCGCCTCCACCGGCGTCCAGCAGCCCCGCTTGAGGACGGCGTGCAGGTGCTCATCGTCATCATTGGAAATGATCAGCCCGTTCCCGGGGACGGTACGCACCAGGTGGTGAAACTGGGTTTTGATGGCATCGAGATCGGGAAAGATATCGGCATGATCATATTCAAGGTTATTCAGCACCAGTGTCCGCGGGTGGTAGTGAACGAACTTCGAACGCTTGTCGAAAAAGGCCGTGTCGTATTCATCGGCCTCGACCACGAAGAACGGGCCGCTGCCGAGGCGGGCGGAGAGGCCGAAATTTTTCGGCACCCCGCCAATCAGAAAGCCGGGTGACAGGCCGGCATACTCGAGAATCCAGGCCAGCATACTGGCAGTGGAGGTCTTGCCATGCGTACCCGCAACCGCCAGCACCCAGCGGTTCTGCAATACATTTTCGGCCAGCCACTGCGGGCCCGAGGTGTAGACAAGATTTTCATCCAATACATGTTCAACCGCGGCATTGCCGCGTGACAGGGCATTGCCGATCACCACGCAATCCGGTGGCGGTTCAAGGTGCGCAGCGGCATAGCCTTCACAGAGGATAATGCCCTGCTCGGCAAGCTGGGTACTCATCGGGGGATAGACGCCGGCGTCCGAGCCGCTTACCTGCACACCGAGCTCTCGGGCCAGCAGGGCAATACCGCCCATGAAGGTACCGCAAATACCCAGGATATGAATCTGCATATTGATGCCGCTGAAATCCGGCGGGCGGCTAGCGTCTCTTGCGGGCGGCCGGCTTCTTTTTCGCCACAGGTTTTTTCAGTGTTTTTTTCTTCACCGTCCGGGCGACCGCTTTTTTCCTTGCCGCGGCCTTTTTTACGGGTGCCTTCTTCTGCGTGGCCTTTTTCTTCACCGCCGCCTTTTTCTTTACCGCGGGTTTCCTGGCCGCCGTGCGCTTCCGTGATACCTTCTTCTTCACCGCAACCTTCTTCTTCGCAGCGGCTTTCTTCTTCACGGCCACCTTCTTTTTCACAACCGCCTTCTTCTTCACCGCAACCTTCTTCTTCACAGCGGTTTTCCTGACAGCAGCCTTCTTCACCGCCGTTTTCTTCACGGCTGCCTTTTTCTTCACCGCTGTTTTCTTCACCGCCGCTTTCTTGCTCACCGCCTTTTTCTTTACCGTGGCTTTTTTCTTCCCTTCGCCCTTCTTGGCGGCATGGTGCTTGGCGATCGCGGCGCGAATGGTATCGGAGCGTGTGGCACCCTTGGTGGTGGCCTTGACATTGTCAACGATCTTGCAAACGGCCTTGAAAATATCGGAAATCTCGCCAACACCCTGAACAGTATGCATTTTTTTCTGATCCTGGTAATAATCGATCACCGGGATGGTATGCGTTTCATAGACCCTCAGGCGGCTGCCGATGGTCTCTTCATTGTCATCACCCCGATGCCGCAGCCGGCCGCCGCATTCATCACAGCGCCCCTCGATATGCGGTGGTGAATAAAATACGTTATACATCTGGCCACAGGTCAGGCAGGTCCGCCGGCCAACCAGGCGCTGGATCAGGGCATCCACATCGACGGCAACCAGCAAGGCCAGGTGCAACGGCTGGCCGAGGCTCATCAGCAGCAGGTCAAGCGCCTCGGATTGCTGCACGTTCCTGGGAAACCCGTCCAGAATAAAGCCCTTGCGGGCATCCGGGCGCATGACCCGCTCCTTGATAATGCCGAGCACGATTTCATCATTCACCAGTTGCCCGGCATCCATGGCAACCTTTGCCTGGCGGCCCAGCGGGCTGCCCGCGGCCACCGCCTCACGCAACATATCGCCGGTCGAAATCTGCGGCAGCTTGTAGCGCTCCGCAAGGAGCTTTGCCTGGGTGCCCTTGCCGGAACCCGGCGCACCCAGCAGTACGATTCTCATGGTGTGGAGGTACTCCTCAAGGTATGAATATTATTAACTTCCTGAATTCCGGAAGATTTTATTAATACAGACATATGATTTTTTACGTGGCCGTCATGCGGGACAGCGTTTAAGCTACCCTCTGCCAGTGGTAGAAGTCAACGAAGTTCATGAAATAAATCAGGTTTTGAGCTAGAATCTGGCGCCCTTGATGCGCGCGCTGGTCGCCCATCGACCCTTACAGAGACGCCAGCAGAGCCAAAATGAGCGCTATCGACGATTTCATGGAAAGTGAATTATGGATCATCAACACCATCGCTGGAAGAGCGCTACGGCAAGACGATGGAACTGCAGATGGCGGACATCGAGTTGCGCCTGAACCCGTACGCAACCGAGCTCACACCCTGCCCGGCCGCCTTCTGGGAACATGAAAATTGCAAGTTCATTGTCTGCAAGACCGGTCCAACGCGCTACCGCAGCCAGTTCTATTACCGCGTCCACAAAATGTACGGCACCGGCGTGGAAGAGTATGACGACCTGTCGGAATGCATGGTAACGCTGTTGCAGGTACAGGCGGACTTTGTTGCCGACGAGAGCAACGCCGCAGATAGCATGGGGTCAGAGCACATTTTTTCCTTATATTCCATAAATACACCTGGAGTAGCAGGAATATAAGGAAAAAATGTGCTCTGACCCCGATTAAATTAGCAAACCAAGGGAGAGCAACACATGGCAAAATCAGCCACGAAAAAGAATGCGTTCTACGCACAATCAGGCGGTGTTACCGCGGTCATCAATGCATCCGCCTGTGGCGTGATCGAGACGGCGCGCAAGCACAAGAAAAAGATAGGCAAGGTCTATGCGGGACGCAACGGCATCATCGGTGCGCTGACGGAAGACCTGATCGATACCAGCAAGGAATCCGCGCGCGACATCGCCGCACTGCGCCAGACACCCTCCGGCGCCTTCGGCTCCTGCCGTTACAAGATGAAGAGCCTGGAGGCCAACAAGCGTGAGTATGACCGCCTGATCGAAGTCTTTGCGGCGCATAACATCGGTTACTTCTTCTATAACGGCGGCGGCGACTCGGCCGACACCTGCCTGAAGGTTTCCCAGCTCTCCAAGGCAACCGGCTACCCGATCCAGGCCATTCACATTCCCAAGACCGTGGACAACGATCTGCCGATCACCGACAACTGCCCCGGCTTTGGCTCCGTGGCCAAGTACATCGCCATCTCCACCCGTGAAGCCAGCTTTGACGTGGCCTCCATGTGCGCCACCTCGACCAAGGTGTTCGTGCTCGAGGTGATGGGCCGCCATGCAGGCTGGATCGCAGCGGCCGGCGGCATGGCCGCCTCGAAAAACTGCGACCTGCCGATCGTTATCCTGTTTCCCGAGGTGCCTTTCAACCAGGAGAAGTTCCTCAAGGAAGTAGACGACAAGGTAAAAAAATACGGCTATGTCTCCATCGTCGTCTCCGAGGGTGTCGCCGACAGCGAGGGCAAATTCCTTGCAGACCAGGGCCTGAAAGATGCCTTTGGCCACGCCCAGCTCGGCGGTGTGGCCCCGGTCATTGCCAACATGGTGCGCGACAAGCTCGGCTATAAATATCACTGGGCCGTGGCAGACTACCTGCAACGTGCGGCACGCCATATCGCTTCCAAATCCGATGTCGAGCAGGCCTACGCCCTGGGCAAGGCCGGCGTCGAGCTGGCACTGGCCGGCAAGAACTCCGTCATGCCAACCATTGTGCGCACCTCCAACAACCCCTACCGCTGGAAAATCGGCGAGGCAAAACTGTCACGCGTCGCCAATGTCGAGAAGATGATGCCGAAGGGCTACATCACCAAAGACGGCTTCGGCATTACCCAAAGCTGCCGCAATTACCTGGCACCGCTGATGCGGGGCGAGGACTACCCGAGCTATGGCAAGGACGGGCTGCCAAAGTACGTCATGCTTAAAAACGTTTCGGTGCCCCGGAAACTGAATGACTTCGAGGTCAAGTAGACCGGAAACCCGCCCATGACCCTTGATAAAGCCGATGAACTGCTGGCCGTGCAAGTCGACATGGGCGGCGGCTATAATCGCAACGCCGCACGCCTGATCCTGGCGGAAGTACAGCAGGATCATGGCCAGACGGCCGTGGATGCCCTGATTGAAAAATACAACATGGAAGAACTGTTCGGCCTGAAACCGGGCACCGTATTCAATAAACCTGATTCAACTAAATTCTAAAGTCGCTATAGGGAGAGACCCGATGTCAATTGAACTTATTTTTGCGCTTGCCTGTGGATTTGGCGCCCTCGTCTACGGGGCAATTTCCACTAAATGGATTCTGTCAAAACCCAGCGGCAATGCGCGCATGCAGGAAATCGCCGCCGCCATCCAGGAAGGGGCCAAGGCCTACCTGAACCGGCAGTACGCTGCTATCAGCATGGCCGGTATAGTATTAATGCTGGTGGTTGGCTACTTCATCGACGTGTACACCGCCGCCGGCTTTGCAGTCGGCGCCATTTTCTCCGGACTGACCGGCTACATCGGCATGAATATCTCGGTGCGCTCCAACGTGCGCACCGCCGAGGCCGCCAATGACGGCATCAATGCCGCCATGCAGATCGCCTTTCGCGGCGGCGCCATCACCGGCATGCTGGTGGTTGGCCTGGCGCTGATCGGGGTCACCGGCTTCTACGCGCTGATGCTGGCCATGGGTGCAGAGGACCCGCTGCATCCGCTCGTCGGCCTCGCCTTCGGCGGCTCGCTGATCTCCATCTTTGCTCGACTGGGTGGCGGAATCTTCACCAAGGGCGCCGACGTCGGCGCGGACATCGTCGGCAAGGTCGAGGCCGGCATTCCGGAAGACGACCCGCGCAACCCGGCCGTGATCGCCGATAATGTCGGCGACAATGTCGGTGACTGCGCCGGCATGGCGGCCGACCTGTTCGAGACCTATGCGGTGACCGTGGTTGCCACCATGCTGCTGGGCAGCCTGCTGACGGCAAACGACGCGGCATCCGCGCTCTATCCACTGGTGCTCGGCGGCGTCTCCATTATCGCCTCCATCATCGGCACCTTCTTCGTGAAGACCTCCGAAGGCGCCAAGATCATGAATGCCCTGTACCGCGGCCTGATCGTCGCCGGCGTCATCGCGGCGGTTGCCTTCTACCCGGTGACGACCTGGGTGCTGGGTGACAGCATCATGCTCGACGGCGCAGAGATCAGCACACGCTTCCTCTACTACTGTGCGCTTATCGGCCTGGTGCTGACCGCCGCCATGGTGGTGATCACCGAGTACTACACCGCTACGGAGTTCAGCCCGGTGAAGCACATTGCCGAGGCCTCCACCACCGGTGACGGCACCAACGTCATCGCCGGCCTGGGTGTGTCCATGAAGTCCACCGCGCTGCCCGTACTGGTCATCTGTGCCAGCATCTGGGGCGCCCATGAACTGGCCGGCCTGTACGGCATCGCGATTGCCGCGACCTCCATGCTGTCGATGACCGGCATCATCGTCGCCCTCGACGCCTACGGCCCGATCACCGACAACGCCGGCGGCATCGCCGAGATGGCCGAACTGGACGAGAAGATCCGCAACATCACCGATCCGCTGGACGCCGTCGGCAACACCACCAAGGCCGTCACCAAGGGCTACGCCATCGGCTCCGCCGGCCTGGCCGCGCTGGTGCTGTTCGCCGACTACACCCATGCCCTCGAGAAGCACACCGACACGGCGCTGAACTTCTCGCTGGACAACCACATGGTGCTGATCGGCCTGTTCATCGGTGGCCTGGTGCCCTACCTGTTCGGCGCCATGGCGATGGAGGCCGTGGGCCGCGCCGCCGGCGGCATCGTCAACGAGGTACGCCGCCAGTTTCGGGAAATGCCCGGCATCATGGACCACACGCAGAAGCCGGATTACTCAAAGGCCGTGGACATGCTGACCAAGGCCGCCATCAAGGAGATGATGATTCCTTCGCTGCTGCCGGTCATGGTCCCGATCGTTGTCGGCCTGACGCTCGGCGCCGAGGCACTCGGCGGCCTGCTGATCGGCACCATCGTCACCGGCCTGTTCGTCGCCATCTCCATGACCACCGGCGGCGGCGCCTGGGACAACGCCAAGAAGTACATCGAGGACGGCAACTTCGGCGGCAAGGGCAGTGACGCCCACAAGGCGGCCGTTACCGGCGACACCGTCGGCGACCCCTACAAGGACACCGCAGGCCCGGCCATCAACCCGTTGATCAAGATCATCAACATCGTTGCGCTGCTGATCGTGCCGTTGCTGTAATCCAGCAGGATAACCGGGCCCCGATAAATCGTAGGAGCCAGCGCCAGCTGGCGAAGCATTCGTTGAGGGGTTCGCGAGCTGGCGCTCGCTCCTACAGCAGGTTTAAGCAGGATATATCAAAGCCTATGAAAGTTTGCATCGTTTCCGACAGCCATGACCAGACCGGATTCCTGGAGGCCGCCGTACGCGAGGCCGTTGCGGCCGGCGCGCAGGCCGTGCTGCACTGCGGTGATGTCGTCAAACCGGAGACCCTGAAAGTCATCATGCCGTTTGACCTGCCGGTGTACGTTATCCATGGCAATAACAGCGGCAACCTGGCGATGATGTCCCGAATAGCGTCCGAAGAGTCCAGTAACGTGCACTACTACGGGCATGATGCGGGCTTCGAACTGGCCGGCAGGCGTATCTACCTGGTGCACTTTCCGGATTACGCCAACAGCATGAGCACCACGGGCGAATGGGACCTGGTGTGTTGCGGGCACAGCCACAAGGCGGCCGTCAGCGCCGTCGAGAACCGGATGGGCACGCTCACCCACCTGGTAAACCCGGGCACCGTCGGCGGCATCGGTGCACCGGCAACCTGGGTACTGGGCGATCTCGAGGCCATGACCTTCAGCATTTTTGACGTCCCCGGCAGCATGGCAGCGAAGCAGGAAACGGCATAATGAAAGTACCCGGCCCCGAAGACATGGTAATTGGCGACAAGAGCGGCATCGACCTGTCCGACTCACGGCCTTCCCTGCAGGCCCAGCTGAATGAACTGGAGAAACAGCTTGCGGCACTGCCGGCCGACTGCAGCGCCATCGAACGTGCACGCATTCGGCTGGATATCGCCGAGACCCTGCTGGGTCTGCAGAGAAAGAAGGACAGCTGGGACATCGGCCGCGAGATATTCGACGTATTCGCGGCCGAGGAGGCGTGGGCCGACGCCATCGAAACCTGCGATGTCCTGTTCCAGTGCGAACAACCCGAGTCGCTGATCGCCCTTGGCAACGGCATCTGGCTGTCGGTCACCTACCCGGTGCCCGCACAGCTGACCGTGGCCATGCTGCAGCATGTCATCGATGAGACCCCGGACACCTCGGACGGTGCGGCCGTCGCCGCCATGGCCGCCCACTACATTGCCGACCTGCGCACCGAGGGTGAAGAGCATGACAGCCTGACCTTCTTCACCAACCAGATCGTCGCCGGCGTGGCCAAGCGTCACCGCGGCATTGAAAATGATCCCGAGATGATCAGGATGTGGATCGAGATTCTGGAACTGAATGACGTCAACGAATTGCTGTCACGCCTGTCCGTGATGCTCGACACCATTGTCGGCGATAGCTGGTGGGTTGACCGCGACGCCCTGCGCGCAAAACTGCCGGTGAATTGACGGGACCCGTCAAACCCCGTCCGCGGCAGAGCTGATCGCTGCACAACGTGCACCCTGCCCTTGAACGCCCCCTTTTTTCACACCCACCTGAGTGGCATGTGCATCGGCATTCCTCAGGAACCCCAGGGCACCATTTCAACATCGAGGCACAGGTTTACCGTCCCGCTGACCGCAAACCGGCGGCTGCGCATGTCGAACCGGTAGCGGTTTACCTGTCCCTTGCCCTTCAGCAAGATCCGGTCCGGCAGGTTGCCCAGGCCCTCTTCGAGAATATCGATGCCGACATCGAAGACGACCGGCTGCGTCTTGCCGCGCAGGGTAAGGTCACCGTAGATATAGCCCTGCAGCGGGGCCAGCCATTCAAAGGCCCGGCCGATGAACAGGATATCCGGGTAGCGGCCAATGTCCATGAATTCGGGACCCATCGCCAGCGGCCCCAGCTTTTCATTGCTGACTTCCATGGGGCTGGTATGGATCAGCAGCAGCGCCTGTCCATAGCGCTGCGTAAGGGACGGCATGACCAGGCCACCGACGAGACTGGTGAACTCGGCGCGGAATTCCTGCCGCGGGAAATGCCGGACACAGAACCCCACCCTGGAGTTGCCCGGAACGACGCGATACAACCGACCTTCACGGGCCGCGCTGCGCATCACCTCGAGCAGCCGCGCATCGACGCGGCCGTCTTCAAAGGGCCGGCACGGCTCAACCGCAAACGCCGCCGCCGTGGTCAGTACCAGCAGCACCGCCAGACAGGCCCGCAGGCAGCTGGACAATTGCACCCGGACTGCCGCGCGGAGATCAACAGGCTTGTTACCCATACCGTGAAGCATGGGATCTCAACGGTTCCTGAACCTTGACCCTGGTCAATCTGAAGGCCATCTCTGTAAATTTCTCATTTGTAGGAGCCAGCGCCAGCTGGCGAAGGGTGGTATCACCGGATCTCTGTGCAAGACACCTTCGCCAGCTGGCGCTGGCTCCTACACGATTACAATAACTGCCTGAAGCGCGGGCCTGTTCGGGTAACATCGCCTACAATCAAGTCTGGAAGCCGGGTTGGCGCGGGGTGAGCGTTATGTTGTACAGACATTCGATATTCTGGCACGGCGTCGTCATACTGCTGTTGCTGTCATCGGCGGCGCGGGCTGACGGGTATGCACAGGCGCGCCAGCAGATGATTGAAGCAATCGGGCAGGATGTACACGAAACCAGCCTGTACCTCGACAAGCTGGCGCTTGACCCGCGGGTCATGACGGCCATGGGCAAGGTACCCCGGCACGAATTCGTCCCCGCCGCACAGCGCCCGCATGCCTACGACAACCGGCCGCTGCCCATCGGCCACGGGCAAACGATTTCGCAACCCTACATCGTTGCCCTGATGAGTGACCTGATCAAGCCGCAGGCGAATGACAGGATACTGGAGCTCGGCACCGGCTCCGGCTACCAGGCCGCCGTTCTGGCCGAGCTCACCGGGCAGGTTTACAGCATCGAGATCATCGAGGCGCTCGGCGAGCAGGCGGCCGAGCGCTTGTCGCGACTGGGGTATGACAACATCACGCTGCGCATCGGCGACGGCTATTACGGCTGGGAAGAACACGCCCCCTTCGATGCCATCGTGGTCACGGCGGCCGCCGGCCACGTACCGCCCGCGCTGGTGGCACAACTCAAACCCGGTGGCCGCATGGTCATTCCGGTCGGCAGCCGCTTTCTCACCCAGCAACTGGTGCTGATCGAAAAACAGGCAGGCGGGCAGCTCATTACCCGGCAAATCTTACCCGTCAAGTTCGTGCCGCTCACCGGGAAGCACGATTAACCGGCAGCGTTTGCCCTGGCTGTCCGTCGCCCTGGTCTCGGCGACGGCGCTTGCCTACGAAGTGCTGCTGATGCGGCTGTTCTCGATCATCCAGTGGCATCACTTCGCCTACATGATGATCAGCCTGGCGCTGCTTGGCTACGGGGTCAGCGGCGCGTTTCTCATGCTGCTGCAGCGTCCCCTGTTACAGCGTTTTGCCGCCAGTTACCTCGTTAACCTCGCGTTGTTCGGTCTATCTTCGGTCGGCTGTTTCCTGCTTGCGCAACAGATTCCCTTCAATGCCGAGGAGGTATTCTGGGATGCCCGGCAGACGCTCTGGCTGCTGGGCACCTACCTGCTGCTCGCGGTGCCTTTTTTCTTCGCCGCCAACGCCATCGGACTGGCGCTGATTCACTACCGTGCCCGGTTGCCGGCTCATCTATGCCGCCGACCTGGTCGGGGCAGGCCTGGGGGGCATCGCGATCCTGGCGCTGTTGTTTGCGGTTTCGCCCCTGCAGGCACTGACCCTGCTCGGCCTGCTCGGAATCGGTGCCGCCCTGATCGGTGCATGGGAGTTGCGGCAAAGGCCCGGCGTAGCCTGGCTGGCTGCTGCCGCTGGCCGCCGTCCTGCTGCTGATACCCGCCAGCTGGAGCACGCCTGGAGATGTCGCCCTACAAGGGACTGAGCCAGGCCCTGCAGGTGAAGGACAGCCGCGTCATTGCGCAACGCTCCAGCCCGCTGGGCCTGCTCAGTGTGCTGGAAAGCCCGACGATTCCGCTGCGCCATGCCCCCGGCCTGAGCCTGAACGCGACCACCGAACCACCGGCACAACTGGGTGTGTTCACCGATGGCGACGGGTTGTCCGTCATCAGCCGCTATAACGGTGACACGCAGACACTGGCACATCTCGACCAGCTGACATCGGCACTGCCCTACCACCTGCGGCCGGTTGAGCGCGGGCTGATCCTCGGTGCCGGTGGCGGCGCCGACGTGCTGCAGGCACTCTACCATCACACGAAACAGATCGATGCAGTTGAACTGAATCCGCAGTTCGCTCACCTGGTGACTACGGATTATGCCGATTTCGCCGGCCACCTCTACCAGCTACCGGGGGTCACACTGCACATTGCCGAGGCACGCAGTTTTGTCAAAGGCAGCCCGAGTGACTACGACCTCATCCAGGTCTCCTTGCTGGATTCCTTCAGCGCCTCGGCCTCGGGGCAATTCGCCCTCAGCGAAAATCACCTGTACACCCGCGAGGCGCTGGCTGAATTTCTGCAAAAACTTGCCGCTGATGGATATCTCTCCATCACGCGCTGGATAAAACTGCCGCCGCGGGACACGCTGAAGCTGTTTGCCACCGGCATCGAGGCCCTGCGCGCCCGCGGCGTCAGTGACCCGGGGCAGCAACTCATTCTGATCCGCGGCTGGCAAACCAGCACCCTGCTGGTGAAGAACGGGGCCGTCGATTCACAGGACATCGAGCGCGTGCGCGAGTTTTGCGCGGCACGATCTTTCGACATGGCCTGGTATCCGGGCATCACACAAGGCGAGAGCAACCGCTTCAATCGCCTTCGAGACGACTGGTTTTACGAGGCCGCCCGGGCGCTGCTTGGTGAACAGCACGCGCGCTTTTTGGCGGACTACAAGTTCAACCTGCAGCCGGCCAGCGATGACCAGCCCTATTTTTTCCACTTCTTCAAATGGCGGACCCTGGCGGAGGTCTTGCAACTGCGCGAGCGCGGCGGCGCACCGCTGGCCGATGCCGGCTACCTGGTACTGGTGGCCACGCTGGCGCAGGCGGTAATTGCCAGCCTGCTGTTGATCCTGTTGCCGGTCTGGATTGACCGGCGGCGCGGCAACCCGGCAAGACAAGGTGTCCGTCATGCCGAGGTCATGGTTTATTTCTTTATTCTTGGACTGGCCTTTCTGTTTATCGAGATTGCCTTCATCCAGAAATTCCTGCTGTTCCTGCATCACCCGCTGTACGCGGTCGCAGTGGTACTCAGCAGTTTCCTGGTTTTTTCCGGACTGGGCAGTGCCTGGCTGGGGCGCGCTGCAGCGGGTGACCGCGGCAGGCTGCTGGTCAAGGCCGTCAGCGTTATCATGGTGCTCGGCACCCTCTACCTGCTGGCACTGGGCCCCCTGCTGGAGCAACTGTCGATGCTGCCCGAGGTGCTGCGCATCCTGATCAGCGTGACGCTCATCGCGCCGCTGGCATTCTGCATGGGCATGCCCTTCCCGCTGGGGCTTGGCCGGCTGGCTGACCATGCACCGGGGCTGATCCCCTGGGCCTGGGCCATCAACGGCTGCGCCTCCGTAATCAGCGCCGTGCTGGCCACGCTGCTCGCCATTCACCTTGGCTTTGCCACCGTCATCGCCATGGCCCTGGCCTTGTATGCGCTGGCCCTGTGGGTGTTTCCCGCGCCTTGCATCAGATAATCAGCCGCGCATTTGATACCACCCGGTGTGTCGAGTGGCAAGACCCGACGCTACCCGGTCCTCTGGCGTCCGTTTATATAACCAATGGCTAAACCAGAAAGAACAACCCCTCCGGAACATTCATAAATGCAGGGTGCGTTTTACGCCCCGTGGGATCGCACTATGAGACCATGGTGCGCGAAGCGCACCCGACGAAGTTTATCGCAAGGCAGCATTTGGCCGGCTCCGGCCTTTCGCAAATCAAGTTCTTCTTGGCGCCTCTGCGTGAGCATGCTTTTTTCTCTGTGTGCCCTGTGGATAAAAATAACCAATCCGGCATTAAATGTGCTCCAATACTTTTTTCACTCCGGTTAACAAAAATACTCCTGGTGCTGAATTCGCCCATCATAGCCAGCTTTGCCTTTCTCCTGGTACTCACATTGGGCGGCGCGGCTTGCTCGCTGGATAGCGGCGCGAATAAGCGCATGCCGGCTATACCGGCAGGTGGTGCCGAAGCAAAGATCACGGAAGCTCCCGGCCGCAGCGAAACATACGGCGGTGCCGAAGTGAAACCCTGTGAGCCCGATCACACAAAGAGGGTACTCTGCGTGTTTGACTACGACCTGACCATTTCGAGCCATGCCTGTGAGGTGGCGGGCGAGTACTGCCGCACAAATTCCTGCGGGACGTACTCCTGGTTTAATCAATGCCTTGCGCCGGCTGCGCGCGAGGCTTTCAAGGCCTGCGTAGATCGCGGCGCATTTATCGGAATCAACAGCCATGCCGGCGTGGATGAATGCTGGTCAGACAAGGTGGTGCCGATTGTGGCGCAGAATCAGTTCCCCGAACTCACCAATTCGCCCCGCTATGACAACCCGAATGCCGACTTCAGTTACCCGGCCATTGACGATCGCGCGAACTGGAACTGCAATACGTGCGCCTACCATATGAACCCCAACATGGACAAATCCGAAGGGGTCAGGAAAGTGATGCGCCACTACGGAATGGACGCAGACTCACCCGCCGACAGGGCAAGAGTGATCTTCTGGGATGACAGCCCCGGAAATATCACGAACCTGAATACCAATATGCCGGAGGTGCGTGCAATCCTCGTTCCCCGCGCGGGGGCGGACGAAGGCGGCTGCGGCATCACCCGGCAGAAAATAATCGAAGGCTGGAACGGTCTGGTCCCGCAAGCCTGCACCCGGTGAGAGCGGGCGCCAAAGAGCAGCGAAGCATATTTACTGCTGCAATGGATGAATTCCCACAGAGGGCAAAGAGAAACGAGCTCCGGCTTTCCCGTCTCGCTGGTATCGCATGAAATTATCACCGTAGCTGTAAGGACAGTAAAGGTCTTCCGGCCATCGAGAGGATTTTTGCGCACAGGAAGATCACGCACTCGAAGTGCGTGATTTCCCGAAAGCGGGGCCGATCACGCCCGCGGGCAATGCCGGCTGGCTGGATTGTCGACGCTCGCGCCAGATTCGGGATGCCCAATTCATCAGGCTGCTGATTGTCCTGTAGACAGGGGCAGGCAAGCGGGCATACGATGGAAAGGTATATAATAAAGGTCGTCTGAGACCAGGAGGCGCTGTGTCAGCCCTCAAACCCATCATCGCAATGCTTGCCGCGGTCGTCATCTTCAGCCTTTCCGGCATGCCGGTCGGGGCGCAGGACGGACCGGGAATTCCCGCGTTCACGTTCCAGCAAGGTGAGCTGCTGACCCCGCTCTATACGTTCACGACCGCCGAGGTCGGTGCCCGGCCGACGTTCGCCGGAATGCACCGTGGCTATCTGATTGTCGCTGGCGGCGGCGTCGACAACGAGCCGCGCGCCCTGACACTGTGGGAGATCAACGACCCCGCTGCGCCGACCCTGTTCAGTTCAACCCCCGACATCGAGATCTTCAAGACCCACGCCATGGGGTTTTCGGATAACCTGGTCACGGTGCGGGCCGCCGGGGGCGTCCTCTACGACATCACCGATCCGGCAAACCCGCTGCGCCGCGGCACCATGGGCGGGACGGCCAGCAGCCTGTGGGCCTATTACGCCGCGCCTTACGTCTACAAGGGAGGCGAGGGCTACGGAAACGCCTCGGGCTGGGTCAGCATCCTCGACGCCTCGGACCCCGATAACATCGTCGTCGTCAACGAGATCAACATGCCGGCGCTGGTGGGTTTTCGCTGCGGGTCGACCCACGTGCTGGGGAACCTGCTGGTCGTCTCGGCCAGCCAGACGAACGGGGTCGTCACCTTCGACATCAGTGATCCCGTGAACCCGGTGCTGCTCGACGTGCTGCGCATCCCCGGGGATACGACCTACACCTCGCTGCTCAACGGCAACCGGCTCTACAGCGGTGGCCAGGACGGCGGGCTGCACGTCTACGACCTGACCGACCCCGCCAACATCGTTCACGTCGGCAGCGTTCATCCCGGCGGCAGCGCGCGTTACCCGTTGCTGCAGGACGAGTTCATCCACCTGGGGAATCTCGGCAACGACCACTACCAGAAGATCGACATCGACAGGCTGCAGCTCGTCGCCAGCGCCGCGCTCCCGGGAGGCCCTGATTCCGATCCCGAGATTGCACTGCCGATGGGCAATCTGGTCTTCGTCGGCAACAGCGTGTTGAACACCGCCTTACCCGGTGGCTACCTGCTGGCCCACGACACCGACCCCGATACCCGCGGCATGGTTGTCAGCGCGGTACGCCCCGCTGACGGCGAGACCGGCGTTGCCGCCACCTCGATGATCGGTATCGCGCTCACCGACCAGATCGATCCGCGTACCGTCGACGCGACGACTTTCACCGTCCGGCCGCTGGGCGGCGCGCCGCTCGCCGGCACCTACACGACCCAGACGGGCACGATCAACTTCGTCCCCGATCAGCCGCTGGCGCCCGGCACAACCTACGAGGTCGTCATCGCCGCAGGGCGGCGTGCGTGACCTGTCCGGCAACGGAGTGCACGTCGCGTCGGTCACACGCTTTTCCACCGGCCCCAGCGTGTCTGGCGTGCCGCCCGGGGACCCTGCCGGCCTCCTCGCCGTCGCCGCCACGAGCACCAGTGTCGATCTGACCTGGAACGACAACAGCGCCACGGAGAGTTCGTTCCTGATCGAGCGCAAGACGGTCATGGGACCGTTCCTGCCGCTCGCGCAGGTCCCGGCCGATGTCACCGCATTCACCGACACGACGGCAATACCGTTCACCAGCTACGCCTACCGCGTGCGTGCACAGGGCGACGGCAACTCGGCCTTTTCCAGCCAGGCCCAGGTCACCACACCAGGCGTCACCGTCAACAGCGGGCTCGACGCGCACTGGCGGTTCGACGGCGACACCGTCGATGCCTCGGGCAACGCACACGTGGCCACCCTGATCGGCGACGCGGGTTTCTCGACCGCCGGCGCCGTCGGCAGCCACGCGGTGCTGCTGGACGGGGCAGGGGACTGGATCGCCACGGATGACTTCACGCTGGGCTCGGAGTTTTCGATCTCCATGTGGGCGCGGGTCGATTCCGGGCATAGCAACATCCAGACCCTGGCCGCGAACACCGTGGGCGGTTCCCCGGCTGACGGCTTCCGTTTTTTCGTCAACGAGTACCTTACGACGAACGGCAGCATACGCTTCGAGACCCACAAAGACGTCCTTGGTGACGTGGCGTTTTCACCACCAGGTACGTTCGCCTTCGACCAGTGGAATCACGTGGCGGTTGCTCGTCGATCGCACGGCCGGGGTGGCGCGGATCTACTACAACGGCACAGACGTGACCGTCGATTCCACGATGCGTCAACGACTTCAATACTGACGGGCCGCTCGAACTGGGGCGCATGCTGGGCAACTTTGCGCTGACCGGTGCGGTCGATGATGTGCGCATCTACGATGGCTTGTTGACGCCATTCGACGTGACGATACTGGCCGACCCCACGCTGCCCGCCGCGCCGGGCGGACTCAACGCCACCGCACCCTCCGCGAGCGCGATCGACCTGGTCTGGGACGACAACAGCACCAATGAACTCGAATTCCGCATCGAGCGTAAAACGGCTGCCGGGCCGTTCGTGCAGATCGCCACCGTCCCCCCCGATGCGACGGCGTACCAGGACAGCGGCCTCGCCGCCGCCACGATGTACACCTACCGCGTTCGCAGCGCCAATCACAACGGCACGTCCGCCTACAGCAGCGAGGCTTTCGCCATCACCTCGTCGGGCACGGGCGCGCCGGGGCTCACGGCGCACTGGGAGCTGGACAACGACGCCGGCGATTCCATCGGCAACGGCCACGACGGTACGCTGGTCGGCGGCGCCACGTTCTCCAGTGACCGCGTGATCGGCAGTCACTCACTCGCCCTGGACGGCGTCAATGATCTGCTCGACGTCGGCGTGATGAACCTCGCCGGACGCTTCACGATCGCAACCTGGGTCAAGATCGACTCCGGCAGTTTCAACATCCAGACACTGGCCGCCAACGCCCCGGGCGGATTCATTCCCGACGGCTTTCGCTTCTTCGTCAACGCGTACGATACTGCGGACGGCAGCATCGTCTTCGAGACCGGCAACGGCGTCGACGGTAATGTGGCGCTGTCGCCGCCGGGCACGTTCGCCTTCGATCAGTGGAACCACGTGGCCGTCGTCGTCGATCGCCCGACCGGGACCGCGCATCTGTACTACAACGGCAACGACGTCACGACGGACACCATTATCCTGAGTGACTTCAACCTCGACGCGACCATTCACCTGGGCGAGATGGGCGGATCGGGTTTCTGGCTCAACGGCAACCTGGATGACGCGCGCATCTATGACCGGGCGCTCGACGCCGCGGAAATCGCCGGCCTGGCCTCGCCCGGAACGGGCGGTCCGCTGTCGGTGCAGTTGGCGCCGGGCTCGCCCGCGCTCGAAGCCATGCCGCTGAGCCTCGACCTGGCAAGCATCACTGGCGGTGAGGGCGTGCTCGAGTACTCCTGGGACTTCAACGACGGCAGTCCCCAGACCCCGTTTCTTACCACGTCCGCCGTCGAGCACGTCTTTACCGCGCCGGGCCATTACACCGTGCAGGTCATCGTGCGCGACCAGCAGGGTCAGCAGGCCAGCGACAGCTACCTGCAGACGATTCACCTGCCGGTCAGCCTCGGGCAGCCGGCCGGCTCGAGCACCATCATCTACGACCCGACGCTCGAACGGGTGTGGAACGTCAATCCCGACAACGACAGCGTGACCGTGATCGATGCCTCGACGCTGGCAAAGCTCGGCGAGTTCGGCGTCGGCGATCATCCGCGGACGCTGGCCCAGGGCCCGGACGGGTCGATCTGGGTCGCCAACCAGGACGACGCCAGCATCAGTGTGCTCGACGCCGCTGACGGCAGCTGGATCCAGACCATCGAGCTCGCCCGCGGCAGCGCACCGTACGGCATCGCCTTTCGCACCGAATGGCACATCGGCCTGGTGACGCTCGAGGCCACGGGGCAGCTCGTCGAGCTTTCCTCGCCGGGCGGGCAGATCCTGCGCACCGTGGACGTCGGTCCCTCGCCGCGGGGTATCGCGGTGACGGAAGACGGACAGCGCATCTTCGTAACGCGTTTCATTTCACCGGGCGACACCGGTGAAGTCACCGAGGTCGACGCGATCACGTTCGATGTCACCTCGGTCATCACGCTGGCCAGGGACCCGGGGCCCGACACGCCCAGCAGCGGGCGCGGCGTGCCGAACTACCTCAGCTCCATCACGGTTTCTCCCGACGGTACCCGCGCATGGGTGCCGTCCAAGAAGGACAACACCGAACGCGGCGCATTCCTGGATGGGCAACCGCTGACCTTCGAGAGTACCGTGCGCACGATCGCATCGAAGATCGATCTGGCCACGGGCATCGAGCGGCTCGGGGAGCGCATCGACTTCGACAACAGCAGCCTGGCGTCCGCGGTGCGCTTTTCGCCGCTCGGCGACTGGGCCTTCGTGGCGCTGTCGGGGAACAACCTGATCGACGTACGCGACGCCTACAGCGGCTCTTCCGTGGCCGGTCTCGACACGGGGCTGGCGCCGCAGGGGCTGGTGCTGTCGGCCGACGGCTCACTTCTGTTCACGCAGAACTTCATGCAGCGCTCGGTGTCGGTGTTCGACGTGTCCGAGCTGTCTTCGGGTAGCGGTGTGGGCGTATTCCCGCTGGCGACCATCTCCACCGTGGACAACGAAGCGCTCGACGCGACCGTGCTCGCGGGCAAGCAGATCTTCTACAACGCCGCCGACACGCGGATGGGCCTTGACGGTTACCTCAGCTGCGCGACCTGCCACCTCGAGGGCGGACAGGACGGCCGGGTGTGGGACTTCACCGACCGGGGCGAGGGCTTGCGCAACACGATCGATCTGCGCGGCCGCGCGGGCACGGGCCACGGCAACGTGCACTGGACCGCGAACTTCGACGAGATCCAGGATTTCGAGAACGACATGCGCAATGCCTTCGGCGGCACGGGATTTCTGAGCGATCCACAGTTTGCACAGACGTCCGATCCGCTGGGTCTGCCCAAGGCGGGGCTGAATGCGGACCTCGACGCGCTCGCCGCGTATGTGACCTCGCTGACCACGTTGCCCGACAGCCCATATCGCGCGGCCGACGGTTCGCTGACGCCGACCGCCGAGGCCGGGCGCGTGATTGTTCGTCAACCACGGCTGCTCGACCTGCCATTCGGGAACGGGTTTCACCGACGGGCAGCGCCACGACGTCGGCACGATCCAGCTCTCGTCCGGCACCGGGATCGGTCAGCCGCTTCAGGGAGTGGGCTTCGACACGCCGACCCTGAAAGGAATCTGGGCCGCGGCGCCGTACCTGCACAACGGCCAGGCGGAAACACTGGACGATGTGCTCCTCATTCCCGGCCACGGCACGGCGAGCGCGCTGAGCAATGAGGATCGCGCGCTGCTGATCGACTACCTGCTGCAGATCGACAACGACGGGGGCCAGGCCCCGCTGCCCGGGTGCGACCCGGGACAGCCCCCCGGCGATTGCGACGGCGATGGCGTGCCGAACAGCCTCGACAACTGCATCCTCACTGCCAACGCAGATCAGTTCGACACCGACACCGACGGGTACGGCAATGCCTGCGATGGTGATTTCGACAACACCTGCGGTCCGGTGAATTACACGGACCTGGCAGCCTTCAGGGCGGCGTTCTTCACTGTAAGCCCGCTCCACGATCTCGACGGCAGCGGCGGGCCGGTGAACTACATAGATCTGGCTCTCTTCAAGGGCCTGTTCTTCACGCCCCCCGGGCCGAGTGCCGCCGGTTTATGCCAGTAACGGATCGAAGGGTTGGAAAGGCCGTTGCTCTACCCTGAAGATCCGGAGTTGGCCTAACTCGGAAGTCCCTGGGCTGATCGGTTGAGTTTTCAACTGGCGACGATGATGTTGTCCGAAGCGAATGAGTGACCTTCATGCAAAGTACAAAAACCGGCAGATCACGGGTGTGGCGCATCGTTTCATTCGCCGTATTTCTAATCGCCGGGCAGGTGTATGCCGAATCCGGGATTTCGATGCAGAACATCCACAACCGGGACAAGACCTCACTTAACGGGCGCTGGCACTACATCGTCGATCCCTATGAAAACGGGTTCTACAATTACCGCCGCAGGCCCTTCGATGAGCTCGACTCGAAGGAAGGTGCCTTCTTTTCCAATACACGACAGAAATCAAAGTCGCACCTGATCGAGTACGATTTCACTTCGGAGCCGACCTTGAATGTTCCGGGCGACTGGAACTCCCAGAAACCTGAACTGCTGTGGTACGAAGGAACGCTCTGGTATTTCAGGGAGTTTGACTACGCACTGGAGGAAGGTCGCCGCCTGTTCGTCAATTTCGGCGCATCCAACTACGAAACGCACGTCTATCTCAACGGCGAGAAGCTCGGGACCCACATCGGCGGCTTCACACCGTTTCAGTTCGAGGTGACCGATGCGGTCCGACGCGGAAAGAACTTTCTCGTCGCGAAAGTGGACAACCGTCGCTCGAAAGAGGCGGTGCCGACCGAGGCCACCGACTGGTGGAACTATGGCGGATTGACCCGCGACGTGGACTTGATCGAAACTCCGGCGACCTACTTGAATGACTACGTTTTCCGCTGGGATCAGGAGGAAGAAGTAATCAAGGGATTTGTCGAAATGGACGGCACTGAAAAAGCCGGGGTGACCGTCGAGGTCTCGCTGCCGGAACTTGGAGTGGCGCGGGAAGTAATAACCGACCCCTCGGGGCGCGCCGAATTCGTACTGCGTCCGGATGCGATTACGCTCTGGTCGGTACTGCAACCGAAACTCTACGAGACCGTCATTGCGACAAAGGGGGAACGCGTTTCCGACCGGATTGGTTTCCGTCACATCGAAACCCGGGGGCGTGATGTGTTTCTGAACGGGCGCCAGGTGTTCTTCCGGGGGATCTCGATTCATGAGGAAATTCCGATGCGCAGCGGCAGAGCCTATTCGCTGGCCGACGCGCGGGTGCTTTTAGGATGGGCCAGGGACCTGGGATGCAATTTCGTGCGCCTCGCACACTATCCGCACAATGAGCACATGGTGCGGGCAGCGGAGGAGATGGGCTTGATGGTCTGGTCGGAAATTCCGGTGTACTGGACGATCCAGTGGGAGAATGAATCGGTGTTCGACAACGCGGCCAATCAGCTCACGGAAATGATTCGACGGGACCGGAATCGCGCCAACGTGGTGATCTGGTCGGTCGGAAACGAAACGCCGGTCAGCGACGCCCGCAATCGCTTCATGCGGGGATTGGTCGGGATCGCTCGCGAACTGGATTCCACTCGCCTGGTGACAGCGGCGCTCGAGGTCGATTTCGAGCCGGATTACGTGACCATTGGCGACCCCTTCGAACCCGCGATCGATCTTGTGAGCTTCAATGAATACATCGGCTGGTATGGGTCGCTGCCAGAGGCTTGCGACAGTATGGTGTGGAAGATTCCGCAGGAGAAACCCGTCTTCATCAGCGAAACCGGGGCGGGCGCGCTGCAAGGTTTTCACGCCGACGAGACCACCCGCTTTTCGGAAGAATATCAGGCGGACTACTACCGCCGCCAGATCGCGATGCTGAAGAAGATCGACAAACTGCGGGGCATGACGCCGTGGATTCTTGCCGATTTTAGATCACCGCGCCGACCACATCCGAGGTATCAGAATTATTGGAACCGAAAAGGGCTGGTCTCCGAAACGGGAACTCCGAAGCAAGCGTTCCAGGTGCTGAAAGACTACTATCGGGAAGTTGCAGAGCAATATCCCGATTTTTAGCCGCTGCGATCGCCTGGCCCTTCTTCCCGAGGAGATCACGGATATCCATCGAGAGCTTCTCCTTTGCGGGGGTAAATCTATTGATGCAGGAGACAGCTCACCGTCGCACAAATTGCACCCTACCCAAACCGTTGCACCCTACAACCGGTACACAGAGTGCGCCCTACGCTTTTTTGTAAATACTGGACCCTGACCGTCTGAATTCCTCGGCCTTTTCGGCCATGCCCTGGTCGACCGCGATATTGATATCGCCGATGCCTTTTTTGGCGGCGTATTCGCGCACGTCCTGGCTGATCTTCATGGAGCAGAACTTCGGCCCGCACATGGAACAGAAATGGGCGACCTTGGCGGAATCCTTCGGCAGGGTGGCATCGTGAAACTCGCGCGCCCGTTCCGGATCCAGGCCGAGGTTGAACTGGTCTTCCCAGCGAAATTCAAAGCGCGACTTCGACATGGCATTGTCACGCACCTGTGCACCGGGGTGTCCCTTGGCGAGATCGGCGGCGTGGGCGGCAATCTTGTAGGTGATGATGCCTTCGCGCACATCATTCTTGTCGGGCAGCCCGAGGTGTTCCTTGGGGGTCACGTAGCAGAGCATGGCCGTGCCGTACCAGCCGATCTGCGCCGCGCCGATGGCCGAGGTGATGTGGTCATAGCCGGGCGCGATGTCCATGGTCAGCGGGCCGAGCGTGTAGAACGGCGCCTCGTGACACTCATCCAGTTCCTTCTGCATGTTTTCCCGAATCATCTGCATCGGCACATGGCCCGGCCCTTCGATCATCACCTGCACATCGTGTTCCCAGGCGATCTTCGTCAGCTCGCCCAGCGTCTCCAGTTCGGCAAACTGGGCGGCATCGTTGGCGTCGGCGATCGAACCCGGGCGCAGGCCGTCACCCAGCGAGAACGACACGTCATAGGCCTTCATGATTTCGCAGATATCTGCAAAATGCGTATAGAGGAAGCTCTCTTCATGGTGGGCCAGGCACCACTTCGCCATGATCGAGCCGCCGCGCGACACGATGCCGGTGACGCGGCTGGCCGTCATCGGCACGTAGGCAAGGCGCACACCGGCGTGGATGGTGAAGTAGTCGACGCCCTGTTCGGCCTGCTCGATCAGGGTGTCGCGAAAGATCTCCCAGGTCAGGTCTTCCGCCACGCCATTGACCTTCTCCAGCGCCTGGTAGATCGGCACGGTACCGACCGGCACCGGCGAGTTGCGCAGGATCCATTCACGCGTCTCGTGGATGTTCTTGCCGGTCGACAGGTCCATCAGCGTGTCCCCGCCCCAGCGGGCCGACCAGACCATCTTCTCGACTTCCTCGGCAATGGAGGAGGTAACCGCCGAGTTGCCGATGTTGGTATTGATCTTCACCAGGAAATTACGGCCGATAATCATCGGCTCCAGTTCCGGGTGGTTGATGTTGGCCGGGATAATGGCGCGGCCGCGCGCCACTTCATCGCGGACGAATTCGGCGGTGACCTTGTCGGGAATGCTGGCCCCGAAACTGTTGCCCGAATGCTGTTTCAGCAAACCGCTGTCCTGCAGTTCCTCGAGCAGCATATTTTCCCGAATCGCAACAAATTCCATTTCAGGGGTGATGATGCCCTGTCTCGCATAGTGCATTTGCGTGACATTGCGGCCCGGCAGCGCACGGCGCGGGTTGCGGATATGTTCAAAGCGCAGGTGCGCCAGTTCCGGTCTGGACTGGCGCTCACGGCCATACTCCGAGCCCGGACCATCCAGTTGTTCGGTGTCATTGCGCCCGGCAATCCACGCGTGGCGCACATTCGGCAGCCCGGCCAGCAGGTCTATGTGCGCTTGCGGGTCGGAGTACGGGCCCGAGGTGTCATAGACGGTAATCGGTGGATTCTTCTCAACGCCAAAACTGGCCGGGGTATCGGACTGCTGAATCTGGCGCATCGGAACAAGGATGTCGGGGCGGGAGCCCTGTACGTAGATCTTGCTGGAACCGGGAAAGGGCCGGGTGACATCTTCCGACAACTGTGTGGTTTTCTTGATGAAATCTTCAGGGATTGCACTCATTCGGCCGTCCTCGTGTGTAGCTGTAATAATGGCCGGCGAGTGCTCGAGCTTCCCTACACCGGCATTAACCGGATCAGGTTCGAAGGGTTTCTCTCAGCCCGATAAGGGCACCCCCAGCTGGGCCTACACGGTAGCGAATGGCCCCGTCATTTGCAAGAAGAACAATTCCCGGACAAACGACAAGCCATTGTTTTATATAGGCAAGTACGCAATTACAGGTGACGGTTTCTTGCCAGCGGCAGCCAAACCCCGTACTCTACGCAGGCGCTCGCGGCCACTGTGCGAGCGAGCAGTTTCCAGCCGCCCGTGCGTCCAGGAAAACCGGTTTTATCCCTGTTAAACAGCGAGTAACACATGTCAACCAGCCAGACAGATTTTGAGCAGGCACGCTTCAATATGATCGAGCAACAGGTGCGCACCTGGGAGGTCCTCGATCAGCGTGTACTGGATACCATGAACGCGATACCGCGGGAAAATTTTGTGCCGCAGCGCTACCGCTCACTGGCCTTTGCAGACACCAATATCCCGCTCGGCAACAAGCAGGTGATGATGGCCCCCAAGGTCGAAGGCCGGCTGCTGCAGGCGCTGGGCATCACAGCAGAAGACAGCATCCTTGAGGTCGGTACCGGCAGTGGTTACCTGACGGCCTGTCTTGCAAGTCTTGGCAAGCATGTAACCAGCATCGATATCGAACCCGGCTTTACTGCCACGGCGGCCGAAAAACTTGCCGCGCAGGGTATTACCAATATCACGCTGGAAACGGCCGATGCCGCCAACGGGCTCGACAGCAGCGAACAATACGACGTGATTGCCGTGACAGGTTCCCTGCCCCTGCTGCAACAACAGTTTCACGAGAACCTGAAAACCGGCGGCCGCCTGTTTGTGATCACCGGCAAGCTGCCGATCATGGAGGCCATGCTGATTACAAGGATCAACCGGGACAACTGGTCACGGGAGTGTTTGTTCGAGACCTGCATTCCACCGCTTGAACATGCCAGCAGGCCACAGGACTTTGTTTTTTGACATGCGTAAAGCAACATCAACTGAAAGCATGGCCGGCCTGGATACCCGGGCGTGTCATAGCAACACGCAGCTGACAACCTGCAGGGCCACATCATGAATACCGGAATCCGTCTACGCCGAATCCTGCTGCTTTGCACCGGCCTGCTGGTTTTTTTTGCAGAACCGCTGCTGGCCGATGACCTGGAGTCTATCTACCGGCTGGCACTCGATGCCGATCCGGAATACCAGGCGGCGATCGCAACGCATGCCGCGGCACTGGAGATCCTGCCGCAGAGCCGCGCCGCCCTGCTGCCCGATATCGGCTTGAGCGGTAACGTATCAAGGGACCGTTTCGACCCGCGTAGCAGCGGCGACACGTCCTATGCAACCAACAAGACCTACAGTGTCGGTCTGCGCCAGGCCCTCTACCAGCGTGAACGTTTTGTAGCACTGCAACAGGCCGACAGTCGTATTGCACAGGCCGATGCCGAACTTGAAGCCGCGCGACAAAATCTGCTGCTGCGCGTCGCCACACTCTATTTCATTCAACTCGGTGCACAGGACAATCTTGAGTTTGTTGGCGCTGACAAGGACGCTATTGCACGCACGCTCGACCAGGCCGAGCAGCGCTTTGAAGTGGGCCTCGCGGCCATCACCGACAGCCTTGAAGCCAGGGCGCGCTTTCACACGGCCATCAGCGATGAAATCAATGCCGAACAGCTGCTGGCCGATGCCGGTGAAGCGCTGCGCGAGCTGACCGGTGAAATGACCGGGACCCTGAAAATCCTGCAGCCGGAGATACCCCTGGCATCCCCGGATCCGGCCGACCAGGAGCAATGGGTCAGTGCCGCCGTTGAACAAAATCCGCAGCTGCTGGCAGCCAGGGCGGCGACCGAAACCGCAAAGCAGGAAATCGAGAGACAACGTTCCGGTCATTACCCAAGTCTTGATATGACCGCCGATGTCAGCTACCTGGACAACCGGTTTGGCGGCATTGCCGACGTGAAACGCAACGACAGCAGTATCGGCCTGGAGTTTAACCTGCCCCTGTACCAGGGAGGACTGACATCCTCGCAGACACGGCAATCCCGCGCTGAATACAATGCCGCGATGGAAAACCAGGTCCTGCAGTACCGGGCCACGGAACGCCAGACACGTGACGACTACCGCGGTGTGATTTCCGGGATCAGCAAGGTTCGGGCGCTGCAGCGCGCGGTTGAATCCAATGAAAAAGCCGTTGAAGCTGCCGAAACCGGGTTCGAGGTCGGCACACGCACCGTCGTCGATGTACTGGACGCACAACGTGAATTATTGCGTGCCCGCCGCGATTATGCGCGTTCACGCTACGACTACCTGCTTGATACACTGCGCCTGAAGCAGGCCGCCGGTATCCTTGCCGGCGAAGACCTTGCACAAATCAACGAATGGCTGATTTCGCAGCCAGAATAATACCCGTTACCTGCAGGAGCGGATCGCATCCGCGATATGCCCCTGCATGAACCCCGATCGCGCTTGAGAAGCGCTCCTGCAGGTTGACTGGCTATTGCAGGAGCGCCTTGCAGGCGCGGTAAACTCAGCCCGACAGGTTCCTGGTCACCACAGGGTCCAGCCCGAATCCAGCCGGCTTTCGCACTGGGCCAGCTGCGTCTGGTAAAGCCCGGCCCGGTTTTCCACCTTCTTCGCCACCTTGATCAACCAGGGCTTTTGATTATAGGTCTTGCGCTTATACCCGCCATGACCTTCATGGTAGGCCAGGTACTGGTTATAGGTGTCGGATTTGGAAAGACCCAGCATCCTGTGACTGGTATTTACGTACCAGCCGATAAAATCCACGGCATCGGCAAAGTTGTCCCGGTCAGCGCCACGATTACCGGACTTTTCAATGTACCAGTCCCAGGTCGTGTCCTTCGCCTGGGCATAGCCATAGGCTGAGGATGCCCGGCCCCAGGGTATTACCCAGAGCAGACGCTCCCGCGGCGGCCGGGCATCGTCGACGAACCTGGACTCCTGGTAGATGATGGCCAGCTGCACGTCGACAGGCACCCCCCACTTTTCAGAGCTCTGCACGGCCGCCCGGTACCAGCCGCTCTTGTCCTCGAAAATGTCACAGCCATTGGTGATATTGGCGGGAGGCGAGGTGGAACAGGCGGTCAACAGGGACAGCATAAAACCTGTGAGCAATAATTTCCGGGTATTCATGTGGATGAGCCTATATCGGGGTATCGCTATAATGCCGGCATCGGGCTTTCGCTTGAATAATGAATACAGCAACATGCATCGCGAAGGCCCGGGTAATCGTCAATATGAGAACAGAAAAAAGACAGGGTATCAAGCGGGCCCTGAATGCTTCATGATGCATACATAATACGGGTACAGCAGTGAAATTTATTCACCGAATGGACAACCATGACAAATAATATGCCGCCGAATGACCTGCCGGGTTTTGACCAGCCACTGGCCCTTTTACGCGCCTGCCACGACAACATTCTTGCGCACTGTGATTTACTGGAAAAACTGCTTGACCACATGGCCGGGGCCGGTCCCGATGCAGAGGCGCGCAAAACCGCGGAAAAAATCAACCGCTATTTCTCGACCAGCGCCGAACTGCATCACCGCGACGAGGAAGAAGACCTGTTCCCCCGGCTCAACCGGCAATCACTGAAAATTGCCGAGCTGGTATACGGCCTGAAAAAAGAGCACCAACAGCTCGATACCCTCTGGAAGACACTGTCACCTGAACTGAAACGACTGCCCGCTGATGCATTCAGCGAGGAATTTGACAAGGCTGCCGCCGGGTTCTGCAGTCTCTACCGGGCGCATATCGACCGCGAAAACATGGAGTTTTTACCGCTGGTCGCCAACAGCCTGAGTCAGCAGGAACTCGCCGCAATCGGTGAATCCATGGCCGAGCGGCGCGGCGTTCCCTACCCGGCACGCTAGCGATCCCTCACAGACCCCGGCCGTCTATTTATCTCCATATAAAACGTAGGAGCCAGCGCCAGCTGGCGAAGGATATTTCCACCGATCTCGGCTGCAGACATATTGCGACCATTCGCCAGCTGGCGCTGGCTCCTGCATGCTGTTTGATTACAGGTAACGCTCGATCATTGCCAGCACCTTGTTCAGGGCGCCGCGGTTCTTCGCGACGACCGCGCGGCCGAGTTCGCCGACACGGTGGCGCTCATTGGCATCACCCAGCCAGCGCACCACTGTTTGCTCAAGTTCGGCGGGGCTTTCAACCTTTTCACAGGCACCCGCATCCTGCAGCAACCGGGTGATGGCGATAAAATTAAACACATGCGGCCCGGTGACGACGGGGATACCCAATGCTGCAGGCTCGAGCGGGTTGTGTCCGCCGTGGCGGACCAGGCTGCCGCCGACAAAGGCAACATCGGCTGCCGCATAGAACAGCGGCAACTCCCCCATCGAATCGCCGATAAAGATACTGGTTTCAGCAAGGCAGGGTTGCCTGTCACTGCGCCGCACCGTGTTGTAGCCGCGATTGCGGCATAACGCCGCAACCGACTCAAAACGTTCCGGGTGACGCGGTACCAGTACCAGCAGGCAATCACTGAACTGCTTGCGTACCTGGCGGAAGACATCCAGCAGGATCTCATCTTCACCCTGATGCGTACTCGCCGCTATCCAGACCGGACGCCCGACACCCCATTCGCGTCGCAGCGCCTCGGCACTCTCGAACAGGCTGGACGGGATCTTTTGTTCGAATTTCATATTACCCGTGACCGTGATGGTCCCGCCGTCCGCACCCAGGCTCTCAAAATGTTCTGCATCCTGTTCGCTCTGCGCGGCGATCTCGGTGACTGCGGACAGCGTTTCGGATATCAGGCGAGCGAACCTTGCGATAACCCGACACGGACCGGGCCGAGAGGCGGGCATTGACCAGCAATAACGGGATATGGCCAACCCGACAGGCATAATAAAGGTTCGGCCACAGTTCGGTTTCCATAACGATGGCAAGCTGTGGCCTGACACGACCAAGAAACCGGCCAACTGCGCCCGGCAGGTCATACGGTGCGTAGACATGCGCAACTTCGCTGTCAAACAGGGCCTGCACCCTCGCCGAACCTGTGGGTGTCACGGTTGTTACGAGAATCGAGTACGCCGGGTAGCGATCCAGCAAGGCACGCACCAGCGGCTCGGCCGCCTGCACTTCTCCAACCGAGACGGCATGTATCCAGATGACATGCTTGCCAAGGGTCGGTGTTATGGCACCAAAACGCTCCGCCCAGCGACGCCGGTAGTCAGGGACAGCCAGTCCCCGCCACGCCAGGCGAACAAGGACAAGCGGCGCCAGCAGGTAAAGCAACAGGGTATAGAATTTTCTCAATGGTAATTCACTGCTATCTCGTTAACCCCCTCTCGGCAATTGCTCCATGCATCGCCTAAAGCGCCTGCTTTTGGTGCTCTACCTCCTGCATCCCTGCAGTCGTCCCGCCGGGAGAGGGCCGGGGATCAGATTTAAATGCAACTTGTCAGGATTACTGCGCTATTCCTGCTGCGCCAGCCAGTCCATGTACAGTGGCACGCCCTCTTCCACCGGCTTGAAGGGCTTGTCATATCCGGCGGCACGCAATGCAGAAATATCTGCCTCGGTATAACTCTGGTAACAGCCGCGCAGGTGATCGGGGAAAGGAATGTATTCAATCTCCCCCTTTCCATGCCAGCCGATCACGGCAAGACCGACATCCTTGAAACTCTGGCAACGACCGGTTCCAAGGTTGAAGATACCGGAAGCATCCGGGTTGTCCATGAACCAGAGGTTCACATCGACAACATCGGCAACGTAAATAAAATCCCGGCGCTGTTCGCCGTCGCCATAACCCTCGGCACCCGCAAACAAACGCGGATTCTCTCCCGCCTTCATTTGCTGCCTGAGGTGGTAGGCGACACTCGCCATACTGCCCTTGTGCTGTTCACGCGGTCCGTAGACGTTGAAATAGCGGAAGCCTGCAACCTGGCTTTTTGCACCGGGCAGGATACGCCGCACGTACTGGTCGAACAGGAACTTGGAATAGCCGTACACGTTCAGCGGCGCCTCATGGTCACGGGACTCGCTGAATACCTGGCCGCCCCCGTAAACCGAGGCTGAAGAGGCGTACAGACAGGCCGCCCGGTTATCCAGGCAGTAATGCAGCAGCAACTTCGAGAATTCGTAGTTGTTGGCCATCATGTATTTACCATCCCACTCCGTGGTTGAAGAGCAGGCTCCCTCGTGAAAGATGACATCGACCTTGCCGCCCAGGCCAGCGCCGCTACTCACTTTCCCGATAAAGTCATCCTTGTCGAGGTAATCGAGGATTTCACAATCCACCAGGTTGCGGAATTTCTTGCCCTCCTTGAGGTCATCGACGACCAGGATATCCTCGCGCCCCCGCTCATTGAGGCCCTTCACGATGTTGCTGCCGATAAAGCCGGCACCGCCCGTCACAATAATCATGCTTGTTCCCTGTTATTAACCGGTTTGTATAAACAAATAATCTCTCGCCAGAACGCAAATATAAACCACATGGATGCAGGCGTCCCACCAGGACAACAACACCCCCTGTAGGAGCGGATCTCATCCGCGATGACACGGCCGGTGCGAGCCCCGATCGCGCTTGAGAAGCGCTCCTACAATTCACATCAACACCTGTAGGAGCCAGCGCCAGCTGGCGAACACCTCGCGAACCCCTTCGCCAGCTGGCGCTGGCTCCTACGGGTCCTGCTGCCGAATGGTTTCGATAATATCGCTGGTCGAGCAGCCGTCTTCAAAATCAAGCACAACCACTTCGCCGCCATTTCGGGTTACACAGTCATAGCCGGCAATATCCCCGGGCTTGTAATCACCGCCCTTCACCAGCAGGTCGGGGTTGATCTCGCAAATCAGCCGCTCGGGCGTATCTTCTGAAAACGGCACCACCCAATCAACACGTTCAAGCGCGGCAAGCACCGTCATGCGGCGGTCCACGGGATTGATCGGCCGGCCCTTGCCCTTGAGCCGCCTGACGGAATCGTCGTCGTTCACGGCCACGATCAGGCGATCGCCCAGGCGCCGCGCCTGGTTCAGGTATGTCACGTGCCCGGCATGGAGGATATCAAAGCAGCCATTGGTCATGACTATCCGCTCGCCATGTAAACGCGCATCCTCAACGGCAATCTGCAGCTGGGACTGGTTCATGACACCAAAACCGGCATCCTGGCCGACGAGCACGGAGCGTCGCAACTCCGGGACCGACACGCTCGCCGTACCCAGCTTGCCAACCACGATGCCGGCTGCCAGGTTGGCCAGTGCCGTCGCCGCCGGCAAGTCCTCGCCCGCCGCCAGTGCCGCAGCCAGTACCGAGATCACGGTATCCCCGGCACCGGTGACATCAAACACCTCTTGCGCATGGGTTGGTAAATGCAGTTCGGGCTCGCCCTTGCGCAGCAGCGTCATGCCATGTTCACCGCGCGTTACCAGCAGGGCCTGCAGGTCAAGGATGTCTATCAGTGCAGCACTCTTTTCAACCATCTCCTGTTCGCTGTTGCAAACACCGACAACCTGTTCGAATTCGGCCATGTTCGGTGTAACCAGGGTCGCCCCCGAGTAGGCGGTAAAGTCGAGTGACTTGGGATCGACCAGCACCGGCTTGCCGGCATCGCGTGCCGCCGCAATCAGCTGTTCAATCTGCGCCAGGGTCCCCTTGCCGTAGTCCGACAGCACCACGACATCACAGTTTTCCAGTTCCTGCCGGTATGTCTGCAGCATGTCATCGGTATTGACCGCCGCGAAGCCGTCTTCGAAATCCAGCCGGATCAGTTGCTGATGCCGGCTGATGACACGCAGCTTGGTGACGGTCGGGGTATCCGCAATTCTCCGGAAAACGCATTTGATGCCGGCGCCACCGAGCAATGCCTCCAGCGAATCCGCCGCGTCATCATCGCCGGTGATGCCCAGCAGGCAGGTCTGCGCACCGAGCGAGGAAATATTCAGCGCCACGTTGGCGGCCCCGCCGGCACGTTCCTCCGAATGCCCCACATGGACAACCGGGACCGGCGCTTCGGGGGAAATACGCGAGGTGGCACCGTGCCAGTAGCGGTCGAGCATGACATCGCCGACGACGAGTACACGCGCCCTGTCAAACGCGGGGATCTGAATTTTCATGGCAGAAACAAATTCACAATCAATAAATTGCGGGGAATAATAGCACAAGCCGGCGGCGGCATATTCTCTGGTTGCCGCCCGTCGTGAACGCTACAATCACTCCACGCCCATGAACAGCCGACCCTATTCAATCCGGTACTGGCCGACCTGGTCGGGACTGGGACTGCTCTGGTGCCTGTCCCGCCTGCCCTATGCCTGGCAGACGGGTATCGGGCGCCTGCTTGGCAACGTGTTCCTGAGGTTTGCCTCAAGCCGCAGGCAAATTGCGGAAGTGAACTTCTCGTTGTGCTTTCCGGAGCTTACTGCGCAGCAAAGGCAAACACTGCTGGCCGATCATTTCGCCTCGCTGGGCATCGGCATCATGGAAACGGCCATGAGCTGGTGGGCAACGAAGAAGCAGCTGGAGAAACTGGTAAAAATAGACGGTCTCCAACACCTGCATGATGCATTGCAGGGCGGCAAGGGCGTCATCCTGCTGAGCGCGCATTTCACCACCCTCGAAATCGGCGGCCGCCTGCTCGCGCTGCACGCGCCCTTTCATGTCATGTACAGAAAGCACAAGAACCCGGTGATCGAACAGGTCATGCGCAAGGCGCGTATCCGCAACTTTGACAGGGCCATCCCGCGCAAGGACCTGCGCACCCTGCTGCAGAGCCTGAAACAGAACATGCCGGTCTGGTACGCCCCCGACCAGGACTATGGCGCGAAGCACAGTATCTTCGCACCGTTCTTTGGCATACCGGCGGCATCGATCACCGCCACATCCCGAATTGCGCGCATGAGTGGCGCCGCCATCGTGCCGTTCTTTCAAACCCGCCTGCCGGACAACAGGGGTTACCGGCTGACGCTCTACCCGGCGCTGCAGGACTTTCCCGGGGAAGATATCGAGCAGGACACCCGGCGGATCAATCAACTGATAGAGGCACAAATCAGGGAGCAGCCTGAACAATATCTCTGGGTACATCGCCGTTTCAAGACCCGGCCACCCGGGGAGGCAAAACTCTACAAGCCGCGCCGCAAAAGGCGCAAATAACCATGCCTGTCGCTGCAACCGACAGCACGCGCAGCATCCTGCTGATCACGCTGAGCAATATCGGTGACGCCGTGATGACCACCCCGGTCATCGAGGCCCTGCATGACCGCTACCCGCAGGCCGTCATGGATATCGTCACCGATGCACGCGCCAGCGCCCTGTTCGAACACTGTCCCTGCCGCGGGGAAATCATTCTCAAGCACAAGGGCTGGCGCGGCACGCTGGCGCTGCTGCAACGGCTGCGTACGAGACGCTACGACCTGGTCGTTGATCTGCGCACCGATGGCCTGACCCTGTTGGTGCGCGCCCGGCGCAAACTCACCCGCCGCGGCCACAGGAAGGCGGCAGCGCATGCCGTCGAGAGGCACTTTGCCGTCATCAGCCAGGCCGTGCAGCCGGCGGTGATTCCGTCCCAGCAAGTCTGGCTGAGCGAATCCGAACGGGCCTTCGCACGCCGGCAGCTGGCCGTGCTGCCCGGAGAGCACTGGCTGGCACTGGGCCCGGGCGCGCGCTGGGCGCCGAAATGCTGGTCGCCGGATAACTACAGTGCGCTGGCCAACCAGCTGGCGGAGCACTTCGATGGCGTGATCCTGCTGGGCAGTGAAGCCGACATGCCCGCCTGCCGGCAGATCGCGGACAAGCTGACGCAAGCATGCTGCAACCTTGCCGGAAAGACCGGCCTGCTGCAGGCCGCAGCCATTCTCGAACAGGCGCAGGTTTTCGTCGGCAATGACTCGGGACCGGGGCATCTCGCCGCAGCCGGCGGCACGCCGACGGTGACGCTGTTCGGTCCCGGTGACCCGCAGCGCTATCACCCCTGGCACCCGCAGGCCCGCTGGGTACAGCCTGAAGACCGGCGTATGCAGGGTGTCAGCGTCAGCCGGGTTGTCGAGCTGGTCCTGGATTCACTTCAGGCAGGCGCACATCCTGCGAAATAGAGCGCAGATGCAGATCACGCTGCGGGAACGGAATCTCGATGCCGGCTTCATTAAGGGCACGGTTCATGGCCAGCGCAACCGCGCTGCGGATTGCGACAAAATCATCGTTGTCCGCGACCCAGGCACGCAGTTCAAAGTCGAGACTGTTGTCACCAAACCCGTTGAATATCACCTGCGCTGCCGGCTCTTCGAGGAGTCCCGGCTGACCGGCGAGCGCACTGCCTAGCGCCTCTATGACCCTGTCGGGGTCCGTTCCGTAGGCAACGCCGACTTTTATTTCGATACGACGGTTCCGGTCCGACAGGGTCCAGTTGGTCAGTGCGTCCGAGAGCAGGCTGCCGTTTGGTACGGTAATGTCGGCGCCGTCGAAACTGCGCACCGTACTTGAACGGATGCCGATCCTTTTGATACGCCCCTTCACCGAGCCGATCTCGACCGAGTCATCGATTTGTACCGGGCGCTCGAAAATAAGGATCATGCCCGAGACAAAGTTATTGACGATGGTCTGCAGACCGAAACCGAGGCCCACGCCAAAAGCCCCCAGCAGGATCGTAATCTTGTCCATGCCGATGCCCAAGGCACCGACAGCGAGGAGAAAGCCGATGAGAATAATGCCGTACTTTATAACGGCAGAAATAGCAAAGGATACACCGCGCCCGAGCTGCACCCGCGGGTAAACATCTTCATCGAGCAACACGATGATGAAACGCGCAAGCAAAACCGCTGCAAGGATTGTCAGCACAAAAGCAAGCACATCCGCAAGTGACACGACAATGGCGCCGGTTTGCAGTTCACTGAACAGAATCTTCCCGGCAATTGCAGTGACAGGATCCAGCAGCGCGAACAGGTCCAGCGTCACCAGCAGCCATATGATTAGCGCGATCTTTTCCAGCCAGCTTCTGCTGAGCCTGCGCAAGTCATGGCTGCGGACATGGATGACATTGACGGCTTTTACAAAACGGCTGTGCAGCGTCAGCGCGATGATTGCCTCGGCGGCACGAACAACCGCGGTAAGCAGCAGCGCCAGGTAGGCGCTGTTCAGAACGCCATAGCCGATCAGTACGGCAAGACGCATGTAACCGGCGACTGCGGCGAAGGTCGAAATGACCAGCAGGACAAGTGCCCCGTTGAGCCACAGGCGTACAAAACCCTGCCAGCGGTTCGCCCGTCCCTGTTGCCTGTCACCAAGCAATGACTTCGAGCGAATCAGCCAGATTATCAATCCAATCGCGGCGACCATTTCGAAAATGAAGACAAGGCGCGCCACCAGCGGCGCCGCCTCGACCATGTCGCGCAACCAGTCCACGACATAGAGCGTGGCAAGAAAAAACAATGCCGGGCGTACCGGTGCATCCAGCAACGGCAATACCAGCCAGAGGACCGGCAATACCAGCACAAGCCCCGCGGCATCCGCCAGTGCCGGGGACGTGGATGTATAGAGCCACGGAGTCAACATCAGTGCCAGCAATGTTGCCAGTGCGAACGGTCGTTCAAAAACGGACATGCCTGCGCCAATGGACGGGTCAGCTTCGACCCAGGACCGGGCCGCACTGCGGGCCCGGCGCAGGCTTATTGCCATAACCAGAAGCAGCAACAGCTGCAAGCCAGCCCGGTCATACTCGCTGCCGGCCACGGCAACCAGGCTGGTCCACCAGTCGCTTGACTCATTGCGTGCGCGCACAGCAAGATCCTGCATGGACACACCTGCGACTGCCTCACTCCATAAGGAGGGCCGTTCGCGGCGCCCGAGATTACCAATCAGGTCGGCCTCCTCGGCCTTGATTGCATCCAGCGCCTGCTGTATCCCGCCACGCGCGCGGCCGACCTTTCCCTGCAATGCCAGCACCCTGTTCTGTAATTGCCGCAGCGACTCGTCCATCTTGCCGATATCACCGGCAGTGGTGCGCGCAAGGCTGAGTAACTCGGCCGGTGCCCTGGCCTCTTCAGCGTCCTTGACGGTCTTCTTCCACACCTCGACACTCGTATCCAGTCTGGTGATCTGCTGCTGAATGATGCCGATCCGGTCACGCAACTCGGATTCCTCACCTTCCATTCGGCGGTCAAGTTCGATCCATTTCTTTTCGATCTCGGCGATCGCCTGCCGTGAAGAGGCCGCTTCCAGCGTGGGCCTGAGTGCAACCAGGCCCCGCGTTATCAGCTGCTCCCCGGCCAGCAGTTCGTTTTCAATGTCGTCAAATTTCGTCGCGCGCTCGAGCAGTGCCTCTGCCTGCTCGAGGGAACTGCGTTCACCGGCTGCCCGTGATGGAATATCCGAAAGCGGGATCGATGGCAGCGGCTGGGCCGCTTCCTGCGGCTCCTCGGCCCCGGCCCAGCTTGCCGAGAGCAGGAAGATGATGGCGGCCAGCAGCAGACGCCCGGCATGACTGCGGAACAGGCAGCCAGGTTCAGTCATTCCCGTAAAGCACTTCATTGCTCGATCCCCATTTCGTAATAATGATATTCAGATGCACTGATCAGGCTCCGCGGCGTTTACCAGGCTCGAAAGCCTGATCCTGCTGCAGCTAATATAAGGGAAAACCGCTATCCGGCCCCGTTTTTTTTATGCGATCAGTTTATCAGCCAGCAAACGGGCAATGACCCTCTCCGCTGTGATGTCGGCCAGGCACTCATGCCGGTGTTCAGGCGGACATACGCGGCGATGACAGGGGCTGCAGGGCACCTTGTTCACGAGGACACGGTGCCGCTGCCCCGTGGCATGGCTGCGGCGCCAGTCCGTCGGCCCGAACAGGGCGTACACGGGAATCCCCGACAGGGAGAGCAGGTGCATGGGGCCGGAATCACCGCTGATTGCAAAGGCGGCACGGGAACCGAGGGCAACCAGGTCGATTAATGAAAATGCACCCGTTGCATCCACGCCCGCCGCCAGGGCAAGACGCCGGTTCAAGGTCCGGTCGTCCTCACCGCCAATCCAGATGACCGACAGGCCGCGTGCTTCCAGTTGCCTGGCAAGCTCAATGAAATGCGTCTCCTCCCAGCGCTTTGACGGCCAGTGCCTGCTGGAGCCGGCGTGCATCAGCACGAGTTTCCGCTCCCCGGGCAGATGGGTTTCGAGCCACGCGGATACGGCCGCGGCAGAACGGCCGGGTGGAGCAAACGCATACTCGGCTGCAGGTGGCGCAACGCCCGCCACATTCAGCAGCGCATTCAGCCGCTGCACGGCATGCACGACGGCATCCGGAACGGGCGGAACATCGGTGTAGGCAATACCGGCCTGCCTGCCGATCCGCCGCTCGGCCCGGGTCAGCAGTGTCATGATGCGGCTGCGCACGGATCCCTGCAGGTCAAACACGACTCGAAAACGCTGCCCCGGCAGCCAGCACAGCAGCTGCCACATCGCGATAAATCCCTTGCGGGGAAACGCAACCACCTCGAGACCGGGGATCACGGCTGCCAGTTCACGGTATTCGAGTGCCGTCAGCAGGGTTACCCGGCCCTGCGGAAAAGAGGCCGCTATCCTGGCAATGTGCGGCAGGGAAAGAACCACGTCACCGAGTGCGCCGAGCTTGATGACCAGTACATCGCCGCTTGCCGGCATGTGCTGCACCCTCACCGGCCACTCGCAGGAAAATGCTTGCTCCTGCGCAATCGCCTGAGCCAGCTTCTTTCCAGGTCTTTCTCACTTCGCGATCGACCCGCTGCCGGCCGTAGTAGGCCAGCAGGAAGCGCAGGCGGTCCGTGGTTGTCACGCCAAGGGTACGCCGGTTAAAGCTGTCAAGATCGCGCAGCATTGCCCGCTCGACAGACAATGTATGCTTTGCCTTCTCGAGGTCAATCAGGCGGATATCCACATCAGCTTCGATGTCCTTCAGGAACACGTGCTTTGGAAAAAAACAGTTGTGTTGTATCCGCTGCCGGTGCAGCCGGCGTGCAACCCCGGCAAGGCGGCGGATAAATTGATGCCAGGCCGGCCTCGAAGGCCAGCCGGTCTGCTGCCAGTTTTGCAGGCAAACATCCAGCGATTGATAGCCGGCAAGGGCGCGGGTGACAAGGATGGACTGGCGCCTTCCATGCAGCTTGCGTTCCGCGAAATACAGCACCTCGAGGGTCGGAACAGCGGCGGCATGCAGCCAGCTGAGGTTGTGGAACTCGCGCCTGAAGGTCAGCACTCCCGCAAGCGGGTGTGCCAGTGTGCGCGTGGTATGGTCCTGCTGGCGCTTTATGAATACTCCTGCATGGCTGCCATCCGCCGCTACCAGGTCGGTTTGTGATACGCCACTCCAGCCGCCGCGTCGCTGGTTGGGCGCTTCAAACCAGCCGATATCGAGCGCCCAGATGGCATCGAAGCTGCCCAGGTTATTGGCTGGCGCCAGTTGTTCCCAGTCGCTTGTTTGATATTCCCGCATGATGGCTGTCAGTGACTTTTAGTTGCTGGAATGGTATGCGTTACGGGGCTCGCAGGCAGTTCAGGCCGCGTGATAAACCGGTGCCGAGTCTAGCACAGGCATGAAAACCTCAAACCCGGTGTCGTGGCGATCTCGCGCTGCATTTGCAGTTTACAGGTGAGCATCTATCGCATTATATACCGGCAAGTCATGCAGGCTTTTGCAGTTGAACGCAATCACTGCTTTTTTATTCGGCCCTTCCCCCGATTGAGTGGGTAAATCAATCAATTTAGACAAGCAAGGTTATTGGCCGAATGAATTCGGCCCTACAGTAAGTTCGAATTCATTCGACCAATGGTGTTTCATCCCGGCAGACCTGCTGCGGTGATATCAGTGAACAAAGGATGACAATCGCGGAAAACCGTGGTGATGCAACAGACTTGATACTGCCGGGAATGACGCCCTCTGCGCAGGGAGAAGTCCTGATACAATCCTTGCCAGCATGCCAATGAAAGCCCGCAGCATTCCCATTAGCGTTACAGAGTTCGATCGCCTGCGTGCAGGCGCACGGGTGCTGGTAGCAGACCTGCGCGGTGAAAAGGTTTTACTGACAGCGGATAATCGCATCATCAAGCTGTTCTATGCACGCCGCCGCTTTACCTCGGCGAGGATTTACCCCTATGCCCTGCGCTTCTGGAACAATGCACAACGGCTGCTTGAAAAAGGCGTACCCACGGTAAGCCCTGAACAGCTGCGCTACGACAGCACGCATCAACGCCACCTCATAAGCTACCCGCTGCTGGCCGGCACCACGCTGAGGGACTGCCTGAATGAAACCACGGACAGAAATGCGTGCCTGCAAGGATTCCCGGCCTTCCTCGCCGGGCTGCATGAGAAGGGCATCCTGTTTCGCTCCATTCACCTCGGTAATGTAATGCTGCTGGACAACGGCGGACTTCGGGCTGATTGATATTGCCGATATGTCGATTCAGCAACGCCCGCTTGGCCTGTTCAAACGGGCGCGTAATTTCAGGCACCTGCTGCACGACGCGGCAGATCGTATCAGCCTGGAGCAGTATGGCTATGATCGCTTCCTCGCACAGTATGAAGCAGACGCCGGCATTTCCGGTTTCCGTCGCAGGGTGTTTCGTGCGCTTGTCAGGCACTATGCGCCGGCAATGGAAACATAGCGCTATGTTCGCGAGCTGGCGCTCGCTCCTGCACGATATCCACGCTCCGAAAAATTGCAGGAGCCGGCGTTAGCCGGCGAGATACTCACTTGTAATATTGCCGTGGGTGTTAATCGATCGTTGCAGGAGTTCTTCGCAAGCGCAACAGGGATTCTCGCAGGGGTATCGCGGATGAGATCCGCTCCTGACAGGTGCGCTGGCTGAGTGCAGGAGCGGATCTCATCCGCGACGATAGTCAGGATATAGAAAGCTCAGACAAGTGACTGGTAAAAGGCAAGCGTTTTATCCAGCATCTCGTCCAGCGTGCAGGGGCTGATCCCCTGCATGGCGGGTGGTGTTGCATACCAGCCGGCGAGCTTCTCAACCATCGCATGCTGATCAAGCGGCGCAACGCAGCCTTGAACAAAACGGGACTCGAGTTGTTCAGCGACGCCGCCATAGGCATAACCGGCAACCGGCACACCGAGGCTGAGGGCCTCGTTGACGGTCCGGCCAAAGGCCTCGGGCTGCAGTGACAGCGACAACACCGCCGCAGAAACCGCCATGATCTCGCGAACATCGGCCCTGTAACCTGTCATGGTCAGCGCATCGGCAACACCCGCCGCCGCTATGGCTTTGCTCAAGTTTTCGCCGAAGCGTTTCCTGGCAGGCGGCACCGCGCCGACCAGCAGGCCATGCACCGGTATACCGCGGCGCTGCAGCGCGGCAACAATAGCGATGAAGTCATAAACACCCTTCCTGCGTTTGATGCGCCCCGGCAAGGTGATGACGAAACGCCCTGCCAGCGAAGGATACTGATCTCGCCACGCAGCCAGCCAACCCTCATCCGGGCGAAACTGTTGCGGAAAATCAGCACGATCCACGCCGCGGTGAATGACCGTCACCCGTTCCGGGGCAACAGCGGGATAATTGGCCAACACGTAGTCACGTGCGCTGTTAGAGACCGCAATCACCCGCTCCCCTTTGGTCATCACCGCACTGTAGGCATTTACCGAGTACAGGCCATGCACGGTGGTAACGAAACGCGGGCGCCTGAGTGGGTCCATGCCACGCCAGGCCAGCCAGGCAATCCAGGCCGGCAGCCTGGAACGGGCATGCAGGATATCGACCTGCTCGGCAAGCAGCAGCCGCCTCAGGCGTGCAACGAGCCGCAGGCTAGACAGTGACTTGCGGCCGACCGGCCAGTCGATATGTTCGGAGCCATCGGCAAGCAGGCGGGGAACGAGGCGGCCCGCTTCAGAAAGCACCAGCGACCGGTGCCCGTGGCGCACCAGTGCGGCAGCAACATCGATAGTACCTTGCTCGACACCCCCGGCATCAAGCGCCGGCAGCAGCTGCAAAACCGTCAGGGGCCTGGCTACCTGCCGCCCCACTGCTCGCAAATTTGTTCGGCGACGCGGTTGGCCTCGTCATAGACGCGCACGGGACGCGACAGCGGGTGTCCTGCAGACCAGTCGTTGAAGGTGCGGATGCTGTCGGCAGAGACCAGTTTTCTCACGCCCCGGACAACCCGGCCATTGCGGCGCGGTGGAAGGGCCAGCAGGCCGACCGGTACCCTTGCCGTCAGCGCCTCGTAAACCATGGACACGCTGTCTTCCGTAATCCAGGCACAGCAGGCCCGGTCGAGCTGTTCCGAGAGCCACTCGTCCGGGGTCTCTCGCCAGGAGAAGATACTCAGTTCAATGTTACGGTTGAAAATATTTTGCCTGACACGCTCGGCAAAACCGGCCGGGGTGCGCCGCGAAGTGGTCAGCATCCAGTGCTTCACCGGCGAAAAGCGGATGACCCTGGAAATTTGCTCGAGCACAGCGCCGTAATCCCAGCGATAGTGCCTGGACGGCCCGCCGATCATCAGCAGACCCCGGTCACCTGCCGCGCCGCGCGCGGCCTGCATGCGGTTGAGGCTGCCCCGGGTGACGAGGATATTTGCCGCCGCTTTAGGTCGATCGTGTTCAGGGATCACGCACAGATCAAACAGGGACTTGGGTAAATCCGGCGTCATCAGTACCGCCGCCCGGCCGCCACGGGCACGCCGCGCCGCCAGCAACGGCAGGTGGGTGGAATGGCCGGCACCCAGCATCAACCAGGGGTCCGGCAGCAGGGAACCCGCCGGGAAGCGGCCGATCATCCAGTCGAGGCCGGCACCGGGCCGCACGGGAATGTCATAGGTCTCGATCGGTATGCGGCGCTGCAGGGCATCAACCAGGCCCAGGCTCTGGTTGTCATGCCCGGGCTTGCCGTCACTGAAACGCCAGACCACCCTGTGCCTGCCCGCGGTGGGGCAATACCCGCACCCCGTGCTCACGATGATGCGGCTGCGTCAGTCTTTCAGAATGAAATCGGCGCCGCAGTAGGGGCATTTCGCCTTCCCGGTTTCTTCAATGGGAGATAGACGCGAGGATGTGAATTCCACAGACTCATGCCGTCCATCGGGCAGTGCAGCGGGAGATCCGCCTGGCTTACTTCGTAGAGATTTTTTGCATTGGCCTGGACAAGCTTGTTCGCAGCTGCGACGGATGCGGTGTCAGGATTGGGCACAAGAATTTCCCCTGGACTGTTGTTATGTGTACATGGCGGAAGCCGCCGATCCCGGCACGCCGGTATTTTCGGGAAACTATTATACATAAGCAGCCGGGAGGCGACCGGGGCGGCGGCGACCGCAACCGGGCACGCCGGACCGGGCGCGACCACCGCTGAATATCCCGGTAAATATTCATTGTTTTCAATAACATGCTGTAGCGCCAGGGCGCGTGCCAATGGTAAAGTCCGGATGCTTGCAACATACTTCGAGTCATCGCTCCCTGTGTCTATTCCGATGAACAGTAAAGACCTGTACCTGCGCCTGCTCCGCTATGTGCTGCCGTATCGCAAGACATTCCTGTTCTCCCTGCTGGGAACCGTGGCCTTTGCGCGCCCACCTGAGCCCGCCATGCCGGCACTGATGAAACCGCTGCTGGATGAAACCTTTGTCTCCAAAATCGTCGACACCCTGGTGACGCTGCCCCTGTTGCTGATCCTGCTGTTTACGGTGCGCGGCATTGCCAGCTTCATCAGCGGCTACGGTATGAAATGGGTCGCGACCCGTGTGGTCATGGATCTGCGCCAGGAAATGTTCAGCAGGCTGCAGATCCTGCCAATTCACTATTTCGACAATCACTCCTCCGGCAACATCATTTCCAAGCACACGTTTAACGTGTCGCGGGTGATGGCAGCAGCCACCGAAGTCATCGTCACTCTGGTAAGGGACAGCCTGACCATCATCGGACTGCTCGGCTATGCCCTGTATATAAACTGGCAACTGTCACTGGTCGTGTTCATGATCGCCCCGCCCACGGCACTGGTAATCCGCTATTTCAGCCAGCGCATGCGCAGGCTGAGCCGCTCCCTGCAGGACTCGGTCGGCGACCTCACGCGGGTGATTCAGGAAGCCATCAACGGCAACCGCGAGGTCAGGATATTTGGCGGGGAGACGTATGAGAAAAAACGTTTTCAGCACATAAACAACTGGATCAGGCGCTACCATATGAAGGTGGCAGCCGCCTCCGAAATCAACGTGCCGGTTGTCCAGATCCTGACCGTCGTGCGCACTCGCGATCGTGGTCTACTTCGCCGCCATACAGGCACAGAGCGGGGACATCACGGTCGGCGAGTTCGTGTCACTGATTACCGCCCTGGCCCTGCTGTCGTCACCGATCAAACGCCTGACCAAGGTTAATGTCCACTTGCAGGGCGGGCTGGCCGCTGCGGAAAGTGTGTTCAGCCTGATTGACGAATCCCCGGAAATCGACCAGGGCCACATCACGATCGACCGGGTGCGGGGCAACATTGAGTTCAGGGATGTGTCCTACACCCACTACGGCAGCGAGGGCCCGGTGTTGCAGGACATCAACCTGAAGATAGCCGCCGGCGAAACCATTGCCCTGGTCGGTCCGTCCGGCAGCGGCAAAACGACCCTCGTCAGCCTGTTG
>CAWHCQ010000008.1:0-20107 GCA_963827755.1 uncultured Gammaproteobacteria bacterium
ACCCGGCGACGGAAACTGAAGCGGCCGCACGGCATGCTGCCGCTCCGGATAAAAAGCCGGAGGGATCGACGCCCGGGAAAGGCAGGTGCTCTATTCCTTAAGGTCCTCCAGGGCCTTCAACCCCTTGATGCGCTGCGCCTTGATAATTTCGCGCTCCATGCCCAGTCGCTTGAGTTTGCGCGCGTCTTTCTCGAGGCGCATTTTTTCTTTCAGCTCGACTTCCTTTTTCCTGAGTTTTTTCAGCAGCATCTTCAGTTCTTCGCGGTGTTTACGCTGCTTGCGCCCGTCCCTGTCGAGGAACTCACCGAGCTTCTGTAAGAGTTTTTTTCTTTTCATTGAATCCTCTCCCCTGCCTGGATTAGCTGTTCGGGTTCCCGGTGTCGCCATCGGCACCGATCCGTGTGAGTTCGTTCTTGTCCAGCACGACATCGTAGGTCGCCTGTGACGGAGACTGTTCGCCCGCCACGAACAGGGTCTGTGCGGCCCGAATCAGGTTCATGGAAATGTCATGCGCGAAAACGCTGTCGTTGATCAGCGAGGATCCCATGGCCGGGGTGATATCCCGCCTGCCGATCAGTTCGGTCGTGACCTGGTTGACGCGCTTCTGCTCCTCTTCCACCAGCAGCTTCAGACCGTCCAGCGAGAGGATATCCAGCACGCCGCCGCCGGAAGCGCGCATCTCCTCCAGGTCACGGATGATCAAACCCATCTCCAGCCTGACCCGGTTGTAGACTTCGCGCATTTTCAGGTTTTCAGAACCCACGTAGTGGACCAGGTTCTCCTGCAGCTGACTGGTATCCTTGATGGCTTCCACCAGGTGTGTGCCGGCTTCCCTGAGTCTCTGCAGGTCGGTCGACTGCTCCTCCCTGCGGGAAAATGCCGTCTCGCTGATAAAGGCAACAATGGCGCTGTATATACCCTTGATGTGCTTTTCGTACATCGCGTCGATGTCGAACTGATGAACCCGCGCCTGTGCCTTGACCTGCTGCTCCAGGTCGACACTCGAGAGCACGTCAGCCACCTTCAGGCCGAGGCCGTCTATGATGATGCGCAGTGCGGCCTCGTACAGGCGCATGGTCTCCAGTCGGACCGCCTCCATCGCCGTGCCGGGAAATTCCGCCGAGGACTCGGACAGGTATTTTGGCTGGTCCACTTCGGGTTTCTTCTCCGGGATAAACTCTTCCAGCCAGACGACCAGCCGATTCAGCAGTGGCAGCATCACGACGATGCCGATCAGGTTGAATATCGTGTGGAACACGGCCAGCTTGAGGGTGTAGTTCTCGTCGGCGATCCCCAGCAGACCCGATGTCCCGTTCACGATATCGACCAGCTGATAGATAAACGCGATGGCGATGGCACCTGTTACCATGTTAAAGACAAAGTGCGCAGCCGCCAGGCGTCTACCGGCTTCGTTGGCGCTCATCGCACCCAGGATTGCGGTGATGGTGGTACCGACATTGGCGCCGATGGCCAGCGCGAGTGCGTTTTCATAGGTAATCTGGCCAGCCGCCAGCGCGGTGATGATCAACACCAGGGTGGCGTGGCTGGACTGCATCACCACGGTGGCAAAAATGCCGATGGCCGTGAACAGGAGCACCCCGGGATACCCGGCGACCGCGTACTCGGCCAGGTTGATGGTTTCCTTGAAGGTCTCGAAACCCTCTTTCATGTAGTGAATGCCGAGAAACAGAAATCCCAGTCCGGCGAGGATATAACCGATACCCTTGAGTGACTTCGAAGACTGGAAAACCAGGATCACGCCGAACGCCAGCAGCGGCATGGCATAGGCGGCAATATTGACCTTGAGCCCGAAACCGGCAATCAGCCAGGCCCCGGTCGTGGTGCCCAGGTTGGCACCGAAGATGATGCCGATGCCGGCGGTCAGGGTGATGAGTCCCGCACTGAGAAAGGAGATGGTAATCACCGAGACCAGCGAACTGGACTGCATCAGCGAAGTGCTGACGATACCGAACAGCAGACTCTTGCCGGTGGAGGATGTGGTGCGCTTCAGAATCCGGTCGAGGGCCCCGCCGGTGAAGGCGCGGAAGCCCTCCTCCAGCGACAACATGCCGAACAAAAAGATGGCGACGCCCGCGGCAATGGCCTTGAAGTTCGGGCTTACCCAGAAACCATAGGCAAGCACCAGCAAAATGGTCGGAAGAAGAATTTTTTTCAGCAAGACCTGGTCACCTCTGTAAATCCGGCTTGTGCAGCCCGGTGCATCCTGGTGATTATGCTAACGTACTCTAGCAGAGTTTTTCCCGGCTGGTACTGCTTTCAGTTTTCTAGCAAACCAGCATGCGATAATCCTGTGCCGCAAATAACCGGCCGCTTGGCCCGTTGTCGTCCAGCAGAGCCGGGACAAGTGCGCCCGGCAATACGTCCTCGACCGGGTACATGGCGTCCTGTCCGCCCATGTCGGTCTTCAGCCAGCCCGGATCGAGGTAATTTACCAGCACATTGCTGCCTTTCAGTTCAAATGCCAGGTCCCGGGAATATTTTTCGACCGCGGCCTTGGAAACACCGTAAGGTGCAAGATTCGGGGTGTCCTTGATCCCGGATGACAGGTTAATGATACGACCATAGCCGCGGCGCTTCATCTCCGGTCCAAAGGCATTGCACAGGGCGATCATCGCCAGCAGGTTGATACGAAAGATATCCAGCCATTCTTCAGCGGTCACTTCCCAGACCGGTTTCCATTGACTCATTACGGCGGCATTGTTGTAGAGAATATCGACGTGTCCGGGCCCTGAGCGTACCGCGTCGATCACGGACTGGATACCTTCCCTGCTCGATAAATCCCCACTGACGCTGTGTACCTGTACACCGGATGATTTGAGCAGTTCAACCGTCCTGGCCGTGTTTTCCGGCTTGCGCCCGTGAACGACCAGGTTGCACTTGCGATCGGCCAGCCCCGTTGCAATCTGTTGGCCGATGCCGCGGCTGGATCCTGTCACCAGCGCCCATTTTCCTTCCAGTAATTTCATGCTTCTCCTGTTTTCACTGTTCATCGAGCCGCCTGCTTGTTCAGAACACCCGCCATGACTTGCGCAACGGCGATGGATTGCTCAAACAGGGGATCTTTCGTGCGGTGGGCGAGTTGTGCGGCGATCATCATCTCCAGGGGCACTTCGCGTGCGGGAATACTGGTGGCCGGCAAGGTGGATTCTTCCGGCAGCAATGACAACCTGTGATCATCGCCATACAGAAAACCGGCACGCCCCGGTGCAGCACCCTGCCATGCCAGGTTCAACTTGCGGACCTGTGCGATACCTTCGGAAGAGCGGTGAATCTGCACCCGTAGATCCCCTTGTGGCGCACGAAAGGCCCAGCCCACTTCACTGCCTGAATGTACTTCCCCTTTCTGCGGCTTCCATTGTAACCGGGCCGCCAGCCAGCCAATCAGCAACCATGCCATTGGCAGCGCATGGGGTCCGTGCTCGATGCGGATTGAATCGATATTCTGCAATGCACCCGGCGCCACCCTGGGATCCAGTACCTGTGCCAGGATACGCCGCCACGGCTTCAGGTAACGCCATGCCAGGTTAAATACCGGCCGTTTTTCCCCCATTACCCAGCGTGTCATGGCACGTACGCCCTCGGCCGGGTTTGGCCAGCCGACACTGTCATAAATCACCTGGTCTGCCAGCTCTGCCAGGGTATCGAACAGGCCTTCACTAAGCGGTGGCGGTTGATTACTCGCCCACCACAGGGCCGTCGGCAAATCACCAATCAACAGGGGGCGCAACACGGATCCAAGACGCCCTGCCAATGCCGGGTCAAAGCGGATATCGACATGCTCGGAGCAGAGTTGCTTGCTGCCGTTGGTAAGCCGGCAGTGAGCCGAAACCTCGGCCTCGATGGAATGGCCTTTTGGCGCACATGCGGTCAGTAAAAATACCCGTGCCGGATGCCTCTCCACCAACTCTGGAATACGTTCACTGACATTGCGTGCCTGTTCTTCCGTCTGACAGGCGATAATGAGATTGGACATGCAGGCACGCGTTACCCCTTGCTCCTCCTCGCCTTCGCCATGCAGTGCTACCCAAAGCCGGTTGAGTGCCAGTTCGATGTCGGCCAGATTGACCCGTGTCCCGGATGCAGTAATAGTTGCAGAAGATAATTCCTTCATAGCACGCGCCAGCGCCGCCCGTCGTCTTCAATCAATCGGTCGGCTTCCACCGGTCCCCAGGTACCTGCCGGATATTCCGGCAGCCAGCGTTTGTTACCCTGGTCCCAGGCATCGAGCAAGGGCTGTATCCAGCGCCAGGATGCCTCGACGGCGTCACGCCGCATGAACAGGGTGGCGTCTCCCGCCATTACATCAATCAATAAACGCTCATAGGCCTCGGGGGATTGATCGCCAAACGTACTGCCATAGCGAAAATCCATTTTCACAGGATAGATCTTCACCCGCGACCCGGGTAACTTGGTGGCGATGCGCAGGGACAAACCCTCGTCCGGCTGGAGACGCAACGCCAGCACATTGGGGTCAAGCGGGTGGTCGTTGTCTGAATTGAAAAGGATATGCGGCACATCCTTGAACTGCACCGCAATTTCGCTGACCCGCTTCGGCAATCGCTTCCCGGTGCGGATATAGATGGGAACACCGGCCCAGCGCCAGTTATCAATGAACAGTCGCAGCACCACATAACTTTCCGTGGTTGAATCACTGGCGACGCCTTCTTCGCGACGATAACCGGGCACATCATCACCCTGGAAAAAGCCATGCGCATACTGGGCACGCACAACATGCGACTCGACATCCTCTATTTTAAGGGGCCGCAAGCAGTGCAACACATCCAGCCGGTGGTCACGGATCACGTCGGCATCCATGGACCAGGGTGGCTCCATGGCCATAAGAGAAAGCAACTGCAGGATATGATTTTGCACCATATCGCGAAGCGCGCCTGCACTCTCGTAATAACCGGCGCGGGTTCCAACGCCCTCCGCCTCTGCCACGGTTATCTGCACGTGGTCGATATGCTTGGAATTCCACAAGGGTTCAAAGATCGCATTGCCAAAACGCATGACCAGGATATTCTGTACGGTCTCCTTGCCAAGGTAATGATCGATACGATAAATCTGCTGCTCGGCAAAGCATGCACCGATAATTTCGTTCACCTCTTCGGCACTCTGCAGGTCGCGGCCAATGGGTTTTTCCACAATGATGCGAGAGAACGGGCCATCGGATGTCTCGTCCTGCACCAGCCCTGCAGCCTTGAGTTGCTGCACGCAAACACCGATAAGACGCGGTGGAATAGCAAGGTAAAAAACCCGGTTGCCCGGAATTCCGAACTGCGGCTCTATTTCATCCAGGCGCTGCTTCAGTCTTTCATAGGCGGCAGGATCATCAAAACTGCCCTGTTGATAAAACAGCTGCCGCTCATAATTCGGCCAGTGCTCTTCATCCAGCGCCTGGCGTGAAAAACGCTCGACACCCTGGCGCGCAAACCCGCGGTATCCGGCATCATCCATCTCTTCAATGGAGAAGCCGAGTACGGCGAAATTGGCAGGCAGCACGCCGTCCACGCCCAGGTTGTAAATCGCCGGCAACAGTTTTCGCCCGGAAAGATCGCCCGCGCCGCCGAAAATCACCAGGGTGCAGGGTTGCGGCAGAATCGCCTCGGACAGGCCCACGGTGAGTGGATTGGCATTTTCCGCTGCACTCATCTACGCATCTCCCGCGTTGCTTGCTTTCTCCGTGTGGCCACCAAACTGGCTGCGCATGGCTGAAAGCATTTTCTCGGCGAAGGTATGCTCCTGGCGGGAGCGAAACCGGGTATACAAGGCAGCGGTCAATACCTCCGCCGGCACCTCTTCTTCAATGGCAGCCTGTACCGTCCAGCGGCCTTCTCCTGAATCCTGCACATACCCGCTGAAGTTTCCCAACTGCGGATCTTCCTGCAGCGAGATGCTACACAGGTCCAGCAGCCATGAACTCACGACACTGCCACGCCGCCATACCTCGGCGATTTCACCAAGATCCAGTTCATAACGCATGTCCTCCGGCAGCGATTCCCTGGCGGCATTCTTCATAATATCGAAGCCCTCCGCATAGGCCTGCATCATGCCGTATTCAATGCCATTGTGGATCATCTTCACAAAGTGGCCGGAACCCGCAGGGCCGCAGTGAAAATAACCGGCTATCGGCACTGCCCTTGTTCGCCGGCCGTCCAGGCGTCGCCGGGATATCGCCCAGCCCGGGAGCCAGGCAACGAAATACCGGGTCGAGATAATCCACCGCAACTTTCGGTCCGCCGATCATCAGGCAGTAGCCCCGCTCGCGCCCCCATACACCGCCGCTGGTGCCGACATCGATATAATGAATTCCAGCTGCTGATAATTCCTGCGCACGGCGCACATCGTCCTTGAAGTAGCTGTTGCCGCCGTCAATGACGATATCTTCTGCACTGAAGCGTTCACCCAGGGCCTTCACGGTCTGCTCGGTTGCTTCACCATGCGGCACCATGCACCAGGCGGTTCGCGGCGGCTCCAGCCAGGACACGAATTCATCCAGGGAGGTTGTCGCCCTGACGCCCTCGGCCTGCATCTGCTCTACATTTTCCGGCGACAGATCCATGCCGACACATTGATGCCCACCCGCATGCAAGCGCAACAACATATTGCTTCCCATGCGTCCCAGTCCGACCATTCCGATTTGCATTGTGTAGCGTCCCCCGTGAGGTGATTTTTTCACCGTTTAAAGATTGGCAATAATAGTACCAGACAAATAGCAGTTCTATCGGATAAAAAATGACGCACTGATGATAGAGCGACCCGCTTCAGCATGCCTTGTTTCGGGTCACAGCTTTGTGTCGCGCGCTGCGCTTTACAAAGCCACAAAGCGCGGGCTTTTATCTTCGCGAATGGTGTCCAGGAACAGGTCGATAAAGGTTTGCTGGTGACGATGAATATACTTGTTTTTCAGATAGGCAATGCGCGAAACTTCCCAGGGGAACAGCTTGCTTATATCCCTGGAACGTAGTGGTTTATCAATTTCAGCATTAAATGCCATGCAGGCAATAATTCCAATTCCCATTCCATCCAGCACGTAGGTTTTAATGATATCGGTATCCGCTGCACTTAACACGATGTTGGGCTTGAGCTGTGCATGCTGGAAGGTCTCATCCAGCTTCTTGCGTCCTGTAAAACCCATTACGTAGGTAATAAGGGGATAGTCACACAGGTCCTTCAAGCCGGGCTGCTTTAGTTTCAAAATCGGGTGATCAGGCAAGGCAATCAGGCAACGGTTCCAGCGGTAACAGGGAATGCTCGCCAGCATTTCCGACTGCGCCAGCTCTTCGGTGCATATAGAAAAATCCACCACATCGTTGACCGCCAACTCTACCAGCTGCTGCGGGGTACCCTGGTGCATCTGCAATTCAACATTCGGGTAACTCTGGTGAAACCGGTTGATCACCAGCGGTAAAATATAGCGCGCCTGGGTATGCGTACAGCCAATGCGCAGGACACCATGGCTCAGTTGTTGCGCATCCTGTGCCATGCGACGGATATTTTTAACACTCTGGATCGCATAGTGCGCCTGTTCTTCGACCTGCCTGCCGAAATCTGTCAAACCAACCAGTCGTTTACCTTTGCGAATAAACACATCGCAATCCAGCTCCTGTTCCAGGCGCTTCAATTGCTGCGAGACTGCCGACTGCACCAGGAACAGTTTTTCTGCGGTGCGTGAAACGCTGAAATCATTGTTGATCAGGGCGATCAGCGTGCTTAACTGGCGTAATTCCATTCCGACACTATATCGATATTATTGATATACATTCATAATTTATCACTTATATTAATAATATTGCCATGTATAGTGGTTGCTCTATAGCAGATAGGAGACCTATCGATGACCCAGCTTCAATATTTGGAATATGTCAATAATTCAGAGTCTTACGTCCTCATAGACAAGGAAGGATACCTCCTTGACCCGCTGGACTGGACGCGCGCCTTCACTGAAGGCAGGGCCCGCGAGGCAGACATCGAGCTGACGGATAAACACTGGCACTTGATCGAAATTATCCGTGACAAATACCTGAGACTGGGTGCACTGCCGCCGATACGCAGTGTATGTAAAGCCGTTGGTTTTGAGAAACATGAACTCAAGCGGCAGTTCGGAAGCTGTCTCAATCTATGGAGGATTGCCGGATTACCCAACCCGGGTGAAGAAGCCGTCGCGTATATGAACTAGCCCCCGGTTTTAGTTCGAACCCGGTCATTCTCAGGAGTTACAGCACACCCCGACAGGGGCTGTGCATCCCGGCTTACTGAAGCAGCTTCTTCGGTGTCCGGTCGGCTTTATACACGCCCCAGTGCTTTTCAGCCTTGTCCATTGGATTCTCGCCGTCAAAGCCACCCTTCCAGTTTTCATCGAAGGCTTCGAAATACAACGAGATCACCCCGTTTTCGTTTACCCACGCATCGTACTGGTCGAAGAAGATCTTCTGCTCATCTTCCCCGGCCTTGCCGATAAGCTTGCCCTCGTAACTGGTGGTGTCATAGACCCTGCTGGTCGGCCAGCCGGTCTCGGTATAGGCAATCAAATGGTCCGGATATCGTTCTTGAATATCGCGGTAGATCGAATCTGTCCAGCTCATGGCTTCCTGAAGAGTTTTATTATTCCAGAAGGCATAGGCATGCAGGCCGATAAAATCAATCTCAGCGGCTATTGTTTTTGCGTGCTCCTTGTTCCAGAAGTTGTAATCATCATTCACCGTAACCGGTTGCCTGATTTTCGAGCGCACATCGCGGATATATCCCACCACTCTATCCATGTCCTCGATCTTGTGCCCTGACCAGTCGACAAAGATCTCGTTGCCGACATTGACTGCAACGATGATGTCGGGAAACCGGTTTGCCAGCTCAATGGCCTGGTCCACCTGCGCCTGATTCTGTTCCGGCGTCTGGTGTCCTGCCAGCCACGCGCCCTGCATGACGCGTATGGGCAGCTTGTTGTCCCGAATCACCTCGAGGATGTTTTGCGACTGCTCTCCCGAATCGTATACCCTGATCAGGTTCCATCTTTTTGAAAGCAGCTGAAGATCTTCAAGAATATTTTCTTTTGAGGTAAGACTCCCCTTGTCGGGCCCCTCTCCATCCCGGTAGGCACCGTAGGAGATACCGTTGCCTATCCACTGGCCGTCGAGTGTCGGGTTGAACGCCCGCTTGATGATGCTGACATTCGCAAGCGGCGTTTCAGCTGAAATTTTCTGTGAAGAATCGCAGGCAGCCAGCAGGAATATGGCTGCGAATAGAATGAGTACGTTTTTAGAAATCACAGTTCTCCGGTTGATGCTTGATGCGTTGATGCTTGATGTTAACATAGCTATATAGCAGCCAGTACTATCAAGCCGGCGTAAAGGCTATGTCTCCGCAACCACCGGATTAGCAAGCAATCCGACCTTTTCAATATCAATCACGATTTCATCACCCGGCTTCAGGAAGACCTGCGGGTTCCGTTTGAAGCCGACACCGCCGGGCGTTCCCGTCGCGATCACGTCGCCGGCGGACAGGGGAGTAAACGCAGAAATATATTCGATAATTTCCGGAATACTGAAGATCAGCCGGCGAGTATTCGAGTCCTGCATAATCTCGCCATTGAGGCGCGTCCGAATGGCAAGATTGTGGACATCATCGATCTCATCGGCGGTCACCAGGCAGGGCCCGAAACCACCGGTTTGCGGAAAATTCTTGCCCGCTGTGAACTGTGAGGTATGGCTCTGCCAGTCGCGCACGCTTGCATCGTTGTAGCAGCTGTACCCGGCCACGTGATCCATCGCTGCATCTTTTTCGATCGCGCGCCCTCCCCGGCCGATCACAACAGCGAGTTCGCCTTCGTAGTCCAGCTGATCAGATACCCGCGGCAATATGACAGGCTGCCGGTGCCCGACCTGCGTATCGGCAAACCGCGTAAATACAACCGGGCGGGTCGTCCTGTCACGCCCTGTTTCCATTCTGTGACTCTCGTAATTCAACCCGATACAGAGAATCTTGGCCGGATTCATTATCACCGGCAAAAACTCGATGTGGTCGGCCTCGTAATCAGCTGTCACCGACTCCATCAGCGAATACAGCTCAAGTAACGCATCAGCTGCAAGCACCGCCTTGATGTCCGGGTAGCGGCTGCCAAGGCGTGCCCCGATGTCGACGACGCCGCCGTCCCTTGAGAGCACCGTAAGTTGCCTTAGCGCTAATGGTAAAACTCAGTAGTTTCATATGGTTACCACCGATAATTGATTCACATTAAATCAGTAAAAAAGTTAGCCTTGACTTAGCTGCTATATAGCTGTTAATCTTTTGCTATATAGCAGATATTTCAAAGAATGCGAGGACACTGCAATGCAGATTAGCAACGACAGGAACGAGCAGGTCTTCACTTTCGTCATCAGGGGTGGCGACATCACACGGGCGACGGCCACAATACATGCAGAGGACATCGATGTCGCCTGGAAACGGGTCTATGCCCTGTTTCCCGGAAGGGACCTGAGTGACATAGAAGTAGAACATGACGAAGGCACGGTCCCGGCATAACCCGGATAACCAACGCCCAAAAGACAGCGGCCTGCTTTTCGTTGTGAATATCCACAGCCAGAAGAAAGCGGTCTAACAGTTGACTCCTCCTCTGGGCGGCCTTCAGGCCGCCCTTTTTTTATGGGAACGGCTACGATTGTTGGTTAAAATCATGGATGTAAAAGCATGAGCAATTTTCACCAGGGAGTGGTGTGAAAGTCTGCCCTTTTCAGGTAGCGCATAACGTGAAGAATTTCGTTTTAAAAATGGTATTGCTCTGGGCCGTCTGCATGGCGGGTGCGGTACAGGCAACGCCACCCATTTATGCCGACGGGGATCTTGCCCCCCTCGGTGCGCCTGATGGCCTGATCAACAGTGCCGATTACCTGATCGCCTCCCGGATTGCGCTAAACCTGCTTGCCCCAACCGCGCTGGAACTGTCTCATGGCGACATCTACCCGGCAGGCGCACCGGATGGGGTCATCAACCTGCAGGATATGTTGCTGCTGCTAAAGCAGGTACTTGGTCAGGGCACGAATCAGTACGTCGAGAATCTTGACCTGTTTGCTCGACGGACCAGCGACGGTCAGCGTCGATGTCGGCGCCACGAGTGCCTCCACCACACTGACCGTGGGAGGCTACACCGGACCGGGTGCCGTGGTGGTCAACGACCCGAACTTCACCGATCCCGCAGACCCCGGCAATACCGTCTGGCATTTTTCCGCCAGCGGTGGCGTGGCCAACATTTACCTGGGCACGGCCGACCTGGGCGCAGACCCCGTGCTCGATTCCGGTTTCGACCTTTCCGGTGCGGGCCTCGGCCAACTGGTGTTCGACATCAAGGTCAACAGCCTCTCGGCCGGGGCCGTCCTGACCGTGAAGATCGACAGTGGCTACCCGGACCTGGGGCAGGTGGCGCTGGCAGCCTGGCGATTTCACCGTTGGCAGCTGGCGCAGGGTTGCCGTTGATTTTGCCGACCTGCTCGCCGACCCGGGTCCGGGCGCCGGTCTCGACCTGGAAAACGTGGTCAATGCCTTCGTCATCGAAGTCACCGGCGGAGACGCCGATTTTTACCTGGATAATATTTTTATCTCCCACGCCTGCCCCGATGTCGGTGGCTGTCATGCAACCCTCAAGACCAAGGCCGTCTATCACGCCTGGTCTGGAGCGACGAGTTCGATGGCACCGGTCTCAACCTGTCAAACTGGTCTTATGAAACCGGCTACGGTAGCTTTGGCTGGGGCAATGACGAGTGGCAGTTGTATACAAGCTCTGCGAACAACACGTCTGTTGCCGGCGGTAACCTGGCGATTTCTGCGCAATGCGCATCGCCCCCGGCGTGCGGCAAACGCAATGGAACAATTACTTCCGCCAGGCTCAATACACTCAACAAGTTTGCCTTTAAATACGGCAAAGTCGAGGCGCGCATTAAACCTCCCGTGGGGACAGGCGCCTGGCCGGCATTCTGGATGCTGGGTAAAAATTTCCCGAGCGTCGGCTGGCCACGGACGGGCGAAATAGATGTCATGGAGATGAACAACCGTTATTCCAATGCAAACACGACACATTTCACCCTGCACTGGTGCAATGACGCCGTGAGCTCGAATCCCTGCCAGTACGATCCCGGCTGGATATACTTTAGTGAAGAGCTGACCCTGGCTGACTCACTTGCCGATGATTTTCATGTTTTCTCGGCAGAGTGGGATGCAAGCGGAATCGTGGGAAAGATCGATGACATACCCTATTTTTACAGGGCTATCGACCCGGCCACGATGGAAGAGTTTCTGGAAGAGTTTTTCATGATCCTCAACGTGGCGATCGGCGGAACGCTGGGCGGCGCGCCGGATACAAGCACGCCGTGGCCCCAGACCATGCTGGTCGATTATGTCAGGGTATACCAGGTAGACGGCGGCGCCGGTACCTACACGATTGGCACCGATCCGGTCAGCCCGGAACTGGGTGTTTACTCGGAAAGCCATACAGAAGCGTTACTGCCCTACAGCGCCATCATCAACGGTGCGGACTGGGGCGGCAATGTCACCAACACCAACGAAAACAGCACGGCAGTCACGGCCCTGGACGGCAGCAAGGTGCTGGCGGCGGATTTCACGAACACGGGAAAGACCTACGGCGGCTTTATATTCAATTTTACCCTCGGCCAGGATATCTCTGCCTACCAGACCCTGAAGTTCGGTATCGATACCGATACCTCGGCGATGCCCGGTTTTGCCAACCTGACCGTGCAGATTGAAAATCCGGCTGGGGGACAGCCAGCTCCCAAGGTATCACTGTCGGCTTACACGCCAACGATGTCCGCTAACTGGGCCGTCTATGAAATACCGCTGGTTGATTTTACGGGACAGGCTGTCGCACTCGATCTGGCCAACGTGCTCTACCTGGGCTTCTGGAACGCACGATCGGCAAGCAACCAGCTGACGTTTGGCACGCTGTACTTCGATGACATCCATTTTTCCGGTGGCGAATAATATGCATCATGGCCGTTATCCCCGGCCGACGCATCCCGCGGGCAGGCCCTGAGCTGCCGGGATTTCATGGAGAGGATTCTCCGAAAGTACGCAGGTTTTACTTGCCGTTGTCGTACGGAAAGAACGCTCGCATTTTCAGCAGGGTTACCCCGGCCGCAAGCCTTTACTGCAATGAGGATTTCATAATGTCTGTTGCTATATCTGAACTGGAAATCACTGAAAAACCGCTGTCTCCGGAAGTGCTCGCGAACATCGATGCCTACTGGCGGGCCTGCAACTACCTGGCGGCGGGCATGATCTACCTGCAGGAAAACCCCCTGCTGAGGGAGCCGCTGAAGCCGGAGCATATCAAGAACCGGCTGCTGGGCCACTGGGGCGCGAGCCCGGGCCTGTCCTTCATGTACACCCACCTGAACCGCCTGATCGTCAAAGAGGATTTGAACGCCATTTTTCTCGCCGGTCCGGGCCACGGTGCGCCCGGGGTACTGGCGCCGGTGTACCTGGAAGGTACTTATTCAGAGATCTATCCGGACAAGAGCGAAGACGTGGAAGGCATGCAGAAATTCTTCAGGCAGTTCTCGTTTCCCGGCGGCATTGGCAGCCACTGCACGCCGGAGACGCCCGGGTCGATCCACGAGGGCGGCGAACTGGGTTACAGCGTATCGCACGCCTTTGGCGCGGCGTTCGACAATCCCGACCTGCTGGTGGCGGTCGCGGTCGGTGACGGCGAAGCGGAAACCGGCCCGCTGGCCACCTCCTGGCACTCCAGCAAGTTTCTCAACCCGATCCGCGACGGCGCGGTACTGCCGATCCTGCATTTGAACGGCTACAAGATCAACAACCCCACACTGCTGTCGCGCATTCCGCACCAGGAACTGGAAGACCTGTTCCGCGGTTATGGCTGGAACCCCTGTCTTTGTCGAAGGGGATGATCCACAGGTCCTGCACCAGACCATGGCCGCGACCCTGGACCGCTGCCTGGCGGAGATTCGTTCCATCCAGCAACAGGCGCGCGCAAGCGGCACGGCGACACGTGCCCACTGGCCGATGATCGTGCTGCGCACACCCAAGGGCTGGACCGGACCGAAGGAAGTCGACGGCAAGAAGGTCGAGGGTTTCTGGCGGGCGCACCAGGTGCCGCTGTCGGGCATGCATGACAATCCGGCGCACCTGCAAATGCTGGAAGACTGGTTGAAGGGTTACAAACCGGAGCAACTGTTCGACGACAGCGGCAAGCTGCGGCCGGAACTGCGGGCGCTGGCGCCCACCGGCGTGCGCCGCATGAGCGCCAACCCGCACGCCAACGGCGGCCTGTTGCGCAAGGCCCTGCGCATGCCGGACTTTCGCAAGTACGCTATCGAGGTACCCTCCCCGGCCCTCAAGGAGGTGGCGAATACGCCGCCGCTGGGCGAGTTCCTGCGCGACATCATGCGCAGGAACATGACCAACTTCCGCGTCTTCGGTCCGGACGAGAATACCTCCAACAAGTTGCACGCCATTTACGAGGTGAGCAAGAAACTCTGGCTGGCCGATTACCTGCCGGAAGACGCGGACGGCGGCGAACTCTCGCCCGACGGACGGGTGCTGGAAATGCTTTCCGAGCATACCCTGGAGGGCTGGCTGGAGGGCTATCTGCTGACCGGGCGGCATGGCTTCTTCGCCACCTACGAGGCCTTCGTGCACGTCATCGATTCCATGTATAACCAGCACGCCAAGTGGCTGGCAATCTGCGCAGAGATTCCCTGGCGGGCGCCGGTCTCTTCACTGAATCTGCTGATCACCTCCACCGTATGGCGCCAGGACCATAATGGTTTTACCCACCAGGATCCCGGCTTCCTCAACGTGGTGGTCAACAAGGACCCACAGGTAACGCGGATCTATTTGCCGCCGGACGTCAACACGCTGCTGTCCGTGGCCGATCATTGTCTGCGCAGCCGGGATGACGTCAACGTCATCGTTGCCGACAAACAGGCGCATTTGCAATTCCTGGATATGGACGCTGCGATCAGGCACTGCACCAAGGGTATCGGTACCTGGGACTGGGCCAGCAACGACCAGGGTTTTGAACCGGACGTGGTGATGGCGGGTTGCGGCGACATCCCCACCCAGGAGGCGCTGGCGGCCACGGCCCTGTTGCGCGAGCACTTCGAGGATCTGAAAATCCGCTTCATCAACGTCGTCGACCTGTTTCGCATGCAGTCGGCCGGTGAACATCCGCACGGTCTGTCCGACCGCGACTTCGACAGCCTGTTTACCCTGGACAAGCCGATCATTTTCAATTTCCACGGCTATCCCTGGCTGATCCACCGCCTCGCCTACCGCCGCACCAACCACAGGAACCTGCACGTACGCGGCTACAAGGAAAAGGGCAATATCAACACGCCGCTGGAACTGGCCATCGAAAACGAGATCGACCGTTTCAGTCTCGCCATCGACGTCATCAACCGCGTGCCGCGCCTGCAGGTGGCCGGCGCCCACGTAAAGGAAAAACTGCGCGACATGCAGATCGACTGCCGCAACTACGCCCACGAGCACGGCATCGACCAACCCGAGGCGCGTGACTGGCGGTGGCCCTACTCATAGAGGGTGCCTACGCGTAAATGGTGTCAGAGCAGATTGGCACTTACTTAAGGGGCTCTTCCCCAAATCGAGTGCTAGATTACCGTTGTAGGGCCGAATTCATTCGGCCAACGGCCTGCGACGCATTTGTAGGGCCGAATTCATTCGGCCAACGGCCTGTGGCGCATTGCGCAGGGGACGTCATTACCTCCACCATCATGTCTATTGCATCAGCACGGTTAGGCGCGGTCGTTATCCTTTGTTCACGGATATCACCGCAGCACACCTGCCCGGATGAAACATCGCTGGTCGAATGAATTCGACCCTACAGGAGCACGAAAGGGGGTCACACGAAAGGAGGTCAGAGCACATTTTCTCCTAATATTAGAGTTAACTGTGCTCTGACACCATTTAATCCCGGATGCAGCTGACGGCCTGCAGGGCAATTTCAAGTTCCTCGTTTGTCGGGATCACCAGCAGGCTGACCCGGCTCGTTTCAGTGTGGATGTCGAAGGCACCGTTTCCGGCGGCTGGCGTTCTTCTGTGCATCAAGTGCAATCCCCAGTGCCTCCAGTCCCGTACAGCATTGCTCGCGCACCCGGGCATCGTTCTCGCCGATACCCCCGGTAAATACCACGGCATCGAGCCCGCCCAGTGCTGCGTAATAGGCACCGATATACTTTTTTATGCGGTAACAATACATATCCAGCGCCAGCCGGGCCTGCGCATCGCCCGCGTCGGCCAGGCGGTGTACTTCGCGCATGTCATTGGCGCCACAGATGCCTTTGAGCCCGCTTTCCTTGTTGAGCAGGGATTCGATCCCGGCGTTGTCCAGACCGGTTGTACGTGCCAGGTAGAAGTGGATCGCCGGATCCATGTCTCCACAGCGGGTACCCATGATCAGGCCCTCGAGGGGTGTCATGCCCATCGAGGTATCCACGCTTTGCGCCCTGCGCAATCGCCGCCGCACTGGCGCCATTGCCCAGGTGCAGGGTTATCAGCCTGAGTGACGTCAGCGGCTTGCCGAGCAGGTCGGCCGCCTGTTGTGCCACGTACGCGTGCGATGTGCCGTGAAAACCGTAACGGCGTACACGCTGTTCGGTGTAGAGCGCATCGGGCAAGGCATAGCGATAGGCATGCGCGGGGATGGATTGATGGAAGGCGGTATCGAATACGGCAACCTGGGGGACCTCCGGCGCTTCTTGCAGCGCGACCTCGATGCCCATGACGTTGGCCGGATTGTGCAGCGGCGCGAGCGGAATCATGTCCCGTATCTGCTCCACTACCGCTTCGGTAATCAGTGCGGGCTCGCGAAAGGACTCGCCGCCATGCACCACACGATGGCCGATGGCAAACAGCTCCGCCAGCCCGGTGACCGCTCCGGACTCGCGTAACAGTATGCCGATACGCGACAGCCCCTCGCGGTGGTCGGCAATGCACTGCTCGTAGCGGCGCTCGGTGATGTCAGTGCCCGTGTGCAGCCGGTGCCGGTGCAGGCCTTGCGCTTCGCCGATACGCTCAACAGAACCGGAAGCAAGCACCGCCCCGCCATCCATGTTGAAAAGCTGGTACTTGATGGAGGAACTTCCGGAGTTAATTACCAGGACCTTCATGGAAAGGGTGTCAGAGCACGATTAATTTGAATATCAGCAGTGAATGTGCTGACACCCGTTCTTCTACAGCGTTGTTTCAGACAGTATCAGCTCAGCAGTCTGGGAACGGGTGTAAAAACAACCGTCACGGACAAAGCCCGCTACGACCGATTGGGTGATGGCTGTCGCTTTATTAGCCGCATCGCGCTCGACTACCCAGCATTCAGGGAGCCCATCGATCAGATGTACCGGTGCGGGCTGGCCGTTTCGAAAACGTGAGATTTCTACCCGCCCCGTTATTGAATCGCGAAAGGCCGGCATAAAACCATTTCCGCGGTTTCCCGGGCTTACGCCGGTTGTCCCGTAAAATTCGAGGTTCTCGGTTTTGAGACTTGCTTCCGTCAACAATCGGTTCATTGCCCGGTCCACCGGTATTATGTGAAAGGTGCTTGTATTTACCGCCGGTAACGACTTCGACAGTTGCGGGAATGGACAGGAATATCCACTCCTTAGATTGCTATATAGCAGATATATTAGCCAGATAGCAAGTACACTCGCTCAAAAATTGTATCTCATTGAATTATAGAGATATATTACAAAGGGTATCAGAGCACCTTTCATCCATATATCGGAAACAGATGTACTCTGACACCCTCTATCAAGGCGCTTGCACTACATACAGGTACGGTAACATTCTTCCAGGCTGGTGGCGCAGTCATCTACACATTGACCGTGCACGCTTGCCGATCCCGTCAACCCCCTCGTGTCACTGCAACTGCGAGTGCAGCAGGCATGCATGGCCTTGCACCCGCGCGCGCATACCTTCTGCTGTTCGGTTGTAAATGACGGCATTGCCGGGATTGGTTTGTAAGGTGCTGGAGAGGCACATCCAGCGAGTGCAATAACAACAATGATCAGCCAGGCCGATAGCGCTTTCCTGTTAAGGTTTTTCATTTTAATCCCCCTGTTGGTGTTTCTGTCATCCTGTAAAAGGATGTCAGAGCACATTGTAGCCTTATATGAGAAACAATTGCAGGTCCTGCTCATCAGTCTTATGGAACTGCAATATATCCATGTGATGTCACCGGGTCTGTAGGAAATGACTGAATCTATATAAGGAAAGTCTGACACGTTAATGGCACTATTTAATAAAGCGGATGCTGTCGAGGTAAACGTTAACCGATGTGTTCTGCCCGCTGAGGGTCACCACGAAGCCCGTCTTGATGCTCGACAGGTCGAGCTCCTTCAGGGGAATACGGTAGCGCTGCCACTCGCTCTTCAGGGCGACGTCCTCGATCTTCGTCTTGCCCGAATCGGGGTGCGCCTTGTCCGCTTCGAGCAGTCCGACACCGATGCTGATCCGCTCGAAACCGTATTCTCCCCGCGCCCACAGTTCCAGATGCGTCGCGCCGCTGAGGTCAAAGCCGCCTTCCTGCTCGCCCCAGTTGTTGGCGGGGTGCTGCCAGGCAACGCCGACCCAGTCGCCGACCTTGCCGGTGAAGCGCATCTTGATGCAGGCCTTGCCCTCGTGCGGGTTGTCCGCGTGCTCGCCGTCCAGGGTCAGCGAATCGTACGACACCCATCCACCCGGAAGGGGCCCAGGGCATGCCCTCGAAGCCGTCCGCGTAGACGTAAAACGGCAGCGGCGTGCGCACCTCCCCCTTCACCAGCAGCGGCACATTGGCCGTCGCCGCATTGCCCGCCGCGTCGTAGGCATAGAGGAACAGCCGATACGGCCCGGGGTACTCGGGCATACGCACTCGAGCGCCGTTGCTGCGGCCCTCGAGAATCGCGCCTTCCACTTCGGGCAGCATCGGCCGAAAGTCACCGCCGGTCGCGTAGTCGCCGGACTCGCGCCGCAACACCCAGCGCACGCGGATTACCGAGTCTTCGGGATCGGCAATGACGGCGCGCACGCGCACCTCGTCGCCCGGTTCCACCTGCGGTTCACCCTCGATGATCAAGGGCTGGACCGTGGGTGCGCGGTCCTTCGGCGCGCTGCCGGACCAGAGTTCGGTCATGGTGTCGACCGCACCGACCCGGGCGCCATCTTCAAGGAACATGCCGAACCAGGTCGCGGTCGCTTCCATCTTGTAGCCCCAGGTAAAGACGTACGAACCAAGCGCAAGACCGGGCGCGCCAAGCACCGCGCGCTCGTAGCTGCTGCCGGTAGAACGCCGCCTTCTCCGTGCTTGTCAGTTCATAGGGAGCGCCCCAGTCGCTCTTGGCAACCTCCCACGACCCGGGCGGCCCGAACTCGGTAAGCACAAAAGGCTTGGTCCCACCGCCCTTGCGGTAGCGCTCCGGAACAGACTACGGCGCCGCCGTAAGAGTTGATGCCGTGGATGTCGATGGCCGGGCACGCTTGTGCACGTACTCGATGCGCTCGCCGCCGACTCGGCGGTGACGGTCATGGTCGGGTGTGCGGATCGAGCTCCTTGACCATGGCGGCGATGTCGTTCACCGCCTTCCAGATGGCCGGGTTGTCGCCGTCCTCGAAGCCTTCCATCTCGTTGCCGATACCCCACAGCAGGACTGCCGGATGGTCCTTGTAGCGCAGCACGGTCTCGCGGGCTCGCTCCAGCTGTTCGCGCGACCTGGGTCTTGTCGTTGTAGTCGAAGCCGTGGCGTTCGTGGCCGAGCCAGATGCCGACGGTCACGGACAGGCCAAGGGCATGCGCCTCGTCGAGACGCGCGCCGATGTCATCGCCGCCCCAGGTGCGCACCGAGTTCGCGCCCGCGGCCGCCAGCTGCTCCAGCGAGGCGCTGCCGCCGGCGCCACGGATGAAGTACGGCTCACCGTCGCGCAGCAGCTGCCAGCCCTGCCCTGTCTGGCGCAGTTCCACCGGGATGGCCTTTGCCGATACGGCCGCAGGCCACAGCGCCAGCACAGCGGTTAACAGGAGCAACGCGCGTGCGGTTGTCTGCAAGGGATTCCTGCAATACATTGG
>CAWHCQ010000009.1:0-118463 GCA_963827755.1 uncultured Gammaproteobacteria bacterium
AGCTCGGCGGAATCGTCAGTGCCATGCAAGGCAAAGGGCTGGGATCGGTCGCCGAGTCCTGGCTGGGTGACGGCAAGAATGAAGACATCTCCACCGACCAGGTCCGGGATGTTGTCGGCAGCGACAAGATTGCCGAGATGGCAGCAAAACTCAATACCGATGAAGGCTCTTTGCTGGATGGCCTGAAAGACGCGTTACCGCAGATTATCGACAAGTCGAGCAGCGGCGGCTCATTACTCAGCGCCGATGGCCTGATGGGCATGGCGAAGAAGTTCTTCTAGCCGGGGACCGTCCGCCACCCTTGATGCGGATGTGATCCGCACCTGCGCGTGCCAGCCACCTGCGGGTGCGGATCGCAAGGCTGTCCACGGGGGCCATACCCGGCGTGCCCGGCGAATGCCTGCACCGCCTCCAGGAATTTATTCAAGTCTCTGTAATATCTACTAATTCTATTTTTACGTGTTGGCCGTTATTGCTTGCGCCGCATCGAATCACCCGGATCACTCGCAGATTGCCCCCCACGGACAGGGCTGCGACAATCTGTCACATGTTAGAATATTATAATATTATGATATAATTCCTCTCAATTATATTCATGAGGAATGCATGATGAATACGCGAAATCTTTTCAGGCACATGCTGCTGACAGTGCTAATGCTGACAGGCAGCGCCGCGGCAGTTGCTGAAGAAGACCAGCTCTGTGCACCCTTCGAGGGTAGCGTGGTCGATGAGTCATTACTGACGACCATGTTGTCAGCGGCACACGACGGCCACCTCTACCGGATTCAGCAGGCCAGCTCCCGAGTGGGCTTCTGCGTGGACAGCAAAATGTCACGCGTCAAGGGCAGCTTCGGTGATTTCCATGGCGGCATGTCAATCAATCCCGGCGACACCAGTAACGGCCAGACAATGGTCCTGATAAAGACCGGCAGCCTGACTACCGGGGGCGGCATCATCGAGAACATTCTCAAGAGCGAGAAATTCTTCGATGTGGAGAACCACCCCGAGGTCCTGTTCGTCAGCAATGGCTTCCAGTGGACCGGCACGGACACGGCTGTGCTCAAGGGTGACCTTACAATGCGGGGAATAACGAAACCCGTCATCTTCAAGGTTACGTTGAAGTCACTTGATGACCCGCAGATCGACAAGGCAGAGAAGATTCTCGTCAAGGCAAGCACGGTGATCAACCGCGCTGATTTCGGCATGGAAGGTCTTTCCTCGGTGGTGAGCAACGATGTCCAGTTGTGCATGAGCGTCGAGGCGCTGAAATACCAGCAGTCCTGAGACATCAACAAACAACCGGGAGAAGCGGGCTAGAACTCGAACTCCATGCTCTGAAACACCTGCCCCGCGTTGCGCTTGGCCAGAAATTCGGCGGTCGGCAAATGCATGTACGGCGACTGGTCGATCTCGTAGGCCTCCTGCAAGGTGCCGCCGTTCTCGATCACTGCCGCGATCTTCTCGCGCAGGTACACCAGGTAATCGCGGGTGTATTTTCTTACCGTCGCCATGTCGGTCGGCTCGCCGTGACCCGGTATCACCACCTCTGCACCGAGCGCCTCGAATTTATCCCAGGTCTCGATCCAGGCCTTGCTGTCGGTATGTTCGAACAGCGGCAACATGCGCTGGTGAAAGGCCATGTCACCCGAGATCACCAGCTTCCTGCCCGGCAGCCAGACAATAATGTCGCCCGGACTGTGCGCCGGGCCGAGGTTTAACAACTCGATCCGTTCACCGCCCAGCTCGATGATTTTTTTATCCTCGAAGGTAATATCCGGCATGACGACCTTCGTGCCCCCGGCCTTCTCCTTTGCACGCGCCTGCATCACTTCCAGCAGCGCAAACGATTGCGCCTTGATCTCGTGCGCCGCATCGACATGCGCGATCACCGGCACGCCCTGCTCCTGCCAGTAATTCGAACCCAGCATGGCGTGGCCCTGGCCGTTCTCCAGCACCACGTATTTCACCGGCTGGTCGGTGATCTTCCTGATCTCGTCGTGCAGGGCCTTCGCCAGCAGGTAATTGTCGCCGCCGTTCACCACCAGCACACCCTCTGCGGTTATCACGAACGACAGGTTGTTGTTGTGCCCGGAATTCGCATAGGTGCCCGGCGCCGTCGCGCCGATGGCGGACCACACCCCCGGCACAACTTCCCGCGGCAGGTCATAGAGCATCGACTGCGGCGCCTTGTCGCTGTTATACAGGGCCTCGCCGGTCAGCGGCTCCGCCGCGCCGCCGCTGGCAGCCGGTTTCTGCAAGATGCCTGCGCATGAACTTCGCCGCCCGCTGGATGGCATCCTTCGAGGCCAGGTCGTCGGCAAAGGTGCGTATATTCTCGGCACGAAAATCAAAGCCGCGCCCCACCCCGGGATAGATGACCAGGCGCGCATCCCTGCCCTTGTCCTGCATCACCTTGATACTGGTCTCGATCACACGGCGACGCTGGTACTGCTCCTCGTCACCGATAAACACCAGCGTCGGCAGGATGAGTTGCTCGATCTCGGGCGCATAGCCATAGACCTGCTGCGGCTCGGGCGCATTCGGATCCTGCAGGTGGGGATAGTAGGACACGTAACAGGCAATCTCTTTTTCCTGCCGCTTGAAGGTGGTCGCCACCTTCAGGGTGTAATAGCCGCCGCGGGTATGCGAGTACAGGCAGGCCCTGTCCGAGCTGATGTCGGTACGCGCGAGCAACACGTCGACCGCCGCGTCGACGTCTTTCTCCAGGGCGTAATCGTGTTCGATGGGATGGGTGCCGATAAAGTGCGCCGCGTAGATGTCCGGCGCCAGCACCACGAAACCGCGCGCCGCGAGCCGCCGCACATGGCGCTGGATCAGGTCATCCAGGCCGCGACGGCCGTGCTGAAACAGCACGGCCGGGAATTTGCCCGTGCCTGCCGGACGCGCCAGCAGCGCCGTCACTTCGACGCCATCGCTCTGGTACCGGACCCACGAGGTCTCCACGCGGTAATTGTCGGGCACCTCGATGCGGCCCTCATCCCACCAGGCCTGGTCCCACCAGTCGCCGCTGTCGCCGGGTTGCGTGTCCGCATCAAGGCCGGTCGCGGCCAGCAGGCTGGCAATGAAAAGTACAACGGTGTGTTTCAGATTCATGAGCGATTTCTTCTTTTAAAAAGTGTGTTTCAAGTATAACCATGAAAACCGGGAAGCGGCCACTTTCCCGGTGGAGCCCGGCGGGTGGAAGTGCCCTGCGGCATTGTGTGAAAAAGATCAAGCGCCTGAATTGCGTATACTGTCGCCTTTGATATGCGCTTAACCCGCGCACCACGGAGACAACCATGAATGACACACTGATGATCCTGCCCGCCCCGGATTCCACAGACATCCGCCTGGTTCGCGTACCTGACGACTTCGAGTCACACGAGGCCTACCGCCACGTCACCGGCCTGATCGCCGCCGCCGAGGAAGATGACCCGGACTGCGGGGTGGACGATATCCTCGCCATCCTCGAGGACCACGGTTTCGAGCCGCTGGCGTTCGTTCTCGGACCCGCCCTTCCCTGACAGCCTGAAAACACGCTCCCTCGGCACGCATCCTGACCTGGCTCATGGCCACACACCGGAGTTACCAGTTCCTGTGGCGGGAACAGAATCACTTTGAAATTCTCGTCGACAGCACAACATTTTTTCCGCGCATACTCGATGCCATCGGTGCGGCACGGCAATACCTGTTGCTGGAGATGTACCTGGTTGTCTCCGGCAGCGTCGCCGACCGCCTGATCAGCGCCTTGCTGGAGGCCGCTGCACGCGGCGTGCGGATTTACCTGCTCCTCGATGACTACGGGGCCCAGCAACTGCAACAGCGCGATCGCGCAAGACTGCTGCATCCCGGAATCCAGGTCGTCTATTACAACCCGTTACCCTCGCACAGCACTCTGCACAACCTCTACAGGATCGTCTGGTTACGCATCCCCCATGGCCTGCACCGCAACCATCGCAAGCTGCTGCTGGTCGACGGCAAGATCGCCTTCGCAGGGGGTGCCGGGGTAACCGATGCGCTTGATTCACCGCATGCACCCGAATTGCGCTGGCGTGAAACCATGATCGAAATCCAGGGACCGATCGTCGCTGACTGGCAACAGCTGTTTACAGAAAACTGGAACAGGCATGCCGAACAGGCACTGAGTCTCCCGGGCGCGATGCCGATTACCTTTTCCCCGGGTCAGTCAGGCCGGGTCACCGTGAACGAGGCCCGCCGCCGGATGGGCATACAGCGGTCATTGCTCACACATATCAACAGCGCCAGGCAGCGAATCTGGTTTGCCACGGCTTATTTTATTCCCAGCTGGAGCCTGCGCAGAAAACTCAAGCGTGCCGCAAGGAGGGGCGTGGATGTCCGCCTGCTGCTGCCCGGCCCCGTGACTGACCACCCGGGGATACGCTACGCCAGTCGCCGTTACTACGGCAGGCTGCTGAAGAGCGGAATCCGTATCTACGAATACAGCGCCGCGTTTTTTTCACGCCAAAACGGTGCTCTGCGATGACTGGGTGACCATCGGCTCCTGCAATTTCGATCGCTGGAACCTGCAATGGAACCTGGAGGCCAACCAGGAGGTTAATGACCGGCACCTGGCTGCAACCGTCGCCACCATGTTCAGCGACGATTTCGACAACAGCCTCGAACACACCCACCCGCAATGGGAAAATCGCGGCTGGCATTTGCGTGTGCTTGAATGGTTCTGGAGACGCGTGGAATTACTCTCGCTGAAAATCAGGCGCCGCCGCTGAACAGGCACACTGGCCGAACAACGACAAGCCATTGTTATACATATCAATACCGTGTTACCCGCGCGGTAATTTTCACCCCGAAACCCGGTGGTGGGCAATGGCTGTCCAGGTCGGGCACTGAAAAGGCCCGTCCCGGATTGTTCACACTTTTGTTCTTGCGTTATAAATACCCGACCCTATCATTGACGCTTACGTACCAGCGCACCACCAGCCGAAGAGATCACGATGTGGTCATACACGGGCCGGGCAGGGGCTGCAACAAGACCAGGCAAACTCCGAACAATATGTGCCTGGGATAACCAACCAGCAGCAAGAGGAAATGGACTATGCAATACCTGAACAAATCGAATCATATCAAGGCAGTGCTTGGCTGCAGTTGCATGTTCATTGTGCTGCAATCCGCCAGTGCGTGGGCAGCGCCGGCGAATAACGAATTTGCCTATCCAGAGGCACCAGCACAATACGATCAGTCACGGCCCGGCAATCCCCGGGCGGATAACGACTACCCGCAATACGGATATCCCGACTACCCCTTTCCACGCCGGTATTCCGATCAGGGCTACGGACAGACAGCTTACCCGCAACAAGGCTATCCCGAACAAACATATCCCCAACAGGTTTACCCCCAGCAAGGCCACCCTGGTTACGGTTACCCCCAACAGGCCTATCCGCAACAAGGCCGCCCTGAGTATGGCTATCCCCAACCGGCTTACCCGCAACAAGGCCACCCTGAGTATGGCTATCCCCAACAGGCCTATCCGCAACAAGGCCGCCCTGAGTATGGCTATCCCCAACCGGCTTACCCGCAGCAAGGCCGCCCCGAGTACGGCTATCCCCGGCAAGGTTATCCAGAACAGGGGCAGGCTCAATACGGTTACCCGAATCAAGCCTATACGCCAGCATATAGCGGCAGTGAGCCCGTTGCACCGAACAGTGCCGGTGAGTTGATGGGGCAACCCGCTTACCTCCCGCCCGCGAGGGCAGACAGGCCTGCGACCGTTACAGGGCCTTCAGCAACAACTATTACGGAATCAGCGGCAACATGGTCGACAACGGCCGACCCGAGCGCATCGATGCCCGCGTCTGCAGCCGGGCCGGCTGACGTAACGGACCTCGTGGAAAAGGCTGCCGCGAAGCTTGTTGCACCGATCGAAAAAGCTGAACCGGCGGCAACCAATGCAACGCCGGTACCTGGCACGCCATTGGCACCTTCGGCAAGCCAGGCCACGGCACCCGCGACAGCCACCGACCCGGGTGTATCAGTACCCGCGCCTGCGACTGGAGTGGCTGAAAAAGAGGGTCTGCTGGAAAAGACCAAAGCCAGGATAAAAGCACTGATCAAGGCCGATGACACAGCAACGACAAGCGCAGACGCGGTCCCCGCCGCAGTATCGACACCTGCTACGACACAAATCACGACAGCAGACGACCCAGGCAAGCCAACGCCCGCACCGAATGCAGAACACACTGAAACAGACGCCCTGATAGAAAGGGCCAAGGCCAGGGTGCAAAAGCTGCTCAAGGGCAGTGACACGACAGCAGCTGGCGCAACGACAGCGCCCGCGGCAACACAGCAACTCTCAATGCCACCGGCTACACAAACGACAATGCCCGACACAACGGCGATTTTACCGCCACCGGCAGGACCCTATACCGCGATGCCGGCAGCTACAGCCTCCAGTCCAACCGCTACAGGCATACCGATGCCCCCGGCCGGTGGAGCTGCGCCTGCATTGCTGCCACCCCCGGATGGGCCGTACGGGACGCTGCCTGCGGCAACTACGGCAACTGACCCGAGTGCATCCATGCCCGCCCCTGCCGCAGGGCCGGCTGAAAAACAGGGCCTGCTGAAAAGGGCACGAAACAAGGTCGAAGCGCTTCTGAAAACCGGCGAGGGTGCTGCTCCCGAAACGCCATAAGTAACAGCACGCCGGTATAAAAGGGGACAGGCTGCCGGATTTCCAGCCTGCCCCTTTTTTTCAACAGGCCTGAACCCGGAATGACAGCATGAGGCCCTTCATCGATAATACTCCCGGCATTCAAGCTCACGCCCCCTGACAACACGCTGACCCGCCAGGGGCCCGCGTGACTCGGTGACCAGGGTGCACTGGCCTTCCCGGTGATGGTCATCATAGAAATACACCACCACCCAGTCATGGGTGCGTTTCAGCTCATGGGCACGCGCGGTATTGGAATACAGCACGGTGAAGTGCCAGCCGTCGCGGTCGGTATGCAACACCGGCAACCAGGCCTTGCCGTCCGGATTGAAGCGCTTCGGGGCAATCAGCGGCAGCTTGCCCTGCTCCGCCTGCAGGCGGTATTCCCGGTCCACCTCGATCAGGGTGTCAACGCCCGGTCCGGCGCCGCCCGGCAGTTGCGGCGTGCGGCGGGTCCTGCCAAGCAGCGTGGCCAGTGAACTCCTGATACTGCTGACCCGGCGCTCACCCATGCCGCGCAGCGCCTCGAGGCGACCATCAAAGGCGGCCGCCTCCAGGGCCTCGAGGGTATCGAGGTGCAACGCCTCGTGGATCTGTACTGCCAGCTTCGGCCCGATCCCCGGCACCGTCTGAAAAAGCGCCACCGGGTCAAGCGTGCCGCGCAAACGCTCCAGCTGCGCCCATTGACCGGTATTCAGCAGTTCCTGGATCGCGCTGGCGATGCCCTTGCCGATGTTCGGCAGCGCGATCAGGCCTGCGCTACCACCGGTTTCGCTCAATTCGCCGATATCCTGCGCCAGCCGCGAGACGGTCTCACTGGCACGGCGGTAGGCCGAGACGCGAAAGGGATTGGCCCCCTGCTGCTCAAGCAGGTCAGCCGCCTGGGCAAGCTTCATGGCAATCTGCTGGTTCAGGGGTGTCGGCATCCCGCAAGGTATCCGGGGTAAATCGTAAATCAGTTAATCATGGGCAGGCCAGAATAACAGTTAACGTAAGCCATGATCTTGTAAAAAATCCACGGAAAGATAAATCAACATCTCGCTATTCTTAATCGGTTTTTTTCCGTGTGCTTCCGTGGCAAAAAAAAACCAGCGACCGACCACGTTTAAGCAAACAGCCAGCAGTGTAACGAAATCAAACGCAATGCTGGCAACACGATAACAAATCACGCTCAGCGGCCGCCCGCTCTTCATCACGAATGACATGATCACCCCAGTTCCAGGTTTTCTCGACCGCCTTGCCGGAGAGCGGAAACACCTGCACCGTCATTTCCGGCAGGCGCAGGATCGCACAGGAATGATTGAATGCGGAACTGCCCGGGTTCACCACCAGGGTGTCGCCGACGTACTCGGCAAACACCTGGTGCGTGTGCCCGACCACCAGCACATCGCAGTCGAATCCCTGCAGTTGCCCGGCCCACTGTGCAACCCGTTCAGGCAGCAGTTCGCCGTCCCTGTTCAGCAACTTGATACCGCCATGACAGGCATCCGGTGGATGTGCATGCACCATGTACACCCGCTTGCCCTCGATCACGGTATCGATTGAAGCCGGCAACTGGTTGAAGAACGCCACGGCCGGGTCGTCCGGTTCATCCGCCGTGATTTTCCAGGTATGCCAGGTCATGATTACCGAGGATGGTGCGGCAACCGTTATCGACCAGCAGCGCAACGGTCTGCGCCAGCTGCTCCCGGTAGCCGGCAATATCGCCGCCACAAAAGACCTGGTCGACACCCGCCTGCTCGAATATCGACAGCGCCTCCGCAACCGGTGCGGGCGTGGCATGCACATCACTGATCAGGCCGATCAAGGTCATATCAGGTCCGAATGGCACTTACTCAAAATGTGTCGCCTGTATAAAGATAATTATTGGCCACGGAAGCACACGGAAAAACACGGAATATTCGTTCATCATTTCTGTTTTCTTCGGTGTGCTTCCGTGGCTATTTAACCGGATCATAGCTTAAGTAATGCCATTCATATCAGGTCCCTGTTACGACCCGTGCATCCATGCTGTTCTATTCACGTCGAATGTAAACCAACATCTGTTCTTACAGACACAGGGCATGCTGGATCTTTTCCTGCATGGCTGTCGGTACGCCGGCGGCTTCGGCATATTCACGCCAGCGCGACACCACCGCGTGCACCTCGTTGACGATGGCCTCGGCGCGCCCGCGTTTCATTGCAGCCGTCCTGGCGCAGGCCTTGAAATCATCGAGGCTGAAATCACCGCGCTTGCCATTCAGCGTCATCTGGTGGCTGGCCGTCCAGCGGCCGGCAGGATTGTAACTGTAGGTCAGATCAAAGGCCGGTGACAGCGACCAGTTGCCGGCCTTGTCCATGAGAAAAGCAATGTTCTTCACATGATCATCCTGGTTGCGCGCGATGGCGTTGAACACCATGCGGCGAAACTGTTCCTCGATGGCGCTCATCGGCAGGCCCAGCCGGCGCATCACCAGCAGCGCCTGTTCATAGGCATAGGCGCCCGCCAGGTTGAAATCATAATGCGCCAGCGCACACAGCGACTGCATGTGCAGTTTCTCGCCACTGGCGAGCCGGTCAAAACGCCGGGTCATGAAATGCCGCCGGCCGTTTTCCTCGAACAGCCGGCATTCGCTGATATCGATGCCGCAGTCCCTGGCCATTTTGTAATAGGCATATTCAATCACACCGTAACCCTGCGGGTCTTCGAGTTCCTTGTCACGGTTACCGCTGACGCCATCAAATTTCAGCAGCCAGTATTCAAAACCCGAGCCTGCCGGAAGCTGGCCGGAACGCACCTCGTTGGTCGCCGGGTTCCAGGCAATCACCGCCTTGGCGCGGGCGCCGCCGGCCGAGGTGCCGACCCGCAGGATATCGGTCATTGCCTGTTCCCGGCCTTCACCGGCAAAGGACACCTGCAGGTCATTGCGATGCGTGAGCACGCTTGACGCAAGCTCCACCAGCTTGTCGATCTGTATCTGGCTGACCTGCCGCGCACGCGGTCCGATCGCCGGTGTGAATTCCAGCGCCCCCATGCCGCGCGCACCCGTATAACACAGCCGTTCGAGCGCATTGAACGAAGCAGGCTGGCGGCCCTGGGTGGCCAGCCAGGCATCGATCAGTACATGTCCGAACTTGTCCGGCAGCGAATCCGCCAGCAGGCCGGGCAAGCCGTAAAAGGTCTCTCTGGATAACCCGGGAAAGGTGTAGACCCGGCCGGACAGCGGCATCATCAGCGGCGCAAGCTCGATGCCGCTTGCGGCAAACGCCGCATCGTATTCGAAGGCCGCCACCTCGCTGCCCTCCTCCAGCGAAACCGCACCGATCGTACGCCCCCAGAGCCGGACCTCGGCAACGCTGCTCATGTGTCGTCATCCCAGGACCACGGCTCACCGGACACCTGCGCACGCCGACTGCCCGGGGCCCGCTGGCGCACCTTGCCGCGGCGCTTCAGCAGGTCCATCGGCCGGGGACCGCCCGCGGCGATCATCTGCTCCAGGCCCGGCAGGAGATCGAGCACGCGCAGAATCCGCACCAGGCTCGACAACTGCGCCGAGGACCCGGCCTCGATCCGCTCCAGCGTCCGCTTGGCGATGCCCGCCTGTTCGGCCACCGCCGCCTGGGTCATTTGCAAATCAAGCCGGCGACGCGTCAGCCGCTCGCCGATTTCGGCAAGGATGGCTTCATCTGTAAGGAGACTGGATATCTGCATGGCCGCCACCGCTGAAGGTTTCTGGTCGAAGTATTCTATATTTCGACTTATATGGCGACTTATAATCGATTTTCTTTAATATGTCAATTCGTCAATTATAACGAATTATATAAATATATTATTTTAATTCGTAATTATTAACGATTTATAAAAGTTTTCACATGGCGTTGCACAGTATTCCAGAAATGAAGCCGGCCGCACTCATGCCTGCGTGGCCCGCGGCACGATCGCGACTTCATCGCCGTGTTCGATGCGCGTGAACGGTTCGGAAAAATGCCGGTTCACGGTGACCTGCACCCGTTCGGGCGCGAAGGCCTCATCCCAACCCGGCCGTCGCCCGGCCAGCCAGGCGAGCAGGGTTTCGACCGTGCTGACCGCTGCCGGCAGTTCGACCTTCTCCTCGTCCTTGCCGGTCAGCTTTGCCAGCTGGATAAAATACAGCAGCTTGATGCGGACCTTGCCGTCCGTCCCCGGTAAGTCGATCCGTTTCGCGTTGCAGGCCGTTATCCTGCAGCGCCTGCAGATAGGCCTGCCAGTTGCGCTCATGGTTCGCGCCCAATGCATGCAGGGTATGCCAGGCATAGTTCGCGGAAAAGCCGTCGTCGAACGTCAGCTGCAACGCCTCGGTGCCCTGCGGTTCAAGCTGCGTGATCTCGACCCGCTGCTTGCCGTGAAAAACGTATACTGTCCCGAAGGGCGCCATTCTGACAGGGTGGCGTCACTATCAATGTCCTGTTGGTGACGGAATCGCAGGAAGATACATGAGAGCGACAAATCTACATCCTCTTTTGCCACGGAAGCACACGGAAATACATGGAAAGACAAATCGCGACATCTCTTTTGGCCATGGAAGCACACGGAAATACACGGACAAGGTAAATCCACATCTCTTTTGGCCACGGAAGCTAACGAAATGACGCTGAAATATCTATCAACATCCCCTCGCACCCAGGGAGTGGGAATTAATCAGGATTTTTATGTAACACGATTTGTTTCCGTGAATTTCGCGTACTGTCCCCGATTGCTTCCTGTTACCAGGATCACCGACATAGAACACCACCCCGTGACCGCAACCGCCTTCTCATCACTGCCTTTGACGGCAGAGCTTTTAGCCAACATCAAGTCACTGGATTACCAGGTGATGACGTTGATACAGGCACAAAGCCTGCCGGCGGTTCTGCAAGGCAGGGATCTGCTGGCGCAGGCGAAAACGGGCAGCGGCAAAACGGCCGCCTTCGCCATCGGCATCCTGCACAGACTTGAAACAAAAACCTACCGCACCCAGGCACTGGTGCTCTGCCCCACGCGTGAACTGGCCGACCAGGTCAGCCGGGAATTCCGCCTGCTGGCGCGCGCCATGCCCAACACCAACATCCTCACCCTGTGCGGCGGCAAACAGATGGGCCCGCAACTGGCCTCGCTGCAGCGCAACCCGCATATCGTGGTCGGGACACCGGGCCGGATATTGAAACACCTGGAAAAAGGCACCTTGAAACATTGACGGGCTGAAGACGCTGGTGCTGGACGAGGCCGACCGCATGCTCGACATGGGTTTTCAGGAAGACATCATGCGCATCATCGAGATGACGCCCGCAGCAACGGCAAACCCTGCTGTTTTCCGCGACCTACCCGATGAAATAAAAACCATCAGCGATGCCATCCAGACCGATCCCGTCGATGTCCGCGTGGAAAGCCTGCATGACAATAAACAGATCGAACAAATATTTTATGAGATCGAAAAAGGCGCACGCACCCGGACACTGGTTGCCCTGCTGCAGCATTACCGGCCTGAATCGAGCGTGGTGTTCTGCAATCGCAAGAATCAATGCAAGGAACTGGCCGAGGAATTATGGCAACAGGGTTTCCATGCACTGGCCCTGCACGGCGATCTTGAACAATACGAACGCGACCAGGTGCTGGTACAGTTTTCCAACAAGAGCAGTTCGGTTCTTATTGCAACGGACGTGGCCGCACGCGGACTCGACATCAAGGACCTGCAGGCCGTGATCAACTTCGAGTTGTCACCGGACCCGGAAACCCATATTCACCGCATCGGGCGCACCGGCCGCGCCGGCAATGCAGGCCTGGCCCTCAGCCTGTTCATGGCCTCCGAGCGTTTCAGGATCGAGGCGATCGAGGCCTTTCAAAACAGCCCGGTCAGCATAGGGGAAACAGGCTCGCTCAAGACGCGGGAGAACTTCAGCCTGAGCCCGCCGATGGTGACCCTGTGCATTCAGGGTGGCCGTAAAGACAAGGTACGCGCGGGTGACATACTCGGCGCCCTGACGGCGGATAGCGGCCTGCCGGGAAAACAGATCGGCAAAATCGACATCGCCGACAAGCTTGCCTATGTGGCCGTGGAACGCGCAATCGCCAAACAGGCGCTGAAAATCCTCTCCGAAGGAAAAATAAAAGGCCGCAGGTTCCGGGTCCGAAAACTGCGCTGAATCAACAGGACCAACCGTTGATCACCTGGTCATTAAGATCGTCAAGCCTGACGCCATCGATCATGAATCCCCGGTCAGCATGCAGGAGCGAGCGACAGCTCGCGAACACTTCGCCAGCTAACGCTGGCTCCTGAACGCTGGCTCCGCAACGATCAATTTAGCGTATCAATAGGTTCAGACTCGATCGATTCGCCGTAACTCCGTCAGATTAATCGAATTTGAACCCATTGGTGCTACTATCCGCGGGGGGTGTGGAAAATGGGTACGCCCCGCCAGTCAAACCCATAACAAATCAACAGGAGTAAATACTTTGAAACGACTCAACAGAATGACCGGCATGCTTGCCGCAGCGGCCCTGGCCGGCTCGATGGTGATGACCGTGGCTGACGCCGGCGGCATGAGCATGGGCAACTCCAGCAGAAACAACCAGTCCGGCTACGGACCCGGCGGCGGTTATGGCCCGGGCTACGGCCCCGGCTATCAGCAGGGCGACGACAGCGGTTCCGGCTTCGGCATGGGCAGTCGCAGTGACCGCGGATGGACGGGCCGGAGGACGCGCCGGGGTACGGACGCGGCAGCGACAGCGGTTCCGGCTTCGGCATGGGCAGTCGCAGTGACCGTGGTTATGGACCGGGCGGGCGACGCGGCTTCGGTCCCGGACGACGGCAGCGACAGCGGTTCCGGCTTCGGCATGGGCAGTCGTAGTGACCGCGGTTTTGGCCCGGAGTAACCGCCGCGGTTTCGGTCCCGACGCGGCAGCGACAGCGGTTCCGGTTTCGGCATGGGCAGTCGCCGTGACCGCGGATTTGGACCGGGTGGCCGCCGTGGTTTCGGCCCCGGCGGTGAGGGCGGCAGCGGTTCCGACGCTGTCCCTGCCGGTCAGGAAGGTGGCCCTGCACCGGGTGGGGGCTACGGACCAGGCCTGGCGGTTATGGTCCGGGCGGTGGTTATGGTCCGGGCGGTGGCGGCTTTGGTCCGGGCGGTGGTTATGGTCCGGGCGGTGGCGGCTTTGGTCCGGGCGGTGGTTATGGTCCGGGCGGTGGCGGCTTTGGTCCGGGCGGTGGTTCTGGTCCGGGCGGTGGCGGCTATGGTCCGGGCGGCAGTGGCTTTGGACCGGGCAGCGGCTCCGGCTTCGGCATGGGCAACTAGCAGGATGACCGGGTCAGTTTAGTCGGTAGGTCTTCGCACGCCCTGCAGAAACGACGTTCTGGTCCTGGGAAAGCGGGGGCCGGCATTCCTGAATGTGATCGATGATCATACGTCAGGGATTCCGGCCCTTTTTTCTTTCCTGGTGCATGGGCGGCACGCCGCCTATCGATCTGAAGTAGGAAGTACGGGGTCGGACCTCGCGAAGCATTTAAATCAACTTGAATTAGTTATAAATTTGGCCTGCATCACGTCCCCTTGCTCTGGATCAGGATCCACTGCACCAGTTGTGTGGACAGCGCATTGGCAGCCTGCACCTGTCCGTTGGCGCGCAGCCATTCCACGGCCCAGCGGTGTCCCATGGCGCTGGCGTTACTGGCACTTGGCCGGTCCGCGAACTGGCGGCTGTGTGCGAGGAACAGAAAGATCGACCGTGCCAGTGCATGCACGGTCGCAGACAGCCGGTCCGGGTAGCGCCACTCGCACATGCCCCGGGTGGTGAAGCCCTTGCAGGGATCGCGCGGCCGCAGCAGCCGCGCCGGCACCCGTCCCCAGTCACGTTCGATCGCCGGGTAGTCCGCGCCCTGCCAGATGTTCACCTTGATGCGGTACTGGTGACACGGCAGCGGTGGCTCGCCCCCGGGGAGCGGTTCACGGGGAAACCAGCAGACGCTCATGGTGACCGGCGGCGCCTCGCAGTCGATGCGCGGCCGGTGCTGCAGGTCCGTCATGGGATAGACACGGATCCAGTGCAGCAGACGGGTATCGTAGGCGGACAGCTTGTCGAGGATGAACTCGATGGCGGGCGCGGCCTGCGTCCTGTCGCTGATCGACAGGGCCGGGCCACGCTCGGTCATGCAGTCGGAGTACATTACATTCAATGGTAGTGCAAAATTCGCGCGAATTCATGAAGCAACAGGGCCAGACCCTTTTGATCCAACACTTCCCGGCGTCGGCATGGGCGACGTGCCATGCCGAATAGAAGTACGGGGCAAGTTGCAGAGGTCCGCACCCCCGGCACGCCGGTTCAGTCCCTGGGCGTGACGCCGCCGTGATCGATACGTTCGTATTCGGCAATCACCTGCGCACCGAGCAGCAGGATAATGGCCGCAAATTCAAAGCTCAGCAGGATGATGATCGTGGTGGCGAGTGAACCGTAAATAATGCTCACAAAGGAAAGGGTTGTGAAATACCAGACCAGGCCATGGCGCGTGAGCTCCCACAAAAGGGTCGCCGCGATGCCGCCGATCAGGGCGTGGGACCAGGCCAGTTGCCCGACCGGCATGACAAGATAAACAGATGTCAGCAGCAATATCTCGCCAAGCACACCGAGCAGGTAAAGTACGGTCGCCGTCGTGCTGGTCATGTCGATATCGATGCCGATCAGCGACGGCGTATCCGCGCTGTGCTGGTGCAGCCAGCCGGCCATCAGGCTGACAACAAGAAAACCGGCGGCCAGCAGCAGGATATAAACATAGGGCAGGATCACCGAGACCAGGTAATGACGGCGCTGAGCCAGCTGGCGATGAAAGAAGATCATCGACATGGCATTCTCCAGCACCGTGAATGCCAGCGTGCTGAAGAACAGCAGCAACACGACTCCCATGGTGCCGATCACCTTCCAGTTGGAGAGAAAGGCCTCCAGGTGCTTCGAAAGCACCTCGGTCCGTATTGGCGCGGCCATCGCGAGAATGGTCGAGACCGTCTCGAGCAATAACGCCGGCTCGAAAAACTGGGAAAGCACGATCAGCACCAGGGCAAACACCGGAATGATCGACAGCAGGGTGTAGTAGGCCACCGCCCCCGCGAGCAGCAAGCCCTGGTTGTCCCTGAAACCCTTTATGACGTCGAGCAGGAACCGCCACGGGTGGCTGATAACGTAACTCAAGGGTGACGCGGTGGCGCTCATATTTCAGTCAGGGTGGCTTGATAATGAATCAGCTATCAATGGATACACGGCCCGTCGATACAGAAAGAACGATAGCACATGGCAGGCTTTGACATGACATTCCGGCAATCTGCGCTACACTGGCACGACCGGCGACCGCACCCCGTCAATTCGACCATGCCTGCAAGCGATGACAACAAGCGACACTAACGGCTACCGCCTCGTCTCGGCTGTATTCCTGCGTCTGCTTGGCGGCATCTACCTGATTGCCTTCTTCTCGCTCAGCCTGCAGATCGAGGGCCTGTCCGGCAGCCAGGGCATCCTGCCCGTCGCTGAACGGCTGGCTGACTTTGCGCAGAACAGCGGCCTGGAACGCTACCTCCTGATCCCCACGCTGTTCTGGCTGAATGCCAGCGACCTGGTATTGACCGGCTCGACGGTTGCCGGCTGCGTTGCCGCGGTGCTCATTATCTTCAACATCTGGCAACGCCCGGCATTGATAGCCGCATTCGTCCTCTACCTGTCGCTGTTCCAGACCTGCCAGCCGTTCCTGAATTTCCAGTGGGACTCGCTGCTGATCGAGACCGGATTTCTGGCCATCTTCCTGACACCGCAATCGCGCGTCGTCATCTGGCTGTTCCGCTGGCTGCTGTTCCGCCTGCGCTTCATGTCGGGAATTTCAAAACTCGCGAGCGGCGATCCCGCCTGGTCCGGCTTCACCGCACTCGACACCTATTTTGAAGTACAGCCCCTGCCCAACCCGATAGCCTGGTATGTGCACCAGTTTCCGGACTGGCTGCTGCGCTTCGGCACCGGCGCCACCCTGTTTGTGGAAATACTGGTGCCGTTCATGATGTTCCTGCCGCGGCGCTGGCGCTTTACCGCCGCCTGGATCACGATCCTCTGGCAGGTGCTGATCATCCTTACCAGCAACCACAACTGGATCAATTTCCTGACCATCATCCTCTGCCTGTTCCTGTTCGATGACCGGCGCCCTGCGCCGCATACTGCCAACAGCCCTGCAGGCAACGGTAACCGCGCAACCGGCAGCCGTGAACAACACGCTCAAGCAGTCCGCCGTTGGCCTGCTCGCGGCCATCATCCTGTCTGTCAGCATGCTGAAAATCTACGAGCTGGCCAGCGGCCAATCAATACCCGGCACGCTCGGCAAGGCACTCAAATACACAACCGGCTACAGCATCGTCAACAAGTACCACGTCTTCCCGACCATGACGACGCGCCGGGTCGAACTCGAGGTGCTCGGCTCTCTCGACGGCATCAACTGGAAACCGTATCGCTTCAAGTACAAACCGGATCTGCTCGAAGACCGGCCGCAATTCATCATCCCGCACCAGCCACGGCTCGACTGGCAGATGTGGTTCGTCACCCTGCACCCGAGACACCTGCCCTGGTTCGGACATTTCCTCGAGGCGCTGCTCGACAACTCGCCGAGGGTCACCGCTCTGCTGGCGCACAACCCCTTCCCGGGTGATCCCCCGCGCTACCTGCGCGTGGATGCCTATCAATACAATTTCACCGACCCCGACGAGCGCGCGGCAACCGGCAACTGGTGGAAACGCACTCCGCTTGGACCGTTTACCCCCTTGCCGGGGCTTGAACGACCGGAACCGGCAGAGGCCGGCAAACCCTGACAGGGAAATTTCCTGCACCTGCTGGAGCGCTGTTAAAGCACGGCAGGGGTTCATGCAGGGTCATCGCGGATGAGATCCGCTCCTACAAGTGTATCGTATTCGTGTAGGAGCGGATCTCATCCGCGATTAACCTCACTAACAATTGTACAATTATAATGCCGCCCCAACCCCGTTAGAACAGACGTCCTCATTATCGGTGCCAGCGCAGCGGGCCTGATGTGCGCCATCGAGGCAGGCAAACGCGGGCGACAGCTTGTCGTCCTCGACCACGCCAACAGGGCCGGCAAGAAAATCCTCATGTCGGGTGGCGGCCGTTGCAACTTCACCAACACTGAAATCAGCGCCGACAAGTTCATCTCGCACAATCCCCATTTCTGCAAATCAGCATTAAGCCGCTATACCCAGTGGGATTTCATTGCCCTGGTGAATGAATACCGGATCCCCTGGCATGAACGTGATCTCGGAAAACTGTTCTGCAATGACAGCGCCAAAGACATTCTCAACATGCTGCTTGCAGAATGCGCCAAAGTGCATGCAAGCATCCGGCTCAATTGTGCGATCAGGAATATTGAAAAAAAAGAAGACGGCACCTTCGAGGTAATTACATCAACAGGAACATTCCAGGCAGGCTCGCTCGTGATCGCCAGCGGCGGTCTGTCCATACCGAAAATGTGCGCCAGTCCGCTGGGCTACCAGGTTGCCGAACAGTTCGGCCATCACATCTGGCCAACCAGCGCAGGCCTGGTGCCGTTTACCCTGCAGCCGCACGACAGGGAAATACTTGCAGACCTCGCCGGTATCGCCGTTGCAGGCAAGGTCGGCAACGCGCGCATGCAATTCAGGGAAAATATCCTGTTCACGCATCGGGGCCTGAGTGGCCCCGCCATTTTGCAGATATCCTCTTACTGGAAAGCGGGTGAAGCGATCAGCATAGACCTGTTACCGGACCTCGACCTGGTGGACTTTATAAAAACACGCCAGGCCAGGCAGCCGGGCATCAAGTTAAAAACGCTGCTGGCAGAAGTGCTGCCGAGGCGACTTGTCCTTGCACTGCTCGGACAGGAAACCGCGGATAAACCGTTGCAGGAACTTTCCAGGGCGCGCATCAACGCACTGGGCCAACAGCTGCAGCACTGGCAAATCAAGCCCGGCGGCACCGAGGGGTATCGCACCGCCGAAGTCACCCTCGGCGGCGTCGACTGTAACGAACTGTCTTCAAGAACCATGGAATCCTGCAAAGTCCCCGGGCTCTACTTCATCGGTGAGGTGGTTGATGTGACAGGCTGGCTCGGCGGCTACAATTTCCAGTGGGCCTGGTCATCCGGCTGGTGTGCCGGACAGGTGGTTTGAAGTCGTCAGCAGAATGGACAGACGGCAGGAGCACTGCGCACGCGCGACCTGCACCAGCTGCAGAAATAATCGCGGACGAGGTCCGCTCCTACAATGGAGGAACAATGCCATGACCGAACTCGGCCACGTGGTCTATTACACAAGAGACCTGGAGGCCTCGGTGAGCTTTTACCGTGATGCCGTCGGCCTCGAGCTCAGCGGCAGGATATTCAACGGCCGTGCCGCCCTGCTGACCGGCGGGCGCACGCACCACGAACTGCTGTTGATCGAGGTTGGCGATGCACCGGGTCCACTGGCGGGTAAACGCATCGGACTGTACCATGCAGGCTGGAAAATCGGGTACAGCCTGGACGAACTGAGACAGGCCAGGGACCGTATACTTGAACAGGGTTATGCGATCGATGGCCAGTCCGATCACACCGTCAGCCAGAGCCTCTACCTGCGTGACCCCGATGGCAACGAAGTCGAGCTGTTCGTGGACGACCCGGCCTTCGACTGGAGAAGCGATGCCTCGTGGATGGAGGCACCGGTAAAACCGCTGGTCCTGTGAAAGCGTGAAGACGCATGCAGCCAATTCCTGACAGAACACGCTATCATATGAACCTGTATGGATAACGACGATCTCAAGCGCGCCCGTGATACCTGGCAGTTACGCGGGCAGGTCCGGCCCGACGCTGCCGTGCAGCCCGGCCCGGGCCAGGAGTCGGTCTGGGATTACCCGCGCCCGCCGCAGATCGTCGCCGACACGCGCCTGGTCCAGGTCAGGCTGGATGATGTGACCATTGCCGAGACTCATGCAGCCAAACGCGTGCTCGAGACCGCCAGTCCACCGACGTTTTACCTGCCGCCCGAATCAGTGCAGCCCGGCTGCCTGAAGCCGGACACGCAGAGCAGTGTCTGTGAATGGAAAGGCCGCGCCAGCTATTTCAGTGTCTGCGCGGGAGACCATTGCGTGGACAATGCCGCCTGGACCTACCCTGAACCCCTTGCCGGATTCACGGCCATCAAGGATTACCTGGCGTTCTATCCGGGCCGGCTTGAGTGTTATGTCGACGGCGAGCGAGTGCGTGCGCAGGCAGGCGGCTTCTACGGCGGCTGGATTACCGCGGAGATTGTCGGCCCGTTCAAGGGCGAACCCGGCACCTCGGGTTGGTAAAACGGTTGCCGAACCAAACCATGCGCTCAGTATTCGGATTCCTTACACTGGCATTCTTATCTTGCTGAACCAGTGCAACCATTATGGCGGATGACCTGTTGATAATCGATGACCGGCGCACGGGTGATCTTCACTCGGCGCTGGGAACAAACTGGCGTCCGGTCACAGATGCCGTGATGGGTGGCCTATCCAGCGGAACACTTGTACCGGATAGCATCGAGGACAAGGCCTGCCTGCGCCTGCGCGGCGATGTCAGGCTGGAAAACAATGGTGGCTTTGTACAGGCGGCACTTGATGTCAAGGGCACAGCCGCAAGTGATGCCTCGGCTTACGACGGCGTATTGCTGGAAGTGTATGGCAATGACGAGGAATACAAGCTGCACCTGCGGACCGATGATGTCTGGCTGCCCTGGCAGTCCTACCGTGCCGCGTTTCATGCCGCACCCGGCTGGCATACCGTGCGGTTGCCGTTCGCCGAATTTGAAAGCTATCGTATCCGCACACCGCTGAATCGCGCGCGTCTTCGGCGCATCGGCGTTGTCGCCATCGGCCGGGCATTCACGGCGGACCTGTGCGTGGCAAGGGTGGCGCTGTACCGCAACGCCGCACCGCAGCCAGCCACGTCCAAACACCCGTAGGCGCGGATCTCATCGGTGAATATAGGGTAGTGCGAGTCCCGGTCGCGGATGAGATCCGCTCCTACAGAGGCCAATCCTGTGTAGGAGCGGATCTCATCCGCGATTCATATAAACACAGATATCGCCGCAGGCTTACAGGGACTCGAAATGCGCCACCATGCGCGCGCGCATGGCGGCATCCGGCAGGCGGCCGCGGCCGGCGCCCATGTTGTCCACCAGGTGCTTGAGCTTGCCGGTTGCGGGGATCACGCAGGTGACGGCAGGATGCGAGATGACGTACTTCAGGAAAAACTGTCCCCAGCTGGCGCAATCGAACTCGGCCGCCCATTCCGGCAGCGGCTTGCCGCGCACCTGCGCGAACAGCCGGCCGTCCTCGAAGGCACGGTTAATGATCACCGCGGTGCGCTGTTCGGCGGCCAGCGGCAGCAGCATGCGTTCGGCCTCGCGCGTGGCGATGGAATAGTTGAACTGCACGCAGTCCAGCGTCTCGTCACGGATCACCCGGGCAAGTTCATCAAAGGCATCGACCCGGTAGTGCGTCACGCCGAGGTAGCGGATGCGGCCCTGCTCCTTCCAGCTGCGCAGGGTGCGCAGGTGCGTCTGCGTGTCGATCAGGTTGTGTACCTGCATGAGGTCAATGCGATCGCTGCGCAGCCGCCTGAAGGATTCCTCCATCTGCTCGATGCCCGCCTCGCGCCCGCGCGTCCAGACCTTGGTCGCCAGCCAGAGCTTTGCGGTGATGCCGAGTTGCGCGGCGACATCGCCGATGACCGTCTCGGCCGATCCGTACATGGGCGAGGTGTCGAGCACGCGCCCGCCGAGTTCGACGTAGCGCCCGAGCACCGCGCGCACCGGGGCGCGTTCCGCGGCCGACGCCCCGACCTCGAAGGTATCCGAGCTGCCCAGCCCGAGCGCCGGTATGCGCTCGCCGCTGCGCGGGATCGCGCGCAGGATCAGGTCGTCATTTGCCGGTGCTGCCGCCAGCCGGCCGGTGGCCATGCCGACGCCCGCGCCGACCAGCAAGGTCAGTGCCTCGCGCCGGCTCAAGCCACGATGTGGCGATTCAGTCTGTTTTTTCTCCATACCCTGTCCTCCTTTCGTTTTGGCGCTCGCGCAAACGTTCCTGGCGGCGTCCCAGCAATACACCATTATATGCCCACAACAGGGCCAGCGGCACGCCGACGAAGGCGATGGCACTCAGGCCCAGACCCAACGATGCGAGTCCCGTATACAGCCAGGCGCTGGCCGCGTCGCCGCCACGGTACACCAGCGTGTCGATCACATTCTTGGCCTTGTAGCGCTCCTCACGTTCGACCACGGTAAACAGCAGCTCGCGTGCCGGTCGCGAAACGGCATAGCTGCCTGCACGACGCAGGACCTGCACGCTGACCAGTGCGACCAGCCCGGGGAACGCGCCCAGCGCGACCAGGCCGGCCGCCACCCCCAGCGGAACGAAGGCCAGCGTACCGCCAACACCGAACCAGCGCACCACGCGCGCGGTGAAAAACAACTGCACGACGATGGTCAATACATTGACTGCAAGATCGATCGCCGCGAACAACCGTGTGCGCTCGCCCGGGTCGTCGAACGCGGCCTTTACGATGTGTGCCTGCTCGAAATAGAGAAAGGTCGACAGGGTCGTATACAGCAGGATGTACAGACAGATCCCGAGCAGGTAGCGCGACACCAGCACCTGGCGCAGACCGGCCCACAGGCTGCCACCCGTGCCGCGTGCCGTAACCGTTGCCTGCGCGCCGTTACCGGGACGTGTCGAGGCCCACACCAGCAGGCGCCCGATGCAGAGCAGCGCGACCGCCATAAACGCCGCAGAGACAAGCAGCAGGTTCGCAGTCCCCAGCATCGGCGCCAGTGCAGCGGTCAGTGCCGGCCCCGTTACCGCGCCCGCACTGCCGCCCGCGGCAATGAAGCCGAACAGGCGGCGCGCCTGCGCGTTGCTGTAGAGGTCTGCCATGAAGCTCCAGAATACGGAGACCACGAACAGGTTGAACACGCTGACCCAGATGAAAAACGCGCGTGCACTGGCTTCGGGCGCAATGCCTGCACGCATGAGCAGATGAAAAACGAGCAGATTGGCAATGAAGAACAGGTACACCGCCGGCAACAGCCGCCGTCGCGGCAGGCGCGCAACGGCCCAGCCGTAGAGCGGTACCACCGCGAGCATCACGAGGAAGGTGCCGGTAAACACCCACTGCAGGTTCTCGACCCCGCCCTGGATACCCATCTCGTCGCGTACCGGTCGAAGGACGTAATAACCGCACAACAGGGAAAAGAAATACAGAAACGACCAGGCGAGCCCGCGCAACTCCCCGGGCTGGAACGCTACCAGGCGTTGGAGCAGCGGTGCGTCTGAATCTGTGTTCATGGAATATCCTGCAGGAGATGCGGACCCAGCGGGTCTGGGAACCTGTAATCCGCGTAGCGGATCATGATCCGCGGCCTCCGGCTGGGACACGGCATTGCTGACAACGCAGGATTCATCGCGAAGCCTTTCTACTGGGGGACTGGGCGAAATCACTCGATCGCGGATCAGATCCGCTACGACGGGGAGTCTGGGCGCCAACCTGATCGCGGATAGATCCGCTTCTGACAAAGAGCCTCTTGATCGCAGACCCGTCCTGAAAGTTATAACCTATATCGCCATCGTCCCGCGGCAAGCGATTCATTTCGACCAACTGTCGAATCTGTGCCTGACCGGGGGGCTCGAGCGAAATCCGATCGCGGATTGAGATCCGCTCCTGCGCCGGGGTCTGTGCGAAACCCGATCGCGGATCAGATCCGCTCCTATCGGGGGGCTCGAGCGACAACCTGATCGCGGATTAGATCTGCTCCTGACGGGGGGGCTGGGCGAAACCGGATCGCGGATCAGATCCGCTCCTCGGGGGACTGGTCACCGAATGAATTTGCATCGGACTGACCTTTAGATTCAGAATCCGCTCCTGCGGGGGCAGGGCGACCCGATCGCGGATTACGATCCGCTCCTGCGCTGGACGGTCAAACTGTAGGAGCGGATCTCATCCGCGATGCTCCTGCTGGAACATAAAGATGTTGCGTGTCACCGGCATCTTTCATTTGCGCTCCAGCAGCGGTCGCAGTTCTTTCCAGATGCGGTCGCGGATAAGCGGCTGGGCGTCGGCATTGGGGTGCAGGCCGTCCGCCTGCATCAGCGTCTGCTCGGTGCCGATGCCATCAACCAGCGACGGTAGCAGGGCCAGCCCGTGTTCGCGGGCGAGTTCATGGTAGATGGCCTGGAACTTTTGCGTATAAACGGGGCCATAGTTAGGCGGTAACTGCACACCGATGAGCAGCACCCGCGCGCCCGCTGCCTGCGCGCTGGCAATCATGGCGGCCAGGTTGTCTTTCATGGCCGTCAGCGAGAGGCCACGCAGGCCATCGTTGCCACCCAGTCCCAGCAGCAAAACGGCCGGTTTATCACTGGAAACGGCCTGGGCCAACCGGGCACGGGCGTTGGCGGTGGTGTCACCGCTGATGCTGGCATTGATGATCCGGTAGGGATAACCCTCTTTATCGAGGCATTCCTGCAGCAGGGTAACCCAGCCCTTTTCGACCGGAATACCGTAGGCGGCGCTGAGACTGTCGCCCACAACCAGTATGATGTGGGCAGACGCCGCATGCGGCAGGATCAACAACAGCAGGAGCAGGATTCGATTCAACATGTCTGAGACCAAGCATACCACCATGATTGCCGCACGAAACTTGAGTAAACGTGTGGATACTGCCGCCGGCCCGCTGGATATCCTGAACAATATCGATCTCGAGATAAAGGCGCGCGAGGCCGTCGCCGTTGTCGGCGTCTCCGGGTCCGGCAAGTCGACACTGCTGGGACTGCTCGCCGGGCTGGATCTTCCTTCTGCCGGCGAGGTGTTTTTGTCCCGCTATCGTCTCAACGATCTGGACGAAGACGGCCGCGCCCGGGTGCGCGGCGAGCTGGTGGGTTTCGTGTTCCAGTCCTTTCAATTGCTCGGCGGCCTGACGGCGCTCGAAAATGTCATGTTGCCGCTGGAGTTGCGCGGCGACCGGGACCCGCGCGACCGGGCCACGGAACTGCTGGGCCGCGTGGGACTGGAAGGACGGCTGACGCATTACCCGAAACAGCTGTCGGGCGGGGAGCAGCAGCGGGTCGCCATTGCGCGCGCCTTCGCCACCGAACCGGCCATCCTGTTTGCCGATGAGCCCACGGGTAATCTCGACAACGTCACCGGTGAACGGATCATTGATCTGTTGTTCCGGCTCAACCAGGACAAGGGCACCACCCTGGTACTCGTGACCCATGACGAACACCTGGCCGGCCGTTGCGAACGGCTGATCCGCCTGGAGGCCGGCCGGGTTGTCGCAGAGATGGAAGAGGCGTCCAGCACATGATCCGCTGGCGCCTGGCCATGCGGCTGATGGTGCGCAACCGGCGCGCCGGCGAGCAGCGCATCCTGGTGGCTGCGCTGGTGATTGCCGTGTCGGCCAGTACGGCCATCGGCTTCTTCACCGACAGGCTGGGCCGGGGCATGGCGAACCAGTCGGCGGACTTACTCGGTGCCGACCTGGCACTGGTCAGCCCGCGCCCCGTGGACGCCGCCTGGATCGACAAGGCGCGTGCCACCGGCCTGCGGGCCGTCCAAACCCTCGAATTCGCCAGCGTGGTGGTCGGCGGCGACGAGTTGCTGCTGTCGAGTGTGAAGGCGGTACAGGATGGTTTTCCCCTGCGGGGCGAGCTGCGCACGGCCGAAGCCCCGTTCGCTGCAGACAGCACAACGGATGCCCTGCCCCGGCCCGGTGAAGCCTGGGTGGCCCCGCGCCTGCTGACAGCGCTCGGCTTGCAGGTGGGCGACAGCGTCGAGGTCGGAACCCAGTACACTGAACATCAGCCGGGTGATCACCTTCGAGCCCGGCCAGGTCGGTGATCCGTTCGGCATCGCGCCGCGACTGCTGATGCGCCTGGCGGATGTCCGTGCCACCGGCGTGGTCCAGCCGGGCAGCCGGCTGTCTTACCAGTACCTGTTTGCGGGCCGCGAGGCGGACGTGGCGAAATTCCGCGGCTGGCTGGAAGCGCGCCTCGGACCCAGCCACGAACTGGTCGGCGTGAAGGAAGGCCGCCGCGCGGTAGGTTCGGCGCTGGAACGGGCGGAGCGTTACCTCGGGCTTTCCGTGCTGGCGGCGATCGTACTGGCGGGGGTCGCCGTGGGCATGGCGGCACGCCGCTACAGCGAGCGGCATTTCGACATGAGCGCCATGCTGCGCTGCATGGGCGCCTCGCAACGGGACCTGCTCGGTCTCTATCTGCCGCAACTGCTGGTGCTCGGCCTGGCCGCCTCGGCCGTCGGTTGTTTCCTCGGCTGGCTGGCACAGTACGGTCTCCTCTACCTGTTGGCCGACCTGTTGCCCGCCGCCCCCTCTGCGCCGCACGCCTGGCCGTTGCTGGCGGGCTTCGCCACCGGCCTGATCACGCTGGCCGGCTTTGCACTGCCGCCGGTGATGCGTCTGAAGAATGTGCCGCCTCTGCGCGTGCTGCGACGTGACCTGTTACCCCTGCCGAGTCGCGCCTGGCTGGTCTACGGTGCCGCGCTGTGCGCCGTCGTGGCGGTGATGTGGCGCTACACCGATAGCTGGCCGTTGACGTTGGCGGTGCTGGCCGGCGGCATTGCCCTGACCGCGCTGCTGGGCCTGCTGGCCCTGTTGCTGTTGTTGCTGAGCCGGCGCCTGAATACCCGCGTCGGCGTTGCCTGGCGTTTTGGCTTGAACAACCTCTGGCGCCGCCGGCAGGGTAGCATTAGCCAGATTCTGGCATTTGGCCTGACACTGATGGCGATGGCGATAGTTGCCCTGGTGCGCACCGATCTGATGACGACCTGGCAACGCCAGCTGCCTGATGATGCGCCGAACCACTTCGCCATTAACATACTGCCTGGCGAGGTAGACGGATTTCGTGACTTCATGCAGGCCGCGGGCATCACCACCTCGCAGCTTTACCCGATGACACGGGGCCGCCTGGTGCAAATCAACGGTACATCGGTGCGCCAGGCCGTAACCAAGGAGGCGCGCAGTGACAACGCCCTGAATCGCGAGCTCAACCTCACCTGGACGACCGAGCTGCAACAGGACAACCGGATCCTGACGGGGCGCTGGTGGGTGCCGCAGGATACCGGGAAACCGCTGGTGTCGGTCGAGTCGAAACTGGCCGAACGCATGGGCATCGAACTGGGTGATGAACTCGGCTTCTCGATCGGCGCAGAGCGCTTCAGCGCCGTGGTTGCGAGTATTCGCAGCGTGCAATGGGATTCTTTTCGGCCCAACTTCTACATGGTGTTCCCGCCGCAGGTGATCGAGCAGTTTCCAGCTACCTACATGACCAGTTTCTACCTGCAGAAAAATACCAAGTCGTTGCTGCGCGAACTGGTCCGGCGATACCCCGCGGTGACGGTGCTGGAAATGGACCGGGTGCTCGAGCAGATCGGCCGCATCTTTGCGCAGGTCACCCTCGCGGTGGAATATGTCCTGCTGTTTACCCTGCTGGCCGGTTTTGCCGTGCTGTTCGCGGTGCTGCAGGCCAGCCAGGACGAACGGCTTTATGAAGGTGCGCTGTTGCGCGTCCTCGGCGGCAGCCGCCGCCAGCTGCGCGCCGGACACCTGGCGGAATTCACCGCCCTCGGCGCACTGGCCGGCCTGGTGGCTGCCATGGGTACGGAATGCCTCGCTTTTGTGTTGTACAGCAGGGTGCTGGACCTGGAGTACAGTTTCCAGTGGCCGGTATGGCTGCTCGCACCCGCAGCCGGCGCGCTGCTCATCGGCGCCGCCGGCTACCTGGGTACGCGCGCCGTGGTCGAGCGCAGCCCCATGCGGCTGTTGCACGACCAATAGTGCTGCCGACGGCTTGCCCTGGCCGGTTCAGTTCCGATCGGCGGATAGTAAAGAGGCGGGAGAATGCTTGAATATCAGCCATGAAACGATTCAAGGACCCTGTTCTGCTGGCGCTGCTGGGGCTGTTGCTTGCCAGCCTGCTGGCATTCATCCTCGGCATCATTCCCTACCCCTTCGGGCTGTTCATCCTGACGATCTTCATTGCCGCGCGCATCTTTTACCTGAAGGGCGCGGGGAAATAAAGCCCGCCAGCCGCGAATGGCATGCGCCAGTCAAGCACAGCCGCAAGGGCGCCGCCGCGAGCATGCCTGTAATCGTCGCAGCGATCGCGCGGCCAGTACGGGTAATTCGGGGTCACGTTATTGAGCTGAAATAAGTATACTGTGCGACTAATTTTCCAGGAGAGATTGTATGAACAAGCAGTACGTATTCGGATTCGAGGAAGGCGATGGCCACAACAAGATGCTGCTCGGCGGCAAGGGTGCCAACCTGTGCGAAATGACCCAGATCGGTATCAATGTGCCGCCCGGCTTCGTAATCACCACGGAGGCCTGCCTCTATTACCTGGAAAATGCCCAGACACGATTTGCCCGTCGGGGTCATGGATGAAGTCCGCGCACAAATGCGGCTGCTCGAGGAGAAAACCGGCAAGACCTTCGGCGGCAGCGATAATCCCCTGCTGGTCTCGGTGCGCTCCGGCTCGGCCATGTCCATGCCGGGCATGATGGACACCATCCTCAACCTCGGGCTCAACACCGACACCCTGAAGGGCCTGATTGCACAGACCGGCAACGAACGCTTCGGCTGGGACGCCTACCGCCGTTTCATCCAGCTGTTCGGCAAGGTTGCGCTGGGCGTTTCGGACGAGGCCTTCGACGATGTCTTCGACGCCGTCAAGGAAACGGCCGGCGTCAAGGAGGACGTGGCCCTGACGGCCCGCGATCTGCGCGAGATTAGCCGACCGTTTCCTGGAGGTGGTCGAGCGCGAAACCGGCAGACCCTTTCCGGATGACCCGATGGAACAGCTGGAGATCGCCGTCAAGGCGGTATTCGATTCATGGATGGGCAAGCGCGCAATCGACTACCGGCGCGAGTTCCATATCACGCCGGAGATGGCCAACGGCACCGCCGTCAACCTGTGCACCATGGTGTTCGGCAACCTCGGCGATGACAGCGCGACGGGCGTGGGCTTTACCCGCTACCCCGACACCGGCGAAAACAGGCTGTTCGGCGAGTACCTGGTGAATGCCCAGGGTGAAGACGTGGTGGCCGGTATCCGCACCCCGAAGACGATCGACATGCTGGAGCAGGAAATGCCGGACATGTACCGCGAGCTGCAGGTGCTGCGCGAGCGGCTGGAGTCTCACTACCATGAAGTACAGGACTTCGAGTTCACCATCGAGAAGGGGCGTTTCTACTGCCTGCAGACCCGCAACGGCAAGATGAATGCCGCGGCAATGGTGCGTACCTCGGTGGACATGGCGCGCGAGGGTCTGATCGACAAACGCCAGGCGCTGCTGCGCATCGAGCCTGATCTGCTGGAACAACTGCTGTTTCCACGGCTCGATCCCGCCGCCCAGCATGCGCCGGTGGCGCGCGGCCTGCCCGCCTCGCCCGGCGCGGCAACGGGACACGCCGTGTTCGATGCCGATCGTGCCGAGCAGCAGGGGACCCTCGGACAACACGTCATCCTGATACGCGAGGAAACCAAGCCCGAAGACATCCACGGCTTTTTTGCCTCGCAGGGTATTCTCACGGCGCGCGGCGGCAAGACCTCGCACGCGGCGGTGGTGGCACGCGGCATGGGCAAACCCTGCGTGGCGGGCGCCGAGGGTATTACTGTCGACGTGCGCATGCGCAAGGCCTTTGTCGGTGGACAGACCATCAGCGAGGGTGACCTGATTACCCTCGACGGCACCACCGGCGATGTCTACCTCGGCACCGTGCCGATGATCGAGAGCGAATTTTCATCGGAGCTCGGAATCCTGCTGGGCTGGGCTGACGAAACCACCCACCTCAAGGTCATGGCCAATGCCGATACGCCACAGGATGCCGAGCAGGCGCTCAAATTCGGCGCCATGGGTATCGGCCTGTGCCGCACCGAACGCATGTTCAACGATGCGGCAAGGCTGCCTATCGTGATCGAAATGATCGTGGCGGATACCACCGGCGACCGGCAGACGGCGCTCGACAAGCTGCTGCCGATCCAGCGCGAGGACTTCAAGGGGATTTTCAAGGCCATGGCGCCGCGGCCGGTGACCATTCGCCTGCTGGATCCGCCGATCCACGAGTTCCTGCCGTCTGAACAGCAGCTGGTGGAGGAACTGGACCAGCTGCGTCACCTGAAGGATACCGTGATGGGCATGAATATCCTCTCCGATGCCGTGCAAGCTCATCTACAGCGGCCGGGAAGATGCCTGTCATCGGCGACCTGACCGACCCGATGCTGGTCGACGAGGCGATCGATAAAAAGGATACCATGCTGAAAAAGGTGCGCACCCTGTACGAAGTCAACCCGATGCTGGGTCACCGCGGTGTGCGCCTGGGACTGTCATTCCCGGAGATCTATTCCATGCAGATCCAGGCCGTACTGGAGGCCGCGGCCGAATGCCGCCAGGAGGGCTTCGAGGTCTCTCCCGAAATCATGGTGCCGCAGGTATGCACCTCGCAGGAACTGAAACAGGTGAAGAGCTATGTCGATGCCGTGCACACGGTGGTCGAGGCCAAGTACGGCATAAAGGTCGACTTCAAGTTCGGTACCATGATGGAGGTGGTGCGTGCCTGCATGCGCGCCGGCAGCCTGGCCGAAGAGGCCGAGTTCTTCTCTTTCGGCACCAACGACCTGACCCAGGCGACCTTCTCGTTCTCGCGCGAGGACGCCGAGAACAAGTTCCTGCCGATGTACAACGAACTCGGGATACTGCAGGACAATCCGTTCGAGGTGCTCGATATCAAGGGTGTGGGCAAACTGATGCAGCTGGCCGTCGAGTGGGGCCGGCAGACACGTCCGGACATGAAGGTCGGCATCTGCGGCGAACACGGCGGACATCCCGAATCGATCCGCTTCTGCCACGACATCGGCCTGAGCTACGTCTCCTGCTCGGGCCCGCGCGTCCCGGTGGCGCGCCTCGCCGCCGCCCACGCGGCCCTGGCAAGCACACCCTGAACTACCGGGGCCCGGTCGCTGTAGTCGCTACTCGAAGCAGAATTTTGCAGGGTGCGTTTTATGCACCCTGCATGAGGTGCCGGTTACGCCGCCGCTTTATTTTTTCAAGGTCCGTGATTCGAATCCCAATGCATAAAGTTTGAGCTTCGTTCTGGCAAGTACTCGAGGATTAGTGAACGGACCGACACATACACGGTGATAAACACCCGTATCATCAATACTGGCCTCCTGGATCTCGCTCTTGAGTCCCATCCTCGAAAGTTTCTTCTTCAGCACAATTGCACGATCCTGCTCGTGGAATGCCCCGACTTGCAGGTAATAGCTTAGCGGCTGGCTTGTTGCAGTTGAGTCGGCAGTTTCATCCCCGGCGGTTGGCGCTGCCGCTGCCATCTTCATATCTGACAACGTGTGAGATGCCGGAGCCAGCGTATCCCTGTCCGATGCAGAGCCATGCACCTGTTGCGCCACGACCAGTATCAACAACATGCTCAACACAGCCACTCTGGCCAGCGCACCGCCTGTAATCCTGTCGTCACCAAACGGTGAAAATACCCTGTGGCACACAGACTTGCTCGCCCGGTTCTGCACTGCCTGGTCGATATGTGCCGCCTGTGTCTCCTGTGAGAACAGTTGATACCGGTTCGGTATCCTGTTGTTGTTCTCTTCGGTCATGGTGTTACCCCTCCAGGCATTCTTTTTAAATGGCCGAACGCAGTCGTTCCATAACATTGCGCAAAGGATGTTCTCCGTTTCAGCAGCGGTGCATGTAGCGAACCCTGCGCAAGAAGATGGTTACGCTACTGCTTTTTTGATAAGCGGAACCAGCGACTCCGGCAGCCTGACGTTGCCCGAGAGTGCGAACTGCTGCGCCTTTGCGGACATCTTCTTCCAGGTCTTGCGGATAATATCCAGCCACCTGTCCTCGTCGTAGTCGGGATGTTTCCCGACGAATTCAAGCATGTAGTGCTCCATGAATACCAGGTCGGCAATGTCCTCCAGCAACTGGGTGTCCGGATTCTCCATGATTTTCAGTTTCGCCACTGCCTGGTAGACCCGGCCGGTGACGTCTTCGCCATAACCCGCCCGCGCCAGCAGCTCGACCGCGGTTTGCGCCTGGGTTTTATAAAGATCCTTGCGCCATTGCAGGTAGCCGATACGATCCATCGGGTAGCTGTCGCGCGGCGATTTCCAGCGCTGCACATGCTGCGCGCGTATCGCCAGCTGCTGCGCGGCATCGGCTTCGGGCATGAAGCGGCTTAACATATCGGACATGTAGTGCGAATAAAGCAGCTCTTTCGGCCATTCCTTGCCGTCCACGTTTACCCGGTTCGGGTCTTCGCTGTTAGCGGCATCTATCAGTGCCATCGCCTTGTCGAGCATCGTTTGTTGTTGTGACATATATAGCTATCCTGTTTTAACCGGTCCCTATATTACAGATAAATCCTGAATCATGCCGCCTACGCCCCCTCGCTCCCCCGGCGCTGCAGGTACCCCGCAACCGCCCCCTTCGGCACCCGCGACAGTTCCTGCATCAATGACAGGGGAATATCCCGAATAGAATGCTGTTCCCCGATATCCTCCAGCATCTGCAGCCACAAATGCGCCGTCATTTCGGCATCGGCCAGCGCCCGGTGAAAGGTACCGCTGCAGGGCAGGCGCTTGTACTCCACCAGTGTCCCCAGCTTGTGGCAGGGCGCATTCGGATATACACGGCGCGACACCAGCATGGAACAGGCAAATTCACCCGAATAGCCACGCCGTATGCGTTGCAGTTCGGCATCGAGGAAACGCCGGTCAAACGAGGCGTTATGGGCCACCATATCGAAATCCCCGATGAATCTCCTGAATTCAGCCATCACCGTCTCGCACGACGGGGCCTCGCGCAACATGGCATTGGTGATTCCGGTATAGCCCTCGATGAAGGAACTGACCCGCCGGTTCGGATTCATCAGCTGCTGGAAGCGGTCGGTAATCCTGCCGTTCTCGATGCGCACCGCGCCGATCTCGATGGCGCGGTCACCCTGGTCAGGCGACAGGCCCGTGGTCTCGAAGTCGAGCACAATGACGGTATCGGCTTTTCTATGCCTGTCGCTATTCATCACCCTGCCCGCTTAAACCGGCCTGCCGCCGTGTGTCTTCCCGCCAGGCGGCTGAAGGCACGGCTGCTGCGCTCAGATATTCCGGATTATCCGCATCATGTCCAGGGTGGTGACGATGCCGGTCAGCTTTTTGTTGCGGGTTACAAACACGCGGTGAATATTTCCCTTCAGCATCGTCTCTGCAACGTCCTGTACACGGGTGTCCTCGCTGACCTCGAAAATCATCGGGGTCATGATGTCCCGTACCTGGACCGGTGATTCATACTCGGTGTGGAAGGTCTTGATTTCCTCCCGGCTCATGTGGCGCTCGAGTTCAAACAGGTAGACATCATGTGTCGTCTCCGAACCCTGGTTGCTGCCCGTCACCCTGTTCTGGCGCACGATATCCGTCATCGATACCACGCCCACCAGCTCACCGTCCGCCGTCGTGACGGGGGCCCCGGAGATGCTGTTATCAACCAGGAAATCGGCCAGTTTGTCCAGCGGCCAGTCTGCTTCAGCGGCAAGCACCTCGCTGTTCATCACTTCACTGACCGAAATATCCCCGGCCTTTTCTTGCGTTTGATTCATCATTTTCTCCTCTATAGCCTCTCGATAGAATAACGGGGCCGCCTATCATTCACAAAACCGGTGGCAGATACCAGCTTTCCCGGTAATTCCCGTTTATTCCCGGCGTGGCTTGCGCATATCGAGCAACGCCTGCATCGCGGCCAGCAATTGCGGCACATCATGCGCCTTCGGCCTGAAATCCACATGCGCAAGGCCGTCAATCAGGAACAGCTGCGCCTGCCCCGCCGGCAGTGCATTCGCCAGTGCAATGCTCTCGGTATAGGGAATCAGCCGGTCGCCACGCCCGTGCAGCAGGATAACCCCGGCCCGCAGGCGTGACAGGTCATGGGCCGCAGGATTGATGCCCTCCAGTTCACTGCGCATGCGCGGCGCAAGCCTGTCCAGCAGCCCGGGGACCTCTGCCGGGAGATGATTGTCGAGCAGGTCATAAAAAGCCTGCGCATCCGCAGCCATGTGGCCGGGCAGCGGTTCATCCCCGTCCAGCTGGTCACCCGTGAGATACGCCGCGTAACGCCGAAAGAACTCGCGATCCACCGGCAGTTCCAGCAAATCCAGGTTCGAGCGAATGAAGGTCGCCCGGCTGTACGGATGGGGTGACAGGCGGCCCGTACTCGAGGCCGCCCCGAGCGCAGGCGCAACGTCGGGGTAATAACCGGTGGTGAGGAAGCTGACAACGTTCTCCAGTGAATAATACCCCCCCACCGCAAGCACGAAGCGGACTCGCTCGCGGATATCCGGCTCAAGCGCGGCCAGCAGCACCGGGCCTGCACCGTAGCTGAAGCCGGCGATACCGATATGCCCCGCCGGTGCAAGCGCCGGGCGCGAGGCCAGCCATGCAACACTGTCGGCCACATCGCGCACATCAGTGGCGCGCATCCGCTTCTGGCGCACCCCGGGGTTGTCCGCGACCAGCACCGTGAAGTCCAGGCGCACCAGGGTATTCGCCATGGCGACGACCCGCGCATCGCGCCGGCCGCGGGCCACCACGCCGGGGACCAGCACAATGGCGGCACGTGCGGCCTGCGCAGGCCGGTAGAGATCGGCCGCGCGCTCCTCGCCGCCCGTCACGAAGCTGACCGGTTCGCGCGCCGGTCGGGGCGCCAGCGCCATCAGGCGGCTGCCCGCCTGGCCGGAGGCCAGGTCTTCCAGTGCCAGCCCCGCCTCGCTATCGCCGAAATCAGGTGTGCTGCAGGCCTGCAGGCCGGCACAGAGGAGCAGCAGGACAAGCGGGCAGATCGGGATGCGCAGTCCGCTCATGTCATTAGAACGCCTTAACCACCACCCCGGGGCATCAACCTTAGCAGCTGCCCGTCACGCTCATCGGTCAACAGGTAAAGCAACCCGTCCGGCCCCTGGCGGACATCGCGAATGCGGCCGAGTTCGTCTTCCAGCAGGCGTTCCTCGCGCACCACCTTCTCGCCATCAAGTTCCAGTCGCACCAGCAAGCGGAACTTCAGCGAACCAATGAAAAGGTTGCCCTGCCATTGCGGAAAACGCTTGCCCGTATAAAACGCCATGCCCGAGGGGGCAATCGACGGCACCCAGTAATGAACGGGTTGCGCCATGCCCGGCTTGTGCGTGCCTTCGCCGATACGCGTGCCAATGACATAGTTGACCCCGTAGGTAATCACCGGCCAGCCGTAATTGACACCGGCCGCTGCAATATTCAGTTCATCACCGCCCTGCGGCCCGTGTTCGTGGGTCCACACCCTGCCGCTGAGCGGATGCAATGCCGCGCCCTGCATGTTGCGGTGACCATAGCTGTAGATCTCCGGTTTTTTGCCGGCGCTGTTTACGAACGGGTTGTCGGCCGGGATGCGGCCATCGTCGTGCAGGCGAATCAGCGAGCCGGCATGGTCGTCAAGGTCCTGCGCACGCGGGCGATCACCGCGATCGCCGAGGGTGATGAACAGGAAGCCGTCGTTGTCGAACACCAGGCGTGAACCGAAATGCTGGCGCGCGCCGCTCTTCGGCAGCAGGCGGAAGATGACCTCGACCTGTTCAAGCCGGTGCCCGCGCAGCCGGCCGCGCGCCACGGCCGTGCCCGTGCCGCGGATGTCGCTCTCGGCAAAGGAAAAGTAGACCAGCCGGTTGTTGTTGAAGTCCGGATGCAGGGCCACATCAAGCAGTCCGCCCTGGCCGTGCTGGCGGATCGGCGGCAAACCGCCAATCGGCTCGGGGTGCAGCACTCCGGCAGCACTGATCAGCCGCAGTCGGCCGGCCCGTTCCGTGACCAGCATGCGTCCGTCCGGCAGAAAGGCCAGGCTCCAGGGATGTTCCAGGCCTGCGGTGACGGTCTCGTAGGTGAAGGCCGGGGCCTGGCCCGGCACGGCCTGCGCCGCAGGCAGCGCGACCAACAGGAAAAACAGGACTGCAAGACTTGTTCTCATCGCTGCTGAAAGTCGAACCGGCCCCGCTTGCCTTGCCGCCTTAAACCCGTGAAGCCGGCGGCAAAAGATCAGCTTGTGCCTGTACGATTCAGCAGGCCCGTGCAGCGCATCATGGTCACAGGCCGGCGTGCTATTTCCTCGGCGGGCATTGCGGATCCGACGACCAGACCAGCAGCGGCCGGTTGGCATGGCGCATGACATTGGCCGTCACCGAGTCCTCCAGCGGCCGGCGTTCGCCGCTAAGGCCGTGGGTCACCATGGCCACGATATCGATGTTGAGTTCATCGGTACGCTTGAGGATTTCCTGGATCGGGCGCAGGTGCGTTGAGCAATCCAGTTGCACCGAGATACCCTTGTTGGCGAGTTCGACGCCGTGGTGTCCGAGGAATTCCCTGCGCTTGCTTGCATCGGCCACGTCATCGCACTCCGGGTGATCGTGGAACAAAACCACTTCAGAGTGATAGCGCTTGGCAAACTGCTCCACGCAGGGGAGTATGGCGGCCGATGTCTCTGTCCCGTCAAGCGGCACCAGCATACGGCGGAACAGGTGGCCGTGCGGGGTGTTGCTGCTGTCGGCGCGGGTGGAATGCAGGATAAACAGCGGACAGGGGGACTGGCGGACCACATGCTCGGTAACACTGCCTTCGCGAATGTTTTCCAGTCCCGAGCGCCCGTGCGTCGACATCACCAGCAACGAGGCATTCACCTCCGTGGCATAACGGATAATTTCCTCGGTCGGGTCACCGCAGCGCAGCTCGGCATTGACCTTCCAGCCCCCGGCCTGCATCGCGTCATGGTACTTTTTCAGCAGGGGATGGTCGGCGGCATCGCCGGCGGCAGCAAGATCACTGCCTGGTTCCAGCACGTGCAGCAGATACAAATCAGGGGCTGACTCCTGTCCAAGTTCCTTGAGGTAGCTCAGCGTTTCAGCGAATATCTCGGTACCGTCCACGGGCAAAACAATCCTGTCCAACATGCCAGACCTCCTCCGGTTAGCAGGGCGTTATTCGATCTTCTGTTTAATCACAGAATAGTAGCCCTTGTTCCCAAAGTCCACGCCAATCAAGCGCCAGGCAGCCGTTCGTGATGCGTTTGCATGCCCTGCCAGCGGCCGACGGCATTGCCGGGACAGACCCCGTGGCGGGCTTGTTGCCGGTATCCCGGGCTACTTCCCGCGCCAGTGCAGGTGATAGAGGTCGTGACGCCGGTCACGCAGGTTTTTCACCGTGCCGCTGTTTCTTGCGGTGACCAGCGTCTCCGGGCGCAGGTCGGCAATCGCCACGGTCTCCACGTTGGGGGTCGTATCCGCCGCGATGCCGTCGCGGGAAAACGGAAAGTCGCAAGGGGTGAGGATACAGCTCTGCGCATACTGGATATCCATGTTGTGGACGTTCGGCAGGTTGCCGACATTGCCCGACATGACCACGTAGACCTGGTTTTCCACCGCACGGGCCTGGCAACAGTAGCGCACACGCAGGTAGCTTTGCCGTTCATCGGTACAAAACGGGACGAACAGCAACTGGATGCCCTGGTCAGTCAGGTGCCGCGCCAGTTCCGGAAATTCCGCGTCGTAACAAATCAGCACACCGATCGGCCCGCAATCCGTGTCAATGGCATTGAGCTTGCTGCCACCCTCGATATTCCACCAGTACTCCTCGTTCGGTGTCGGGTGGATCTTGGGCTGCTCGTGGATAGCGCCATTGCGCAGGAACACGTAGGAAATATTCTCCACCCGCCCCGACTCGACCCGCGTCGGATGTGACCCTCCGATGATATTGATGTTGTAGCGCAGCGCCATATCGCGCAGCGCTGCAGTGAAGCGCGGTGTGTACCTGGTCAGCGCCTCGATGGACTCGGCGGGCGTGAGCTGCTGGTCCTCGATGGACAGCAGTTGCAGGGTGAACAGTTCCGGGAAGACCACGAAATCACCCTTGTAGTCGGCCACCACGTCGACAAAGTAGGCGACGATCTCGAGGAACTCCTCGAACGAGCTCACGCGACGCTGCTTGTATTGCACGGTGCCGATACGAACGGTGTCCGGCATACGCTCGCCGTAGCCCCTTGTCTTTGCAGATGGCAGTGTTTCCGGGACCTTGGGGTTGCGCCAGACGAGGTGCACGCCGTAGCCCATCGACTGGTGATCGACACCGAGGTAATCGGGGAGGATGCCAATGACCTCGAATTCGTTCCGCAACTGGAAGGACAGCACCGGGTCGCGCGCCTGCTTCGCCTTGATCGCCTCGACATAGTCCACGACATTGCCGTATTTCCTGATGCGCCTGGCGAGCGTGGGCAGACGGCCGGCGAAGACAATGCCCTTGAGACCGAGTGACTGGCAGAGTTTCTTGCGTTCGTTATACAGGCGTTGTCCGAGCCGGTACCCCTGCAACTCCGGATCGACGCAAACCTCCATCCCGTAGAGCCAGTCGCCAGCGGGATCATGACGTGATGCATAGCCGTTGCCGGTGATCTCCACCCAGGTGTGGGGCTTGAGGCAGATCGCCTCGCTGATGCGAAAGGTGGCACAATAACCGACCACCTTCTCGTCCAGCAGGACGACAAACTGGCCCTCGGGAAAATTGTTGATCTGGCCGGTGATGGCGCCTTCCGAGTAGCCGGTCAACCCGGTGCCGGCATACGCGCGGGTCGACAGCCGGGTGATCTCCGGCACATCGGCGGGCTGCGCATTGCGAATGCTCAGCTTGCTTGACTGGTTGGAAAGCTTGCCGCCCATAGATCTCTACCGTTTAACGCCGGCTGAATGTAAATAATCAGAACAGGGCCGGTGCCGGCTGACCCGCTGTTCTCCCTGAAAGACCGGTATCGCCCCCTGTTGTGTCTATAGAATACTTGAAATCTCACTCGAATACCCCGCCCCCCCTGAAGCATGCCCGCCTGCTGTGAAAACGACACCTGTTTGTTGCATGTATACACGACGGCCTTTGCAGGAGCACAATCCGGAAATCGCTGTTGACAAATTCACACGGTGTTCTAGTTTTATAATGCACAGCGACACAAGGGACGACATCAGGCTCTCGCTACCAGCGGAGGAGCACGAGATGAGCACGACAAATACGACAACCGGTCAGCCTGGTGATCTCCCCGGTCCCGACGGTTTCCTGGACAACACGCAGTCGTGGACCCGGGTGAAGAAGCCAGGGCCTGTATGTAAGGACTGGAAAACGATTCCGGCCTGGAGACAAGCATGAAACGACGACTTTATTTTCTCATCCCCGATACCGGTCATGCGCAGGCCGTGGTAGACGACCTGGACGCATTCGGCATCAACACCGCTGCCATGCACGTCCTCGCGAAGCCGGGCATCGACCTGGGGGACCTGCCGGTCGCAACCGGCAGGCAACGCGCGGATACCGGCGCCCGGCTTGAAACCATCCTCTGGGACGGCAACCTGGCGATCTACTTCCTGGCCCTGTTTGCCCTGATCGCGATGTTATACCTGCAGTTTGCCTGGTACTGGCTGCTGCTGCCGGCAGCCGTCATGGTGGTGACCTTCCTGATGGGAATCATATTCACTTCCCGGGTTCCCAATGTACACCTGTCCGAATTCCGCGATGCCATGCATCACGGTGAGCTCCTGCTGATGGTCGACGTCCCGCTCTGGCAGGTGCAGCGCGTCGAGACACTGGTACATACGCAGCACCCCGAGGCCACTGCCGGCGGCGTAAGCTGGCACATCGACGCCCTGCGCATCTAGACGATTTTGCGGGTCACATGACGGCCATGTGCAGGTGCGCGACGAAAGAATAGAAGTTGACAGGCAAACGCCGTGACCCGGCGTTAACGCATGCAGCAACCGTAAATAATTCAGGACAGGCCCGCAGGGTGCGTTGTGCACCCTGCCTATTTCCGGGGATGGCAGGTAAGCTGCCCGGCCTGCCCGAATAAAGCGACAGCATTTGAACACCCGATCTGGCGGGCAACAGCCTGCGGCAATTGCGCCAGCCAGCGCCTGTGAAACCCCCAGAACCGCGGCAACTCCTGCCAGCCGCTGTCATCTTCATCCCAGCTGTCGAGCTGCTCAACCGGCCACACCGGGTCCGACCCCGCCATGAACCGTTGCGGATACTTCAACAGCAGCGCCTTCCACTCCGGCAGCAGCAACCCGTCTTCATCGGTCAACGGATTATTCACGAAGCGCCAGGGGTCACGCGCACCCAGCCCGCCCCAGACATTGCCGCAGTTCGCAAGCACGCGGTCAACCGCCGCGGGCGCCAGCACGGCCCCGCTGTGTGCCCAGAGGATGCGCGTATCCGGAAATTGCCGGCACAGCTTCAACATGAAATCGGGCCGTGAAAACTCGGTATGTATCATCACAGGCACATCGAACTCAGCGGCCAGCTTCAACAATTGCTGCAGCACCATGGCCTTCTCGAGCGGCGGTGTAAACCCGCCAATGACATGCAATTCACCGATCCCCCGGTAACGGCCGGATGCCAGCGCCGCCCGCGCGCGCGTCACCGTGGTTTCGTCGCGTGCCCAGCGATGCCAGTCACCCCCCTCGCGGTAGGGGCTGAAGAGCGGCACGATCCTGCCCGGTGCCAGCGAGTGCAGCTGCAGTGCGAGTTCCGCCGGGGTCCCGATAACGACACCCATGACAATATGTTGCTGATCAAGCATGGCAATGGCATCAGCGGGGGTTGTTAATTCCCGCTGGGACCACTTGTAGTGCAGGTGCATGTCGGCGACGGGCTGCGCGACAAGAGACTGCGCCAGGCACAGTAGCCCGCAAAGCAGGCCGGATCGGCTGGATATCATCGCTGTTCTGCGAGCTTTAAAAATTTTCCGGTTAAGGTACACTCTCGCCATGAAAAGTGAAGCTCTCTTCATCATGTTTCTCATCGCGCCCTGGGCCCTGGTGCTGATTGTCCTGCTCATTTATCGCCGACGGCAAAAACGCAAGACGCTTAACGATTCCTCAAGTGGCCGGAAAAATCAATAGAAGATCGATCGGGTCATCCATTACCTGTCATTGATTATTGTGCCTGCTGGCTCCTCCAGACCGGGGCGTTGGTTTTTCTACCGGAGGCAGTACCGATGTTGAAATTCGTAAGCAAGCACATTCTTACCGGGCTGGTAACCATTCTGCCTGTTGTACTCACGGTCTATCTTCTTTACTGGTTTGCAGTATCGATAGAATCGATGCTGGGCAACATAATCCGCCACTGGCTTCCGCAAGACCTCTACTGGCCCGGCATGGGCTTCCTCGCCGGGCTGGTGCTCATGTTCATCGTGGGATTACTGATGCATGCCTATGTGGTCCAGGTGCTGTTCGCCATGGGTGAAAAAATCCTCTACCACACCCCGGTGATCAAATCGATTTACCCGGCAATACGCGACTTCCTGAATTATTTTTCACCAAACAAGAAAAAAGAATTCAACAAGGTCGTGGCATTAACGCTCGGGGACAGCGGCATGCAGGTGATCGGATTCGTCACCCAGGAAAACCCGGAAAACCTGCCTGAAGATTTTCGCCAGCAAGACAATGTCCTGGTCTACCTGCCCCTGAGTTACATGATCGGGGGTTATGCCGTGCTGGTGCCGCGAAGCGCTATCCGCCCGGTCGGCATGAATATGGAGGAAGCGATGCGCTTCACGCTGACCGCCGGCGTTACCGGTGCTACCGGCCCGGCCTCCAGGAAGAGGAAATAATCCCCTGCCGGGACCATCGCTGCGCTCCTTGTCCCGGCCTGCATAATGACTCGCCCTGTTACCGGGCAGGCCGGATCAAGTGCAGCGGATCCGGCGTTCGACGGGGTCGCTCAGTGATTAAACTTCAACGGCTGGTGAGCTTCAGTTCAATGCGCCGGTTGCGCCGGTAGGCCTCCGCGGTATCGCCATAGTCCAGCGGGTGGTGCTCACCAAACCCCGCCGCAACCAGGTGTTCCGGCGCTATGCCCTGCTCGATCAGGAACTTCACGATACTCAGGGCACGCGCGGTCGAGAGTTCCCAGTTGGACGGGAATGCGATGCGAATCGGCCGCTTGTCGGTGTGGCCGTCGACACGCAGCACCCAGTCGATGTCGTCCGGAATCTGCGCAGTGATTTCTCTCAGGGTGCGCGCCACTGTCGCGATCTCTCCCCTGCCCCCGCTGTCCAGCTCGGCCGATGCCGAGGAGAACAACACCTCGGACGGCAGGATAAAACGGTCGCCCTCGATGCGGATATCCGGACTGTCTTTGAGGGCGTCCCGCAACCTGCCAAAGAACTCGGAGCGATAGCCCGCCAGCTCCTCGACCTTGCGGGCCAGTGCGATATTCAGGCGGCGCCCGAGATTTTCGATCTCGACCTTCTGCGCCGACGCCCTGGCCTCCGACACATCGAGCGCCTGGGTGATATTCAGCAGCTGCTGGCGCAGCGCCAGAATCTGCGCACTCAACTCATTGACCCGTATCTGTGCCTCGGCGGACAGTTGCTGCTGCTCCGACGCCTCCTGCCGGCTGTCCCTGAGTGCCGCCTGCAGGCCCTCGCGGGTTTGCTCGAGGCCGGCAATGCTCTGCTCTTGCTGCTCGATGCTGCTCTCGGCGGAGGCAATCCGCGCGCGTGCCGCCGCCAGCTCGGTGCGCAGCCGGTCAGACGCCGCGGTCGCTTCAACCGCGCGCAGGGTCACGACCTGCAGTTGCTGCGCCAGCCCGTCACGTTCCTGCACCATGCTGGCCAGCTCACCGGACAACGCCAGCAAGCGGCTTTCCAGTTCGCTCTTTTCGGTGCGCTCCAGCGACAGCACCGCGGACAGTTCCGCGATCTGGCTGCGCAGGCTGTCCAGGGCACGATCGCGCCCCACCAGGGCATCGGTCAGCGTGAACTGGCCCACCGAAAACAGCAACAGCACGAAGATGACGATCATCAGCAGGGCGGCGAGCGCGTCGACGAACCCCGGCCAGATATCGACGCCCCGGCGCCGGCGACTGACAAGTAACATGCTGTTGTTACCCCGTACCGGTGGGCTTGCCGGACTTGGTACGGCCCTTTGCGCCGGTCTGCGCCCAGGCCGACAGGGTACGGCTCATCATGCGCAACTCATCACGGATCTCCTCGGCCAGTTGTTCACGGCCGGCACTGAACTCGTCGACAAAGCGCTTCAGGTTGATATCGAGGCTGCGCAGGTGCTCCTGCACGGCCGGATCGCCGTCACTGCCGGTCTCGGCCAGCCGGGTCAGCACCGGCACCAGTTCGCCCTGGCCCCTGGCCAGCACACCCAGCAGGCGCTGTCCTTCACGCGCAACATCGGAAAACGACGCAAGTTCACGCCCGAGCGAGAGGATCTGTTCACTGATCTGGCGACGCTGGTCCTCGTCACGCACCACGTTGCGCTGCAGCTTGTCCAGGGTCTCTGCCGTCTGCTCCAGCATGGCATGGATGTAGACCGGTTCACTGGGTTCACGGTCCGGGTTCATGCTCCCCGACCGGCCTGCTCACCGTAAGGCGCGTGACCCCCGAGAGCCAGTCCTCCAGCTCGTTGAAAAAGCGGTTCTGCGCGTGGGACGCCTGCAGGTCAAGAAAACCCAGCACCAGCGAGCCGGCAAGGCCGAACAACGAGGAGCTGAATGCCGTGCCCATCCCGGACAGCGGGCCCTGCAGTCCCTCCATCAGGCTGCCGAACATGGCGGTCGTGTTGTTACCGGTCGCGGTGAGCGTGCCGATCATCTGTCCAACCCCGCTGACGGTCAGCAACAGACCCCAGAAGGTGCCCAGCAGCCCGAGGAAAACAAGCAGGCCAATCATGTAACGCGAGACATCGCGGGACTCGTCGAGTCGCAGCCTGACGCTGTCGAGCAACGCGCGCAGCGACAGATGCGGCAGGCTCGTCAGTTCCTTCTCGTGCCGGCCAAGCATTTTCGCCAGCGACGCCAGCATGCGCGGCTCGGCAGGTGCCCGGGGTCCCAGGAACTTGCGCTTGCCCCGGTACTTGTTGATCCAGGCCACCTCGGAAGACAAACTGATCACCTGGCGAAAATTGATGATGATACCGATCAGGAACACCAGCAGAATAATGCCGTTGAACGCCGGGTTTGACTGAAATGCCTCGGCCAGGGGGGCGTACAGCACCGCCACCGCCAGGGCGACCAGGCCGAGAAACGGGATCATCCACAGGAAAACGTGGGTGGGACGCGTCATGGTTGTTCTCCTTGCTAGCAATTGCCTCTAATTCCCGGCGCAGGACAGAGGAACCGGCCGTTGTGGCGAGCCTGCGCAGGCGAGGTGGCGTAGCTTAACACGCAGCGGAAACCTGCAGTGTGACTTTACGACGGGGCCTGCAGAAAATGGCCCGGGGCCCGTGAAAAACCGGGGCAGATCGCCGTGTAAATCAGAATGCCCCTGTTACTCCTGGTCACCGGCATCGGGACTCAGGCCGAATTCAAACCGGTCGATCTTGATGCCCTCGGGAAATGCGTTTTTCAGGCGTCTCTCGAATTCCTGGTAGACCTCCGCTTTATGTTGCTGGACATCATAATCGCGACTGCCTGAATCAATTCCTTCCAGCTCCAGGTCCAGCTTGAACTCTACATCCGGAGCAATTTGAAAGCGTATCTTTGCCATAATGAACTCCTCCTTTCCGGTTGTGTTGCAGATCACCTCGCACAGTCACCAGGACCCCGTATTTACCATTTGTTGCGCGGGCCACCCGGCAGGCGTCGATTCCTTACTGGAATGTAGATCTCCAGGACGCCGTTGTTGATGCGCTGCGTCATTCGACCCGTGTCGGCATCGCAGGGAAGTCGCAGCTGCCTGTGGACTCGCATCTGCCATTGCGATGTTCCAGCAGCATGCCGGTCTTGCTGACGGGTCCGGCCGCCTTGAGCAACCTCAAGTACCAGGCGGTTGCGCCGCAGATAGACATGGACGTTCCCGGGACTTAATCCATCAAGCCGGGCGCGGACGTAATAGCCGTCCCCGGCCTTACCTGTTTGCACGCGCAAGGAGCCCTGGAAGTGATTACCCCCGGGAGACCCTGCATATGAAAGCCGGTTCCTGTCGGCCGGGTAACCGGCAAAGCCGTAAGCCCCTGCATTGACGGGCAACAAGGCTGCCAGAAGTATGCCCGCAATCGACACCTTTATTCTCTGCCACATCATTCCTGTCCCCCGCTTCACGTTGACCCGGGCGCCGCCAGGGCTGGCCCGGTTATTTGAAAAGAATACCCAGGAGCCTGTCGGACTTGGGACGATCACTGCGCCGGCGGGCAACGGCATTTTTCCGATCCTCCTCGTAAATAGCTACGGCTATTCTCCTCGAACGATCGAAAAAATGACCTCGTTCTCCCACCCGGCTCGCTACGATCGCCCAAGTCGACAGCTCCTAGCGCAGGGGCTTGAACAGGGGTTTCTTCTTTTTCCCCCGAATGCACATCACATCCATGCCGATTTGGTGCGGTGTATAGACTGTCGTCCTGATCAGCCAGTCTCCGGACGGCAACCGCGCCTGTTCGCTCATGGTCCTGATCTGCGTGGTATCGTCATAGACATCTTCGATGACATCGTAAACAAGTTTCATTGTTATCTCCCTCTGCAGTCGCACGAAAACCCCGTGGCCTTCATATCGCTGCCGACCACTGTAACAAGTATAGTATCAATCACAAGCCCGGGGGTTTGGCCCCGAAGGTGCCGGTCTCTGCGTATATTCGACATTTGCACAGTCCCGGTGGACGTCGGTTTATACAGCCGGCCGTGATACGGATCTGGAAGGTTATCGACAGCAATCACGGCACTGATACTGGTGTGACATGATGGAAATTCTTTACCCCGCAGACATGCCGCACCTGCCGGCGACGACAGTCTTCACTGTTCCGGTCTTGCAGCGGCCGTGCACTGTCCTGCGACGGCATGACACGGGCACCCTCCTCCGTGCCGGCGGACGCGACCCCCGGGGTCGTGCCGCGTGAGCGAGAAATCATCCCCCGCCGCTACCGCGCCCTGTCCCGTGGCGGCGCCCCATGCCGGGCCGGTTGAAGACATACTTGCAGCCCTGCACGGCTCGCCGAAAGGCCTTGACAAGGCTGAAGCCGCCGCCCGCCTGCAGCGCTATGGATACAATGCCCTGCCGGCCGCCGAACCGCCGGGCATCGCACAGGTATTCCTGCGCCAGTTCGCCAGCCCGCTGATCTACGTACTGGTGGCGGCGGCACTGGTGTCGCTGGCAATCCGCGAGTGGTCTGACGCCGGCTTCATCTGTGCGGTGCTGTTGCTGAATGCCGTTATCGGCACCGTCCAGGAATATTCCGCCCAGCGGGCCGCGACGGCCCTGCAGCAGCTGGTCCGCACGCGCTGCCGGGTCTTGCGCGATGGCGACGCCTATGAGTGCGAGGCGGAAGAACTGGTGCCCGGCGATATCGTGTTGCTGGAATCGGGTGAGCGCGTCCCGGCAGACCTGCGCCTGCTCGCCTGCCATGACCTGGAGGTGGATGAATCCCTGCTGACCGGTGAATCCGTCGCGGTGTTCAAGCATGCAGACAAGCCGCTGCCGGAGGACAGCCCGCTTGGCGACAGGGTCAACATGGCCTTTGCCGGCACACTCGTCAGCCGCGGGCGCGCCCAGGGCGTGGTGACGGGCACCGCCCTCAACACGGAACTCGGACGCATCGCCTCCGCCGTGCTCGGCAAACCGCTCACCAAGGCACCGCTACTGGTGCGGATGGAACGGTTTACCCACCGCGTGGCTATCCTGGTCGGCGTCGCCGCGTTGCTGCTGGCTGCTGTTTCACTGGGTCGCGGCATGCCGCTGGATGAAATCTTCCTGCTTGCCGTGGCACTGGCCGTCTCGGCCATACCCGAGGGATTGCCGGTCGCGCTGACGGTGGCGCTGGCCATTGGCATGCGGCGCATGGCCCGACGGCATGTGATTGTCCGGCGACTGCTGGCGGTGGAGGCGCTCGGATCCTGCACCTTTATCGCCACCGACAAGACCGGCACCCTGACCGTCAACCAGCTCACGGCGCGGCGGATCGTCTTTCCCGGCCAGCCGCCGTGGGAAGTGACCGGCGACAGCCTGGAACCGGAAGGCAGCATCCTCACGCCGCGCGGATCGCCGCTGCCGAAGGAACAGGCCATGCTCGGCTGGCTGTGCCAGGCCGCGGTGCTGGCCAACGAGGGTTTGCTCGCGCATCGTGATCACGGCTGGGCCCGGTACGGCGATGCCGTCGATGTTGCCTTGCTGATCATGGCGCACAAGGCCGGCGTGACAAAGGCGGAGGCCGTTAATGCCATGCCGGAGATTGCGACCATCCCGTTCGAGTCGGAACGCCTGTTCGCGGCGAGCCTGAATGAGAAGGACGGCGGGCAGCACGCCTTTGCCAAGGGGGCGCTGGAACGCCTGCTGCCGATGTGCAGCACCATGGCCACCACCGCGGGCCCGGTGGCACTGGACCGTTCCGGGCTGGAACAGCAGGCGCAGGCGCTGGCCAGCCAGGGCTATCGCGTCATGGCGCTGGCAGCCGGTGCTATCGAACCGGGCCGGCAGGAAGCGTTCTCCGGGGAGCACCTCGGGGAATTGACCTTGATCGGGCTGGTTGGCCTGATCGACCCGCTGCGGCCCGAGGCAAAGGCGGCCGTGACGGCCTGCCGTGCGGCCGGTATCCGGGTGGCAATGCTGACCGGCGATCATCCGGCAACGGCGTTTGCCATTGCCAGCGAACTGGAACTGGCGAGCAGCCCGGCGGATGTCGTCACCGGGCCGGAGCTGAAGCAGGCGACCGATGCGGCCGCCATCGACCGGTTGACCGGGCGGGCGCGGGTATTTGCCCGCGTGGAGCCGCAGCAGAAACTCGACATCATCCACTCCCTGCAGCGCAACGGGCACTTCGTGGCCGTCAGCGGCGACGGCGCCAACGATGCGCCGGCATTGCGCGCGGCCCAGGTCGGCGTGGCGATGGGCCGAAGCGGCACAGACGTGGCGCGCGAAACCGCGGACCTGATCATCACCGATGACAACTTTGCCTCGATTGTGGCCGGGGTCGAAGAGGGACGCATAGCCTATGCCAACGTGCGCAAGGTGATTTTCCTGCTGATCTCGACCGGGGCCGCGGAGCTGGTGCTGTTTACCCTCGCGCTGCTGACCGGGCTGCCGCTGCCGCTGCTGGCGGTACAGCTGCTGTGGCTGAACCTGGTGACCAACGGCATCCAGGACGTGGCACTGGCATTCGAGCCGGGCGAGGGTGACGAGCTGCGTTGTCCGCCGCGGTCGCCGCGGGAATCGATTTTCAACCGGCTGATGATCGAACGCGTCGTCCTGTCGGCGCTGGTGATTGGCAGCGTTGCCTTTCTGCTCTTCCGGTTACTGCTGGAAAGCGGCCTCTCCCTGGACGAAGCGCGCAACGGGACCCTGATGCTGATGGTGCTGTTCGAGAACATCCATGTCTTCAACAGCCGCTCGGAGAGGCTCTCGACATTCAGGCACAACCCGATGCGCAATCCGCTGCTGCTGTTCGGCACGCTGACGGCACAGCTGGTTCACATCGGCGCCATGTATACCCCGTGGATCAGCGACGTCCTGAATATCCAGCCAATCTCGCCGGAACTTTGGCTGGAACTGCTGGGCTTTGCTCTGACCGTGCTGCTCGCCATGGAACTGCACAAGGTCCTGCGGCGGCGGCTGACGGTACCCTGTGGTCCCGGCAGCTCAGCGGACTGAGCCATAGCTCCTCTCCGCGGCCGCCTCCCCGGTGAGCAAGTCCCGCAGGCCGGGTCAGGGAGCAACGCGACGGACCCGGCATTGATTGCCGGACTCTCTGGCCAGCGGAATGCCGGATATCGCGAAATGGACGGCAACCCCGCTGGAAGATAACGGGTCATTCGAGGCTTTTTCTCTGCCAGCAACGCGGTTATGCTACAGACCACCAATACGAGCACATGTCATGGAGGCATCGTTGATGACGGACCAAAAACGCATCTGCGTAAAAGACGTAATGAAAACCAGCTTCGGCACCATCAACGGCAACTCAACCGTCATGGAAGCCATCGACGAGATGAAGCGCTTGCAAACCGCCATCCTCATCGTCAACAAGAAGAACGAGCACGACGAGTACGGTCTTTTACTGGTGTCGGATATTGCGCGCAAGGTGCTGGCGATGAATAAATCACCCAAGCGCATGAATATCTATGAAATCATGACCAAACCGGCGGTCTGCGTCGACCCCGACATGGACATCCGTTATTGTTCGCGCCTCATGAGCACAATGAACCTGATGCGCGTCCTGGTGGTGGAAGACAAGGAACTTCTCGGTACCGTGAGCCCGCACGCCCTGGTGTTGAACGGCCTGGCTGAAATCGAGACATATAACTGACCGGCCCTGTTTCAGCGGGTGCGCTGGCCGCTGTCCGGCAACACCTGCTGCAGCATCCCCGCCGGATTCATTTGCTGAAACTGTTTGCTTCCCTGGCTGAAAGTCTTGCCCAGGCTATCGATACTCTTCTCCATACGCTGCATGGAGTCATTCATGGCATTCATACTCTGCTGCATTTCGCCGACATCCTCCGACATGACACTCATATAACCGGTCATCTCGCTCATCGAGCTGCTCATATCGAACATCAGCTTTATAAATGCAAGCGCAATGACGCCTGCGCCGATAAATAATACCGTCTGTAATGGTTTGCCGCTCATTCTTTTTACACCTGCACGCTATCGACAAGAGACTTGAAATAATTCTAGCAGATCACCGGGCAGCGGGCACCGGCCCGGGCGCAGCAGCATCGCGGCTTGCCTGTGTCCGCCGCATGCAATTGCAAGGGCGCAGTCTGTCGTGAATCAGCGCTGCAGCACAATGCGGTAATGCGTCTGGCCGCTCCTTAATCGTGTGATGGCCTCATTGACGTCTTCAAGGCTGAATTTCTCGATCACCGGCTTGATGTTATGCAGGCTGGCGAATTCAAGCATCCTGGAAATGGTTGCAGGGCTGCCGACCGGAGAACCGGATAGCGAACGTTGCCCCATGATGAGTGAAAACACATTGATATCGAGCGGGTCCAGGGTCGCACCCACAAAGTGCAGGCGGCCGCGGGGTTTCAGTGTGCCGAGATAGAGGTTCCAGTCCAGCTTGACGTTAACCGTGGAAATAACCAGGTCAAAACGGCCGGCCGCCGCCTCGATTTCACCCTGGTCGCGGGAGTTCAATGTATGGTGAGCGCCGAGATCCAGGGCTTCTTTCTTTTTCTCTTCGCTGGAGGTAAACGCCGTCACCTCGCAACCCCATGCATTCAGAAACTGCAGCGCCAGGTGGCCAAGACCGCCGATGCCGATCACCGCCACCTTGTCGACGGGTTTTATATCGAACTGAACCAGCGGATTGAACACGGTAATCCCGGCGCAAAACAGCGGGCCGGCAGATTCCAGCTCGACACCGTCCGGAATCGGGACCACGCTGTTTGCCTGCGCACGCACCTTGTCGGCAAAGCCGCCGTGATGACCGATGATGGTTGGCTGGGCAGTGGCGCACAGGTTGTGGTCGCCGCTGTGACAAAGTGCGCAGGCATTGCAGTAACCCGCATGCCAGCCCAGTCCCACTGCCTGGCCGACCTGCAAATGTTTAACATGGTCACCGACCCCGGCAATCTTTCCCACCACTTCGTGCCCGGGTACAACGGGATACTGTGTCATCCCCCATTCATTATCGATGACGCTCAGGTCACTGTGGCAAATTCCGGAGTAGAGAACATCGATTTCAACTTCATGGGCTTTTAATTCGCCGGGATCATACTCAAAGGGTTTGAGTTCTCCGCAGGGTTCAAATGCTGCAAAGGCTTTTATCATGACAATTTTCCTCGTGGTGGCGTGTGGCCCGTAGCCCGGATGCAACGCAGTGTAATCCGGGGATCCTGCCACATCACCCCCCGGATTCCGTTCCACTCCATTCGGGCTACGATACTACGCTACTGTAGCCCGGATGAAACGCAGTGTAATCCGGGGAATCTGCTATCATCTGCCACCTTCCTGCCAGTTACCCCGACAACCATGACCGACAAACGCATTGAAGATATCAATATCAGCAGCTGCAAGCGGCTGATTACGCCCGATGATCTCAAACACAAGCTGCCGATTACCGACCAGGTCGTCGAAACGGTCATCGACAGCCGCAGGGTGATTCGCGATATTATCGATCGCAGGGATGCACGCCAGATGATCGTGGTGGGCCCCTGCTCCATCCACGACCCGAGAGCGGCCATCGAGTATGGCGAGCGTTTGCGCAAACTTGCAGACCAGGTCAGTGACACGCTCTACCTGGTGATGCGGGTTTATTTCGAGAAACCGCGCAGCACCATTGGCTGGAAGGGACTGATCAACGACCCGCACATGAACGGCTCGTTCGAGATCGAGGAAGGGCTGCACATCGCGCGGCGCCTGCTGCTCGACCTGGCCGGGCTCGGTCTGCCGCTGGCCACCGAGGCACTCGACCCGGTTTCACCGCAGTACCTGCAGGACCTGATTTCCTGGTCGGCGATCGGCGCACGCACCACCGAGTCGCAAACACACCGTGTCATGTCCAGCGGACTGTCCTGCGCCGTGGGTTTCAAGAACGGCACCGATGGCGGCCTCGGCATCGCCATCAATGCGCTGAAGTCGGTCAGCCACCCGCACAGCTTCCTCGGCATCGATGAAGGCGGACATGTTGCCATCGTCGAAACCACGGGTAACAAGTACGGGCATATCGTACTGCGCGGCGGCAACGGCAAGCCCAACTATGACGCCGAAAATATCGCCCGCTGCGAGGCGGAACTGCGTGCGGCAGGTGTCTGCCCGCACATCATGGTCGATTGCAGCCACGACAACTCCTGCAAGGACCCGAACCTGCAACCGGGCGTTGCAGAAGACATCACCCGCCAGGTCCTGGCGGGCAACCGCTCCATCATCGGCCTGATGATCGAGAGCAACATCAATGCCGGTAACCAGCCAATCCCTGACGACATAGCAACACTGAAATACGGCGTATCCGTGACCGACGGCTGTATAGACTGGATAACAACCGAAAAAATGATCACCGCCATGCACACCCGGCTGGCGTCCACGTAGGAGCCAGCGCAAGCTGGCGAACCGGCGAACCGGCGAACCCTTCGCGAGCTGGCGCTCGCTCCTGCACATCCAGTGCCAGACGGCTATACCCGGGAAATTTCTAGTCGCCCTTCTCTTCCAGCACGCCTGCGGGCAATGTGTAGGGTGTGGCTGCCAGCAGGCTCCCCTGGTAGATGAGACCCGGACAGGGATGGTCGAAATCAACCTGGTGGTAAATAAATTCGAATACATCGTCCGCCCGGTCTTCCTCGACAACAATAGTGACCACGCGTACCGAATAGGCGGCGACCTGTCTTTTTCTCTTGTATTTCCGGCGCATCTGCAGACCGAACCCCCGGCAGAGAGAGGTATTTGCCGTGATAATGCCTTTCTTTGTTCGCAGCACCTTGAGCAGTGCCATGTCCTGACCTTCATCAGGCAGGATGCAGGTGATAAGTTTTGCCTCTGGAAAATCCTGCAGCCGGGTCACGCGCCGTCCCCGTGATGTTTCTTTTCCAGTTGTTCAAGCACTTCTTCGGGGATATAGGTGGCCGCTTTATCCAGCGGCGTGACATACATGAAGCCCATGCCCGGCGTGTCCAGCTGGCCGGCCAGGTAGATGTTGTTGAATACCGTTTCCAGTTGCTCGCTGGAGACAACGATGTTGACCACTTCCTTTTCGACTTCCACGGCGACGCCGAGTATGCCAAGCCGTTCCCTGACGCCGCTGCCCCTGGCATAAAAGATCGTCGCGCCCTGGGCGCCGGCTTCCTGGGCCGCCTGGACGATGGTATCGCCCAGGCCGCGTTGCACGATGCAGGTTATCAGGCGCACATCGGTCAACAAGGTGATGCTGTGTCTTGTTTTGTTTGTCATGAGTGAATGTTCCCGGGTCGGCATTATTGCGCAGTTGCCACGGCTGCCGTTTCCAGGCGTGCCCTCAGCCGAAACCACAAGCCGGTTGCCAGCACTGCAAGGATGGGCCCGATCGAGGCCATGGACAGCATGCCGAAGCCTTCCACCACCTGCACCGCATCGCCGACGCCCAGCCCCATGGCCAGTACCAGCGGTACGGTAACGGGGCCGGTGGTCACTCCGGCGCTGTCCCAGGCAATGTTGACGAACTCCTCGCTGGACAGCAAGGTGAGCACGATTGCCAGCAGGTAGGTCGGCAGCAACAGCCAGGCGAGCGGCAGGTCATAGATGATCTTGACCATTCCCAGGGCGATGCCGAAGGCGACCCCGCCGGAGACGGCGTACATCAGGGTGGATTTTCTGAATACCCCCTGGGTCAGGTTCTGCACGGTGAGCCCGAGGGTGTTCAGCGCCGGTTCGGCCAGGGTGGCGCCGAAGCCGAGAAACCAGGCGAATACCAGCACCAGGCCGAGGCCGATCGTGTAGAGATACAGCGGCGAGGTTTCAACCGCGGCAATCTGGGTAAACGCTGCCGGCAACAGGCTGCCGGACTCGCTGCCCAGCCTGGACAGTCCGTGAGTCAGTCCCAGGTTGAAGATGCAGATGCCGGCCACTGTCAGCACGATGCCATAGCCGATCATGCCGGCGTGCCTGATCTTTTCAGCCAGCACCAGTTTCATCACCAGGTAAAGGAACAAAACGAGCGGCAGGATGGCACGCAGGCCAAGCACGATTTCCCTGCCGGGCGTCGTCTCGTACCAGGCCGGCACGGCCGCAGACTGGCCGCCGGCCGTGGCGGCCAGCATGATGGACTCGACGGGGACTGCGGCAGTGACGTAAATGGCCAGGCCGAGCACCCCGATGACGGGAAACAGGGAGGCCAGCGTGACAATGCCGAAGCCGGAGAGGCTTGCATTGCCTTTGCCTGTCGAGGTGGCGATGCCGATGCCCAGGGCAAGGACCAGCGGCACGGTGACCGGACCCGTGGTGACTGCACCGCAGTCCCAGGCGAGCCCCAGCACCTTTTGCAGTTCGGGATGGAACGCGGCATACAGCGACAAACCCAGTGCCGGGACCAGGGTGAGATAAATCATCGGCTTGAGACTCCAGCCATAGAGGAAGCGCAGGGTACCCAGCACCGCGGCCAGGCCGACACCGCAACCCACCACCAGCACCAGGGCACCGGACCGGTCATTGAGAATGGTGTAAAGATAGGGCGCGGTCTCCACCGCAACGAGCCGGCCCGCGATCTTCAATGCGCCGATGGCCGGCTCCGCCAGGGTAACGCCGACACCGAGCAGAAAGGTAATGGCCAGGACGACCGGCAATGCCGATTTGCGCGGCAGGGTATGGCCGATGATCTCGCCAAGCGGCATCAGCCCCAGCTTCAGTCCCTCCATGAACAACATCAATCCAATGATCACGCCGAGCAACCCGAAAGCCATGCTCCAGGGTTCACTGACGACCTGGTTGAGAATAAAGACCAGGAACAGGACCAGGTAGGCAGCCAGCGGGATCACGACCCTGAACTGCTCCATGAAACGACCCCGGGCATGGGTCTTGATCAGGCGAAAGATATCGAGGGGGCTTAATGTAACCGGCGGCGCAACATGGGGAATGATTTTTCCGTTGGCGTCGAAGCTGACGTCAGGCGTGAGCAGGTTGTAGCTAACCTGGTGCTCGACCAGAGAGACATTACGCAGGTATTCACTGTAGCGGATGGTGTCTGTCATGGGACTGGAAAATGACCGGCTTTTACTCGCAGGCCCACTCTACCCTTTTTTATGTTCGACTGCGCGCCGGCTTTGCGAGTAGCTCCGCCAGACCTGCAGCTGGAGTGCGCCAAGCCCGAGGACGAACAGGACGAACACCGCAAGGCCGCCGACCACGGGAATAATCTGCACCAGCAGGAGCGCCAGCAGCGCGAGCACAATGGAGAACACGCGCAGACCCTTGCCTGCGGTTTTCGCCTTGCCGGTGAGACGCAGGCCGGCGTCGCCCACGTAGATCACGCCGCTGAGGAATCCGCCGAGCAGGGACACCGAGTACCAGGCAAGCAGGGGCAACGCCACCAGCATGCCGATCACGCTGACCAACAGCAGCAGCACCACGAAGGGGGTGGCGAACAACACGGCAACGCCGATACCCAGCGCGGTAAGGGGTGATCGCCGCAGGCCATCGGCGCCGGCCACGCTGAAGGCCGGGAACAGCAGGTAATAGACGCAGCCCGCCACTGCCAGCGCCACAAGGAAAACGAAACCCGCACCCCTGCCCTGCGGTTCCTTGTAAAGCACAGGCCTGGCAATGATGTCGCCCTCGATCACGGCCCCGGCGGCAATGTGCGGTTTATTGTCGCTGCGGTAGACCAGGTTTCCCCTGAGCCTGGCGCCAGGAAAAATGCGGATTTCTTCGGCCATGAGTTCCACGTCGCCCGCGACGTCGGCAGAGACCGTCACGGCCTGCGCCGCCACCTTGAGTTCCCCGCCCACCTGGCCGGCCACGTTCACTTCCCGCCCCGCAAGCCACGCCCACCCGCCGATGGTCGCAGCCGGCGTGATGTTGACGGTCTCACCGGCGGCGACGACATGACCCGCGACCAATCCTGCGATGCTGACGGAGCGCCCGGCCGCGCGCACATCGTCGTCGACCCGTGCCCGGACCGTCACGGTCTCGCCGGCAACCAGCACATCGCCGCCCACCGATTCATCGATCGTGACGCGATTCCCCGCCGCGACCACATCACCCTTCGCCTGTGCCATCACATCCACGCTGCGACCGGCAACGTACAGGTCATCTTCTATCGTGCCGCGCTTGACCACCACCTCCCCGGTCTCCTGTGCAAACAACAGCGACCCGGTCGACAGTGCAATCAGCAGGCCAGGCAGTGTCCAGAATCTATGACGGTTTCGCATCGCAGGGTGCGACTTATTCCGGCACGCCCTGCCAGAGCATCTGGTAACCCAGTTCGTAGGTCTCGTCGCAGAATTCCGCCAGCGCCTGGAATTTCTCCTTGAATATGGTGTCGGCGTGCGATTTCTCGTGCTGTTCGAACGACTTCCAGAAAGTCACGATGGCCAGCTCGCCCTGCTTGATCTTCGCGGCGGTCTCGTTATCTTCCGGTGACTCGCCAACCGTACCCTCTTCGGAAACAAAACCGGAATACTTGTAGACCTGCCCTGCGATGAAGCCGCCATTCTCGTCGCCATAGGTGTTTTTCACGACATTGCACATCTCGCCCAGAGCCAGCTCGACGTCTTCAACAGTGACACCGTCCTTCAGGTCAACCACGTTGAACATCATCACGCAGCCGAAGGGTATTTCAATGGGTGCAAACATATTCTTTCTCCGTTAGAGCCAAAAATCCAGGGGACAGTATACGCTACCCTGTAGGAGCGGATCTCATCCGCGATCATGGCCTTGACCGATACGGATTAACGCGGTGCACGCCAGGGAACAAGCATCGGCACGCGCGACTGGTATTCCCTGTACCTGTCACCGAGTGTTACCACCAGGTCGCGCTCTTCCAGCAGAGTGCCGGCAATAATCCACGCGCTCCAGAGCACGTTGAACAACAGGCGATCCGCCGTGAGGTCAGGCTGCGACCAGATCATCACAAGGATAAAGAAGTATTGCGGATGCCTGACCCATCGATAGGGGCCACGTTCGTCGAGGCAGGCCAGCGGCTCTGATGTGCCGCGCAGATGACAGCTGATCGCCCGCAAACCGAAGATATCGAATGAGCGCAGCGCCAGGTTGCTCCAGACAATTCCACCGATTGCAGCCACGAACAGGACGCGCATTGCGAGGCGCACCGGGTCGTTCGCAGTTACCAGCACAGGCTCGGAGACCTGCCAGAGGAACACGACGCCATACAGGCATATTCCGGCGGCGATCGAGTAGGCGGCGCCGTGGTAGTACTCCGGGGCCAGGCTTGCAAACCACGCCTTGAACACGCGGCGAATCATGCCGCTGTGCTGGGCGAAGAAAACCGCTGAAAGACCCGCATCAAATACCAACACGGCTGTCGTCTGTTTACAGAAAACCAGCAGTTGCCACGGACCCGTGAAAAGAAAAACGGTAAACGCAACCAGTGCGGTAATTCCAAACAGTGCAGAGAGCACCTGTGCAAGCCGGGGTCCGGACATGGATGGCCGGGATTCGCCGCCATCGCCGGACTGCCGTTCGCCTGAACTGTTCTTTTTAATGGGGCCGCACCTGCAGAAGTTGTTGTGGCAACCGGAAACCGGACCAATAAGCAGCGCGCCTGGCGTTTGTCAGCATCACTTCACGCCCTCGACCGATACAGTCATCCGCCCCGTGTCCCCGCTATCCTACGCCCTGCGCAGGAACGCAAGCCAGCGTGCCAGGTTCAGCAGGCTGGCGAGCGAGCCGGCCACGTAGGTCAGGGCCGCTGCCCGCAGCACCCTGCGCACGGCCGCCTCGTCATCGGGCTGAATGTAGTGACCGGCGACGAGAATCGGTAACGCCTTGTTGAAGCTGGCGTCGATCTCGACCGGGAGGGTAACCAGGTGCACCAGGGTGGCGCTGGCCATACTGCCCAGTCCGATGGCGGCCATGAGCAGGCCGGCCGATGGCGCACGGGTGATTGCCAGCGCAACCGGCAGCAGGAACATGGCACCGGCACCGAGCTGCTGGGTGGTCTGCGCCAGCCTGACCAGGCGATGGCGCAGCGCAAGCTTTGGCTCGTTGCGCTGGTGCTGTATGGCATGGCCCACCTCGTGCGCAGCCACCGCCACGGCCGTCAGCGAGTTGTGATCGTAGTTGTCGGGACCCAGCCGTACTGCGCGCACTTCCGGATCATAGTGATCGCCGCCCGGTTGCGTTTTCTCCACCGGGACATCAGCCATCCCGAACTGGTCCAGCAAATGGCGTGCAAGCTCGCCGCCTGTTCCGGGAATCCGCGGCAGCACCCCGGCATAACGCCGGAAGGTGTAACGCGCCCACCACTGCGGACCGAATACCAGCAGCAACAGGAACAGGATGATAAGAATAATGTGCATGGCTTATGACTGAATGAACTCTGCCTGATACGTCTTGAACATTGCAAATCAATCGCGTCTGACTCTATTGACTTTGCGCCAGCGGACTGCGTCTGTATATCCTATAATTATAGCCATGAAACGAAGCTGCCTGATCAGGCACGGATGGCTGCCGGCGGTGGCGTTGTGCTGCTGCCTGCCCTGCCTTGCGGCCACCGTTTACAGGACGGTGGATGCAAACGGCGTGGTCAGCTTTTCCAGCACCAAACCGGAAGGCGACGCCCCGGTGGAGACCCTGGTGATCGACACCCTGGCGCCACAACCCGGCGATGCAGAGCGGCAACGCCTGCAGGCCATGCGCGAGATCGCCGAGCGCATGGCCGCCGATCGCATGGCGCGCGAGAAACACCGCGCCGAACTTCGCCTGTTACAGGCACAGGCGCAACGCCGCTACCAGGCTCCGGAGCAACCCCTGCCGGACAACACCCGCCATTACATCGGCTATCCATCAGGATACCCGCGCTATTACACCTACCCGGCACGACGACCCTGGAAACACGGGCACAGGCCATGGCCAGAGTACCCGCCTGCATGGCCCTCGCCACATCGCCCACGGCAAGATCACCGCCCCGGATCCCCCTCTCGCCCCCTGGCAGCGATTAACCCGCAGCGCTGATACGCAAGGGCTGGCGCCCTGAAATCGGCACATCAAAGGGATCAGCCCCCTGTTGTCCTGGTCACCAACAAACAAATAGAACCTCCCCTCCCGCGCAGGGACGGCTGCATGGATGCAGGAGCAATTGCCGAAAGCACCAGGGAAAAACCCATGGAATCAGCATGTTAGCCTTATATTGCTCAACTCCCCAACCCTCGCCCTGCGGGAGAGAGTAAAGCCGCCGGGCTAACGCAGGCCTGAGCCCACTGATTTGAGGAAAATCAACAGCTACCGATACTAATAAGACAAACCCGGAGCTTGCCATGAACAAATTGACATCTTTTTTCGCCCTTGTTGCCGCCCTTGTTGCCGCCACGATGGCCATCAGCTTCGCGGAAAGTGCACACTCGGGCGAAACAACAGCCGAGGAACCGGCCGTGCCTGTCCAACAAACTCCCGCGCCCGCAAGCAGGGTTGTGCCGGGTGGCAATGCACAGGCCTGGCAGCAACCGCGCTACTGGCCTGTACCTCAGCGGGGTTACCGTCAAGCGCCGCCTGGCTATCCACCGGCCGGACAATACCCGGCCTATCCTGCGGCGCCTGCGGTGGCCCCGGCAGCCCGGGTGAACCCACTCAGTGCCGAACTGAAACAGATACAGGACCAATTGACCGCGAAAAGCCGCGAACTGGAAGAGGCCCGCAGCATGCTTGAGCAACTGCGCGGGGACCTGCAGGACAGTCTTGCAGCTGAAGAAGCCCTCTCCGACAAGATCGCATACAGCACCCGCGAGCAAAATGCCTTGCGCATGCGCGTGACAGAACTGGTCAAGACACTGAACACGGCCAACGTCACAATGGAACAGCAGCACCAGCTCATCAACAACCACCAGGCAAGCAACCGGAATCTCACCGCGGAACGCGATCGTCTAAAGAGCGAACTCGCCAGCCGGAACGAACAACTCGCAGCACTACAGGCTGAACTGCAGGCGGCCACGCAGGCCCTCGCGCAGGCAAGGACCAGCGCCGGCACCGCTGCCGAGGCACTCAGTGCAGCCATGACGCAGATCGGCACGCACATGGACGAACTGACCAGGCTTGAAGCCAAACTGCAGCAGCTGGAAACCCGCCTGCAGAACGACTGGAAATCAATCAAGTAAAGCAGAATCGATCGGAATCGATCGGGTCAGACTCACTACTGTCCCACATAATCATTACGAAAGATTATTGAATGCTGCTATTCCGGTGATTACATTGTGTTGAGCGGTATGTGGACATGAAATTCCAAAACAATAATAAACTCATACCCGCGAAGACGGGTATCCAGTAAGTCACTGATTAGCCGGGGCACAAAATTCCTGGATTCCCGTCTTCGCGGGAATGACGGCGTGGAGGCCGGGACTCAGTCGTTACCGGATTCTCTGCCCAATGCGTTACCTATCGTGGCAGACATTGTAGCGATGACCAGAAAAACGATAAACCCGAAGCCTGCGTTGCCTTCATTGCCAAAACCGTTTCTCAGCATGAGATATATGGCGAACAGATAGGCGCCACCTGCGATGTAGCCCAGAATTTTACGTATCATGAAAAACCTCCCTGCCGGTAGAATTAGGAGATCTCATCAGCGCCTGTGCATGTACTGATAATCCCCGTCAGGCTGTATATCGGCAGAAAGCTGAATTTCTGAATAATGGTATCAGGGCATATTTTCTCCTTGCATTAGAGTTAGATGCGCCCCGACACCGTATTCTCCCTGACTATCCATACGTCATCTATTCCGAGCTTTTCTTTAACCGGCACGGCCGCGGCCTTTGCCGCCCTTACCGTGGGGAAGCCCGTTACCTGCAAGCGCCAGTACGTCCTGCCCTTGACTTCAGCGCTATGGATTTCCACCGCAATATCCATGGATCGCGCCCTGGCGGCAGACAGTTCTATATTTCCCTTGTTTCGTGAAGACATGAGGTTTATCGCCCACGGGCCCTTTTTATCGGCGGTTGCCGGTTTGGCGGGCGTCTGTGCGGCTGTTTTCTTGCTGGCCATGGAAGCCCGTGTGACAGGTGTTTGGGGTGTCATTCCGACAGCGGTCTTGCCTGCAACTGCTTTTGGTCCTGAAGTCGGGCCCGCGCTGGTGGGCTGCAGCTGTGCAGCCCCGGCCCTGATCGTTGCTTCTGCAGCCGGCAGGACGTCAGTCCGGGTGCCTGCGACTGGCGTCGATTCCGGAATATTGGAAAGCCCGGCCACGGGCGTCTTCCCTGACGGCGGTTTAGCCGCCGCCGGCTTCAGGCTCTCAGGCCGCGCCGGGGAGTTGATCTGTCCGGGGCTGTCGCCGCCGGCTGCCGGTGTGCCCTGTACGGGCCTGCCGGGTAAGCGTTGGGGAATGCGCTGTCCAAGTTTCCTGTCCAGCGAGGCGATGGCATTGCCCAGTGCCGCCATCCGCGCATTCAACGAGGTATACCTGCCCTCCAGCAGGGAGGCGTTGAATACCTGTTCCCGCATTTCGGAAAGCTCGGAGGCCTGCCTGTAGGTGAGTGATTCCAGCTTGCTTAGCCGGTTGTTTACACCGGTCGTGAAGAGGTAAACGCCTGTGATGCAGATGGCAAGGACAATGATAAGGTATCCATAGTAGAAAGCCCGGTGGGAGCGCTTGTTACGGGGTGGCTGTGGTGCATTTGCCTGCATGGCTGCCTCGGTATCTGTAATGGGTTGTTGACAGCCTGAAATATACGATGATTTTCGGAGTATAAGAAGCACAAATGGTGTCGAAGCACATTTAACTCTGATATAAGAAGCAAATGTGCTCCGACATCCCTTATCCGGCCCAATGAACACGCACGCCAAAACCGCCGCTAGCGGGAATCTCCAGGCGATTCTCGACGAAATCAATGCCCTGCTGCAGGCCGCCAACGGCATCGATGAAACGCGCGCCAAGAAAGTGCGCAATGCCATCGAAACCCTGCGCAACACCGGCAACACGCTCGCTGCCGGGGAAGAACAGCCCGCCGATGGCCCGCCGGCCGATGACGACACCGCAGAAGACAAGGCGATGAATGCGCAAATCGATACCGCCCTGGAAGAGCTGCGCATGCGCGTACACAGGCAGGTGCAGCGCCGCAACCGCGACTATGAGAAAGCACAACAGCTGATGGATGAGGTAGAAACCGCGCTCAAGGCGAACGAACTGCAATCGGCGGAACGCGCCTATCACAAGACGATGTCCGTCATGGGGAATATCCCGGGGCTGTCCGAACAGCGCTGGCAGGACATCGAAAAGCGGCTGAAGCGTGTCCGCCCGCAGCTGCGCAAGCTCGAGTCCTGGCGCCACTGGGGTACCACACAGGCACGCCGGCAACTCATCGACCAGGTAAAGCAGCTGAAAGACGCCGGCCTGCCGCCGGAAAAACTCGCCGTGCAAATAAAGCAGGCACGCGAGCAATGGCAGGCCTGGAACAAATCCGGCGATCACTCGGGCAAAGGGCTGTGGAAGGAATTCGACAGCACTTGCGAGGAGGCCTACAAACCCTGCGCCGTGCATTTTAAAAAGCTGAGGAAACTCCGCGCGGAAAACCTTGGCCAGCGCCAGGCCATTATTGATGATCTTGACGCGCGCTACGCGTCGACCGACTGGAAACATCCCGACTGGCGCGACATCAACAAATACACCAGTCAGGCCCGCCGCAATTTCTACAAAATCGGTCATGTCGACAACAAGCATCGCAAGCCGCTTGCCAGGGCACTGGACGAGGCGCTTGAAAAATTTGAAGAGCACCTCGGCAGCGAACGCGAGCGCTCCCTGAGAATCCGGGAAAAGCTCATCACCGATATCGAGGCACTGGACGAAGTGGTCAACCTGCGCGACGCCCTCGAGCGGCTTGAAGCACTGAAAAAACAATGGACGGTCACGGTCACCGGCAAGCGCACGCTGGAAAACAAACTGTGGGAGCGCTTGCAGGCGGCCTGCGACCGCACCTACCGGCGCCGCGATGCCGAACGCAAGCAACGGGATGCCGAATGCAATGCAAACCTGAAGCAAAAGCAGGCGCTGATCGAGGAACTGACCGGCGCCGCCGCAGCGGGCGACGCGGAATTGCTTGCCAACACCTCGATACTCGCGCGGACCAGGCAGCAGTGGGAAACCATCGGCCGGGTATCGCGCAAGGATGAACAAGGACTGGACAAGCGCTGGCGTGCGGCACAACAGCAATTCACTTGCGCCCGGCAGGCTGCGGAATCCATGGCCCATGCCTCTGCGCTGGATAACCTCGCCAAACGCGCCGCCCTGTGTAGTCGGTGGGAGCAGGCTGTCCTGACCGGTAGCGCGATCCAGCCGGATGCTGTCGAGGCCGAGTGGGCCGCCCTGCCCGCGCTTGCCAGCGCCTATGCCGCGGCAATCCAGCAGCGCTTCAGCCAGGCCCTCAACCGTCCCGACGACACGACACTGTCAAGCAACCATGCAGCGAAGAAAGCGGTCTGTCTCAAGCTGGAAGTCCTGCTGGAACTGGAATCACCGCAAGACTGCCAGGCCGAACGCATGGCCTACAAGGTCGAACGGCTCAATGCAGCAATGAAAAAGACACTCGACGCAGAGGACTCGCCCGAGGACCTGCTGCTGGCGGCACTGACCACCGGCGCCGTACCTGCCGAGGCCGCCGGGGCCATCGAAAGACGCATCGAGGACTGCCTGGCGCGTTTCAAGCCGTAAATGGTGTCAGCCTGTTTTCCGCTTATGTCGAAAAAGGGGCCGGAATTTCCTGACCATATCGGAAACAGACATAATATTCAGGCGCAGCGTCGCCCCCACCCGGAACCGGAAAACAGCCGAGGAAAATCCCCATGACTGAAAACAGTTCAACGCACAGTCCCTCGCAGCAAGGCAATGATGCTGACCATATCAATGAAATGTTCGCGCTGGTCAAGCCGCACTCGCCGCTGAATATCATCAATACCCTGCACGATGAACCCGATGACGTGTTCGCGCAGGTGCTCGACCGCCTGCCGCAATCCATGGCCATGCGGGTACTGCACCACCTGCCCGTGGCAAGAAGCACGGCCATCGTCAGCAGCTTCGATTTCGAAGCGGGCCGGCAATGGATGACCACCCGCCACTACCCGGAGGACAGCCTTGGCCGGCTGATCTGCAAGCCGCACGGCGTATTCAGCCCGGAGACCACGGCAGCAGAGGCCATTCGCGAGATTCGTGCGCTGGTGACGCGCAGCATGATTACCTACGGCTACGTGGTGGATGCCGGGCAGCGCCTGGTCGGCATACTGGTGATGCGCGACCTGATGCTGGCAAGGCCCGAACAGCCGCTCAGCGAGATCATGCTCGCGCACCCGTTCTCGTTCAAGCCGGAAACACCCGTCAGTGACGCGATGCAGGCGATGGTTCGCCGTCATTACCCGACCTACCCGGTGTGCGATGAAGACGAGAAGCTCATCGGTGTCATCAACGGTGACGTGCTGTTCGGCGAGTACACCTTTCACCTCAGCGCACAGTCCGGCCAGATGGTCGGTGTTGAAAAGGAAGAACACCTGAATACGTCCTGGCCACGCAGCCTGCGGCTGCGGCACCCCTGGCTGCAGCTGAACCTGTTCACCGCGTTTGTCGCGGCCTTTGTCGTCGGCCTGTTCGAGGACACCATCCAGCAGGTGGTACTGCTTGCCGTGTTCCTGCCGGTGCTGGCCGGCCAGTCCGGCAACACCGGCTGCCAGTCGCTGGCCGTCACCCTGAGGGGCATCACCCTCGGTGAATACAAGGCCGGCTTCGGCAGCATCATGATGAAAAAGGAAACCCTGCTCGGCATCCTCAACGGCGCGCTGGTCGGGGTCACCGCCGGCATCGGCATGTTCCTGTACGCCATGATGAGCAACAACCCGGATGCCCTGCTGCTGGCATTGGTCGTGTTCCTGGCGATGGTCGGCAGTTGTACGGTCAGCAGCGTTGCCGGCGTGCTGGTGCCGATTACCCTGCAACGCCTCGGCGTCGATCCTGCAACCTCGTCGAGCATCTTCCTGACGACATGGACGGACGTCGCCAGCATGGGCATGTTTCTCTGGCTGGCAACCGTCATGGTCCTGTAATCTTCCCTGCAACCCGATAGCAGACAGCCGCAAGGTCCATGCATCATAGGGAGTAAATGGTGTCAGACTCACTGTTGTCCTTGCCGCTCAACCTGTAGGAGCGAGCGCCAGCTCGCGAAGGGTTCGCCTGTTCGCCGGTTCGCCAACCTGTAGGAGCGAGCGCCAGCTCGCGAAGGGTTCGCCTGTTGGATTCGCCTGTTCGCCGGTTCGCCAGCTTGCGCTGGCTCCTACAGTGATTCGTGATTTGTGATTTGTGAATTGTGAATTGTGATCAACAGGGTCAGATTCCTTTGATCCGCGCCGATAAAATCCGCCCGAAACCCTAGCCCGCCTTTTTGCGCCACGTGTGGACTGCCCTGTCAGGCCGCCACTGGTTCCCGGACCCTTCGTGAATCGTCAGGATCGGCCTGGGTTTTACCGGGATCTCCACCTCTTCTTCCGCAATCACTTCCCTCGACAGGCTGACGCGGCGGTTCCCGAGCCGTAGCACGAGTTGCTTCTCGCCCGTGTAGTAGGGATGCCAGAGCCGTATCAGAACGGGAACAGAGACATTCAGCCAGAAGGCAGTCAACATGAGCGTGTAAAAGGCCTGCTCGGTAAATATGGCATGCTCGACATAGCCTATGTTGAGCACCACGAAGGCAAGCTCCGCACGTCCCAGCATGCCGAAGCCGATCATGATGCTCTCGTGCCAGTCAAAATGACCTGTATAACGTGCAGCCAGCAAGGCCGAGATTGTCTGGCCAAGGAGCAGGCCTGCTGTCAACACCAGGGTTTCCGGGAGAACGGAAATGATAATGTCGACATCAAGGATAATCCTGGTCCCGAGCGTTACAAAAAATACCGGGCCTATCCACGAAAAAGCGACATTATCGATCACGTGTTTGGCGTTTTGATAGGCGGCTTCCTGCGCAGCCTTGTCGACGTGAAAATATTCCTTTTTGAGTATCAGTCCGGCCATGTAGGCGCCAACGGCCGGATGAAAGCTGAAATAGTGGGCAATAATGCCGATGACAAGTCCCAGCAGCAGGATGGCGAGCGTCGCGTTGCCGGATTCCCCCAGCATGAGCAGGTCGCGCACACCGTGTTTGCGGATAAACGGGATGCGCTGCATGAACCTGCCCGGGCTCTCGCTTGGAAATATCCATAACCCCAGGGCGGTCACGATTCCGAAAAAGACAAACACATTCAGAATCACGGACAGTATGCCGGTGATCGACACTTCGCTCTCGCCGGTGGCCAGGGGTACCACCAGTGCAACCAGGGCAAGTGATCCGATATTGTCGAGTACTGCCGAGGTCATGATGCCGCGTGCTGCACTGGAGGTATTCAGGCCTTCACTTCGCAAGCAGACCATGGTCAGGGAAACAGCGGTCATCGTCATTGCCAGGCCGCACATCAGCGCGAGTTTGACATCACCCCAGAAAAACATTGCCGTGCAGTAGGCGACGAGGAAGGGGCCGATTGCGCCGAACAGGGCAATCCCCCAGCTTCGCTTGATACCCTGGACGAACTTGCCCGGGTTTTCCTCGAAGCCCAGGGCGAACATGATGATGATAATCCCGATGCTCGAGAGCCCTTCGATGAACGGTGAGGTCTCGACGGGCAGAATGCCGATGTTGACCATCAGCGATCCAAAGGCAAGAAAATAAAGGACGGCTGTCAGGTTGGTGCGCTTCGCAAGGAATGATGATACGAAGACGCCGAGCCAGATAATTGCAAGATATTCCAGGTCTTTCATCGTCGCCTCTACTGCTACACCTCACTTGGTCTGCAGCACTGAAGCGGTGTTCGGGTACAGGCTGCAAGTCAGACTGAACCGTCAAAGTATTGACGAATAATTCTCAGGGTTCAGCCGTGTTGGCAATACCGTTCATTTACAAATTCTCGTCGTATCAAATCAGCACAATTGCCTTGTTGTATATATCGACCTGCAAAAAATAAAATTAAGTGAACCCTTCGCGAGCTGGCGCTCGCTCCTGACACATCCTGTGCCGCTCACCGACCCTTAATAATTGTAGGAGCCAGCGCAAGCTGGCGAACCGGCGAACCGGCAAGGACAGCAGTGGATCCGACTTTATTGATTCTCCGGCAACTTGCTTGATGCACGGACTCTACCCGCTTCATCCACCACACGAATCGCCGCATAATCGCCTTTTGGTATCGATACCAATACGCACGGACTCGTTATAACCTGTGCCATTAATGCATCTGCCGGAGGCTCTACCCACGAGACCAACAAGGTCAAATCATGACCGCTGATTGCTGCAGTCCCGGAGGCCAGACCAAGCTGGTAACCCGCTGTTGAATGCTTCCCCATGTAAACAGCAATTACACCCGAACGATTGAAATCCACGGTTGGCAGGTAACCGCTATCATCTAAAATATGTTTTCTTGTCTGCTTGTATGCAGACTTATACGCCTCAATGTTGCTTATCCATACCACAGATGGCTCCATGCCATCATTCCAGCACTGGCTACTCTGTGTCAGCAAAGCGGCTTCAACTGTTGCAGGCGTGGATCCTGGAATACCATTTGCCCTGCAGGCAGAGAGCAATAAAACCAGAAGACCGGTCCACAACCGGGCCTTACCTCTGTAGCTGGTGTAGTGCACTTTTTTTATCCAGTCTTCTATAGGGTCGCCGGGTGAGTGTGCCTGATTCAGTCGATAGCGCCGAAAAACCGGTGATGTAGGACGTTGGGAATTCACTCAATGACTGATTTGCATTCACGTCGACTTCCAGTGGTTGCTCAACAGTAAGATATGCACCGCATGACTCTCCTGCATCACAGATCAAGGCGTTATTGTTACTGTCACTGCCTGAAATAATCAGATAAGTGCCTTCTGGCACCTGGTCAAAACGATAGGAATACTCGCCGTCAATTGCGCTTGCTGCATACTCATACAGCGCATCCCCCGTGACTGGATCAATCAACAGAACATACTGAAAACCAGCGTCAGCTGGTACAACGTCATTGCTGATTTGCATGATTACGGGCACAAAAACGGTGTTGGCAGAAGATGTAATCGTAATCGTTGCTGTATAGGTCCCTGCTTCCAGACCGGCACGATTGATAGAGACGACATAGGTGCCGTTACCGTTAATATCAACAACATTCTCCGTAACAGTCAACCACGATGCGCCAACAGTCGGCGTATCCACTGTCAGTTCGCCGCTGCCACTATTTTCAAGGCTCAATGACAGGTTCGTACCAATGGATCCAAAATTAAGCGACGAAGGGCTGGCCACCAGATTTTGTGCTACGGCCGCCCCCCCGGCAGCAACGACTGCCTTATGGGCATTGATTAAACCATATCCGTACACATCATCACGACCTGCCAGTCCAAGGTCTACTGTCAGTTGCCCACTGGATAGCAGGCTGTCAAATGCCGCGGGGGACAACGCAGGGTTTATCGCCTTCATCAAGGCAGCAACACCTGCGACATGCGGGCTGGCCATTGATGTCCCGTTCAGGAACCCGAAAACCGGCACAATACTGCCCGAAGTATCATCACCTCTCGTACTCAGAACCAGGTCCGGATAGCCATCGCCATTAATATCCGGGGTACCATCCCCGCCCGGCGCGGCAACATCGATAGTCGCTCCAAAGTTTGAATAGGATGCCTTGTTCTTGTTTATGTCTACGGCACTCACCGATACCACGCCATTATAAGATGCCGGGTAGAAGGGAACGCTGTTGTTGTTATTGCCTGCGGCTGCCACGACGATGACGCCCTGGTTCCTCACCTCGGTTATCAAATCCTGGGACGCCTGGGAAAATCCGCCACCGCCGAGACTCAGATTAATCACATCGGCTCTCTGGTCGGGCAACGTTCCGGAATCATTATCAAGACCCGCGGCATAACGAACCGCCTGAGATACGTCGTATGAGGTCCCCCCCTGGGCACCAAGAACACGCAGAGGCATTATCGACGTTGACCAGGTAACCCCGGAAACACCTGTCATATTGTTGGTAGCCGCACCAATCGTGCCGGCGACATGCGTGCCATGAAATGCAGAAGAACCGATATTATTCACATCTCCCGGATCATTCGGGTTGTTATCAATGCCATCCCCATCCCCTGAGGCTGATGGTGACTGTATAAAATCATAGCCCTGTATGAGCCTCCCTTGCAGATCCGGGTGCGTCAGAATTACGCCCGTATCTATCACAGCGACAATGACATCACTGCTACCCGTTGTAATGTCCCACGCCTGTGGCAAATTGATCAACGGATAATGCCACTGCAGGGAATAGCGCTGATCATTCGGCAGCAATAAAGGTTGAATTAAATAGTTCGGGTCTGCATATTTTATGTCGGGGCGCTGCCGTAATGCCTTGATCATCCTGATCGTTTCAATCTTCTTTGGGTCAATATTTACACTCTGCATCAGGACAGATTGACGTTTTTCTGCAGCATTTGTTTTCAGGGTCTGGACTGCACTTTCTGTTTGCCGGGTCTCGTCGAGGCTAAACAACACTTCCCTGTTCATGGCTCCGGCTTTTGCGGCCAAACCACTGCTACTTGCTTTTGAGGACAGGCTGGTAACGCTGCTTGTTGCTGCGTCGAGTGCATCGTTAAACCGCACCACCATATCGCCAGGGACAAAGTCATCCAGTGTACTCAGGGTGTCTACAGTACCGGCAGGCGCTTCCTGACTCACCGTCAGAACGTAATTCGATGCGCCGGAATATGCAAAAACCTCGATAACGTAGGTGCCGGTAACCGCTGATATGATGGTTTCTGTATGACCAACACCTTCTGAACTATCTACGATGATGCCATCGGTATCGCCTAAAAATAAGTCAAGATCATTCAAGACCGAAGAATCACCGATGATGAGGGTAATCCGCTGGCCAGCGACAAGCGAGATCCTGTACAGGTCAGTCGCGTCTCCAGCGAGCCGGGAACGACCAGCCTCCCCTTCACCGGGTTGATTAACGTAACCACCGACATTAACAGGATTGGGTATATCCTGAATTGTTGAAAGCGTGTCGTTGGGAACAAATGCGGCGTTAACATCATTTACATCTCCATCGACAACACTCCCCCCCGTGGCAACAACACTCCCGCTTATCGTGAAGGTGGCTATATCAGTCTGTGGGGCCGGGGGTACAGATGAACCACCTCCCCCGCCCCCGCCGCCCCCGCCGCCGCAAGCAGGAAGAATCACTGCCAGCGCGCAAGAGAGAAGGAAGTGCCTGGTCTTCGGGGTTATGCTCCCGTTCATCTCCACTCCATGATTACGGTCAGTCTCTTCGAGATCAACAGGGCCCGACTCACTACTGTCCCATAACTGCTCATAGTGGGAGATGGAGTTTGTGCGACAGCAGTGGTTCAGACTCCTTTGATCCGTCAACAATCAGCAGTATCAATCAAGTACGACCCTGTTGATTCCTGTTAATTCACCATTGATTTGTGAAAAATTGTGTCATGAAAAATGTCATAGCACATTTTCTACTTCGGCCCCTTTTCCCCTAGCGAAACAGGCCCGATATTCCCTGCTTTTGAAAATTTCCGTAGGCGTTAAAGCGCGCATCGGACAGCGCGGCATTCGAGACCGCGGTGACCTGGTACTGCGTGCCATGCTCGATGTCCCGCACGGCCAGCGGCACACCTTCCAGGTCGGCTGCAAGTAATTCAAACTGCTCTGTCATACCGCCCAGCAGGCCACTGGCAGTGCCCGCCATGCTGCGCGAAAGCCTGACCAGGGCTTCAAGTGTGGCGAAATCCCGGGTTGACAGCTTGCCGCTGGCCGCGGTCGCCATGCAAACCTCCGCGACGGGACGGCCATTCTTCAATATGCCGCTGGCCTGACATCGCAGCCCGGCAATGGTGTGACTGCCGCGGTCAACGGTCCGGATGTCGGCGGTTCTGACCGGCTTGCCTGCAGCAGGCGCGCCCGGTATCGCCCCCATGCGCTGCTCGATCATTCTGCGCTGTTCTGCCGGCAGCCCGGCAAGCATGTCCGCCATGTACGGCGCCATGGATTGCTTGATGTTGGCAGCCGTCTGCACCGCGGCCTCAAGTTCTGCTGCTGTCAGCTGTGTGTATTTCCGCTGTTGCGGCTCTACATAGGTGATGACCCCGGTCCCGCTGTCATAGAGCAGGTATTCACCCCTGTCATCACTGCTCACCCGGCCCTTGCCGTTCCTGGCCTGTATTGTCGTGTTCAGTCCGTCCGAACCACGTACTTTCAGTGTGGCATCTGCGTGTACCGGCATGGCCGCCAGCATGACGGATGCCGCGACCATACCGCCAATAATGCACCTCGAAATCATAGTGATATCCTCCGTTGGTTTTATTTCAAATGATTCAGCGCCCGGACAATAAAAGGGGCCGGATACAATTTCAGATTCCATTTGAAAATTGTATCCGGCCCCTTTTCCGCATGGATTATACTACCATGTCAGGCCTGAGGCGTATAACAGTAAACCCGGGCCAGATCCGATATTGACAGGAGAAACGAAATGTCTGAAACGATTTCCGGCGGGTGTTTATGCGGGAAGGTAACTTTCGAGGTGTTGAACGAGTTTAAACAATTTCATTTATGCCACTGCACTGAATGCAGAAAAATAACCGGTTCTGCTCACGCGTCCAATCTGTTTGCCAGCGCGAAAAATATTAAATGGCTAAGTGGTATTGAGAACATCAAGCAATATGATTCTCCGGAATATGGTATATCAAAGGCATTTTGCACCGAGTGCGGTTGCGGCGTTCCCTTCATTACGAAAAATGGCAAAGTATTGGTTATTCCAGCGGGTTCGCTCAATGGAAATCCCGACATTGCGCCGCAGGATAATCTCTTCTGGCCGGAGCGGGCCGGGTGGTATGACGAGGCAGTTGCTGCAGTACACTTTGATGCTTTCCCGGAGTGAGGCATTAATTCATTTCAGTTGGCCGAATGAATTCGGCCCTACAGTAGGGTCGAATTCATTCGACCAGCGATGTTTAATAACCGGTACGGAGGCGTTTATCGGTTTAATGCCTGCATTCTTTTCCGGGGACGTGCAATAGCAACCACCGTCATGGCAACACTGATTAACAGGTAACGGGTGCCAGAGCACATTTTCCATAATCACACCAGCACGCTATGCTCTATACCATGAGAAGGAAACACGCCCGTACCCGCATCATTTTACTGCTAGCCGGCCTGTTGCTGGCATGTTCTGCAGCCGCACAGGAACAAAGCATCCGCCCGGACATCAACCGTCACTTCGTCGATCCGGACTGGCAACAGTGGGTCAACACCTTCGAGCGCCCCGGTCGTGAAGTCTACGACAAGCGTCATGCCATCGTCGCCGCCAGCAAGGTCCGTCCCGGCATGGCGGTCGCCGATATCGGTGCCGGCACCGGCCTGTTTACCCGCCTGTTTGCCACCGCCGTCGAACCGGGCGGCACCGTCTATGCCATCGATATCGCCAGCAGCTTTATCGACAATATCCTGCGTACCTGCCGCGAACAGGGACTAATGAATGTGACGGGCATCGTCAACACGCCCGTTGATACCGGACTGCCGGCAGACTCCATCGACCTTGCCTTTATCACCGACACCTACCATCACTTTGAATATCCGCAGCAGACACTGGCTTCCATATACCAGGCGCTGCGCAGCGAGGGACGCGTCATCATTATCGACTTTCGTCGCGACCCGCGCATCAGCTCGAACTGGGTTATGGGACACGTACGCGGCAACAGGGCACAGGTCATTCAGGAAATGAAGGTGGCCGGCTTCCGGCTTGTGGATGACAAACCACTGATGCGAACCAACTACTTTCTGGAGTTTGTCAAATCTGGTAACAAAAAAGGCGAGTAGCTACAGAAAAAGCTACGGGTGTCAGAGCACACTACCACTTGTATCAGGGTTAAATGTGCTGACACTCTTTTCTCTGTTAACCGCTCCACAAAAAGCCCGGCAGTCATCGCCGGGCTTTTGCACGTCTGCTTGACACGGCTACTGTTGCCGCAATTCCACCCGGCGGTTCATCGCCCGCCCGTCCTTCGTGCCATTGTCCGCAACGGGTTCAGCTTCACCATAACCCCTGGCCGTGAGTCTGGCGGCGTTCGCGCCATGCTTGAAGGAAAATGCAATCTGAATCAACGGGATCGGATGCCCTGCTGTCCCACACTCCATCCCCTCAGGGGGAGGGCCGGGCTGTAAATTCACCGCAGAAGAACAAATACAAATTCACCCCCCGGCCAACCCCTCCAGCCAGTTCGCAACGGCCTCGACCAGGTCATCTTCCCGCCCGTCAAAGAAATGATTCGCCCCGTCAATCTCGACCTGCTTATAGCCGCGGTTACCCGCCTTCCCGGCCGCCTGCGCACGCGCACCGGCGCTCCCCAGCACCCCCTCGAGATCCTCACTCCCGTAGAGGTCCAGCACCGGCAGCGTAATCCCCCCGAGCGAGCGCACGCCGTCCATGCGCGGATCCTCCGACCCCTGCATGCCGATGGCCACAAAGCCCTGCACGTCCGGTTTCGCGCCGGCGAGGTAATAAGCGGTCATCGCGGCCCCCATGCTGTGGCCGATCAGCACCACCTCTTTAGCACCCTTCGCTTTCAGGTAGGCAACCGCCGCATCGATGCGCGGGGCGACCTCGTCGAACAGCGGCGCGTACTCGGCGTGTTCGGCCTCGTTGGCCAGCACGGGCATCTGGATGGACAGGGTGTTCCAGTCGTGCGCGGCCAGTTCAACGCGCAGCGGCTGGATCACCTGCTGCCAGTCCGGGTGGATGCCGGTCCCGTGCATCACCACGACAGCGCGGCCCTTGTCCTCAGCGGCCTCGGTATAAATCCCGAGAAAATCATGAGCACCGTCGTTCAGCCAGACCGCCTCGCCGTCCATGATGGCGTCGACCACCTGGTTCGCCCAGCGTTTTTCCTTGGCAAGGTCCGAGGCCTGCAGGGTAGCGCTTAAGCTAAACAGTGAAATTGCCAGGAACCTGGTCAATGCGTGCATGGGATTCTCCTCCGGGTGATCGGGTGGGATAAATGGAGTAAAGGGTGTCAGAACACATTTAACACTAATATATAAGGAACAAATGCGCTCTGACAACCTTTATCCTACTTCTTGAACAACTCGTCCAGCTTCTCATGCGCCGGGGCTTCCTCGCTGCGGGTTTCTGATGCAGCCCCGGAGGGCTCACTCCCGAACAAGGCGTCCAGCGCCTGGTGCGACGCAACAGTCTGATCCGCGGACGCAGTAAAGGCATGCGGATTGATCTGGAAATAACCACAGAAATTAGCCCGCAGCTTATCGGACACGAGGTCGGCAACCGGCTCCCGACATTGCTGCGCCAAAGTGGTATCGAAAAACACACACATCCGGCACACGTGCAGCTGTGCCCGGCAGTGAGGACATTCCTCGTGACGTGCCAGCGGCAACAACAGATCCGGCAGCGCCCCGCCGCATTTCCAGCATTCATATGTTTCGATCATGGAAGACTCCATACAGATACTTGTGCTCTGACGCACTTTTCTCCTCTGCAAAGATCAACAGGGTCGGACCTTTTTTATCCGCTATTGATTCATCCGTCATCCCGGCGAAGGCCGGGATCCGGCAATTTCAATCGAGTCTGACCCTGTTAATTCTGGCCTCACCGCTCCCATTCCTCAAACTGCGGGGCCGTTCCGCCGATGTGGTCCCAAGGCGCCTTTGACCCAACAAAGATGTGTGCCCGAATCTCAACGCCCGGGTCGCCATTGACGGTTCCAAGAGCGACACCGTGAACCTGGCCTTTGTACGTGCCGCACAACGTCGTCCCGCATGTTGCACAGAAACACAATCCCCATTCCAGCCCGGATGAATATCGCCGTATGTTATCGCCGCCGGCAACCCAGCTGAATGAAGCGGGATCTGCCAACTCCGCATAGGCTGACGATGCGCCACTAAATGCCTTGCGGCATTGCGAACAGTGGCAGGATCGAGCGTTCGTAAGGACGCCGTCGATTCGATATTTCACTGTCCCACAGAAACATTCACCCTCGATCAAGTTATCTGTTCCTCGCTCAATGACGTCCGATCAACAGGCCCGGACCGGGCCTTTTGATTCTACTCATTTACTCAATTGGCAGAAAGGTGGAGCATGGCTTCGTTCTGGTCAATGAAAAACCGGAAGTGGTTCAGAAAATTCATGCCCAGCAAGCCGTCCACACTCGGCATGCCGGCCAGGTCCAGCACACCGATTTCGAGTTGGCTGACTTGCCAGTCACCCACCGAAAGGGCATCGAGTGTATAAACAGGTGCCCGGACCGTGCCATTTGCTGTATTAAAGGCAGCGGTCCTGCCGGTATCCCGATAGCGGATGCCATGTTGCTCAAGCACATCGGGTGTGAAAATCGTCATGGATGCACCCGTATCGATGAGCAGCCGTATGCTCCGCCCACGCACCGGTCTCGCGTCAACAATATAATGATTGCCGCTGCGTTGTAATGGTATGCCGACAGCCCCGGTCGCAGGATCCCCCGGCGCCATGTCCTGCATCCCGGCCAATGCAATGCCCAGCTCAGCGAGCATCGCCTGTGCCTGTTCACCGACATCAGGGTCCTGTGCTACCAGCAGTAATGAACGACGCGCAGCCTGTTTGTCGTCAAGCGCCAGTTGTACGGCGGCCAGCCCCATGAACCAGGGTGCATGATCCGGTTCGAGCGCGATGAGGCGCTGGTACAACGAAAGCAACGCGTATTGATCGTCGTTGCGTTTTAGTAATTGGGTCAGTTCGGCCACAATGGAGCGAATACGCACGGCTATACGCGCCCGCATGGCCGGGCGATAGGCATGGCCCCTGGCCTCGTAGAGCTGATCAATCGCTGCGTGCAAGTCTTGCTGGCCGTGATACGCAGCCGCCAACAGGATTCGCGCCTCCACATCACGGTAGGCGGCGACCAGGAAATGCTGCAATAACTGCTCTGCCAGACTGAAACGGCGATCTTCAATGAGCAGATTGGCGTGAGACAGAATTTTTGTTCTGGCATCTGCCACCGCTGCGTCGCTCGCGTGAGCCTGTAATGACTCATAGCGCTGCAGTACCGCCTCGAATTCATTGCGCTCCAGCAGATTCACCAGGTTATCCATATGACCGGGCGCCGTCGGTGAAAAGACGGCTGTTTCATCCGGGTTAACGGGGTTCGCTGGAGTGAGGCTACCGGGCTGTGCTGACTGTCCCGGATCAGTACCCCAATAATTGTACGCATACCAACCAAGGCCACAGCCTGCCATAAATATCAGTAAACCGAGGATAAGTTTGCGCATGGTTGGTGGTACCCGCTTAATGGTGTCGCTTAATTGAATCAATAGAATTGAATCAATAGGTTCAGACTCCTTTGATCCGCTATTGTTTCATCCGTCATCCCCGCGAAGAGGCCGGGATCCAGCAATTTCAATCGAGACTGACCCTGTTGATTTTTCCGACACCTTTAACTCATTACTCATCAACAATAACCTCGAACCCTCCAAAGATCATGCGTCTTCCATCAAACGGCATGGGATTACTCTCCGGATGCAACCGTGGATCGGCCATGGCCTGCTTCATGCCTGCATTACGGGCTTCTTTTGAGGGCCAGGCAATCCACGAAAAAACGACTGTTTCATTCGCCTGGCATTTTACCGCCAGGGGAAAAGAAGTGACTTCCCCATCCGGAACATCATCCCCCCAGCACTCCACCAGTTTCAACGCGCCATGTTCCTTGAAAACGGCGGCTGCGGCCTGCGCGTGCTTTTTGTAGACCGCTTTATTTTCATCAGGTACCGCAACAACAAATCCGTCAATATATGTCATAGGAATTCCTCCCCTGGGAAACACTACGCTGGTACGCACACTGAATCATGCCCGGGTCCCTGGCGGCTTGTGTACACAGCCGCTCCGCCCGCGGCCGGATGCCGACCCGCCCAAGATCAAGCCGGTCGGCATCCCAGCAGGTTTGTACCGTTATATTGCACGGTGCACGGGGTCGGACCTACGCAACTCACTGACATCACTCGATACTTACCCATGATAAAGGTTATTTTCGGGCTTAAAATGCCTGTTCTGGCCACAATATGGTACCTGCAAGGTCTACGAGGCACTCAAGATCCTCCAGTATTCTCTGTGCGAGAAATCGCGCCTTCGCAATTTCTTGTATGCGTTATTTTGACCCTGAAAAATACCATCTAAGACAGGTTTGCGATCTGAATTAACGTGTTTATTGAGCTAATTCAACCGGTTGACGAGGTCCGACCCTTGGATACTCCCATTCAACCCGAGAATCTCTTAATGCAGCTGTATCTATGATGTCCAGCGACAAAAGGGGCCTGATACAATTTTCGAGTTTAATCAGAAAATGTATCCGGCCCCTTTTCCGCCTCTGATTTGATTTACTGCACAGAGACTATTGCCACCCAATCACACTGTAGCTTTTTTCGGACAGGCATTTGTTCACGAAATTCATAAACAGTGGCGAAGTCTCCGTCATTTGCAGACCACCGCTTACCATACCGGCTGCCGCGCCGGCCGCCGCGCCGGCGAGGGCGCGATTTCCGACATCATGAGAACTATCACGCACCGCCCCCCAGGCCGCAGCCGAAGTGCCGCCTATGGCGGCACCACCCACGGTCTTGCGGCCAATATCGCCGTCTTTTCTTTGGTTGACGCTCGAAGCGCGGGCTAATGCAAAACATGCAGCGATATCCTGCTGCGCCTTCTGTTCACCTACCGATTTCAGATGGTTATTGGGATACAGCACCGGTTGCTTTGGCTTGGTGGCACAACCGCTGATGCCGGCCGCTGCAAGCGTGGCAATACACAACAGGCAGCATGCCATTTTTCTACTATTCACGAAACGAATGGATGTCCACATCATAAGTATGCATTTCCCAACTAAAAGGGGCCGGATACATTTTCCTAGCTGTAAAGCACAGGCGCGCCAGCTTGCTGATGAATCTGATTACATGCCTGCTGTGAAATCCCCATACCTTGCGCCAACTCATGTAAATACTGTGCTTCGGCTTTGGAATCCAGGTCAATCGAGGTCAGCGACATAAGATAGACCTGTTGTTCCATCCCTTTTGGAATGCTGCGAATAAAGGCAGCCGTGTCCAGCGGCGCAGACATTTCATCACGGAGGAATCGCTTTTCCGACTCGGAAACATCACCCAGGTGTTCGACGATCCGCTCTTGCTCGGCCTTGTCGATTTGACCATCGGATTTGGCGGCATTGAGCATTGCCCGCAGCAAAATCTCTGCCTGGTGTTCCTGGTCAACCGTGGGCTGTATCTGCGCTGCCTGCCGGGAGTCACCCATAAAAGAACCAAGAATATCGCCGATGTCACCACCCTGTTTTGCAGCGCCACCACCAGACAGGCCGCTGAGCAAACCACCCAGTCCGCCGGCACTGCCGCTTTTATTGCCGCCCAGCAGTCCGCCCAGTGCGCCGGCAATACCGCCACCACCACCGCCGGCACTCGCGCTTTTATTGCCACCCAGCAGCCCGCCCAGTGCGCCGGCAATACCGCCACCACCACCGCCGGCACTCGCGCTTTTATTGCCGCCCAGCAGCCCGCCCAGTGCGCCGGCAATACCGCCACCGCCACCACCGCCGCTCCTGCTGCCCGCCATACTGACGCCCTTGGCAACCAAACCTGCCATGACCAACTTGCCCAGCATATTTGACATACTCATAAGAATTATCCTTTGTATTAAAAGAAACGTTAGTTGCGCAAAACCAGGATCAAATAATGACTTTACCCGATTTTACCTGAAACCAGGATCTAACCCCGGCGCCTGAATGTTAAAGATTGTGAACCACAGGAGAAGAGGCCCCCGGAGGGTCAAAAGCGACCACCGGTACGAAAGCCACCACCGCGGCGTTTCAAGACGGAACCCAGGGTGCCGCCCCGGCGCGAGGACGGGATACGCCAGACCTTGCGCGAGCGGCCGAAACCGCCGCTGCCAAAATCCGGGTTGGAACGGGTCTGGCGATAGCGCTGGTTGCGCAGGATGGTGCCCCACAGGTCATCGGAACTGGCGACACCGCGCAGGAACTCTTTCATGATCACGGCCAGCAACCCGGTATTGTCGAACTGGGAATGCATGTCGTCGAAGCGTTTGCGCTTGAAGTTGCGCCTCACGCCTTGCAGTTCCTGCAGACGGGCCAGATGCCGTTCATGCATCTGCTTGTGATGATCCAGGGCATCCTGGTGCTGCCTCTTCTCGCTGTCTATATTGGCGAGCCTCTGGATGATGCGGTCATCTTGCGGGGTAATCGTCGTCTCGGCATGCTGGCGCAAGGATGAAAAACCTTCACGCTCGAACTCCGCCACCAGCGTGGCGATGGCCTTGTTGAAGTACTGATCCTCTGCGGCGGCAAACAGGGCCTGGTCCTGCAACAGCCGGTTGAAGGTCTCTTCTTCCTGCTGGATGCGCTGATCGATCTTGCGCAGTGCCGCTTCGGCCTGTTCCACTGCCGCGCGCTGTACAGGGATGCCGTCTTCATCCGCAGCCGCCGCCTCCAGCGCTTCCAGGGCCGCAAAGGCTGCATCGGCATCGCTGCGCACCCGCTGTGCATGCTCGCCCAGCCGGGCCGGAATCTCGAGCAACATGGCGTAGTTGGGACGGGCCGCGTGATAAGCGCACAAACGCGCCACCTTCGCATCGAGAAAGCGGGCCAGGGGTCCGGCCGAATAGCGTGATGTTCCGTAGTGTCTTTTCCACAGATACATAAACAGCGAATCCGCCTCATAGGGTTCGCCTTTCTCGACCCGGTCCGCTGCAGCCTGTGTCGTCTTTTCTTCCGCCTGTATGGCAATTTCGTCAGCGGCATGCGCGGCTGCAAGCAGTTCCTTGTGGGCCGGATCCTCCTGCAGGCGCTGCTGGGTCGCGGCCTCCATCGAATCGAGTCGTTCGGCGGCCTGGTCGACCTGCTGATGCATGGCTTCACGTTCAACATCCAGGTCATCCTCTGCCTGTTGTGATGCCTCGATACGTGACTGCAGTGCCTGCAAGGCCTGCTCGCGTTCTCCAAGCAATGTCTGTACGCGCCGATCGGCGGCATCGAGCCCCGTAATGACCTCCCCCCTGACCAGTTGATCAAGCCGGATTTCGGCCAGCTGCCGGTAGCCATCCGCTTCTTCCTGCCGCAGATGCACCAGCTTCCTGCTGGTGATTTGAACCTGGGTATCGAGCTCGCTGACCTGCTGGCGCACCTGGCGCAGGCCCTGGTCGATCGAAGTGAGTGTTTGCTGGCCGCTCCACATAATCAGGTCTACCAGGCGGTGAGCGCGGCGCCGGTCGTCGGCATGGCATAGTCGGGTGTCAGCTGGCCGCGCCGCTTCACACCAAAATCGCGCTGCTGGATAATCCCGTCGTCGCTTTTATCGGCGGCGATTTGTTCATACAGCTGTTCGCTTACCCGCAGCGCCCATTTATTTACTTTATAGATCTTGCCGTCCTCTTCATTGCGAACAGGAAGTGTCAGTGTGCTGCCGTCCTCTGTCAGCGCCTCGACGATAACGTAGTAGTTACGGGCATCGGTGTTGACATCGGGCATGCGCCATACGCCACTGGATTCACCCGGCCGCGATACGATGCGTACGCTGTATTCCTGCTCAAGCTGCGCGCGCAGCTCCTTCAGGGAGACAACCGCTTTCCCGGCTGCATCGGCATCCTCTTCGCGCAAGGCCGCCTGGCCCTGAAGGAGATACTGCTGCGCACGTTCGCGCGCCTCGGGCACCTCGGTCAGTTCGATAATGGCCTGGCGCTGCGTGGCCAGTTCGCCGGGGAGTGCTGCCAGGCGACGTTGCTGCGGGCCGCTGATCATCGTTGTGTAGACAATCGCTACCGCAAGGATCATGGCCAGGATCGCCAGCAGCGCCTTGCCCCAGGTACCCCGGGTGATGTAGATGTGTGCGAGGGTGACGCGCCAGCCCGGTTCGGGCGGCGTGTAGACAAAGCGCTCCTCATCCAGGGCCGCAACACCTTCGGCCAGTACATGATCGGGAACATCGATACCCTGGGCGGCATAGATTTCGCGCAGCCGTTTGATCAGCGTTTGCTCGCGCGCTTCTGTATTCAGCTCACGCTCGACCAGCAATTGTCGATGCCGGAGTGTGTCGACCACATCCATTGCCAGCATGACATCATCGAGGGGATGCCTGGTTGCGGTATCTGTCCCGGCCATTGTCTGGAACTGCCTGTTGTCCGGGTTCTGTTATGACTGACCCGGCAGTGTCAGCGGGAATGCCCTGCCTTCCTCGACCAGCCGTGCCAGGCGCTGCTTGCCTTCTTCCACCGCATCGCGGATTTCTTCAGCATTCTGCGTACTCAGCTTGCGCATTTCCTCGATAATGATGCGCGAGTGTTCCTGGTAACTGACGACTGAATCAACCAGGCGCTTGACGGCATCGGCACGAATGGTCGGACCGTAGCCGGCCCTGATTGCCGCTTCCTGCACTTTGCCGCCGATATCAGCCAGGTCTTCAAGGCTCCTGCTGACACCCTCTTTCATCGCGTTCAGGGTCTCGGTGCTCTCGTGCAATCCAAACATACCGGTAAATGATGCACTCAAGGCGGTTAATACGGTTTCATTGGTGCCGAAGAAACTGATCGACTGCTGGTACACGCGTTCCTTGGCATTGGTGGTCTGGATGAGCCGTGCCATGACAACCTCGGAGGTGTTGTAGCCCACTGTCAGGTTATCGGAGAGATCCTTGCTGATCTGGTAACGCTTGTCGGCCGTCTGTACATCACGCATGCGCTCATCGCGCGTCAGTTCCAGGCGTGCACGATCGGCGGCATCTTCACCTTTATACTCGCCCAAAACGTCCATCGAAGCCTGCAGCTCGGCCTTGGCGGCATCCAGTTTGTCCTGGGCGATTTTCAGGACTTCCAGCGCCAGCACCTCGGACTCTTTCAGGGCGCCGCGGAAATCCTGGTAGGCGGTAAGTATCAGGTGTTCGCGCTGGATCTGGTCTTTGGAATCTTCTGCAACTTCCAGGTACACCTTTTTGATTTTATCGAAGCGGCCGGAGATGTCGCCGCGGCTCACCTTCATCCAGACATTCTGTACGCGTTCCCAGGTATTGACCTTGCCGTCTTCCAGTTGTTCGACCATCCCCTTGGCATCTTCGCGAATGCTGTTGAATGATTTGATGATGTCTTCATAGCGTTCGCCGATCTGCATGGCGCTGACCTGTTCGCGGACGACTTCATTGAATAACGAAGCCTGGTTCAGTGTCATGGCGATCGCCACGACCTTGTCTTCATCCAGATCGGTAATCTGATTCAGCAACGCGATAACGGGGGCTTCCTGTGCTGTCCGCCGGCATCAGGTCAAGATCACGCAGCGAGTTGAGCGCTTTGTCGAGATATTTTAATGGTGTACTCATGGGACATTCCTCACTGTTGTGGATTGCAGACTAAAAAACTGACCGGGGCAAGCTGATGCTTTAGCCCGAGTGTAGTGCCTTCCGGCAGGAAAGGCGCCGGCTACAACTACAACTCTGGCCGGAAAATACAGCTAAATCAGAGGGGTCGGTGACAAAATCCGGTTATTCTCATTCGTGACCCTCCCCCTTTGATCATGGCATTACTCGAATTCTACCTGAAACCGGGATCGGACCCCGGCGCCTGAATGTTAAAGATTGTGACCATTGGAAAAAACCCGTGGATTCCGGCACCAAAAAGGTGGCGGATACAATTTTCAGACCTGATCGGAAAATATATCCAGCCCCATTTTCTCCAAACACCTGCTACACTCGCCCTGTAATCTATAACGAATTCTGGAGAGGAACAACACATGGGATTATTCGATTTTGCGAAAAATATCGGGGCGAAAGTTTTTGGTGACAAGGAACCCCCTGAAACTCAGGCCGACAAGATAAAGAGCCATATTGAAACCGACAATCCGGGTATTACGGATCTTAAAGTCGCCGTTCACGAGGGTATCGTTTCACTCGGCGGTGAAGCCGCCTCCGGTGAAGCCCTGGAGAAGGCCGTTCTGCTGGCCGGCAACGTCAAGGGCGTTGAAAAAGTCATGGCTGTCACAGTCAAGGCCGCGGATGAACCCAAGGTCGAATACTACGAAATCAAGTCCGGTGATTCGCTCTCGGCCATTGCCAAGAAATTCTATGGCGATGCGATGCAGTATCCGCGACTGTTCGAAGCAAACAGGGAAGTGATAAAGGACCCTGATAAAATTTACCCGGGGCAGAAAATACGGGTCCCGATGGACTGATTTGCACAGGGGGCGGAGGAATAATAATTTATTTCCTCCCCCCCTTTTGCAACAGGCTACGAGCGTCTGCGTCCCGGCCGGGGTGAACGCATCCACGGTGGTGGCGCACCACCCGGCCCTGCCATCGGTGACCCGGGCGGCGGCATCCGCTGTCCGGTTGGCATATTCCACGGCGGTGGCGGTGGCTTTCGACCAGGGGGACTAGCCGCGACCGCCTGGTTCCAGGCCGCCTTTCGCCAGCCCTGCATGTGCAGGAACGCATCGAATTCCTGCTGTTGATGTTGATCGAAGCGCTGCTTCTCCTGCTGCTGATAAGCCGAAAACTTCTCCAGGTCACCACGCTGCTTCAGATCCAGCCCGTTGTGCTCCTGCTTCTGATGGGCACGGAAGGCTGCCCAGTCCTGCTTCCACCACGCCTCGTCGAGATCATCCTCATCCAGCTCAGGTGTCTTTTCGATGGTTGGCGGTGCCGCCTCCGTGGCGGCCTGGCCTGCCGGGCCTGCCTGGCCTGACTGCGAAGTGGGTGTACTGCTTTCCGCCTGCGGGGTTCCCGGCAGTGGTGCGTTCAAAATGTCCTTGACGCGCTCAAGCAGGGAATCATCGTCATCCTCCTCAGGCGAGGATTGCGTTTGTTTCGAAGCCGGTGCCTTTGCTCCGGGCAGGGGTGCATTCAGAATTTCACCCAGCTTGTCAAAAAATCCTTTGTCTTCTTGCTGTGCCATCTTCAACTCCTTTACTGTCAGCGCTGTACCTTGATGAACTTCGACAACCAGACGAGGAGCAATGCGCCTGCCAGCGCTGCCACGCAGGTAACGATCAGCCCGCCAACCGTGCCGCCGCCGCCAATACCAAGCAAGGCCAGAGCGTAACCGCCGACGACGCCACCGGCTATGCCGAGAATCATATCGCCAATCTTGCCAAAGGGAGGTGTGCCACCAATGAAACTTCTTGCAATCAACCCGGCGACAGCGCCGATCGCCAACCAAACCAACAAAGACCATGCAGGCATATCCAGTACTCCTTTCCAGTCATGTCAATCCTGAAGCCAGGATTGATCAAGGGGGGGCGTATTATCACTACTCATGGACTGGTAATTCAAGAGCCCGGAGAGCGTTTACTTTAAAAACAGGCAGTAAATGTGCCCTGACAACCTTTTCCCTGTACAGGCATTCTGCAGATGGCCATGCCAGGAACCCCTGATTAATTTGTGAATCACGGTATTCAGTTCCTGTACTACCGCAGGGTGCGTTTTACGCACCATGAATTAACGGCCTGCGCGTGCTCATCGGTGCGTAAAATGCACCCTACAAGGGTTCATGAAATAAATCAGAAAAATTCAACATCACGTTCGCTCACCACATGAAGATGAGTCTTGCTATCGGTATATCCCGAAGCAGCAAAGGCCTGTTCAGCCAGACCGCGCAGCTCATCAGGACGGGAAGCAACAAGCACCAGCCGGAATCGATTAAACTTTTTTTTATCACGCTCCTCAACGCCGCGCTCCAGCGCCGAGGTGATCACTCCCTGAATATCGGGTTCACTATCCGTGGTAATAATGTAGATCAACAATCGGCCACCAATACTGACTTTTCTTTCCGAAGCGCCCGCTCTTCCTTCCTGGCAGTCAATTTTTTCAAACACTTCTTCCGGACACGAACAGCCAAGTGTTTCCTGAACAAAACGTTTGATTTCCGGATTTTTTTGCATGGATACCTCAAGACCCCACAGCACCTACCGGTACTTATTTCAGGGTGCCCTGTACCGTCCCGTCCGGGTTCAGCCCGCAATCCAGCGTCACCACCTCGACTCCATCCATGATCTTGATGGTGAGTCGATCCTCCGCGAGTTTCTCGATTCCTTCATACTGGGTTCCCGGAGGAAGTGATGCACGCATGCTCTCAAAGCAATCGATTCCCAGCTTGGGATCGACACCCGGGGCGGAGCGCTGTTGATCACAAGAGGAAAGAAGTGCCGTTACGGCAAGGAAAACAGTCGTGGTGAGGGTTCGCATGCTCGGAGTCTCCCGTCTTATTAAATGGTGTCAGAGCACATTTGTTGCCTATATTAGAGTTAAATGTGCTCTGACACCATTATATGCAATTCACCCGTCACGCCCCATTCTTGTCATTCCATTACGCTGCCTGACAGCGTATAAAGCGCCCATGAAAGTACCTAAACGATTGAAACCACTGGTCGAAGACGGCCTGATCGACGAGATTCTCTTCCAGTTGATGAGTGGTAAAGAAGCACAGGTCTATGTGGTTCGCTGTGGCGCAGAGATACGCTGCGCCAAGGTTTATAAAGCCGCTAACCAGCGCAGCTTCAAACAAGCCGTGCAGTATCAGGAAGGGCGCAAGGTTAAAAACAGCCGCCAGGCCCGCGCCATGGGGAAACGCAGCCGTTACGGACAAAGAGAATCAGAACAAGCCTGGGTCAGCGCAGAAGTCGATGCGCTCTATTGTTTGGCCGCTGCCGGTGTGCGCGTGCCCACCCCCTATGGCTTTGTTGATGGCGTACTGTTGATGGAACTGATAACCGACGACGACGGCATCGCCGCGCCGAGACTCAATGACCTGACCCTGACCAGCACGCAGGCACGTGAGTATCACAAGCGAATAATTGCAGAAATAGTGCGCATGCTCTGCTCGGGTCTTGTCCATGGCGACTTATCGCCGTTCAACGTGTTAGTTGATAAGGAAGGGCCAGTCATTATCGATCTTCCACAAGCAGTCAATGCCGCAGGCAATAACAGCGCGGGCACGATGCTGGAGCGGGATGTTGACAATATGGCAATATATTTCGGCCGTTTTGCCCCGGAGTTACTGAAAACCGACTACGGCAAGGAAATTTGGGGACTGTATGAAAGCGGCAATCTCCAGCACGACACACCACTTAGCGGGCACTTTGCGCGCAGCACGGTGGATGTCGATGTGGCAGAAGTCCTGCAGGTGATTGACGACGCCCGTGAACAGGAAGCCGAACGGCGCCAACGGGAACTGGCTGCACGGGAAGACAATTAAAGAAAGAATAAAGGGTTTAATGCCTCCGGCCCTTTTTTTGACTGGGTTCAGGGTGCGTTCTACGCACCATGACACCCCCGTCATTCATACCCCCCCTCCGTCCCCAACCGCACATCCTCCACCGCCCCACCCACCGTGAAATGATAAATATCCTGAAACCCCCACCCCGACAAGCCAAGCACCTCGTGCATCGGATCATCAAAGAAACACCCGATCCCCGTACTGCGGATCCCGGCCGCCTCGGCCTCGAGGTACAGCAACTGACCGATCATCCCGGCCTCCCAGTAAAGCCGCGGATAAAACCACGGCCCATACCGTTGCAGCGGCCCCTCGAACGCCGCCAGCATCGCCAGACTGAAACACCCGTCACTGGCAATCGCCTGTCGACAGGAAATCTCCCGGGCCGCCGCGCGGGTATCCCGCTCCATCAGGCAATACAGCGGCAACTGTTCCGGGCAGCCCGGCGGCTTCTCCCACGGGTCGGCCTCGGTGAGCGCCTGCTCGAGCACCGCCCGCTGCACCGGGTCGCGCACCAGCAGGTACAGGCCCGGGGGCACATCGTCCACGCGGTGCACCATCAGCGCCAGGTGCAGCGCCGACGTCCAGGGCAGCGTGTTAAACGGTACCGCACCGGGCACCGCCAGGGTCCGGTCCAGCATGCGATAAAAATCCATCGCTGACAGGCGCGTCTCCCCGTCCATCGCAACAGCACTGCGCCGCTGACGAATCATGCGGCGCAAAGAAACAGAACGCGGCGCCGGCAAAAAAGACTGCGGCGGCTGTACAAACGACTCATACGCACACACCCCATGCGGCTTGCGCAGCTGAACGGGCGAAGTCCTCGAGTCCCCAGTCAACATGGTCCGCACTCAAGCGGTTCGGTTGCCCCTGCCAGTCCAGTGACTCAAAGGACTGACAAACCGCCGCAGACAACACCGGCAAGGTCACCGCAGCGGGCCCCGGCAGACAGGCAATCAGCATATCCGGCTCCTCCGCTTCACTCTCGTGCGCCTGCGAGGTCCCCAGCAACCGGGCCAGCTCATCCGTGCCGGGTTCATCCAGCAGGCGCGTCTGCCAGCCAAGACCGGCGGCCGCCACGCTGAGCGCACCCAGCGCGTGCCCGGCATCGTGCATGCAATAGCGGTAGGCCCGCCGGCCATACTTCCAGGCCTCGCGCCAGTAGATCGAGGTCAGCCCGATGAAAAACGTCTCCGCGGGAAAGCCGCTGCACAATCGGTTCCAGCGTTCGCGATCAAACACCGCGCGCACTTCCAGGCCGTGCGCCTGCGCGGTGTAATGGCCGACCATGGGTTGCTCACACAAACCCTCGATGGGCCCGCACACCAGGTAGCCTTCCGTCGGGTGGAGGTTGCCGCTGGAGGCATTGACGCGCAACGCCCAGCGCGCCGCACCCGCGGTCTTCCAGGCGGACAGCGACAGGCTGTCGTAGAACAGCTGTGAAATGGATTGAAGATTCACCGGCGCCGCAACCGGCAGGCACCCCGGCGTAAAGACCGCATCAAAGCCGGGTTCATCGGTCGGTGCGACTTTGTCCAGCGCAATCAAGCGCGCCCCCGCATAGCGGCGAAACGGATCCGGCTGGTTGGCCCAGTCCAGCCCGTCCGGCCCGCTGGCGAAGCGCTCGAAGCGATGCTTGGTCGCCTGGTGATAGGCAAACACGGCCTGCAAGCGATCAGTTAATGCGGACATCACAAGGCTCCCTCGCCCGGATCCGGCCCCTTTTTTTGTGAGCTGCCGAACACCCCGCCTGGATTATCCCGCTGTCAGACCCCGTATTACCAGAAGGCCACTACCAGCCACAGGGTCAACAGCAGCAGTACCACGGCCTGGGCGCGATAATCCGTCCACCACGGGCCCGGTACGGTGCGCGCCAGGATCTCCGGCCGGTAGGTGAACCGGGCAACCTGCTGCGGTGATGGTGGCGCCGTTAGCCTCCCGGTCACCCAGAACAGCACGCTGCTGGCAGCAAAGATCAGGCCCGCGATCAGGGTGAAGTGCAACTCCAGCCAGCCCGTCAACGTGGCGACAAAACACAGCGCCGAGACGGCGTGTCCGCCCAGCAATGTTGCCAGCGCGGCGCCCGCACCCGCACGTGGCCAGAACAGTCCAAACAGAAAGATCACCACCACCGGCGGCACCAGGAACGCCAGCGCGGTCTGCAGGTAATGGAACAGGCCCTCGAAGCCGCCGATGAGTGGCGCGACCAGCGCAGACAACAGCATAAACACCACGATGGCGGTGCGTCCGATCCAGACCGTCCGGCGCGGCGTCAAGCTGCGGCCACATCGGTTTGACGAAATCCAGTGTCACCAGGGCGGCGGCCGAATTCAGCGTCGAGTCGATACTGGACATCAGCGCCGCAACCAGTGCCGCGAGCACCAGCCCGGCCAGGCCCGGCGGCAACAGCGTGCTGATCAGCGCAGGAAACACCTGGTCTCCCTGTTCCAGGCCGGGCATAAAAACGCTGGCCATCACACCCGGCAACACCATCAGGAACAGCACCGGCAGCTTCAGCAGACCGGCGAACAATGCACCGCGACGGGCATGGGCGATGCTGCGGGCTCCCAGCACCCGTTGCACAATGAACTGGTTGGTACACCAGAAATAAAATCCCAGTATCGGCACCCCCACCAGCGTACCCAGCCACGGCAGGTTCTCATCCGCAAGCGGTAACATCAGCGACAGGTGCGAGGGCGGGGTCTGCGCCACCAGCTGTGCCCAGGAAAAATCCAGTTGCGCAAACGCGAGTACCGCGACCACCGAGGATCCGGCCAGCAGGATCACCGCCTGCAGGACATCGGTATAGACCACCGCGGCAAGACCACCGGCTGCCGTGTAGAGTCCGGCAATAACCGCCAGCAGCAGCGCCGCAGTGAACAGGTCCAGCCCCGGCATGAACACGGTGAGCACGATGGCGCCGGCAAACAGCGTACCCGCGGTGTCTACCACGATATTTGCGACGATGGTCAGCAGGGAAAAATAGCGGCGCACATGGCGGTCATAGCGGTATTCAAGAAACTCCGGGACCGTGCCAATGCGCGCATTCAGATAGAGCGGCACCAGGAACAGCGCAAACACCACCAGGATCGGGGCTGCCATCCATTCGTAATTGGCCACGGCAATACCCCAGGTATAGGCCGCGCCGGTCAGGCCGATCATTGTGGTGCTGGAGATGTTCGAGGCAAACAGCGACAGGCCAATCGGCAGCCAGCCCAGCCGTCGCCCGGCCAGGAACAGGTCCTCGGCGCTGTGGGTACGCCGCGCCATGCGAAATCCGATGGCAAATACCACCAGGAAGTAGAGGACAACGATCACGAGATCAACCGTGCTCAGTGATATATCCTGCATGTATACGGACCGCCCCCGGCTAACGAAACAAAGACGACACGGAGATTAACGCGCGCAAGTCAGGTTTCATAGTCGCCCTTTTCCACCAGGGAATATAACCAATAATGGCCCCGGAACACATTCTTCACTTGTATTAGAATCAAACGTGCGCTGACACCCTTTTATTCCGAACAGAGGCAGAAATGAATATCAATCAATCAAGTGAATACGAAATCAAGGATGAGCTCAATTTTGTCGAGACCGAACATGGATTTACCTATATCGAGATCAACAATGCCCTGGCCCATGCCACGCTATCGACCTATTCAGGCCAGCTTCTGTCCTACCGGCCAACAAGCCAGAAGAACGATTTGCTGTTTCTCAGTGACAAGGCCTACTACCAGGACGGCAAGGCGATAAAAGGCGGTATTCCGGTTTGCTGGCCCTGGTTCGGTCCTGATCCGGATCACCTCGGAAGGCCCGCACACGGTTTTGTGCGCACCCGTCAATGGGAAGTTAACGCCAGCGAGTCCCTGGCGGATGGCTCGACAAAGGTTGTACTGGGCCTGGCTGATACGGATGAAACACGCAATATCTGGCCGCACCCGTTCAAACTGAATATCGAAATCAGCGTCGGTGATTCACTCAAGGTCGCGCTTGTTACACACAATAGCGGTGAAGAACGCATCACTATCAGCCAGGCACTGCACACCTATTTCCAGGTTGGTGATATCAGCAAGGTCACGGTGCTGGGTCTTGAGGGCAGTGAATACCTGGATAAAGTGGACGGCTCCGCCTGGAAAACGCAATCCGGTCCGGTCACCATCAATGGCGAAGTCGACCGCATCTACACGGACGTCAGCGGTGAACTGGTGATCGATGATGAATCGCTTGCTCGCAAGATCCGGATCCTCTCCAGAGGGTGCAGCACAGCCGTGGTATGGAATCCATGGATCGAAGGTGCCGCGTCCATGGCTGATCTCGGGGACGAGGACTACAGAAAAATGCTCTGTGTTGAAACCGCCAATGCCGGCCCGGAGACGATAGAAATTGACGCAGGTGGCAAGTATCGTCTCGAAGCGGAGTATACGATCGAGTAGTAATAAAAGAGGCCGGATACGAATGGCACTTGCCTGAGCTTAAATCCGATGTCATCCCGGCCAAGGCCCACTGTCTGTCCGGCATAATAGAGGAGCGTTAAAAGAAATGGTGCCAGAGCACATTTTTGCCTAATATTAGAAATAATTGTGCTCTGACACGAATGGCAATGCTAGTGAGCTTAACCTGGCGCCATGCTTGCAATCTGGACGGCGTTCGGTACTATCGAACTTCACTTGAACAGTAAGCGGCACGGTGGTCAGCAAGACCGGGGATACCCTGACCATGAAGACAGACTTTGCCGGCGAGATCAAGATTGCCTGGGACAAGGTCATCAGCGTGTCTACCGTGGCACCGGTGGTGGTGCAGCTGGATGATGCGACCGTGCTAAAGGGGACGCTGGCCCGTTCCGGTGACGGCAGTGTCGGTATCCAGGGCAGTGAGCTGGTGCAGGCCGAACAGGTACCCGTGGCGCGGGTCGCACTGATCAATCCGCCGGTGCCGGAGAACGGTGTCAAGCTGAGCGGGCGTGCCAATGCCGGTTTCTACATTGCCAAGGGCAACACCGACAAGGAGGCCTACCACGGCGACATCGAGAGCGTGTCGCGCACCAAGCAGAACCGTTTCACGGCTGGCGCGATCTACAATCAGGCAAAGGATAACGACATAGAGAGTGAGAACAATGCCACGGCCTACCTGAAGTACGACCATTTCCTCACCGAGAAGTGGTACACCTATGCCAATACGCTGCTGTTCAAGGACGACTTCGCGGACCTGAACCTGCGCACCACGCTGGGCCTGGGTGCCGGCTACCAGTTTTTCGAGTCGGAGCGGACCAACCTGTCGCTGGAGGGTGGCCTGTCCTACGTGAACGAGGACTTCGAACAGGCGGAGGATGACAGCTATCCGGCGGCGCGCTGGTCGCTCAACTACGACCACTTCCTCTATCCGAAAAGGCTGCAGTTCTTCCACTTCCATGAAGGCCTGCTGGGACTGCAGGATACCAAGGACATCATCATTTTCACGCGCACCGGTTTACGCGCCAGTCTGATCGAAAGTTTCATTGCCACGGCAGAGGTCGATGTCGACTGGGACAACACCCCGTCACCGGGCAACGACCGGGTCGATACGCGCTACCTGTTTAACCTCGGTTACGGTTGGTAGCGATTGATCCATGATCGATAGGGTCAGACTCACGGTTGATCATTGTTATCTGGCAATCATCTTGTTGTATTCACTGGCATCGAAAAAGACTTCCAGGGCAATGATTTTTTCATCCGCCACCGTCGCCAACTGGACCACGGCTACATCCTTCAGGGTTTCCATGGTGGTCCTGTAGTGCAGGATACTGCAGACATCACTGCCGTCGACAAAGGTCCGGTGTCGCTCGATCCGCACGAGGATCGGGCCGACACGGGAAATGAGGGCTATGCAGGTATCCGCATTGTCGGTCTTTGAGACAGGACTGCGGTAAGTGAACTGTGTATCTGACAGGAACTCTCTGGCACGCTCGAAATCACGTGCATCGATGGCATCGATGAAGGCCGTGACTATGGTTGCAGGTGACTGCTGGCTCATATGCCAGCCACCAGGATGGAAACAGAGTCCGGATAAAGCTCACTAGTACTCATTACAGCAATACTATCCGGAAATTATTCAGAAGGGAAAATAGTCGGCTTACTTTCTCATTAGCGGGAATAAGGGACAGACTGACCCTGTTGATTTCCCCCTTTTTGTGATATCCATTGATCAGAGTTCCTGAAGCCGTATTGCCGTACCCCGGAGGAGTGATGATCGGAAACCGACCTGCCTGTAAAACCCTGCCGGGTAGCCTGGTCCTGCTTTGCTGCCTCCTGAGTGTTTCCTGCATCCCGATCGTCAAACAGTCCCGTGCGTTCCCGGTGGACGCAGCGTTTCTGACGAATCTGTATGCCGATCAACGCGAGCGCATCCTCGTTCTGCCCGTATGGCAGAATTATCCCGCGTTCATTTCAGAGCCTTCGATCGCTGAATCCTCGACGCTTGCGTTCGGGGACCCGCTGATTCTGCAGGTTGCGGACCTGTACGAGGTCCACAACCAGGTGCCCGGGCGGACCATTGCGGGTGTCATGGTGATCATCCCGCTGGCTGCTGTCGGCCATGGCGTGGAATTTTATGGATTTATCATCATCGGTGAATCCGGCAGGATCACGTGGGTCAGACCGGGGTATCCGAAGTCAAGGGTGTTGTCTTCGGTTTATCTTTCACAAGACGATAAAAACGAACTGCTGCGGACATTCCGTGACGTTACCGAGATCCCTTCTCCGCTGACCTCACCTGTATGGCGCTTTATCGGCAAGCTGAAACTCTCCGTCGATTACAGCGCGGATCAAAGAGACGAGGTTGTCGGTTTTTTACAGGGCATTGATGACGAGATCTCCGGCCGCGGTCTCATCCTGTACCTAAGCGGTGATCGCTACGAGGGCGAGTACATCGACGGGCGGCCGCATGGACAGGGTGCCATCAAGAGCACGGACGGACACCGCTACGAGGGAGCCTGGATCGGTGGCGCAATTCAGGGTCGCGGCACCTACGCGTGGCCGAATGGCATGCGTTACGACGGTGAGCTGGTGAATGGCAAACCCGAAGGGCGCGGTAAAATGGTCAATCTAAATGGCAACTGGTACGACGGCGAGTGGCATGACGGCTATGCCGAGGGGGAGGGCAGGACGATGATCGATGGCGAGATGTACGAGGGTGCCTGGTTTCGCGGCTGCCTGCGTGGCAAAGACCAGCCGATGGGCTGGGGATTGCCGCCAAGGCAATGCCGCTGATTAATATAAATAAAGGGTGTAACAATTAATCTGCGTCCTGTTGCCTTAACGTAATTGTTAACCCTGCTCATGGCGGTTTATAAAACCTTCCAGCGCTTCCAGTCTCATTGGGCCAGGGTTGACGCCGAGCAACTTACCTTGCGGTGAGAACAATAGATAGGTTGGCGTTCCTCGAAAAGCCTCTTCGGTCAATATTGGATAGTTCAACCCGATCAATGCCAGATTACCAATGTAATTCGGATAACTTAATTCATTGCTGGCCAGAAAGCGCACTACTTCTTCTTTTTTATCCAGTCCGTCAATCGAAATACCAATGACCCTTGCATCTTTGCCGCTGTGATTTTCATGGAATGAAGAAATCATCGGTTCCTGCTGCCGGCATATACTGCAGTCGGTGGCCCAGAACATCAGCAGTACCCACTGTCCCCGGCCAATGTCGTCATTGATCGAATAGGCCTTGCCATCGATGGTGTGCAAGCCAAAATCCGGCAGGCCGGCATCGGCATATACAGTTTGCGCACATAACAGGCACGCAGCCAGGACCATGCAGTTGATTTGTTTGAAAACAGTCATCGACGTCATACGGGTTGTTCCTGCAATAAAGGGTGTCAGAGCACACACATTCTAATAGTAGGGGAAAATGTGCTCTGACACCCTTTTTTATTGAGTTATTCCCCGGCCCCGCACTCTTTGCAGTATTTTCCGTGGATATACGTTGCCTTGTTGCAATGACTGCATTGCCTGTACTGGTTAAAACCGCATAAAGGACAGGCAGAACTCCCGGGCGGTAAATGCGCCCCGCAATCCTGGCACAGTCCTTTTGTTATTCGCTTCTCGACCAGTTTTTCCCTGGAGAACAGCTTCTTCTGCAGAAAATAGATCAACGACAACGCCGCCACTATGCCCAGCCCCATCAATAAATAATGCCAGATCGCCACGAGCTTCATGGACTCGAGAAATTCAATCACGTGCCTCAGGAGCTTTTTGGGTATGACGTTGTAGACCAACTCGGCAATCTTGAATATCACCGGAATGAAAACCACAACCAGCAGGTGCGAGGAAACCAGGGACTGGAACGGGCGGCCTGCAGCAATACTTTTTGAATTCCAGAAGAAGAAACCGGCTACCAGCGGCAACAGGAAGAGCATTTCCATCCCGAGGCGTTTTACCGGGTGCCAGAAATTACGGCTGCGCAGGTCCTCCAGCAGGCTGCGCCTGTCCGCATCGGATGAAGACTCGATCACCTCGAACAACCCGGCCAGTTCGGGGTGTTGAACCAGCGATGATGCCAGCACCCTTTCCTGCTGCACCAGTGAATCCAGCGTTTCGGTTGTCTTTGAAACCCGTGTTTTCAGCGAGGCAGTGCTATCACCTGCCCCGCCTTGCGCCGCAATCACCTCGAGAAGCGACGTGTTATAAGCGCCTGTCACCCGCTCAAGTTCCGATTTTACCTGGATCGCTTCTGTTCTCAGGCGAAGGAATTCGCTTAGTTCAGCAGACAGTTCCCGGTCGTCTTCCATGCTCCGTATCCGTGCTGAAATCGGCGCACAGACAGGATGCTCCCGCTTTAGCCTGTCTCTCTCATCGATCCGCTCATAACTGCCGCGGAATTCAGACACGATACGGGCAATCCGCACAAGGCGGTTCGACTCGTTCCATTCTTCATCGATTACCACGTCACGGCAGTGCTGAGGGATATATTCCGCGGGGCTGGTCAATTGACGTGTATGGTCAGCCAACCCCTCGAAAATTGAAATCAGGATGAACAAATCAAGAAGCAGGACGACCGCAAGCGCCGCCTTGCCGATTGGTTGACTGTCCAGCGTGGTAAGACCGCGTTTGACCGCCTTCAGCTTGTTTCGTATCAGGCCTGACATATCTTCGCACTCCCCGGGTCAAGGGATCAGTGTACTTGAAATGCTGAATTCAAAGGTAGTCTTGCAATAAAGGGGGGCAGCACATTTACCGCTTATATCAGGAGTAAATGTGCCGACACCCTTAGCTTCCAGCAATGCTCCTAACCGAGAACCTGTGGGTTGAGTTGCCAAAGGGAATAATTCAGTGCAGCTGCGAAACTGACCCACAGCAGGTAAGGGATGAGCAGCGCACCGGCAAGCGGGCGCACGCGCCAGAAAGACACCAGGGTGGCCACGATAAGGATCCACAGCACCAGGATGTCGGCGAACGACAGAACGCCGAGGTGCCAGGCAAAGAAAAGCCAACTCCAGACTGCGTTGAACGCAAGCTGCAAAAGAAACAAAACAAGCGCTTGCCGATTGGCACGGAATCCACCGCAACGCCATACCAACCAGGCGGCGATGCCCATCAAGGCATACAGAACCGTCCACACCGGACCAAAAACCCATGGCGGCGGCGCCCAAACAGGCTGGGCAAGCTGGGCGTAGAAAGACCCGGCCTGTATTGAGGCCACGGCACCAACGGCAGAGGCAGCGAAGCTCAGCACCAGCCAACCGACAAGCCCCAGGATCTGCTTTTGCATAGACAGTGATGACATATGGATCTCCGTTTTGTTGCCTGACATTGTATTTCGTTAAACGGTGTCAGAGCACATTTTCCACTTATATTAGTGTTAAATGTGCTCTGACACCCTTTCCTTCTAGATCAATCCTGTTTTTCTCATTTCCCAAAAACATTTTTCCGTCGCAGCAATATCAACAGAAGCATCATGTGCATTCTCAAAGTCCTTGCCAAATAATTTGGCATGTAATTCTGATAATTTTGGCCACTTATAACCATAAGGGCCGGAAAGCTGGCAGTAGTCGGTAGAGGACTGCATGGTGCAGAGTTTGGTTTTTTGTTCAAAGCTGGATCGAATTCCCTTTCTCAGAAACTCTGCCCCCACAATTTTCTCATCAAAACTCATGTTGTGAGCAACAATAAACCCGGCCTTCTCAACCAATTCATTAAAAAGGTTCAGCACCTTGTCAAGAACCTCTCCTTCATTGATTGCTTTTTCTGTGGTAATCCCATGAACTCTTGATGCCTCCAGGGGTATTACAAAGTTTTCCGGTCGAATAATAAAATCGGCAGATTCGATACGCTTGCCCCTGTCATCTGACAATATCCAGGCAACTTGAATCATCCTGGGCCAATTGTCCAAATCCGTCACCGGAGCTTTCCAATTGCGAGGAAGACCGGTTGTCTCTGTGTCAAAGAATAGATACATCCTGTTGCTCCACTGTGTTTGTAATCCGACAAAAGGGGCCGGATACAATTTTCGAGTTTAATCAGAAAATGTATTCGGCCCCTTTTCCATTCAAATGCATCTGTTTTGCCTACAACGATCATTTACATTCTCATAAAGAGGTCTAACCTACCGCATCAGCGGCCAGACCAGAAGCGTAGCGAGTGGTCTGGTCCGACTGCATGCGTGTGTTAGAGAGCACGTTCATTTGGTTGCTCCGTGAAAACTATTTCCATTGGTAGCCCCTTAGAATCGATACTTGGTGCAACTGGAATGGTTTGTAGGGCGTCATCAGAGGTGCAAGCCACTACCATTGCAACAAGCGCATCCAATATATCATCACGCGCCACTTCTTTTCGAAGATATGTATTTAATACCTCGTCAACTAAATCACTTATGTTAGGAACAAATTTTCTCAACAAAAGCAATCTGTCTTCGAAACCATCTTCAGTCTTCTTGCTACTGACTACTGAGCTACGATCGTTCAAGGCCCAAAAGCATACTTCTGGATGAACTTCCCTAATAGACATGTTGTGATCCTGGTTTAGTAAAAAGTCGTCTAGCTCCTTTATCTTTGGTGTAATTGCAAAGGCTTGTATGCTAAGTTTTTTACCAATGGCTTTAAAGCTGATTTCTTTTGCTTCTTCATAGCTGCTCGCTTTCAGCACGGGTCGGCAAGGTGCAGAAAATACCGATGAGGCCTTAGCGCCACCAAGTAGCTTTCGAGCTCCTACATCACAGCTTCGGCCTGTAGAACCTTGATCCACCAAGCCGATTGGTATGTCTATAAAAACTCTAGAATCTTCAGGAAGAGAGATTGCCAGATTGTGAATGCTTCTAGCTATTCCATGCGAAATATTTTTTCCATCCCTACGAAAGTAAAACCATCCGGCTTTACATCCATCCATGCCAACTGCTGTGCTCATAAGTGCTCTCTAACGTTTCGCCTCAGTCGCGCGGCGTAGCCGTATCGAACGAGATCAATAGGGTCAGATTCCTTTGATCCGTCAACTACTAGTCAAATCAATCGAGTCTGACCCTGGTTGACAGAAATCCTCCCAATGCTGCCGGCATCGCTCGTCGTGCTGATGCCGCCAGTCAATAAAGGGTGTCAGAGCACAATTAATTCTAATATTAGGGGAAAATGTGCTCCGACACCCTTTTTTTCGATATATGATAAGTGCGCGATTTCAACTCCAGGTATCAGCAACTCGAATCGGATAACGGGAAACAGAACATGCACTATTCAACACTGGGACACAGCGGCATCAAGGTTTCGCGGGTCTGCCTGGGCAGCATGACCTGGGGATTACAGAACAACCAGCAAGATGCCAACCAACAGATCGATTACGCCATCGACCGCGGTGTCAACTTCATCGATACCGCCGAGATGTATGCCATACCCCCATCGGCAGATACCTACGGGCGTACGGAAACCATCATCGGCAACTGGCTGGCGGACCATCCCGGCAAACGCGATACCCTGGTCGTGGCCACAAAAATCGCCGGCGAGGGTTTAGCGTGGATCCGGGATGGCGGGCCGATTACCGGCGATGCCGTGGTCACGGCCGTCGAACAATCCCTGGCCCGTCTGCAAACCGACTACATCGATGTATTCCAGCTGCACTGGCCAAACCACCCCTTCGCGCATTTTGGCCGCCATTGGCCGAACGATGTTTGTTTCAGCAAAACCGACGCCGGCCAGGCCGTCGAGGGCATGCACGATATATTGAATGGTTTAGCGCGTTGTGTTGACGCGGGAAAAATACGCTTCTGCGGTTTATCCGACGATTCGCCCTGGGGTATCAACAAATATATCGAACTGGCCGGGGCGCACGAGCTGCCGCGCATCACCTCGATCCAGAACGAATTCAACCTGCTCCATCATATCGACTACCCGCATACCATCGAAACCTGCGTGATGGAGCAAGTAGCCTATTTGCCGTGGTCGCCATTGGGTGGCGGCGTGCTGAGCGGAAAATACCTGAACGGCCAGCGCCCCGAGGGCAGCCGCTGGACCATATCGCAGCGCATGGGACTGATCAGGGAGGGGGAGCAAGTCGACGCCGCAGTGGCTGCGTACAAGGCGGTTGCCGAACAACACGGGATCAGCATCGCGCAACTGGCATTAAAATGGTGTGACCAGGTTGACGGGGTTACATCGACCATCATAGGCGCCACGTCGCTCGAGCAACTTCGCGAAGACCTGGACGCTTTTGAAATCGATTACAGCGAGGCCCTGGCGGATGAGGTTAGCAAGGTGTTAAAGCGGCACGCATTGCCTTTTTAAGGGTGTCAGAGCACATTTAATTCTAATATTAGGAAAAAATGTGCTCTGACACGCTTTTTTCATCAAAACGGCCCCCGAAGGGGCCGCAAATACCTATCTACAGGGTTAGTGCCCCTTTCCAATAGTAATGACGACCCTGGCCACCGGGTTGTTCCACTGGTGCACTGCACTGTCCAGATCGCTGGTGCCACCGATGGGGTCTGCGTCACCAACAATACCGCGATGCACATGCACGGTCGCGTTATAGTCAGCACCCGTTACGCCGCTGCCGCCCGTGCCGCTGTTACCACCGGGATCGGCAGGAATGCCGGGTATACCGGGCATGCCACCGCCACTGATGACTTCATCATTGGCTTCGGTGCCGGCGTCATAGCCATTAAGATAGTAGGTATAGGTGCCCCGCTTCTTGGGGATTCGTATTGCATCGAGCCCGACAAAACCATCATTGGTCGGCAACATCATGGCAGCCAGTGACAGGAATTTGTTTTGTCCGCGCGCCATCAACGTGGCACTGGCAGATGCGCCCGGCGCCAGTAAACCACCGGCCGGGTTGACGACGTTATTGGCACCCAGGGCTGCAAGATCTGTATCAAGCCCGGAAATTTCACCCCCCTCGGCCATGGCCTGCAGGCTGGATGAAGCGGCTGTCCCTGCCTGGAACATATGGGTATCTGCATTGTGTGCCGATACCAGCAACGGCGTGAAATAAATTGCATTGGTCAGGTTGGTGACCTCGATGCTCATATGGCGATTGCCTGCCATGGCGTTCATCGAGCCGAGGCTGGCGGCGGCCAACAGGCCGATCATCAACTTTTTCAGGGCGGTACCCGTGAGGCATGCGCGCCCCGGCGTATTGAATGTATTCATAACTGAACTCTCCTTTTATATTTTTCCATTAAGGGGAGTTCATTATCAGGAGACAGCATCACGTGGCCGTCCCGAAAATATCACAATTTGGTAACACTGAAGATTACAGATTAGTTGAATAAATGGCTCTTCCCCGAATCGAGTGGGTAGATTACCGTTGTAGGGCCGAATTCATTCGGCCAACAGCCATTATTTCCATTTGAGACAAGCAGGTCACCATGTCCTGTGACGCATTTGCAGGGCCGAATTCATTCGGCCAATAACCTTGCCATCAGAAGGAACGCATCTTGTCTAAATTGATTGATTTACCCGCTCAATCAGGGGAAGAGCCGGATAAATAAAGCTGCTGCCTTTATACCGGGATGCGGAATGAAAAGGTTGTGCCCCTTTCGACCTCACTGCTGACCTTGATGGCGCTGCCATGCAGGTCGAGAATACGCTTCACAATGGCAAGACCCAGGCCGGCGCTGTTGCCGGCGTAACGGTTCTTGTCCTGCTGATAGAATCGGTCGAAAATTCTCGGCACATCTTCCGCAGGGATTCCACAACCGCTATCCGCCACCTGCACAACAACATTACCCGAATCCACATCGACACCAACATGGATACTGCCCCCTGCCGGCGTATGACGCAATCCGTTTTCCAGCAGGTTCTCCAGTACCCGCTGCATCATGGCGATGTCGCCATAAACCAGCGGCGCCTCCGGATTCAGGCTGGCGTTGAGCCGGATCGACTTTTCCCTGGCACGCAACTGGAATTTCTGCGTGACATCCTGCACCAGTTCGCACATCGAAAAAGGCTCGGAATAGACCACGGATTCGCAGGAGTCCAGCCGGGCCAGTTCAAACAACTCCTCCACCATCTGGCCCAGACGCTGGCAGTGACTGAGAGCCGTTTGCAGGTATTGCTGTTGTTCCTCCCTGGACAGTTCCGCATGCTTGAGCTGTAAGGTTTCAAGATAGCCGCGCATGGTTGTCAACGGGGTGCGCAGATCATGCGAGATGTTGGCAACCATCTCACGACGCAGGCCATCCATCTGCATGAGTTCGTTAATCTGGGATGTGATCTTGTCGGCCATGGCATTGAACTGCTGGCCGAGGACATCAATTTCATCATTCGTGTTGCCCGCATAGCGGATAGCCAGACTGCCGTCACCTCTTTCCCCGGCATAACGGCGCATGGCATTTCCAAGCATCCGCAGGCGGCGTGTCTGCAAGGCAAAGATCGCCAGCCCGGCTGTCAATGCCGCCGCCAGGGCGACCAGCAACACCAGCAGCGCGGAATCCAGGATATGGCTGTTACCGAGCATCTGTACAACATTGTCATACTGCTCACCACCCAGCACGATATACAGATAACCCTGCAAGCCGTCCTCGTTGACAATGCGGGCTGCGGAAAATACTTTACGGCCGGCTGGGTTGCGCGGGTCATCCCCCTTCAGTGGAAACCTGGCGCTGCCGTCGAGAAACTTCCTGACGGGCTCCAGTGCAACCTGCGTTCGCTTGACCTTCCCCTCGGGCGCTGAATAGCCAAGTACGCTACCTTGCTCGTCCAGCAGGTATAACTCGATGCTGGGATTGATCACCATCAACTGGTGAAACAGGTGGTCCAGTGCCTGGTTATTAATCTTGTGGTCCTGGATCAATGTTTGTTCGGCAACTATATGGGAAGCCAGCTCACGGTTGAGTTTCTGTGCGACTTCCTGCTGGTACAGGGTACTCGAATGTCCAATGACCTGGACCAGCATGATGCCAACCAGGCACAGCAGGATAAACAGTGTCAGTGCAAGCCTGCTGTACAAGGTTGTTAACATCACGCGCTGACCTGCCCGAATTCATTCTCATTGAACTTGTAACCAATACCCCAGACAGTAATTATATAGCGTGGCTTTGCCGGGTCTGCCTCGATCTTTGCACGCAGACGATTGATGTGGGAATTCACGGTGTGTTCATAGCCGGCATGCCCATAACCCCATACGCTGTCCAGTAGCTGGTTGCGGGTAAAGACATGCCCGGGATTGCTGGCGAAATGCCATAACAGATCGAACTCCTTGGCCGTGAGTTTAATTTCGTTGTCACCGAGCTGCACCTGGCGCTTGTCCGGATCCACGCGCAAGTCACCGAACTGCAACGGTGCGCCGGCCTGTGTTGCCTGTGAGGGTTGATATTGATCGGACCTGCGCAATATCGCATTAACGCGCGCCACCAGTTCCGGGACGCTGAACGGCTTGGTGAGGTAATCATCCGCGCCCACTTCAAGCCCAAGCACGCGGTCCAGCTCGGTAGTCCTGGCAGTCAGCATCAATACCGGGGTATAGACCATCTCGTTGCGCAGACGCCGGCAAATATCAAGGCCATCCATGCCCGGCAACATCAGGTCCAGTATCACCAGGTGGTATTGCCCGGTCAGCGCCATTTGCAGGCCAGCCGTACCATCGGCCGCATGATCGACGTGCATCTGCTTGCCTTGCAGATTCAGCATCACCAGGCGGGCTATGTCCGCATTGTCCTCGATGACAAGAATATTTTTTTTCATCGTCGCAGGCAGTGCAACCCGAACGGCTTGCCGCAGGTTCACCGATATCATCATTTCCGGCAGTCTATCAGGCACGTATCACAGAAACATCACAATTACAGGATCAGCACTGAATAATGGGGATGGAGGAATTACTTTTATCATCCCCATTGGGACTGCATCCGGATGACAGATGACGATAAAACACCGCGGGCCGAATGAATTCGACCCTACTGCAGGGCCGAATTCATTCGGCCAAAACAAAAGGTGTCAGAGCACATTTATAGCTCATATTAGGTGAAAATGTGCTCTGACACCCTTTACTTCTGACCGAGTTGAACGGCCTTGTTATGTTTCATTCCTTGGTAAGAACATATTTTAAAATTTCTACAACTTGCCCTGGTGTTTTAGCCCATGCCATGGCCGAAGCATCGACTTCCTTGAGAGGATGTATTATGTCCTCGCCATGAAGGGTAATGTACGGGGTACCCAATGCAGCACAAACACCAGCGTCAAAAGCTGCATTCCACTGTTTATACTTGTCCCCGAAACGGACTACAGCTACATCACAGTTTTCGATAAGTGTTTTGGTTCGTATTGCATTAACTTTCGCTGATTTGTGATCACGCCAAAAGTTATCGTCTTCTGCGCCAAGCAGGTCGCCTGCACTGTCGCTGGCTTGATGATCAGTGACAGCAGACGTGAAAACAACCGGTAGTTTATGCGCCTCACAACCGTCTTTTAATTGTTGTCTCCAGTCGGTATGTATTTCACCAGAGAGATATACATTCAATTCCATGTTTTTTTCCTTTGCTATTCGATAATCACTATCATTCTATCGGTCTTTTGGAAACCTGATAGTATATTAAATCAATGGCTCTTCCCCTGATCGGGTGGGTAACACATCAATTCAGGCTGTTGGGCCGAATGAATTCGGCCCTGCAACGGTAATCTACCCATGCCGATCAGGGGAAGAGACATATTCCTTCTAATGGCAAGGTTGTTGGCCCTGCTCAGTCAGGCCTGTAGGGTCGAATTCATTGCGACCAGCGGTGTTTCATCGTCATCACTGATCCAAAGGTGGCGACCACGGATAAACATGGTGATGCACTAGACTTGATGGTGCGGGGAATGACACCCCTGCGCAATGCGTCGTAGGCCGGTTGGCCGAATGAATTCGGCCCTACAAATGCGACACAGGACATGGTGACCTGCTTGTCTCCAGTGGCAATAATGGCTGTTGGCCGAATGAATTCGGCCCTACAACGGTTATCTACCCACCCGATTTGGGGAAGAGCCAAATCAACAGGGTCAGACTTCTTTGATCCGTCAACTATTAGTCAAATCAACCGAGTCTGTCCCTATTAGTTCGGCTATTAATTCGGGATCCGGTGTTTCATCTGTATCGGATTCACGCGCAAGGTCTTGCAATACCCGGGGGATCTGTTTTTTTGCTTTTGCGCCCAGCCTTTCCAGTCGCACGGTGCGATTAACCAGGTTTCCCTTGCCGCTGGTTAGTCGTTTATGTGCTGTTTGATAAGACTCATCGGCCTTCCCGATATGTTTGCCAACATCTTCCAGTGCCTCGATAAACATGACAAATTGATCGTGGAGACTACCCGCCTGCCGTGCGATTTCCATGGCATTGCGGCTTTGATATTCATACCGCCATATGTTCTGGATGATCTGCAGGGTACCCATGAGCGTGGTCGGACTTACCAGCAGGATCTGCCTGTTGAAGGCTTCATTATATAATCCATTATCATGCTCGAAGGCCAGCAACAGGGCGGGTTCTATAGGTACGAACATCAATACAAGGTCCAGTGAATTAATGCCGGCCAGGTCAGCGTAATTCTTGCCGCTCAATCCCTTTATATGATTACGAATAGAGGCAATATGGGCCTTGATTTCACGGTCCCGGATTTCATCGGTGCCGGCCGCGTAATAGCGGTCATAGGCAGCCAGGGATACCTTGGAATCGATTACGACATCCTTGCTCTCCGGCAGGTGAACTATGACATCCGGCTGGAATCGTTCACCCTTTTCGTTTTTGAAGCTGCCTTGTATTGCATATTCCCGCCCTTTCTTCAGGCCGCTTTCCTCGAGGATCCGCTCAAGCTGAATCTCGCCCCAGTTGCCCCTGGTTTTGCTTTCACCCTTTAAGGCATTGGTAAGGTTAATGGCATCCTCACTGATCTTTTCGTTAAGTTGCCTGAGAGTTTTAACCTGCTCCAGTAACGAAACCCGATCCCTTGATTCCTTGTCATAAACACTGTCAACCCTTTCCCTGAATTCCTTCAGCTGGGCCTGAAAAGGATCAAGAATGGTTTCGATACCCGTCTTGCTGGCCTTGCTGAATTTTTCATGTTTTTCCTCGAAAATCCGGTTGGCAAGGTTTTCAAACTCCCGGGTCAAACGCTGCTCGGCCTGTTCAAGCAGGCGGATCTTTTCCTGCGAGGATTTTCGTTCCTCGCCCAGTGTTGCCTGCAGTGCCGCAAGCCTGGATTCCAGGCCAGTGTTTACCTGTCGGTATCTCTCGAGCTTTTCCCGTTCAGTGTCGCGCTCGGAAGTTGTATCCGTAAGCCGGCCGCCCAGGCTGTTCTCCAGCAGGGCCAGTTCGTTATTTTTTGCCGCCAGGCGTTCGTTCAGTATTGCATTGTCGGTAGTATATTGATCCAGCATTTGCAGGCCTTTGTTGCGCTCTGTTCTGACTGTGTTAAGCCTGTGTACAAGGTAGAACTGCCCTGCGCCCGCAAACGCAATCAGGATCACCGCGATTATCAACCACGGGTCGGCAGAAGCCGCTGTAAATGCTGCGAGGAAATCCGGATTCATCTATAAATGCCCTGGTATCCCGGCAGACTCCGCATGTATGCCCACTCGATTATCTCCGGCCTACCGGGCTTCATCAAATACAAACACCGGCCGCGCGTCGGCAGGCCGTACCTCACCGTCACTCGATCCACTGACCGCCACCAGGCCGACGGGCAGCACGATGCCGGTTGCCAGCAGGAGACGACCAGGATCACGCTCTGTACAAACTCTTCAACGGTCATAACAACACCTCCGATCAAGACTAGTGCCGCCAGATCCGCCGGTAACGGTGCCCCACCGTCAGCACCGTCCCGTCCGGGCCCATCACCGCGTAGGCATTCAGGTGCTTGTCCAGCCGGCGCACCACCTGCCGGCCCTCTTCCCGGCCAAGCCGGGCCCTGCAACGCTTGTCCAGCCACATCACACACCCGCCGCGGTGATCATGGCTCACCCGTCCATAGGCGAGCACATAATCGATGGCCTGGCGGGGGATGCCGCGCTGCTGCATGCGTGTCCTTGCGTGTTGCGTCAGGTTCATCACCTACCCCCTTGCGCCTATTCGTCAGCGAACCACTGGCCGGGACGGTGCCGCACGACCTTTCCATCCGGGTCCCGGTTGAATGCCGCCAGGTGCACCACCCGTTCTTCTGCCACCAGCGCACCACCGGCAACCTCGTCGGCCGACAGGCGCACATCCTCGCCCTCGCCCAGTCCCGGGTAGGCCTCGCCCCTGGCCCCCGCCACCTGTTGCAGGAAGTCATTCACCACGGCATCCGTTGTTTCCTTGCGCTCGCCCTTCTCTTCCAGCACCGCCGCGACCGCGTAGCTGCCGACCAGCTTGTCCAGTTGCTTTTTGAATGGCCGCGGGCTGTCGAAATACTCGATGCCCTGCACGTGGCCGTTGACGGCAAACACCGCACCCACCTGGTTGTCCTCTGCCTTGAAGGCTTCCCGGTAGCTGCCAAGCTGCTTTTCATGCTGCTCGTACATATCACCCATCGAGGCGGTGGGCGAATCAACACGCATTTGTGCCGAGTGCTGGGCAATGTCTTCCCAGACCTCGGACTGGTCCGAGTAACGCTCCCCGGAGGCCTTCATGCGCACGCTCACCTGCTCCGCCTTGCTGGCACGCACCTTGGAATACATGGCACGCCCCGAGGGTCTGAACTCCGCGCTGCTGTAGGACCAGCGCCCGGCTTCCACGCAGGAGACCGGGATCTCGATCTTGGAATGCGCCGCCACCAGGATGGTGAGGTTGATGACCCGGTTCTGCTTGGCGCCGATCAGCTCGTCGCCGTCGACCAGCAGCACCTTGCGGTCGCCGAAATTATCGAACAGCAGGTTCGGCACCTCGCCGTCCTCGTCCACCTCGACGACCCGCGCCAGTTCCTGCTCGAGGGCCTCGTCCAGCGTGATGTAGTCGGCCTCGCGGACGGTGTCGCCAAACAGGGGAAACACGCTCAGCCCCTCGAACGTCGTGGCCTTGCCCAGGTGAAGATGATCGATGGTGTCAGTGATGGTCTGCATGGCCGCCCTCCTTCTCCCACAGCGGGAGTGTTCCGAGGAGACAGTATGCAGACCCTGGTGGCTCACAGGATGAGCCGCTGAAGGTGGCCGGACTAGCGGTAGTGTTCGGCGGCCGCTTCCAGCCGCGCCTTGACCTTGCGGCGCAGGGCGGCCGGCCCGAGCACCTCGACATCGGCGCCGTACTTGAGGATATCCATGATCAGCTCGCCGTCATTACTGTAAGGAAACTCAAGCAGATAGGAGCCGTCTTTCTCAAAGGAGCTGACCTGCTGCGGATGCCATTGCTCGGCGGCCACCCAGCGGGCCTGCTTGGGGGTAAAGCGCAGCCGCGCGCGCTTGTCGGCCTTGCCGGAGAAGATGCCGTAACTGCTTTCCAGCACCTCGTTGAGGTCCTTCTCGGCGATGTGTTTCGCCCTGCGATCGAGTATGTCCGCCGTCTTGATCGCATCCACCGAGAAGCTGCGCAGGCCGTCGCGCAGATGACACCAGCCATCGAGGTACCAGTTGTCACGGTAGTGCACGAGGCGCTGCGGCGAGACCTCGCGCTCGGTGGCCTCGTCACTGGAACGCGCATGGTAGGCGATCTTCAGACGCCGGCGCCGGATGGTGGCACTGGCCGCCGTCTCGAAATGCTCGGGCCGCTCGGTGCGCGCCGCCATGTGCAGGATGCGGATGCGCTTGCGGATTTCTTCCGCCGAGTCGTCCTGGCTGCCGAGCAGCGCATTCAGCCGGGCAAGCAGCGGCTTGACGTGCGGGGTGATCAGGCCGCTGCCGAGGTTCGACAGCATCTGGTGCATGGTCAGCAGCGCCAGGATTTCCTGGTCGTTGAACCACAGGCCCGGCAGGCCGTACTTCTTTGCACCGGGCAGGGACTTGTCGAAACAGTAACCGCGCAGTGACCGGTCCCAGGTGATCGGTGCGTTCAAGCGGTCACGCATGTACTCGATGTCACGCTTGACCGTGGCCCGCGAGATACCCAGCTCCTCGATCACATACTCCATCGGCACCGACCGCCGGTCATTCAGCAGCTGGTCGATCTTGTAGAAGCGTTCGGTGCGGTCCATGTGATCTGCCTCCCGGTCTTCACACACTACACAACTGTTACAGGCGCAACCCCTTCAGTAATAAAAGGGGCCGGATACATTTTCTGATTACATTCGAAAGTTGTATCCGGCCCCTTCCCCACTCCTTACGTCTCGCCTCAAGCGCGCGGCGTAGCCGCGTCGCTTTGGAGACGATTGTTATGCCGCAATACCTTCAATAGTTAAATGACTTACATCGGTACGCTGGCTTGCATGCTCAAATGTTATTGCGCATACGTTACCTTTTGCATCAACATCTAGCACTGTGTTTTCATCGAGATCTTTTGATTCTGCAATTTCATCATCGCGGAACTCAATATAGAGGGTATCCGTATCTTCGAAATACTTAACTTTCATGATTTATATCCTCGATCAAAAAATGCGTTGTGAATGGTTTCGCCATCCGATAACAATATTACCCGCAGATATTTACCCTGCGCTTCTTCGATCTTAGCCCATCGGCGAATTCGGCCATCTGCTTGAATGTATTCTTGCTCTGGATGATCAATAACAAGCTAAATCCATTCGTCTTTAATAACTGCACGGTCTTTTCTGGTCCGAATCGTTTGAAAATAATTAGTGGTTTTCACTGCGTAAAATCCTTTTTGGCATAACGCCTCGCATCAGCGGCCCAGCTTTACCGGGGCCGTTGCATGCGCTTGTTAGGCGTCACTATCGTTGTGTGTCTCGGTCTGGCGATTTGCGTCACCTTGACCCGGAGAGAACGGTAGAACCTTGTCCTGTTCGGCTGGATCATTACGAGCGACGACGGCGCGCGCGGGCTCGGTTGCACTGAGATTGATTGCTTCATGAGGAATACCCGGCGGGACGAAGAGAAAGTCGCCTGCCTGGCTAACCACTTCGTACTGTAGTGCCGACCCCCAACGTGTGCATACGGTTCCTTCCAGGACATAGATACCGGTTTCGTAACCGACGTGGATATGAGGCTCGGCCCGAGCGCCTGGCGGGATGACCACCAGGTGCATGGACAGTCCCGTGGCATTGACTGTCTGTCCAGAAATGCCAATAAAGTAGGGCAAACGCTGTCGCGTCATGACCTCACTGTCTGGCCTGACACTCTGAACCTTTGGCTCGTGGTTGTTCATTGTGGTAGTCCCTCAGTACAGGTACTCATGATGCCTGACGCCTTGCCAAGTAGCTAAAAATACTGCCACTGCACCCAATTTGAACGCGATAAACACCTAAACCGATATGAGCAGCAAGCGCCACGCATTTATAGCCTGCTTAAGCAATTTATTAGGCTTTTTTAGCAGCTTCGATTACTTGTTGTATTTTTAACCTGTGGTTAACTTCCCAGTCAGACAGGGTCATATTTTTTTCTACATCCGATATTGCCTTAGCCGCCCGGTAAGTTTCCAGCGCCCTGGATTTTGGAATAACAGCTATACCTTCGATATCTGCTACTATGATATCTCCTGTGCAAACACTCACCCCACCACAAATAATCGGTGCACCTGATTCGATGTACTGTTGTTTCCTGCCAGGAACAGGAAATACGCCCCTGGCATAAACGGGGAACTCCATTTCTGCTATTTCACCTGAATCCCGAACCACACCGTCGATAACAAAGCCTCTAATGCCTCGCTCTTTAGCGACGGCACAGACATTACCGCCAGCAACGGCATATTTAGTATCTACACCGTCAACGATCACGATTGAGCCTTCAGGAGCTTCATATATTGCAGAGTGGAGCATCAAGTTATCGCCTGAAGCCAATTGAACCGTATAGGCTGGTCCTGATATCCGCTTCATATCCTGCCAAAGAGGACGTATAGATATATCAATAAATTGATCTCGATCTAATACGTTCCCATAGTCAGTTGTTGCTAGTGTGGAAAAGTCCTGTTCCATTTTCGATCCCTTAACTGGATTGTCTACCGGATAAGCCTGACGTTGTGTTCAGCTGCGCTTGACGGCAACTGCTCGCAGCGGCAGCGAAGGAAGGTTACTGTCAAACGTCAGCTGCAACACCTTGTTAGAATAAAGGTGTCAGAGCACATTTGTTGCTTATATTAGAGTTAAATGTGCTCTGACACCATTCAACCAGGCCAACCCCACCCAGGTCGAATGAATTCGACCCTACATTTCACCGCCGATCAGCAACCTGGAGATTTGTAGGGCCGAATTCATTCGGCCAACCCCAGCGACACCAGGCACAACCCCACCCGAGGTCGGAATAAGGATTCAGGACCCTACATCTTCATCCCCAGATCAGCAACCCGGAGATTGTAGGGCCGAATTCATTCGGCCAACCCCAACCAGGCCAACCCCACCCAGGTCGAATAAATTCGACCCTACATTTCTTCCCCGATCAGCAACCCGGAGATTGCAGGCCGAATTCATTCGGCCAACCCTACTGATTATTCCCAAGGTGTCAGAACACATTCAGGTCACATGCTTGATCCACATCAATGCGCCCGGAGTTGAAACAAGCTAGCTTCTAAACTACCAACAGCTATGTAGCGGTCAGTAAACCAAACGGAGTACGACATCATGGCTTGCCATAACCCCGGATGCCTGGGGGAATACGATTTTGACCAGATCGCGTTTTTCGCCCGCAAGCGTTTTATCGAGGGTTGCCAGACCGTCACCTTGCTCGAGCAGGCGCGGTCGCAGCGCGAAAAGGAAGAGATTGCACTGGTCTGCATGCTGGATATTGCGGATGACCAGGTCCGTGACCTGCAACTCAGCTGCCAGCACAGCGAGCAGTGCAAAGTGACCACCTGCAGGAGCCAGCTGAAAACAATGATCGCCGCGGAACTGGCGGTTCAATAACGAAATCCAGGTCAGATAGGGTTTCCCTCTGTCAGCTGAAACCAGATCGACCAGTTCTGTTTCACTGATACCTTTATTTATTCAAATCCTGCTTCTGCTCCCGCAGTCGCTCCCGGTATTTCCTCCTGGCAAGCTCCTGCATATCTTCGACGGTATCGCGTTCATCTAGAATCTCGCGCCCCAGCAGGGTCTCGATGGCATCTTCCAGCGTCACGATGCCCGCAGTCTGGCCGAACTCGTCCTCGACCAGGAACAGGTGCGCGCGTTGTTTTATGAACTGATCGATCAACTGCTGAATCGGCAGTTTTTCGGATACCCGGAAAACGGGTTTGGCGAACCGAACGATGGGTTCCGAACCATGCCCTGCACGCTCCGCTTCAAACAGGTCCGCGCGAATGACCTTGCCCTTGATATCATCGATACCTTCGCCATACACCGGCATCCTTGTAAACTGGCGTGTATCGGCATCATCCAGCGCATCCGTGACCGTCACGTCTTCAGGCAGCATGTGCACGACACTGCGCGGCGTCAGCACCTCCCCGGTCGGAATCTCGTGCAGCTTGAGAACATTGGCCAGGTATTCATTCTCCTGGGATATCAGGGTGCCGTCCCTGAGCCCCAGCGAGGCCAGGGCGATGATTTCCTCGCGGGTGATTTCTTTCCCGTCGTGGTGACTGAACAGCCGGGTCAGGCGCGTGGAAATCCAGACCAGCGGATAGACCAGCTTCACCAGCCAGGCAATGACAAAAGCGGCCGGTATCGCCAGCTGCCGCCAGAAGGTCGCGCCCAGCGTTTTCGGAATGATCTCGGAAAAATACAGGATGGCCAGCGTCAGCAACACCGCGATCAATGTTTCCCATTTTGCCCCGAACACCTGCACGGCCTGCGAACCGACCCCGGCGGCACCCATGGTGTGTGCAAAGGTATTGAGAATCAGGATACTGGAGAGCGATTCATCCAGGCGTTCCCTGGCTTGACTCAGCACACCCCCGGCACGCGGCCGATCCGACAGGGTTTTCTCGGCAAAGCTCGGTGTCACTGACAACAGCACGGCCTCGAGTATCGAGCAGAGAAATGAAACGCCGATGGCGATGGCCAGGTAGACAAACAGCAAGGTCATGATGGATTCCCGTAAATAGCCAGGGTTTCATTCTTGACCATTCGTGGCATGGATGTCCATGGCAGCCGGGGAGGCCGCACAATATTGGTGTCAGAGCACATTTTCTGCTTATATTAGAGATAATTGTGCTCTGACCCCTATTATTCGCTGTATCCGGCCCCTTTTCCATTTGGTATCAAGCCGCATGAATCTCAAATTCAGTTGCTTTGACAACCGGTTTTACGGATCTATTATTTTTTCTAAGTTCAACGAATCCATAATGTTCCATAGTTTTAAGTGTTCTGGATAAGTTACTCATTTGACGGCCAGCAGCATCTGCAAGCTCGGTTAAGGTTTCTGGCTGCATTTCTGCGATCATCTTCAGCAAGGCACGATTTTGATCACTCAACACTTCCGCGACTGATTTCATGGAAGGAAACCAGATCCCGGGTTCATTTCTTTTAGGTTTATAGTCCCCGCGCGCAATGGCCAGAACACGCTTCCTGATCTTGTCCTGGGGCATAATACCAATCACTATTTTTTTCATAACTCACCTCGAATCACCAAATCACTTCATACCTTTAAGCACCTTATCCACTTCTCTGAAAAAGTCTGCAAGCAACTGCTGAGCAGATTCAAATACATATGGAACCCCTTTATCGCCGGGTTTCATATGCTTGTGATCATAAGCAATATGCCTGCCCACAAAGCGCCCTGCCTTTCCCGTTTTAATAAAATGCGCATTGTCAAAACCCAGCAGTCTTTTTCCATACCTGTCATGCAGTGTCAGACAATATTTAATGCCATGCGGGCACTCATCAGTAGCCTGAGCAAGTTTTCGCGCTTCAATCTTTACCCAGCATCCTCCTTCCTGAGCCAGGATTTCACCATCAAGGTCTAATAAGTAATCCAGTCCCTTGTCATCGCTCACAGTGTACCGCACTCTCACTTACTTATCATCCGTTGATAAGTATTAATTTTTGGGGGATTTATTTATTACTACATTCTTTGACTCTAACAATAAAAGCGGCCGGTGACGCCGCCCCCACTGATATTGTTCTTGTCGGAATACGACTATCTGTCTCGTGCGTAATTCCGGTGTCAGAGCATTTGTTATTTATATTAGAGATAAATGTGCTCTGACACCTTTATCCCTTTCTAACTTCGTAACTTTCTACCCGGATGGCAAGGTGAGTATGCACCTCCTCTGGTTTCTTATGCTTTCGTCTATGGACCATCTTCCAACTGCTTCAAATATTCAACAAGCTCATGCATCAAGGTTGTGGGATTGTCAGTGTCATTCCTACCCGCTTCCTGCAGCGCGCGCTTACTGAATGCAATAGCCTGATCAGTTTGATCCATCAGTTCCTTGAACAACCCTCTATCACCCTTCGAATATCCCGGGATATATCTGATTAATTCCTCAATCAAGCGTGCGCATGCACTCCTGCCGGCTGCACCTGTGTAGGATCGCGTGCTGAATGTGAAATGCAAAATCAGCCAGTATTCAAAGCACGGAATGGAATTGATAGACGAAAATACCCTTCTGGGCATAGATCGCGCGACCTCATCCAACGCCTGTGTATAGCTTGCATGAGTATCCTTATCAAATACGCAAAATACCCGGTCAAAGGCATCATTTTTCCGCCGTTCCTCTGCATATCTATTTTTTGCATGCTGTACTACAGAAACAGGACTCGACCCACAGCTACCATCAACTTCTACATTTGCACTGTTTAACTCCAGACAATCAATGAGTTCCCCTAAATAATTTGGCTCAGTCTTTGATCCTTCACATACAATAAGCACACGATCATACGGCGCACGTCTCGATTTTCTGCGCTCCAGGTCACTGGCCACTCGTGCCTTGCGCCTGTTATGCAAGTCATCGCTGCCCACTCAGCCCACCATTGCGGACTTGACCTTCTTCAAATAAGGCAAGGCACCATAACGACCAGACAAATATCCTCTCTCCAGATTTTCAATTCCCTTACGTGGACTGAAATCAGTTAATGGATAAAGTTTTGTAGCCTGATGTTTATCCTTATCGCAAAACCAGATTTGATCCCGCCGAAACACTTCCTGGTTTAGAATCGAGGTATCATGCGTGGAAAAGATCAATTGTGCGTTCTTGGGATTGGTTTCTTTTCCATGAAATAACTTGACAAGGAATTCTACAATCAGAGGGTGCAGATTATCGTGCAACTCATCGATGACAAGCACATAACCGTTCTCCAACGTATCCAACCATGGCCCTGCAAGCGCAAATATTTTCTGAGTACCATCGGATTCATCATCCAAATCGAATAGTACTTTTTTACCACTGTCTGACATATGTGCAGTTTTTACGCTGACAAATGACTTATCCTGGTATTTATTAGCGATTTCATCTCTAACAATATCAGGCATATCATCTGGTAAATTATCAATACTGAGCTTTCCCTTTTCAAGTTCAACCCCATCGATATCGATATCAGCCGCCTGTAAAAAAGATACGACCTTCTCTCTCTCATCGTCCTTCTCACACAACTCAATTGAGAAACTAGGCACCCAACGTCCAAAACCAGCGACATGCAAGGTTTCTGAAAACCATTCAAACACAGGCTTAAGCTGCTGGTTATTTAGCTGAATAGCTGTTGAGAGAAAAAGTGCATTTGAACGGGTCGCATCAATCCATACTTTTTTTGTACCCGTAAAAAATCCTCCCATCTTCCACTCATATTCTTCTGATTCAGTGTTATAGAAACGATCAAACCAGCGTTGTGACTTACCCTCCGGGTAAGCCAATAACCACTCCTCAGTAATACGCTTTGACGTCGCAGCAAAGCCGTATTGATAGCGAACGCCCTGGCTAATGAAGGTAACTTCAAACTCGCTCGGCTTGTTTTGACTCGCTTCGTTCAACAAGAAAGGTGTAATCGGCAATGTTTCGCCAACCTGGCTTTGCCCGGCAGATTTCAGCACCAACTGCTCCATTACCTGCAAGGCTCGAATAACATTCGACTTACCGGCTGCATTCGGACCATAGATAGCGGAACTACGCAACAGAGCGGGAGTGGCCAACGCGTCTGGCTCGAATGAATTGGTATCTTCCAACTCATCCCCTTTCGCCTTTACCAGGCTCAATGTCGTCTGTTCGCGAATCGACAGGAAGTTAGCAACACTGAATTCGACTAGCATCCTAAATACCCTCTGATGGTAATTTAATGTCTATTTTTGACTATTATCGTCAAAATTAGCATATTAATTAGCCATTGACACTGTTTATATCTCTCGCTGTCAATCATTGGGCCCCATGATCGCGCCAAAAGCGAAGTAGGGGTCAGTCTGACCCCTGTTTCTTTTCTGTTTCTTTTAATAACCCGCGCTACTCAAACGACTTCGCTTCCATCTCCAGATAGATGCGATAAGCATTTCCACGGTTACTGGCCTTGAAAGCCGGCAGGTCGGAATAGGCAGACCAGTCGGTCGCGCTATAGGCCTCATCAAACGGCGTGAAATTCGCCACGGCTGTGCGCATTGCGTCGCGCACATAGGCAATATAACCTTCCGTCAGGGCAACGGCTGCCGACAGGTCGTCCGAGGGTGTGCCGTGCCCGGGGATCACGTAACGCGGTGTCGGTTCAAGTGCTCCCAGTGCAGCCAGCCCATTGAGCCAGTGTTCTATGTTGGTCTCCGGACTGTCGAGAAACGGGACGCGCCCCTTGTAGATGACATCGCCGCTGAACAACACACCGTAGTCCTTCACCAGCATCACCGTGTCGCCGGGCGCATGTGCCGGCCCCAGGTATTTCAGTGTGAAGGTGACGCCGCCGACCGTAAAAGTTTTTTCCGACTCAAAGGTTTCATCGGGTAACACAATATAGGTGTGCTCATCCACCCACGGGAACAACGCTTCACGTCGCTGCACCAGGCGCCGCTGGGCGTCTTCTCCCTGGCTTGCTGCCGTACCACCCGCATAGCCAAGCGCCTGGCGCTGCGCCCACACCGGCGGGTTCCCTGCGTACTCCTTAAAGCCCTGCAGGCCATAGATGTGATCAGCGTGATAGTGACTGACGACAATGCGCTCAATGGGCTGATCGGTCACCTCGCGGATACGCTCCAGCAACCGATAGCCGAGCGCCGGTGTGCCGAGTGCATCGAACACCACCACCCCACCGTCCGTGACCACAAAGCCGGCGTTGGAGGTGTGCCCCTCGTTGTCCGCGCCCGGCACACCGGAAAGCCCGATAACATAGTAGACCGGCACGCCCGGGACCTGGTGCAGGGTAAACGGAAGTGTGACCTTGCCGTATGGATCGGACACGGGTTTGTTGCAGGCGGCCACGGTTAATGTCAGCAGTCCGCACAAACAGGCCGTGAAATTGAAGGAGTCAGTAACCTTTTTTAGCATTCTGTGCATGTTTTTCCTGTGGCGGATGAAAAAGGGTACTGACCTCTATAATTGAACAGTTTATCGAAGTGTGTGGACAAAAGGGGCCGGATACAATTTTCGAGTTTAATCAGAAAATGTATCCGACCCCTTTTCAGATAAAGTAATATTTATAATTAAGCGCCTAACTACCATTCAATGACTCAACGATCTTAAATGCGTCACTAATTGTTGGCGCATATAGCTTAGCGACACAACAAGACCCCTTTTGTGCCGCATGTGCTTTTACAAGGCCCAGGATTTCCACTAGAGACATAGAATCCCCACTGGCCTCCGGTTTTACGTATTTATTGCCTGGATTAGTCAAAGTATAAATGTCACCTGAGGAGTCTATGAGGCAGTCAGACTCGTCATATTTAAAGTAGTGTAAATCTGCATCGTTATCCCACTCAGATTGGTCGCCAACATAAACTAATTCTGCGTCATCTGAATGCTTAATGATGCAAGGCCAATTTACCAATTCATGTTTCCTGAAACATATCGTCTCGCCTCAGTCGCGCGGCGTAGCCGCGTCGATCTGGAGGCGTTTGTTAGGTGACTCATGCTGCATTCTTGTGGAAGTCAATCTCGATTTTGAGCCGGCCACCAAGTGCCTGGACTGCGCTTTGAAGTGTTTGCAACGTCACAGATGAATTATCAGGATCGAGCAATCTATCTAAAGAGGAACGACTAGTTTCCATCCTTCTCGCCATTTCCGCTTTGCTTAGTTTGCTCTCAGTCATTTTCTCAACCAACTGGAATGCAATATACCGCTTCACTGCAACAGAGGTTGCTTCTTCAAGCAGACCTTCCTCTTCCAAAAACTGGTCAAAATCACTACCAACATTTCGTTTAGCCATAACTATACCCTCAGCTTATTCAATCTACGCTTTGCGGTGGCCAGTTCATTTGATGGTGTTTTCTGAGATTTCTTAACAAAACCATGCAGCAAAACAATCTTTTTCTGGTACACGGTGAAAAATGTTCTGGCAATACCAGATGAAATGGTCGACCGTAGCTCCCAAAGATCGACATCCATTTTCCTGGCTAGCGGCATTCCTACGGGCCACCCAAACTGTAAGGTCTTGATATCCTCGCCGAGTGTTTTACGATTATCTCGGCTCATGTCCCTAAGCCACTCCCTCACAGGTTCACGCCCGGAATCGAGTCGAAAGAAAACTACCGGGATTGGCCTATCCATTGGCATTTTAGAAGTGTACCATTATTGGTACTTATGTCAAGGGCTGCTTATGGTGATTCAGAGTCACCTAACGCCTGAGCTCAGGGGCGCACAGCGGAGCGACCCTTGGAGCCCGTTGTTATGCACTTCCTGGATGCATTAGCTATTTTCATTTGGGCTAGAATATCGACAACTTCTCATCGCTACGTGTCAGATATGGAAGAATCCGGCTAGCAGTCAGCCACGCGATACCAAACGCAACCAATCCGGTAGCTTCCGCATAAAAAGTAAGCTGTTGGAAACGGTTACTCAATGCGTCATCCATCAGATGATCAACCACCATACTCACCATTGCCAATATAATCGCTAATCCACAGCCCCCGTATAAAATCGCCCTCGTACGTGCCTGAGCCCAGCCTTTTTTCCATGCCCTGAGGAAAAAGAAATAGCAGAAAACAGCAAGAATGCTAAACATCACTGACGCCGCGATATAGTGAACCATCGGTATGATTTGAGGATGTCCATCGCAGCCACATGGGAAAATCGCCACACAGATAGCGGCCAGTGCCGCCACTTTACTAAGCCACTTCTCCCGTCTTTCATGGCCATTATATGAGAGGAGAAATGCACTGATTGCAAATAGGAAGCCTACGAATATATTGCCTGACCATAGACCTTCATCCCAATACGATGCACTGATGGAGGCAAGTGGTTTTACCGCAAATTTTTCTGTCAGATATGCAAGTGAAATTGCAATAAACCCAACAATAAACTTCATAGTATGGTTATCAATCTCTGCGTGCTGTTCTTTTGATGCCATGTTTACTTTCCTGTTGCGTGGTGATTGGACAAAAGGGGTCGGATACAATTTTCGAGTTTAATCAGAAAATGTATCCGACCCCTTTTCCGATAGTCTGCGTCGGCACTATTGTGCATGTGGCCGATTCTGCAGATCATTCAATGCAGTAGATCCAATCTGATCCAAGGATCATCCTACACTACGGCGCCAGCTTGTCGGCTGAAACCAAGGATCTGCCTACGGTTATTCCTTCCCTTTCGGCTATACAGAAACTGCTCAATCCACTACTTGAACTCTGCCGCTGCCGAAGGAGCGCCAGCGACGCAGGCAGTCCGCAGGCGTGATTTGTTATATGCCGCTTTACTCATTTGTTGAGCGCTTGAGAATTTCTGAAACCCACTGATTGATGCTTTTGCCAGCAGCTGTTGCTCTCGCCGCAATCTCACTATGCAACCTGGGTGGTATCCTCAGGTTAAACTTACCCGAGTACTCTCTCATTGGGGCAATACCCTTCTCTTCGCAAACCTCCAGATACACCTTCAACGAGTTTTTAAATTCCTTTCGTAGACTTGCAGGGCTTTTACCATAGAAATCTGCGCTTCCATTCAAGCCGAGAATCTCCCCTCGAAATTGATCAAGCTCAGGATCGTACTCAATCTTTGCCTTGTAACCATCAACTTCCATGATATTCATGGCTTCACCTCATATAACTCTAACCATTTGCGAATACTGGCTATCGCTCCTTTATCAGTATTCGGTGATGGGTGTGGCCTATGGAATACGCGGACTTCGCTGAATAGCACAACGGCTACCCTGGATCCTGCTCTTTCTGATACATCCGCACCCAGCGCTTTGAACAGAGACTCAATATCCGTCCATGGAATATTGCCGCTAGTAGGTCGTTTGTAGATTTGTTCTAGCGTTTTCTGATGCTTGCGCTTCATGGAAGAATGGTACCTTATGGTACCATGTCAAG
>CAWHCQ010000010.1:0-73100 GCA_963827755.1 uncultured Gammaproteobacteria bacterium
ATCAAACTCTTCACTTTCAAGTTTGTTTGGTTGCTTTCGAGGGCAACCCGATCCTTGCTCGATGATACTGTCATTACTGATATCTGTTTCCAGACATCTGACGCTCTCATCGATATTTGTTGCATACACAACCATCGACGTAAGCGCCCACAAAAATTACCTGATCTAATTGTTAAAGAACAATTGCCGGGAACGGAGCCCGACAAGGAGCGCAAATTATACGCACGAATTGATTGCCGTCAATACTGAAAATGCAAAAAATTTCAATATTTTAAAACAGCCTCGCAACAGCCCCGGCCTGGCCGGATACTTTTGCTGTCGGCGGAGGACAAGTATAGCCCGAAAACAGCGCGACAATGACCGGAAAACCGTCCGGCGACGCCGTCCCGCCGGCCCCGCGTCAATAGGGCATTGAAACGTATCGAATTAGTGCACGGCCACGGCGGCCGGGGATATTTCTCAGGTGACGGTTATTCGGGCAAAGCGGCGCTTGCCGACCTGGAACACGTGGGTACTGCCCGATTTGATGGTCAGGTTCCTGTCTTCGACCCGCTGCCCGTCGATGCGCACCGCGCCCTGCTTGATCATCCGAAAGGCATCGGAGGTGCTGCCCGTCAGGCTCGCGCCCTTGATCAGGCTGGCGATGCCGATCTCGCCGTTTTCACTGTCCAGGGTCACTTCAGGCATATCTTCCGGCATGGCGCCCTGCTGGAAGCGGGCAATGAAATTTGCCTGTGCGGCCTCGGCCGCAGCCGTATCGTGGAAACGCGCAACGATTTCCTGGCCCAGCTGGAACTTGATATCCCGCGGGTTGGCACCCTCGATCACGGACTGCCGCAACTGCTCGATGTCCTGCAGCGGCGAAAGCTCAGCAACTCGAAATAACGCCACATCAGCTCATCGGATACCGACATCAGCTTGCCGAACATCTCATCCGGCGGCTCGTTGATGCCGATATAATTATTCAGCGACTTGGACATCTTCTGCACCCCGTCCAGGCCTTCCAGGATAGGCATGGTGAGGACCACCTGGGGCTTCTGTTTGTAGTGTTTCTGCAATTCGCGACCGACCAGTAAATTGAACTTCTGGTCGGTTCCGCCAAGCTCGACATCGGCCTTCATGGCCACCGAGTCATAGCCCTGGATCAGGGGGTAAAGGAATTCATGCAGGGCAATCGGCTGCTTGCTGCTGTAGCGCTTGCTGAAATCATCGCGCTCCAGCATGCGTGCCACGGTATGTTTTGCCGCCACCTGGATCAGGTCCGACGCATTCATCTCTCCCAGCCACTGGGAATTAAACAGGATGGTGGTCTTTTCCGGGTCAAGTATCTTGTAAATCTGATGCTCGTAGGTTGCCGCATTTTCCATCACATCCTCGCGGCTCAGCGGCTTACGCGTGATATTCTTGCCCGTCGGATCACCAATCATGCCCGTGAAGTCCCCGATGAGGAACAGCACCTCGTGGCCGAGATCCTGGAACTGGCGCAGCTTGTTGATCAGCACGGTATGCCCCAGGTGCAGGTCAGGGGCTGTTGGATCAAAACCCGCCTTGATGCGCAGGCGTTTCCCCGATTTGAGCCGTTCCACCAGCTCGGCCTCGACCAGGATTTCATCGGCACCGCGCTTGATTTGTGCGAGTTCTTCGAAAATCGGCATTACAGATCACTCTTTCCGGGGACAGTATCCGCAGAGACTACCATAGCGCTGCGGCTTGAATAAGGACAAGGCAGCGGCCTGCCCGTCCTCAAGTCCACCGCCGAAACCGCCGATAGACCTGTAATAAACAGTTGACCTGCAGCCCGCCAGTAGTTAACTTATGCTTAATTATTACATGGACTTACCGTGAATCACCGACCTGTTTTCAACCGTGATGTCAAGTGGCAGAAAAACCGGGCGGGCCTGCGCCCGGCCTTGCGCCAGCTGACATACCTGGGAATAGCCGGGCTTGCCCTGGTTGCCGCGCTCCTCTTGTGGGGCGGTGATACCGGGCCGGTAGAGGCCAGAACCCAGACGTTGCCGCCAGACGCCGGTGGCAGCCATGCAGATACCACTTGAACTTCCAGCGATCACCACACCCGCCAGGAACCCTGTTGCCAGGGCGCTACCTGAACAGACTTCTGCGCCCGGGACGAGCACACCGATAGCTGAACCAGCTGCACCTGAAGCGGTTATCCCTGTAGCAGTGACATCTGCAACGGTTAGCTCTGAAACAACCGCGCCTGAAACACTCGCAACCGGCATGCCTGAGGATGGCTGGCATGACGTCACGGTAAAGTCCGGTGACAGTCTTGCCCTCATCTTTTCCCGGCTGGGTATCAGGCCGCAACAACTGGCTGTTCTGCTGCAACAGGGTGGCGCCGTCAATAACCTGAAGAAAATATATCCGGGACAGCACATCAAACTGCAAACCGGCAGCGACAAAGACCTGCTCGCCCTGAGCTACCCGATCGACAGGCACAGCTCCCTGGAAGTCCGCCGTGAATGGGATACGTTCACGGTTAGCACGACACACCGGGTACCCGAGCATCACATCAGCAATGAAGCTGTCACACCTGAAGCTGTTATAGCTGAAGCAGATATTCCTGAAACAAGAGTGCCTGAAATAATCGCAACCGGCATGCCCGGGGACGACTGGCATGACGTCACGGTAAAATCCGGTGACAGTCTTGCCCTCATCTTTTCCCGGCTGGGTATCAGGCCGCAACAACTGGCTGTCCTGCTGCAACAGGGTGGCGCCGTCAAGAACCTGAAGAAGATACATCCGGGACAGCGCATCAGCCTGCAAACCGGCAGTGACAATGACCTGCTCGCCCTGAGCTACCCGATCGACAAGCTCAGCTCCCTGGAAGTCCGCCGTGACGGGGATAAATTCACTGCACGCACGACACACCGGATTCCCGAGCATCGCGTCAGGAATGCCAGTGTCGAAATCGACGACTCCCTGTTTCTCAGCGCTTCGGAGGCAGGCCTGTCCGATCGCCTGATTATGGAACTGGCGGGAATTTTTGCATGGGACGTGGATTTCGCACTTGATATCCGTAAAGGCGATCACTTTACCGTGCTTTATGAAGAGTTGTACCTGGACGGCGAAAATATCGGCGGCGGAAAAATTCTCGCTGCGGAATTTATCAACCGGGGCAAAAAGCACCATGCCATCCACTACACCGATAACAGCGGTGCATCAGATTACTATTCACTTGACGGCAAGAGCATGCGCAAGACTTTCCTGCGTACACCGGTCGAATTCAGCCGCATAAGTTCACGCTTCAGTCTTGGACGCAAACACCCCATCCTCAACCGGATACGCGCCCACAAGGGCGTCGACTACGCAGCGGCGCGCGGCACCCCGGTCAAGGCCACGGCCAATGGCAAAATTGTCCATCGCGGCAAGAAAGGCGGCTATGGCAATACCATTATTATTCAGCATGGCACCCGCTACAGCACCCTCTATGCCCACCTCTCCAAATACCGCGGCGGTCTGAGAACAGGCAGCCGCGTAAAACAGGGGCAAACTATCGGCTATATCGGCAGTACCGGGCTGGCAACCGGGCCACATCTGCATTACGAATTCAGGGTTGATGGTGTACACCGTGACCCGCTCAGAACAAAACTTCCGGGCGCTGAATCCCTGGACAAGAAGTACCGTGATGATTTTGACGAGAAGGCGCAAGCCCTGCTTGCACAGTTGAACCTGGTACGCGATGTACAGATAGCCAGCCGTTGAACAGGACCCGGCATGGCTTTACATAAAGTCAGGGCGCCTGGTACTCATGACATCTTCTCATTCAGACCAAAGACCGTTTCAAGCACCCTGAAACCTTGTCCATGACAGACCTGTACATCGGCCTGATGTCCGGCACCAGTATGGATGGAATAGATGCCGCCCTGGCTGACTTCTCATCGGTGCACACTCACGTACTCGCAACACACAGGGAACCCTACCCCGACGCTGTACACGCACAACTGGTCGCCGCTCTCGAGTTACAGGATCCGCGCAATGAAAACCTGGCCGGGCTCGATGATGCTGTCGGCAGGAGTTTCGCACGCGCGACGCGCCAGCTGCTTGCAGCCGCAGACATCGACCGTACCGGGATAAAGGCCATCGGCAGTCACGGGCAAACCATTCGTCATGAACCCAATGCCGCTCAGCCCTACTCACTGCAATTCGGCAACCCGCAGATCATCGCCGCCGAAACCGGCATCGACGTGGTTGCTGACTTCCGCAGCGCCGATATAAGGGCCGGCGGACAGGGTGCACCGCTTGTCCCCGCCTTTCACAAGGCAGTTTTTTCAGCTGCCACCGAAAACCGGGTGGTTGTAAATATCGGCGGTATCGCCAATATAACCGTGCTACCCGCCGACCCGGCCAGTGCAGTGACCGGGTTTGACACCGGCCCCGGCAACACCCTGATGGATGCCTGGGCACGGCAACACCTGGATGCAGCAATGGATGCAGACGGCCACTGGGCGGCAGGCGGGACATGTGACAGGCAATTACTTGAGATGCTGCTGGGAGATGCCTACTTTTCCCTGGCACCACCGAAGAGCACGGGGCGTGAATATTTCAACCTCGACTGGCTGTACGGATTTTCTGCTATAAAAAACATCGCAGCAGAAGACATACAGGCCACATTGTGCAGCCTCACCACGCGCACGATCATCGAGGCCATTGACCGGCATGCGCCTGATACACGACGCCTGCTCGTCTGCGGGGGCGGCATACACAACAACTGCCTGATGCAGCAATTAACGACGGGGCTGCCCGCAGTCACCGTTGAATCAACAGCACAATACGGGCTTGATCCGGACTGGGTGGAAGCCGCTGCGTTTGCCTGGCTGGCAAAACAAAAGCTCGAGGCCCGGCCGGGCAACCTGCCGGAAGTCACCGGTGCAATACGCCCGGTAATCCTGGGTACACTTGTCAGCCCCGCCAACAAGCAGCAATAGGTCACTGCCGTGTCCGTCGCTGCTCTCCTTTTCCTGGCCTGCGGCAAATAGAGACACCGCTACAGTGAGTCTTCAGGCAACCTGTGCGTAGCGGTCCGCCAGCTTCTTGAAATTACTCAATGAGGCCAGGTGCAAATAGATCAGTTCCAGTTCATCGGTTTTCAGCAGCTCGACAAGCGTATCTTTGGGTAAGGCCTTCAGTTTCGCGCGATCGATGGCATTGAACCCGGCCAGGGACGATTTGGCTCCACCCTTGACATGGAAATCTGCCCGCATGGGCGCCAGCAGCCCAAGGTCTTTTATGTGCCTGGAGAACCGGCTGGTATGCTGGATCTGGGTCTGGTAGTCCTGCAGGAACTCGATGGATTTTTTCAGAAACCCGGTCTGCTCGCCGGATATATCAAACAGGGCCTCGCCTTCCGTAGTATTGAAGACCTCTGCGCTCTCGTCGATACATACCACCAACTCCTGCTCATTATCACCGGTCTTGCCGGTAATAAAGGGATAGCGGCGCACATAGGCAGGCACGTAAGCGGCATCCCAGGTCCCATCGCTGTTAAGGAACCGGTTTTCATCCCTGTTAAGTCCGAGCACAACCGCAGGATTGACCGTATCACCTTCCTCGATAAATACGATGGGGTATTCCCTGAATGCAAGCGGAAATTCCACCGCCGTAACCAGCAAGGCATTGGCATCTTTTGCATAGTTATAACCTGAGCCGGGCTTGATGCGCAGTTTCCCGTGCTGCTCTTTGGATATCGGCACAACCTGCTTGTAAAATAATGGTTTTCTGGATTCAGCCTTCATCACATTTCCCCGGTCTGCTTTTAAATGCATCGTCTCAACGTGCAGGAAGAATAAAACCCAATATCCGTAAAGTCCATGGTTATTGACCAACAGGCCATGCCGGTTTTTACGCCGGGTAAAGGAGCGCAACGACAAAACCGGCGCAACCACCAATGCCAGCTTCGACCCAAACCCGGCATGGCCGTCTCATGTAATTTTCTGTATTTCGGCAACACCAATACCATGGACATCTGTTTACCCGGAGTTACATATGAGTCTGCTTGCACCGGTCCCGGCAAGCGGTCTTCTTTATAGCTGTTTACGCAGTTGTTGCAATGCATCCTTGTCTATCGTTACAGGCTCACTGGCTACCAGCTGTTCGAGTATCTGTTTTTCTTTTTCTGCCCTGCGTTGTTTGAGCAATGCGGCTACCAGTGCCGGGCGCGACTCCTCCAGTGTCTGCTGGCGGGCGGGCTGGTGCTCGAGGATCTTGATAAGCTGCCAGCCCCGCTGGAATTGTACCGGCCCGATAACCGCGCCGGGCTGACTTCCGCTGATCATCTGCCTCAAGTCGGGCAGCAGGGCCTCTGTATTCAACCAGCCGATATCACCGCCATTTTGTGCGGATTGCGGTTCCTGGGAATATTGTCTTGCGAGGGCCGCGAAATCGGCACCACCGGCACGCGCTGCGCTAGCAAGATTGCCGACCCTTGTTGCGTCAGTCGCAGAATCCCCGCTGCTTGCGATAACAATCTTCGCGAGGTGATAACGATCCGGCACGACCAGCTTGCCAAGATTATTCTGGTAATTTTCCTGAACCAGTAACTCACTCGGGAAATCTGCCTCCGGGGTCGACCAGTTCTGCATATACGTTGTATACAAGACCTGCAAACGTGCCTGCTCCATGTGGTTATTCACCTCCGGGCGGGCATTGAACTTCTCTGCAATCGCTTCATTCAGGACGAAGTATTGCAGCGCGAGTCGATTCAAATACTGCTGCAACTGCTGTGTATTGCTTAACACCAGGCGCTGCTGCGACGGCTCCAGGCTGCCCAGCGACCTCACGGCCAGCCCCATGCTGACAGTCATGTTACCCATGCGGGCAACCGGATCCTTCATGAGCTGCGCATTCTGCAGTTGCTTTTGCTCCTGCGGCAACTTGAGGTATTCGACCAGTTTATTCATATCAAGCTCGATGGGGTTGCTGGTGACCAGGCCTGCGACATAGTTTTGCTCATTTTCCTGTCTCTGCTTTTCTCGCAACTGTTGCCTGATAGCCGGCTCTATTTCCTTCAGCGGCTTGAGGGCCGGTGTGCCGGCAGTGGCGCGCTGTTGCTGGCTTGCCTCGTAGACCTTCGCAACAGTGACGACATCAGGATAATCAGCCGGCGGCTCGGTTTTTTCATTCATATACATGCTGTAGAGGATATTCTTCAAGACTTTATCGGTTTTTTCCTTTACTTCAGCCCGCTCCTGCCAGTTCTGTGCGGCGGCCCGGGTGATCACATTCGTACGCAAGGCGACACCCTTGACGAGATCTTCAAGCCCGCCCTCCTTGTTGAGCGCCGTGTTGACAAGCTGCTCATCGAGTGACTGCAGGTAACCGAGAACCTGTTTATTGCTGATACTGACCGCGCCCATGCTGGCGACGATACGATCTTCATTGGCATCCGCGCCGGGCGGCATATCGGAAATGGCAGAATCAGGTTTACTGCGATTCTGGCAACCGACGATAACCACCAGGGATGCTGTCAGCAGCAAAGATACAAGGGCATTCTTCCAGTACATCTTTTTCATAATGGCTCTCTTTTGAATACTGTTAAATCCTTAAAAAAATTCGTCAGCCCTGGAAGCTGACCCATATAGCTGGCCGGGCTCGCGATTCTAGTCAATTTTCCGGCCCCGGGACAGAAAGAAAAGCTCCCCGGCGGCCCGCTCGGGAAACTGTCAGCGCCTGTCGATCGGGGTGTACTCCCTGATCGCTTCCCCGGTATAGACCTGTGTGGGCCTGAATATCCGGTTTTCCGACACCTGCTCACGCCAATGCGCCAGCCAGCCGGCCGTGCGGGAGATTGCGAAGATCGAGGTAAACTGATCCGGCGGGTATGCCCATTTCGAGATACAGTATGCCCGAATAAAAATCGACATTCGGATAGATGCCCCTGGGAGCAAGGGTCTCTTCACAGGCCTCTTCCAGCGCCAGCGCAGTCTCGAACATCGGACTGAGATTTCCGCGTGATTCAGCCAGCTCCCTGAGCAACTTTTGCAGCAGGGTGGCGCGCGGGTCCTTGACCTTGTATTCACGATGCCCCATACCCCAGATGGTTTCTTTGGCTGCCAGCTTGTTTTCCAGCCATGCCCTTGCATTTTCAGGCTTGCCGATTTCCCGCAGCATTTCGACCACCCGCTCGTTGGCACCGCCGTGCAAGCGGTCCGGCCAGGGTGCCGATAGCAGCGGATATGACGTAGGACGGCATGGCCAGGGTTGAGCCGGAAACCATCGCGGCAAAGGTGGAGGCATTGATGGTGTGCTCGGCATGCAGCACAAAACAGGCATCCATGATCCTGACCAGCAGCGGCTCCGGCTCTATCCCAGTTATGAAACATGCAGAGAAAATTCGCGGCATAGCTGAGATCGGTTCTCGGGCGCACCGGGTAATTGCCGATGCGCAACTGCTGCCACATCGCCACCAGCGTCGCCATGCGCGCAAGGATACGAATGGACTGGCCATGCACATACTGGTCACTTTCGTCGCCCGGGCTGCGAATCTGTACCGGCATATTATTAGGATAAAACATTCCCAGGCTGGCAACTGCGGTTTGCAACATTTCCATCGGGTGCCCGGTAACCGGCAGGGACTTCATGATGTCGTGGATGTTGTATTTTACCCGCCGGTGTACGCGCAGTTGCCCGTCGAAGCGTTGCAGCTGGTCCGTGTTCGGGAGACTTCCGTCCAGCAGCAGGTAGGCGGTTTCCTCGTAACTGCTGTGCTCGGCCAGGTCGACAATCCTGTAACCCCGGTAGGTGAGGATGCCCTTTTGACCATCCAGGTAGGAGATACTTGATTTGGTCGCTGGAACACCTTCCAGGCCTGGTTGATACTCAATCACGGTGCATCCTCTGTAGGGGTAAGTGCTGCCGGGTACTGATTATAAACCAGCCGGATTCGGTTGCCGGACTGCCAGTGTACCGAAGCCGGGTTTTTCGCGGGTTGAAGCGCCGGGGCAGGCGAAAAAACGGGTGAGGTGCGCGGTCCAGGCCGTCAGGCTAGTAATAACAAGGGGGCGAAAACGCCCCCTGGCCGGTAGATGTCTGGAGATCAGGTCTCAGACTGAAAAAGAGGAACCGCAACCGCAGGTCGTCGAGGCATTCGGGTTACGCACCACGAACTGCGAGCCCTGCAAATCCTCGACATAATCAACCTCGGAACCCATCAGGTACTGGATACTCATGGGATCGATGACCAGGGCGACGTCGCCGTTTTCAATGGTTATGTCACCCTCGGTGACATTCTCGTCAAACGAGAAACCGTACTGAAAACCGGAACAGCCGCCGCCGGAGATGTACAGGCGCAGCTTGAGGTTTGGATTTTTTTCCTCTTCAATCAGGCGCTTGACCTTGCTCGCGGCCGCGTCTGTAAAGGTCAAATCGACGGCTGGTGCTATAGCAACTTCACTCATAACTTATACGACCTCTTGCCGGTGACAACGTTTCATGCAAAAAGTATGTCATTTCCCGAGTAAAATGGTCAAGTATTACTCTTGGGAGTCATGACCCCCCGCCATATCCCGGCCGAAAGAAATCACCGAACTGGAGGATTCTTCCCGGTGTATCAGGCTGCCGTTGACCTGGGCACCCATGGCCATCTCGATCAGGTTGTAATACACATCGCCGCTGACCTTTGCCTTGGAGGCCAGTTCGATCCGTTCATCCGAACGGATATCTCCACTCACAGTACCATTGAGAATAACCGTGGCCGCCTGTACAGCACCCTCGATACTGCCATGCTCGCTGACCGTGAGTATCGACGCTGAACCTTCCTCGGCAACGACATTGCCCTTGAGGGTACCGTCGATATGCAAACTGCCGGTGAAGTGAATATCGCCTTCAACCCGGCTTTGTTGCCCGATGATGGTATTCGCTGCCGCGCCTTGCCTCGTTTCTTTCCTGCCTTGCCCCAACATAGCCATTCTCCTGTTGTTAAGAACCCGCTTCAGGCCAGTCGAATACCTGTTCCACGGCTTCCTGCCCGGCCTTGCCCGCCGGCGTAACCGCCAGGGTTACCTGCGTGGCCTCGAAACCCTCCGGCAGGGTAATCACGCCCGAGAGGGACTGAAAATAGCGAAAACGGAATTTAAGCTGCAGTACAGCAGGATGGGTCACGCCCGCAAGTCCCAGTTCGCCGGGCTCGCCCATCATCAACCCGGATATCCTCCAGTAAACCACGCCACTGACAAATCGCTTGTGCTGCGCCAGCTGTGTCAGCACCAGGGTATACACATACCTGCCGGGCAGCACATCTTGCTTCAGCTTGAAGCGGTGAATACGCAACCCGGACTGCACTGCACCGGGAGAGACGATGCCGCGGTAAAATTCAACCTCTTCGCGCGCCGCCTGCAACTCCTCCTCCAGCCTTGCCAGGTCATTGCTGACATCCTCGATGGCCTCGCGGTCAATCACGGCTGATCGCTCAAAAACCGCAATCCGGCCGTTCAGGGACTCGTTCTCTCTCAGCAGCCTGATATTCTGCTCCATCAGGCCTGCGTGCCCGGTGCGCAGTTCTGCAAGCTCCACGGCGCCATTCAACTTGCCGAAATCGTACAACCACCAGAGCCCGTATACCGCCAGGCCGATAGCGGCAACGCCGGCGAGAAGCGTCAGGTAATCACGCAGCATAGGCCCCCGGTCCAGCCAGGCGGCAAGTGTATATGAGTGTCCGGCCGCGCAGCATCAGGGCAATAACGCAATACCCGTCAGCCCGGCCTTTTCATCAAGGCCGAACATAATGTTCATATTCTGCACGGCCTGGCCGGCGGCGCCCTTGACCAGGTTGTCGATGACCGCAAGCACGACCACGGTATTGCCCTGCTGCGGCCGGTGTATTGCGATCCGGCAATGATTCGCCCCGCGGACACTGCGGGTTTCCGGGTGTGCGCCGGCCGGCAGGACATCCACAAAATATTCTTCCGCATAACGCGCTTCGTACAGCGCCTGCAGGTCACGATCGGCATCCGTCAGTTGCGCGTACAGCGTCGCATGGATGCCGCGAATCATCGGCGTCAGGTGCGGCACAAACGTCAGGCCCACCGGCTGCCCCGCAGCCGCTTCCAGCCCCTGCGAGATTTCCGGCAGGTGGCGGTGACCGGGCACGGCATAGGCCTTGAAATTTTCACTGGCCTCGCACAGCAACGCGCCGGTTGCAGGCTTTCTGCCGGCGCCACTGACACCGGATTTTGCATCGGCAATCAGGTGGTTGATGTCGACCAGGCCTTCTTCAAGCAGCGGCAGGAAACCCAGCTGCACGGCCGTCGGATAGCAGCCCGGGTTGGCGACCAGTTGAGCCGGTGCTATGGCATCACGGTTTATTTCAGCCAGGCCGTAGACCGCCTGTGAAAGAAGATCGGGGCAGGCATGTTCAATTCCGTACCACTGCTCCCAGGTCTGCGGCTGCCTGAGCCTGAAGTCGGCTGCGAGGTCAATCACGCGCACGCCGGCCTCGAGCAACTGCGGCGCCATTGTCATCGCCGTTCCATTCGGTGTGGCAAAATACACCAGGTCACAGCGGGCCAGTTGGCCGGCATCCGGCTGTGAAAATTCCAGGTCAACACAACCGCGCAGGTTTGGAAACATGTCAGCGACGGCAACCCCGGCCTCTGAACGCGAGGTGATCACGGACAAATCGACGTCCGGGTGCAGGGCAAGCAGGCGCAGCAGCTCTACGCCGGTATAACCCGTCCCGCCGACCACAGCGACCTTTATCATGTTCGTGTTACCTGTAGAATGAATTGCAGGTCAAGGATAGTACACCATCCCGGGAGCCTGTCGGACCCGGGCCGGTGATTCTACAATATGTGCCCTGTTATCGTTATGTAGCCCGAATGAAGCATCGCGGAATCCGGGAAAGCATGAGCACACGACCACCCCGGATTCCTGTCCTGCGGACCTGCATCCGGCTACGGTACTTACCCGCCAGGGACTGATTATGCTGAAGCGCCAGTGGAACCAATGGCTGGATAATCTCGGGCTGCGCCTTTCCAGCCTGGATGCGCTGCCACAACTTGCCATGCTTGCCATACCGGTCGGCCTGCTGTCCGCCGGCGTGATCATCGCTTTCCGCATGCTGGTGGAATCCTCCCAGGCCGCGCTGCTGCCGGGTGGCGACGTTGAAAACTACGAAGCACTGGCGCCAACGCTCAGGTTCCTGCTGCCCGCGGGCGGCGGACTGCTGATCGGGCTCGGCCTGCAATACCTGCGCGATGAAACCCGCCAGACCGGCATTGTGCATGTCATGGAACGGCTCGCCTATCACCAGGGAAAACTTCCCCTGCGCAATGCCATCACACAATTCCTCGGCGCGGCAATCAGTATTATCAGCGGGCACTCGGTCGGCCGCGAGGGCCCGAATGTGCACCTCGGCGCGACCAGCGGCAGCCTGCTGGGTCAATGGCTGCGCCTGCCCAATAACAGCAACCGCACCCTTGCCGCCTGCGGTATTGCCGCGGCCATTGCGGCCTCGTTCAATACACCGCTGGCCGGTGTCATCTTCGCCATGGAAGTGGTCATGATGGAATATTCACTGGCGAGTTTTGCGCCGGTGATCCTCTCGGCCGTGATTGCCACGACGCTGACGCAGGCGGTATTCGGCAGTGGCACTGTCTTTACCATTCCCCCCACGCAGCTCGGCTCCCTGCTGGAGTTGCCGTATGTCACCCTGATGGGCATCGCCCTGGGCAGCCTGGCGGCGCTGTTCATTCACCTGTTGCAGCATTCCACCCGCCGCTCCTCCGGCTGGCCGATCTGGCTGCGCTGCAGCCTCGGCGGCAGCATCGTTGGCGGCATTGCACTGCTGGTGCCCGAGGTCATGGGGATTGGTTACGACACGGTCAACCAGGCGCTGCTCGGGCAGCTGGGCTTGTCCATGCTGCTGGCGATCACCGCGGCAAAGCTGCTGGCCACCGCACTCGGGCTGGGGCTGGGCCTGCCCGGCGGCCTGATCGGACCGATGCTGGTCAGCGGTGCGGTCGCGGGCGGCGCCATGGGCATCATGGCCGACACCTGGCTGCCGGGAGACATTGCCTCGCCGGCCTTCTACGCCATGATCGGCATGGGCACCATGATGGGGGCGACCCTGCAGGCGCCGCTGGCCGCGCTCACCGCCATGCTGGAACTGACCGCCAATCCGCATATCATCCTGCCCGGCATGCTGGCGCTGATCGCGGGCGGACTGGTGAGCCGTGAAATCTTCGGCAAGGCCTCGGTTTACCTGGTGTTGATGCGCGTACAGGGCCTCGACTACAACGACACACCGCTCACCCAGACCCTGCGCCGCATCGGCGTGGCCAGTGTCATGGACCGCCAGCTTGAAACACTGCCGCAGACATGCAGCCGCGAACAGGTTAAAACCGCGCTGGCCAATGAACCGCGCTGGATCGTGATCCTGGAGGACAGTTTACCGGTCAGCCTGATGCCGGCCGCCGACCTTGCGCGCCATCTCCAGGAACCGGGGACCGGGGAGGAATCGCCGGTCAACCTGCTGGAGATCCCGGCCACGCGGCTGGAGTTCAGTGACATCGACTTCCAGTCTACGCTGCAGGAGGCACTCGACAGATTGAATTCAACGGGCAGGGAAGCACTCTACGTTACCCGGCACGCCGTGCCCGGTATCAAGCGGATTCACGGGGTACTCACCCGCGAGATCATCGACCGGAGTTACCGCCTGCGCTAGTTCGACGGCTCTACTGGTCTGTGCCGGGCATGGCCGCGGGTTGCGGAAGATCACCGGCGCCATTGATGGAAACCACCGCGCCACCGCGGCTGACGTTGCAGTTGAAGCTGTATTCACGCGACTCACCGCCCGCATCCAGCAGGGTGTACTCGACATCGCCCACATAATAGCCGGCGCTGGTCTCCTCGGCCTTGCCGTTATCCGTCAAACGCGCAAAACCGGGATTGCCGGTCGCGGCCAGCGCTGCCTTGCGACAGGCCTCGGCCGCGTTCCATTTCTCGGCATCCAGCAAACGATCCACCCAGCTCGAAAATGCCGGTATTTCCTCGCGCGCAATGAATGCCGCAACCACTGCGAATATCAGCAGGGGAACGAGCTTTCTCATGCGCTGGCTGTGTTCACGCTCACGCCGCAAGGCGCCTTCCGAGCGCAAACTGTCCGTGACGGGCGTGGACTTTTTTCCGTTTTTCACCATGATTGATCCTCAACACTGCCAGTAAAATATATCACAGCTTCCGCAGGAGCCGCCTGAAGGATACGGGTCGCCGGCAAGCAGCGTAGTCCGGATGCAGGTCCGCAGGACCGGAATCCGGGTTGGTCGGGTATTCAGGCCGGGATCTTCAAGGATATGTCAGACGTCCTGGCCCTCGACAAGCGACGGGGTTACCAGGCCCTCGACCTCGATCGTCACGTGATGCACCTGCGGTACCCGTGACCTGATGGCGGCCGCCAGTTCGTCGATAACGCTCTCGGTCCGCTCCAGGGTGGCCTGCGCGGCGGCACGGTTACGGCAATACTCCTGCACCTTTGCGTCACCGCGCCGCGCCGCAGACAACGGCGCCAGGTATTCACGCTCGTAGGCCTCGATGGTGACCTGCAGGCCGGCGACGATGGCCTCTTCACGCAATTCAATTTCCGCAACCAGCACGGTGTGCATGTCGTCGATAACGATCGAGCGTAAATCATGATAGCGCTCGACTTCGCGGTGTTCTGCAACCACCTGAACAAATGCGGCCTCCGCCGCCTTGTCGCGCACATCGGTCAGGAAGCGCATGTTGACCGCGCCGAGAAAAAAGGCGGTGAAACCGAGCAGCAGGGCAATGATCGAGGAGAAGGCAACGTCCCAGGCGGGATTGCCGGTAAACGTCGCAAGCGCGATGCCCGTCATCGCAACGACCACGCCGAGCGTTGCGACTGTATCCTCGAGGACAATGGCCACCAGCGTCGGATCATTCGAGTTGAGCAGCGCGCGAACCGGGTTCGACTCACCGGCCTGGCGCATGCGCCTCCTGAACTCGGACACGGCTACACCCAGTGAATAACCATCCAGCAGCAGTGCAACAAACAGGACAACGGCTGAAATCCACACGGGGGCAATACTCATGCCGAATATTTCGACCAGCGACTGCGGCTGCTGATTTCCCATGATTTTCCACGAATGCCAGGCATGCGCCAGGCCCAGGCCGCAGCCGATCGAAAACAGGCCAATGGCACTCCACAGGTTCCACAGGTATTTTTTCTGGCCATGCCCGAAGGCATAGTCCGCATCCGCCGGCTGCCTTGCCGCATTCAGGCCGAACAGCAGGAATGCCTGGTTGAGACTGTCCATCAGGCTGTGAATGGCCTCGTTCATCATCGAGGCCGAATGGGACAATACCGCCGCGATGAACTTGAAGATCGTCAGCAGCGAATTGACGAACAATGCCGTGACAACCGCTTTTCTCGAAGCGTGCGCCATCGTCAGAGCCGCACGCCGGCGATGCGCACTGTGTACGGGGTTATAACAGGCTTACTTGTAGCGCGTATCATTGAACTCTATCCAGCCACCGGCACGATTGTTTTGCGGATCATGGTGCGTCCAGTGAATCACACCGCCGCGGTCATTCCATTCATAGCGGCCCTTCAGTTTTATGCTGTCGTTCTTCTGCAGAGGAATGCGCTTTGCAAGATCGATGTTATGCGCCACCATCACGGTGTGCCCGCTGTCGAGCGTCGAGGATAAAACGCTGGTGCCGGCTGCCCTCATTATCATCGGACAGCAGGCGCGAGACACGCCCCGGCACCTCGACCCAGACCTTCGAACGCTGCTCCGCATAGGCCTGCTCGATGACGCCGGCCTGCTTGCCGGTCGTTTCCACGGCATCCGCTTGAAACCCGGCTGTTTCGGTTGCCGTATCCTGGTGTTGCGTATAGTACTGGTAGGCAAGCAGTCCGAGCACTACCAAAAGCGGCAGCAGTTTGTTTTTAATGAACGCGCGATTCATACCAGATCCTTGCAGATAAAAAGAAAGTGACGGCTAACCCTTCAGAATTGATCCGAGTATGCCGCGGGTAATCTGCCGGCCCAGGGAACTGCCGACCGAGCGCACCACGCTCTTGATCATGGCCTCTATGACCCCCTGGCGATTGCTTTTCCTGGCCGCGGGTTTTTTGGCGGCCTTTTCCGCAGCCGCGGTCTCTTTTGCATCGGCCTCCGCAACGACGGCCTTCTCAGCCCGCTCCTTGAGTGATTCATAGGCCGACTTGCGATCGATTGCCTCGGCATAACGCCGGCCGAGCATGCTTGCCTCGATGATCGCGTTACACTCCGCCGGGGTTGCAGGACCCAGCCTGGAGGACGGCGGCCGTATCAGGGTGCGCTCGACCATGTCCGGAACACCCTTGCGACCGAGCATCGACACCAGCGCTTCACCCACCCCGAGTTCCTTGATTGCTGCGACCGCATCAAAGGCCGGGTTGGCACGAAAGGTATCGGCAGCGGCACGCACGGCCTTCTGGTCACGCGGTGTAAAGGCACGCAGCGCATGCTGAATCCGGTTACCCAGCTGACCGAGCACGGAGTCGGGAATATCCAGCGGATTCTGGGTCACGAAATACACACCCACACCTTTTGAACGGATCAGCCGAACCACCTGCTCGACCTTTTTAACCAGGGCCCTGGGTGCATCGTCGAACAACAGATGCGCCTCGTCGAAAAAGAAGACCAGCCGCGGCTTGTCCGGATCACCAACCTCGGGCAATTCTTCAAACAGTTCGGATAACAGCCACAACAGGAAGGTTGCGTACAATTTCGGGTACTGCATCAGGGTATCGGCAGCGAGGATATTGATATTGCCATAGCCACCGGCGCCGGTGCGCATGAAGTCGAACAGATCGAGCGCCGGCTCGCCCAGAAACTCCTCGGCACCCTCCTCCTCCAGCACCAGCAGGCGCCGCTGTATGGCGCCAACCGAGGCACTGGCGATATTGCCGTATTCCAGCTTCAACGCTTTTGCATTTTCACCCGCAAACGCCAGCAGCGCGCGCAGGTCTTTCAGGTCAAGCAGTAACAGGCCCTGGTCGTCCGCCATTTTGAAAACGGCATAGAGGACGCCCTCCTGGGTTTCATTCAGACCCAGCAACCGTGCCAGTAACAACGGCCCCATTTCCGATACCGTGGTGCGCACGCGGTGGCCTTTCTTGCCGAACAGGTCCCAGAAAACAACCGGAAAACTCTCCAGCACATAGTCATCGAGCCCGATCTTCTCGGCGCGTTCCTTCAGCTTCGGATGTTCCGTGCCGGCCTGGCTGATGCCGGACAAGTCACCCTTCACATCGGCCATGAAGACCGGCACGCCAAGGCGCGAAAAACCCTCGGCAAGGATCTGCAGCGATACCGTCTTGCCGGTACCGGTTGCACCCGCTATCAAGCCATGCCGGTTGGCAAGCTTTGGCTGCAGGTACATCGGTTTTGTACCCTTGCCGACAAATATACCCTGTTCATCACTCATTGGATGCGCTCCTCCTGTTTTCAGGCCAGCCCGGTTGCATCCGGGAAATGACCAAGCTTGTCCACCGTACGTGCATATTCATTGCCAAGCTCTTTCAACTCGCCCAGCTCCAGCATGGACGGCGGCTGCCCGGAGGCCTTGATGGCTCTCTGTATGGTCTGCATGCGCTCTATAATCTGTTCAAGACGTTGCTGTGCATTTTCTGCTTTCAAACGGCTACCCTCCATTTATATGGCATCACGCAGCCGGGCAGCTGCATCTTCCGGACTGATGGTTGTAACAAACAGGCCGGAACCCAGCTCAAACCCGGAAGGAATAGTGGTCCTCGGGCAAATTTCCATGTGCCAGTGATAACTCGCATCACAGTCGCTGAATTCGTCGCAACGCGGCACCGTGTGAAAATAATAATTGTATTGTGCACCGCTCAATACCTTGTCGAGACGCTGCATGGTGCGCTTCAACAGGATTGACAGGTCTGCAAGGTCTTCCGCCGTTGCCTTCATGAAACTGCTCTGGTGCTGAACGGGCAGGATATGCACTTCCCATTCATAACGACTCGCAAACGGCTTGATGGCGATAAACCGTTCGCTGCGCTCGATCACGTACTGGCCGACATCCACCTTGCGCCTTATCTCGCCGGACTCGCGATTGTAGATGGTCGCCTCGAAAGTCAATGCCTCGTCAATCAGGCTGCAGAAAATACACTGGTGGTATTTACGGTAATACCTGCGGCTGCTCTCGACTTCATTGTAAACATTTTCGGGAATGATCGGCATGGCGATCAGCTGGCTGTGGGTATGCTTGATGCTGGCACCGGCTGCCGGGCCGAAATTCTTGAACACCAGCACGTACCTGATGCGTTCATCTGCGGCAAACAATTCTTCCATGCGCTGCCTGTACAGCCCGAGCAGCATGCCGATATGCTGCTGCGACATTTCGTGCACCTCGATGCCGTGCCGGTGATGGTCAATAATCACCTCGTGGTGACCATAGCCGTCCATGACCTGCTGCAGGCCGATACTGATATTGCCCTGGTCGCTCTCGGTACCCAGCACCGGGAACAGGTTCTGCACGACGCGGATGCTCCAGTCGTCCGCGTCCGGCAGGGCCATGATCGTCGGCGGGGTCTTGTCCTCGTTGCCCTTGCAGAAAGGGCAGCTGTCCACATGCTCGCGGGAATCATGCGCAACACGCGCCTCTTCCTTTTGCGGGCGCAGGCTCCGCTCTGATGCAACCAGCACAGACTCGGAAGGAATGATCGGATTGATGCGGATTTCCCGCACCACTTTTTCAGTCGTCACTTTATTCATTGAATCTCGGTCAAAAACAGCCGGATAGAGCGGCTTTTTTTCGAATTTACCAGGGGCAAGCATACCGGACGCGGCTCGCAACAGGCGCCAGCCAGCGGTGACGATACACTAACGCTTGATCACAGGGCAATGACACTGTTTAATCTGCCGCTCAGGCTGGAAGGGATATTTGCCGCGGTGGCACATATCCGGTTTTCAACAGGGGCCGGGAAAGGCCCGTCAAACGGAGGCAATACATGAGTTATAAAATCGAGGAAATCGAAGGGATCGGACCGGCCTACGGCGAAAAACTGGCCGTAGCAAATATCAAGACAACGGATGACCTGCTGAAGCAATGCTGTGACGCAAAGGGACGCAAGGGTACGGCCGAAACCACGGGGTTCAGCGAGGGACAACTTCTGAAATGGGCCAACATGGCAGACCTGATGCGCATCTCCGGTGTGGGCGGGGAATATTCCGAATTACTGAAAGCCTCCGGTGTCGATACGATCAAGGAGTTGCGTAACCGCAACGCGGAAAACCTCGCCGCCAAGATGGCGGAGGTCAATGCAAGCAAAAAGCTGACCCGTACCGTACCGTCGGAAAAGGTCGTCTCCGGCTGGGTCGAGAAGGCCAAGTCACTTGATCCGCTGATTACCCACTAGGGCCTCTTGTTGCAAGCCAAAAAAAAGGGCTGCATCATGCAGCCCTTTTTCATGGTCACAGGAAACTACCTGCTTTGGCTGACCATATACTGAACAGCCGCTTTCACGTCATCATTCGAACAGCTGGCACAGGCACCTTTTGGCGGCATGATGCCCTTGCCATTGATGGAACTGGCATATAACGCGTCCATGCCCGTGGCAATACGCGGCGCCCATGCAGCCTTGTCGCCCAGCTTGGGGGAGCCGGCTACACCCATTGCATGACAGGACTGGCAGCTTTTCTGATAGACCTGCTGCCCGGCTGCGCCGCCATCTGACATTTCAGCTTCACTTTCCATGTCATTGTCGCCTTCATCCGCGTCATCTGACATATCAGTCACTGCCTCGGTCGCATCTGACACCATCTCTTTGGCGCCACTCATCGCGCTGCTCGCCGTAGCGACAACTGCAGTCTTGGCTTCTGACGCCATCTCGCTTGCACCCTTCATCGCATCACTTGCCGCATCACCAACCGAGCTGCTTGCATCGGAAGCCATCTCGCTGGTCTTGTCCATTGCTTCGCTGGCCGCACCCTTGATGTCACTCATGGCAGTTTTAGTCGATTCCTTTGCTTTCTCAAGCATGGAGGATTCGGTCTTGCCGGAGGCTGCATCGTCCTTGTCGCTGCAACCGCCAACAAGCAAGGCTGCAACAACAGCTACAAATAACATTTTGTTCATAAATTTATTCCTTTGAGTATTAACGGTAAATGGATAATTGCAATTAATCGACTTCTGATGTACAAAACTTGCAACGCTTCGCAGCAATCGGAATATCCGAAATGCACTGCGGGCAGGACTTGGTATTCGGCTCCTTCGGTGGTTCTTCTTTCTTCATCTTGTTCATTGCCTTGATGACCATGAAGATCGCAAACGCGACAATCAGAAAGTCCAGTACGGTATTGATAAACACACCGTAGTTGATGGTTGCGGCACCGGCTTCCTGTGCAGCCGCCAGTGACGCATAGCTGCCTTCACTCAGATTGATATACAGGTTGCTGAAATCAACGCCACCCATCAACTTGCCAAGTGGCGGCATCAATACATCTTTGACAAACGAGCTGACGATCTTGCCGAATGCGGCACCGATAACGATACCAACGGCCATATCGACCACGTTGCCGCGCATGGCAAATTTCTTGAATTCTTCCAACATGTGACTCTCCCGGGGAGGTTAATAAACAGGGGCTGTATTAGACAGTATCTGCAGCCTGCCTGTAAATACGCGTGACAGCGCCGAAGATGGCACATTAAATACATATTAAATCAATCATACTTATATGCTTACGGCGTGGCGAGGCCGAATACATAAAACGCTCGAAATACACGCGCGACTGCAGGAATGGTTAGAATTACAGGCAACCAGGGCAGGCGCAGACACATCAGCTGACGAGGAGCGATGGACATCACCCAGACAATTGCACTGACCATGGGCGTGGCCTGGGCCAGCGGCATCAACCTGTATGCCGCCCTGTTCATGCTTGGCTGGATGAGCAGCAGCGGCAACATCGAATTGCCCCCTGACCTGCAAATACTCTCGAACCCGATGGTCATGCTCGCAGCCGGTGTTATGTATTGTGTCGAATTCTTCGCCGACAAGATTCCCGGCGTCGACACCGGCTGGGACGCCATCCATACCTTTATACGGATACCCGCCGGGGCAATACTTGCCGCAGCCGCGATTGGAGACGTTGGCGCCGGGGCACAACTCGCCGCCGGCATCGCCGGGGGTACCCTGGCGACCGGCAGCCACCTCACCAAGGCGGGGTCGCGGGTACTGATCAATACCTCCCCTGAACCGGTCAGCAACTGGTTCACATCTGTCGGTGAAGACGTGATGGTAATCCTCGGCCTGTGGACGGCACTCTATAACCCGGTGCTATTCCTGGTCCTGCTGGTCGTGTTTATCCTGCTGATGATCTGGCTGTTACCGAAATTATGGCGCAGCATAAAAAAAGTGTTCGCATTTCTCGGCAAATATTTTGGCGACAAAAGAAATGAAGAATCAATGACGAAACTTTCTGACATGAAACCGAAAGAATGAAAACCAGGAAAACATTTTTCAGCCTGCTTGCAGTTGCATTGCTCGGCCTGTTCGCCTGGGCCTGGCTTGCGCCCGCAGGACCGGGGAACAGTCCGGATATTTCACTGGTGACAGTTGACGGTGAACGGCTGTCACTGGCAGATTTCAGAGGCAGGCCGATACTGCTTGCATTCTGGGCCACCACCTGCCGTGTCTGCCTCAGGGAAATGCCGCACCTGATCGAGCTGTATAATGAACTCTCGCCACAGGGCCTGGAAATCATCGCCATTGCCATGCGCCATGACAAGCCCAGCCATGTACTCTCCATGCGCAAGGCACGCAGCATCCCCTATCCCGTCGCAATGGACATCGACGGGGCCGCGGCACGGGCCTTCGGCAATGTCCGGCTGACACCGACATCCTTCCTGATTGCACCGGACGGGCGTATCGTTTTACGCAGAACCGGCGCACTGGATATGGTGAAATTACGAAAAAACATCCACAATATGCTGCAACAGGCCGGCACCAGCCGGCTCTTTGCAGCTGACGAATCATAGGAAACCTGCACACCATGCTCTGGATCAAGGCCCTGCATATCATTTTCATGGTGACCTGGTTCGCCGGCCTGTTCTATTTGCCACGCCTGTATGTCTATCATGCCGACTGTCATGACGAAACCGGACATGCGCGGTTCCTGGTCATGGAACGCAAGCTTTTCATCATCATGACGATCGGTGCGATTCTGACAGCCGTGTTCGGTGGCTGGCTGCTGCTGGAGTATGCCTGGAGCGCCTACCGTGATACCGCCTGGCTGAACGCCAAACTGCTGCTGGTCGGACTGCTGATCGCGTTTCATTTCTACTGCTGGATGATCAACAGGGAATTCCGCACCGGAACTGCCACACACAGTCATGTCTTTTACCGCTGGATCAACGAGATCCCGTCCCTGCTGCTGGTCGCGATCGTGCTGCTGACCGTTGTCAAACCCGCCTGATTGTTGCGGGAAATGCAGCCAACAACCCGGCGATCAGGGTATAATCAGGCCGTAACAGACACCCTCCAGAGGAAAAGCCGGATGAGCCGTATCGTGAATTGTGTCGTCCTCAAGCGCGAAGCCGAAGGGCTGGAATCCGTCCCGCACCCGGGATCACTGGGTGAGCGCATCTACGAGAATGTTTCCGCGGAAGGCTGGAACAAGTGGCTGGAGCGCCTGACCATGATCATCAATGAGAATGGCCTGAATACCGGCGACAAACAAAGCGTGGAGCTGATCGAAAAGCACATGGTTGGCTTTCTGTTTGGCGAAGGCGATTTCGGCTCGGTCCCGGAAGGCTTCAAACCCCCGGGCGCCAAGAAGTGAGAAGTGAGAAGTGAAAGTGAAGAAGTGAAGAGTAAAGAGTGATTTGTAGCGAAAGCCGGACGTCCGTTCACTTCTCACTTCTCACTTCTCACTTCTCACTTCTCACTTCTCACTTCTCACTTCTCACTTCTCACTTCTCACTTCTCACTTCTCACTTCTCACTTCTCACTTCTCACCTCTAACTTCTATTTTCAGCAGTGGCGCTACCACGATGTTCAGCGCCTGGTGCGCTGCACGCAGGGCCGCCTCGGCCTGTTCTGCCGTCGGCGCGCAGGCAAACATAAAGCCCAGGTAACTGCTGCCCTCCGGCAGTGGCACCAGTTCATAGCCTTCACGAATATTAATCAGGATCTCTTTTACAAACGGCACGGCTCGCGCCGCTGTAATCCCTTCCACACGCCGCATAATGCCGGCCTCGGCAATCGGAATCATCAGCACCCCTGCGGCACCGGTCTGCGCCTGCATTTCCAGTGGTTTCCCGGTCGCATGCGCAATCACCAGCGACTCGAGACTGTGTCCGGTGCCGTAGCTGAGCAGGCGGGCACATTCGCCGCCAATGGTGCGGCTGGCGACTTCAAGGACGATGCAGCCCTCATTTGATAATCGCAGCTCGGCATGCACCGGCCCCTCGCCCAGGCCAAGCGCCCTGCAGGCGGCTGTTACGCAGCTGACAATTTTTTCCTGCCAGGCCTCGCTGTGGCGCGAGGGCGTAATGTAATAGGTTTCTTCAAAAAACGGCCCGTCCATTGGATCGGGCTTGTCAAAAATCGCCAGCACCTTGAGGCTGCCCCCGCTTAACAAGCCTTCCAGCGCCACCTCGGGTCCCGCTACAAAGCGCTCGACCAGTACATGCGATGCCACAAATTCATCATCCTGGTCCTCGCCGGCGAGTATGTGCTGTATCCGTGCACAGGCGGCCAGCAACTGTTTCTGTGTATCAGCGCGGATTACCCCGCGACTGGCGGAAAGCGACAGGGGCTTTACCACGCAGGGAAATACCAGCCCTTCGAGCTGCGGCCCGAGCGGCCCGGCAAGGTTTACAAGGCGAAATTCCGGGACGCCGACCCCGGCCCTGGCCAGCACTTCGCGGGACAGGTCCTTGCGGTGTGAATAACGTGCGGCTTCGACGGGGTTATGCGGCAGTTCCAGTGCCGCTGCGATGCGACTCCCCAGCTCAACGGTTGTATCGTCAGTCGCCAGAACACCGCAGAAAGGACGTTGCCGGTTTGCGGCCAGCAACACGTCAACAGCAGCCGGATCAGACAGGTCCACGTGCAGGCCGCCGGCAAGTTCCCCGACCAGTGAGAATTTTCCCTCGGAGGCCACCAGTACATCCACCCCGTGGAGCCGTGCCGCCTCGAGAAACGCGGCTGTTCGATAACTGCCGGGGGGCGCGATCAGCAACAGGCGCGGAGTTGTTTGCACCGTTGTGGCCGTATTCTGAAAAGTCCCGAAAGCGTGCAAGGCGTGGTGTATATCGACTGGAAGATCTGCCCAGTCAGACTGGATACGTGAACCGCGTTTTTTACTGCAGCCTGAACTAACAGCGATGCGGCACCCGGACAAGGAAACGGCTTGCAGACCAACGCCTGCAAGCCGCTAACCCTTATACACAGTTTGTGTTCGCCAGCTGCGCGCGGGCTGCCGCCTGTCAGGCGCAACCGCCGCCGGCAGAACCGCAGGCACCACAGGTGCCGGAGCCACCGGTCATGGAAAATGCATTATTGAAGACGAAACTGGCACCGGTCGGGCGCTCCACGTAGTCGATTTCAACGCCGCGCAAGTAATTCATCGCCACCGCATCGACAAAAAGATCGAAACCTTCTTCCTTGCGCACGCAGTCATACTCATTCTGCGAATCCGTAAATGTCATGCCATAACCCATGCCGCCACAACCGCCGCCTGACACAAATACGCGGATGGCCTTGAGATCCTCATCTTCCGCCTGCTTGATCAGTTCGCTCATTTTCTCGCGCGCGGCGGCCGTCAACGCCAGAGTCGATTCCGCCAGCTCCACACTGAAACCGCCTGTTGCTAATGACTGTGCTGCCTGTGACATATCAAGCTCCGTTATTTGCCTGCTTAAAAAGAAGAATATCAGTTAGATACAATATAATCGCTGGAACCGATCCATGCCAGCCTCCCTGAATGGGTGGTCACTCAAGCGCCGTTCGACACCCGCCGGTCAGCTCCATATTTGCAATCAAAACAGTCACCTGTCTGATCCAGACACCCCAGGGCAAGGCGCCGCGTTCGTATATGAACCAATTGTTAATGATAATGATTTGTATTTACTTTAATATTCCGTAGAATATTAGCAAATGTTCATAAACACACACGGAGTTACCCATGAAACGCGCAACCCCATTGCTGGCCTTGTTGCTCCTGCCGCTGGTCTCGGCCAGCCTGTTTGCCGACGAGGCGCCCGCCACGCCCACGCTCGAGCAACTCTGGGACATCATCCAGGCACAACAGGCAGAGATTGAACGCCCTTAAAAAGAAACAGGCGGCCACCGCTGCAACGGCCTCGGCCGCCGATGAAAAGGCCGAGGCGGCCGTCGTTGCCGTGGAGGAATCCGCCACCCTATACCGCGAGCGCCGGGAGCTGGGCCGAGCGCACAACCATTGGTGGCTATGGTGAAATGCATTACAACAATATCGATGCAGACGATTCTTCCAGGGACCAGAAGGAAATCGACTTTCACCGCTTCGTACTGTTTTTCGGTCACGAGTTTACAGACGATCTGCGTTTCTTCTCCGAACTCGAGGTTGAACATGCACTCACCAAGGACAATGTCTGTGATTTTACAGTACCGGCGGGCGGTCTCGCTCCCGGTGATGAGATATGCGATGGAGCATCCAATCCCGGTGAAGTGGAAGTGGAGCAGGCCTATATTGAGTTCGACATCAATGATCAACTCAGCACAAAGGGTGGCATTTTCATCCTGCCGGTCGGCATCATGAACGAGACCCATGAACCGAACACCTTCTATGGTGTTGAACGTAATGATGTCGAAAATATCATCATACCTGCCACATGGTGGGCAGGCGGTGCCGCGATCAGCGGACACCATGCCAACGGTATCAGTTGGGATCTCGCCATCCATGAAGGGCTGAAGATGCCAACGACCGGCGGCAGTGCATTTCGGGTGCGCAGTGGCCGCCAAAAGACCTCGGAAGCACTCGCCGACAAGCTGGCATATACCGGTCGCGTGAGATACACCGGTGTCGCGGGCCTTGAAGTCGGTGCTTCCGTCAACTACCAGACCGATCCTTCACAATCAGGCAGTGACGGTCTCGATGACGGTATTCTGTACGAGACCCATGTGGCCTATCAGAAAGGACCCTTTGCCTTGCGTGCGCTGTACGCGGAGTGGGATTTCGACGGTTCAGCCGTTAAGGCCGCGAAAGCCGATGACCAGAGCGGCTGGTATCTTGGAACCCAGCTTCAAGCCGCGCGATGATGTTGGTTTGTATGCCCGTTACGAGGATATCGACGCCGCCCGCTCCCGTGACAAGTTCGACCAGTGGGAAGTTGGTATAAATTTCTGGCCACACGAGGATGTCGTCCTGAAAGCGGACTACCGCAGCCGTGATCATGACCTGGCGGCCGAATCCGGCAGGGATTTCGATGCTTTTGATCTGGGCATTGGCTACCAGTTTTAAAATACAGCCAACAGTTTGTTCTGTTACTTTGTATCTCAATGATCACCCGGGCATGCCTGTTACTAATCACCTCGCTGCTGGCCGGACATGCGCTGGCCGGCAGCATCTACCAGTCGCCGGAAAAATTCCTCGACGAAGTATTTGACGGTAACCCGCCGACGCCTGCCGTACTCTGGTTACAGGGAGATATCAGGGAAAACGCAAAGGAGATTCTCGGACACCGTTACCCGGGACTGCGGCTACGCTACTGGTTAAAGGACAACAGAACAGCATGGATACTCGAGGAAATCGGCAAGGACAAGCCCATCACGGTGGGACTGGTTGTCAAGGACAATACACTGGAGCTCATCAGGGTGCTCATCTTCCGGGAAAGCCGTGGATGGGAGGTACGTTACCCCTTCTTCACCGACCAGTTCGAGGGCGCGGGACTGGCCGATAATCACAAGCTCGACCGGCATATTGACGGCATCTCGGGCGCGACCCTGTCTGTTCGCGCACTGAAAAAGCTGGCGCGCCTGGCACTCTACCTGCACAGAAGGACAATCGTCTCCGATGACCCGGCGCAATAAAAACCGCATCAAGTTGTTGCGTTCACTGTACGTATGGCACCGCTATATGGGGCTTACGGCTTCACTGTTTGTCGTCATGCTGACAATCACCGGCCTGGCGCTTGAACCACACTGAAGAACTGGGACTGGACTCCAGCAGTGTCCGCTCCGATACCCTGCTCGACTGGTATGGCATTCATGCGCCTGACATAAAGAACAGCTACCGGGCAGGTGCACACCGTGTCACTGAGGTCGGTGAAAACCTGTACTGGGATACGCTGAAAATCCCCGGGCGTGGCAGCACCACTCATCGGCGCCGTTGAATATTCAGACCTCATCGTCATCGGCATCGATGGACCAGTTGCTGTTATTCACAACAGGAAGGAGAACTGATCGAACAGCTGGATAGTGCAACCGGGGTACCTTCCGGCATGCAGGCAATCGGGCTGACGGCGGATGGAAACCTGGCAATCAGGGCGGCGCAGGGTTATTACCGGACCAATGCCGATTTTATCGAGTGGCATCAAACCGAAAGCCTTGCTGCCACATGGGCACGCAGCGAAAAGCCGTCCCTGCAGTTTGAACAGGCATTAAAGACAAGCTGGCGCGGCACTGGTCTACCGCTGGAACGCGTCATGCTGGACCTGCATAGCGGCCGTATCCTCGGCAGCTGGGGTGTCTACCTGGTGGATGCAGCCGCCGTCCTGTTCCTGATGCTGGCAGGCAGCGGCGTCTGGTTATGGGGCAAACGCCGCGCCAGCTGCCCGCCAGCACCGGGCGTAAAGTAAAAAGTGAGAAGTAAAATGTAGTAGAGTTCCAGCGCAAAGCTGAACACCATCACTCTCACCTCTCACGTCTCACTTCTCACTTCTCACTTCTCACTTCTCACTTCCCTTCACTTCTCACTTCTCACTTCTCACTTCTCACTTCTCCAGCTTGGTAAATTTCGAGCCTTCAAGGTTCAGATTGAACATCAGCCCCTTGTTGCTGAATACAAACCCGACAATCGGGTCTTTAATATCGATCGTGTTGATGTCTTCACCAACACCCCATTCGACCAGCGCCACCGAGCCATCCACACCCGCCTTCCAGCCTTTGCTGCTGCGGAAATCCGCCAGCGCACTCACTGCTCATGAATACCACCACTATCGACTTGGATTGCGCGCCGACCTGGAAGCCGAGCGAGGCTGCCGCCGTGCTGTAGTAATCCACCGTCTTGCCACCCACACGCAGGGCACCTTCACCGTATTCACCGCCAAGCACGAAACCGGCCTTGAGCACGGTCGGAAATACCAGCACCCCCCCGGCACGCTTCAGGAACTCGGAACCGCCTTTTATTTTTTGCTTGAACTCCTTGATTGTTTCATCAACCTCGATTTCTATCTCCATCGCTGACTTTGCATACGCGCTGCTCGTGACAGCAAGACCCAGCACCAGCAACAACGAGGCACACCAGCTACCCGCCTTGCCGCAATTTCTGCCAATTAGTTGCATTTCCTTTCTCCTCTGGTTGACTCCGGAATTCTGCGCCATAAACCCTGTATAACCGCCGCAACACCCAAATAAAAATTCGTTTAACCCAAAAGGGGGCTTGATCATGGTGAAAAACACTGTCACGCTTTATCAGCGAAGCTGCAATCATAACAGGCTCTGTCGGTATATTTACCGGGATTGCACTAAAACCCTTACACATTACCAGCGTCGATATGCCACTGCTGCGGGGATGATCACCCGCAGATTTTCTGCATTTCGGGGCCGCGCACCTGCTTCTTTGCATTGCCATCACCGGGCGTCGCATGCTGAAACACACGGAGTCCCGACGACGTTCTGAACTTGCCAATGACATCCAGCCGGCTACTCATCCACCGGAAAACGTCCCGGCGTATGCGAAGACCGCGGCAGGGCTAGTTACCGGCCCGCACCAGGCCGCCCAGGCCGCCCTGTTCGAGCACATTATTGTAAAGTTCGCGGATGGCAGCAGGTTCTTCCAGCAACAGGGCCTGCTGCAGCAATTCCACCGTTTCTGACTTCTTGAAGCTGCGAATCACCCATTTCACGCGTGGCAGGCTGCTGGCACTCATACTCAAACTGTCCACGCCCAGCCCCATCAGCGCCAGCACGGCTGCCGGGTCACCCGCCATTTCTCCACAGACACTGACAGGTTTACCGAGTTTGTGTGCTTCCCTGACGATGAGCTTGATCGCGTGCAACAATGCAGGATGCAAGGTCTGGTAGAGGTAGGCAACACGTGAATTATTCCGGTCAACCGCCAGCAGATACTGGGTGAGATCATTGGTACCGATTGAAAAGAAGTCGACCCGTCGTGCCATGGCGGCAATCTGGTAGACCGCCGAAGGCACCTCGATCATGATGCCTAACGGCGGGCGATAGACATCCTCACCCTCCTCCAGCAGCTCATCATAGGCCTGCCTGATCAATACCCGCGCCTTGTCCAGCTCCGATACCGAGGAAATCATCGGCAACAGGATGGTGAGATTGTTCAGACCAACACTGGCACGCAACATGGCGCGCAATTGGGTCAGAAACAATTCCGGGTGGTCGAGTGAAATTCGTATACCCCGCCAGCCAAGGAACGGGTTTTCCTCCACCACCGGAAAATACGGGAGCATCTTGTCACCGCCGACATCAAGTGTTCGCAGGGTGACCGGGTTCGGTGCATAGGCCTCCAGCGACTTGCGATAAATCCGCATTTGTTCTTCTTCAGTGGGAAACCGGTCTCTTATGAGGAACGGAATCTCGGTACGATACAGGCCGACACCATCGCACCTGTTATGAACCACGGACTCTACGCCGGAAACCAGGCCGGTATTCAGATACAGCGGGATGTAGACCCCGTCCGGCGTTTCCGAGGGCTTGTCCGCCTCGTGCCGCAACACCTCGGAGAGCACGTTCTCCTCTGCCTGCAAGCGCAGATATTCCTTGCGTATCAGTGCAGATGGGTTGACGAACACATCACCGCGGTAGCCATCGGCTATCATCGACTGCCCTTCCAGGCGGGCGACAGGAAGGTCGAGTGCCCCCATCACGGCGGGAATACCCATGGCCTGCGCCAGGATGGCCACGTGCGACGAACTTGAACCCGTGACCGAAACAATGCCGGCCAGCATTTCCAGCGGAACTTCCGCCAGTTGCCCGGCACTGATTTCCTCGCCAACCAGCACCGTCTTCGAGTAGGCCATACGGCTTAGCGGCTGTTCATCCTGCAAGTGTGTCAGAATCCTGCGACCCAGATCATTAATATCACTGGCGCGTTCACGCAGGTAAGAATCTTCCATGGACTCGAATACCTGCACGTGTTTCGCTATGGTCTTGCGCAAGGCACCCGGCGCCCAGTTACCTGCGCGAATCAGCTCCTTCGTTTCGCCGACAAGACTGTCGCCCCCCAGCATCAACAGCAGGGCATCAAACAATGCAAGCTCTTCCGCGGGCAAGACGGCGGACATGCGATTGGCATAGTCACTGATATCATCCTGAACCGCGGCTACTGCTTCATCGAGACTGTTTATCTCGGCTTCTATATTCTCGATCTTGCGGTCCGGAATGGCATCCAGGTTCGCAGGCGGGTAAACAACCATCGCCTGGCCAATGGCCACACCGGATGCACCGGGCAGGCCCTTCAGTGAAAGAGAAACCTCCTCCGCAGCATCCAGTACACTGGTGATTTCTCCACTGGCACCGGCATGGGTAATGGCGCCGGCCAGTTGCGCGGCCAGCGTCACCAGGAAGGCCTCTTCCTCGTCGCCAAACTTGCGCATCTCGCGCTGCCTGACAACCAGCACGCCCAGCACCACGCCGTGCTGAATAATAGGAACACCGAGAAAACCATGATAGGGCTTCTCACCGGTATCATGGACAAACCGATAGCGTGGATGGCTCGGGGCATCACGGATATTCACGGGTTCTTCACGCTCGCCCACCATGCCGACAAGGCCTTCAGTCTTTTTTAAGCGCACCTTGCCGATGGCATTCTTGCGATAGCCTTCGGTTGCTCGCAGCACAAACTCATCATGCTCGGCATCAAAAAGGTAAACGGACGCCACATCCACGTCCACCGCCTCACGTACACGCCGGACAATAATATCCAGGGCCTGTCCAAGGTCAGGCGCAGTGTTTACTTCCTGGACAATACGACGCAAGGTCTCCAGCATGGGAATGGTTCCAGTAATTAACGGTTAGAAAGTCTGTTCCGGCTATTGACTGGCAGTCAGTCAGCCCAACCCGGAAACAAAATACCGGCTATGTTCTTTTCAATCCGGCAGGTATGCCATCCGGGAACAGCAGCGGCGCCAGTTCATTCAGCGCCCGCCGGTAAACATTGCGTTTGAATGAAACAACTTCCTTGAGAGGGTGCCAGTAGTCCACCCAGCACCAGTAATCGAATTCCGGCTTGTCCGACTGATCGAGTGTTACCGCCTGATCTTCACAGAGAATGCGCAGCAGAAACCAGACCTGCTTCTGACCGATGCACAGTGGCCGGCTTGTACGCCGCAGGTATTGCCGCGGCAGGTGGTAGCGCAGCCAGCCGCGGGTTGAACCGATCAGCTCGACCTGCTCCGGCTGCAGACCGACCTCTTCGGCCAGCTCCCGGTACATGGCCTCGCTCGGCGTCTCGTTCGAACGCATACCGCCCTGCGGAAACTGCCAGGCATCCTGGCCGATGCGCCGGGCCCACAAGAGCCGCCCCTGCGGGTTCGACAGGATAATCCCGACATTTGGCCTAAATCCATCTGGATCAATCACTTGTATACCCTATAGTGCATTTCCGGACTGAAATCATTCTCCCATAGCTCACAGGCCGGGGCAACCGTGGGCCCGGCAGTCGGCGCTTGCCGCGCCTCCAATCGTGTATGCTTGGCAGCGTTTTTTTACCCGGGACCGGCGTGACGTGGGCATTGCACTGTTTGACCTCGATAATACATTGATTGCCGGTGACAGCGATTACCTGTGGGGCTGTTTTCTGGTTGAACAGGGCGTTGTCGACGGCAAGCTGTATGCAAGCGAGAACCAGCGCTTCTACGATCTATACAAGGTCGGTGAGCTGAACATCCACGAGTTCCTCGAATTTCAACTCAAACCACTGGCCGAACACAGCATGGAGACCCTGGAGCAATGGCGCCACCAGTATATCGAGGAGAAGATCATCCCGATCCTGCTTCCCGGCGCGCAGGAATTGATTGACCGGCACAGGCAAGAGGGCGACACACCGGTCATTATTACGGCGACCAACCGCTTTATTACCGGCCCGATAGCCGCGCTGTATAACATCCGCCACCTGCTGGCCACCGAACCCGAGATTATCAATCGCCGTTATAGCGGCGGCATTACCGGCGTGCCCTGCTTTCAGGACGGCAAGGTCGCCCAACTTGAAGACTGGCTGGAAAGCAACCGGCAAACACTTGATGACAGCTGGTTCTACAGCGATTCGCACAATGACCTGCCGCTGTTGAACAAAGTCAGTCACCCGGTTGCCGTGGACCCGGACGAGATTCTCAAACAGCATGCCGACGACCATGGCTGGCCGGTAATCAGTTTGAGGTAATCCTGAGTGCCATAAGTCTCGATTCAAATGCAGGCCTATGAAACAGCCGGTAGGATGGGTAAAGCGTAGCGTACCCATCGGGTATGGCTCTGACGGGTACGTCGCTTCGCTCCTTTACCCATCCTACCTCCCTACCAATGGATAAATAAGAACCCTCTTAACGGGCACACCATGGCTTGTCACTTCTGAAAGAATCAATATTTCCTGATCATGCGACCAACCCTCCTGTTCACCGCATTACTGCTGGCGACCCTGGCCAGCTTCCTGTTCAGCCTGTCGAGCGGCACGGTCGAGATCGGCTGGCAGGAACTGCTGGCGTCCATTGGCGAAGGCACAGGGGGACTTGCCGAACGGGTAATCATCGAACTGCGCTGGCCGCGGACCGCGGCGGCATTTACGACCGGCGCCCTGCTGGCACTTGCCGGCGGCCTGATGCAGGTGCTGTTGCGCAACCCGCTCGCGGATCCCTACGTGCTCGGTGTGTCCGGTGGCGCGGCGACAGGTGCGCTGCTGGCGCTGCTGTTCGGCCTTGGCGCCCTGTGGCTGCAGGGCGCGGCATTTGCCGGTGCACTGTTCTCCATGGCGCTGGTATTCGGCCTGTCACACGGGCGCGGCAGCTGGACAGGCAGCCGGCTTTTACTGACCGGGGTCGTGGTCGCTGCCGGCTGGGGCGCCTGCATTGGTTTTATCCTCGCGCTCAGTCCCGAACAGGGCCTGCGCGGCATGCTCTTCTGGTTAATGGGCGACCTGGGTTATGCCACGGTGCCGTACACGGGGTTTGCCATTCTGGTCGTCGGCCTGCTGGCGGCGATTGCCATTGCGCGTTCGCTGAATATCCTGACGCACGGTGAACTGGCGGCGGCCTCTCTGGGCGTGCGCATCAGGCCGTTACGGCGTTTCATCTATTTACTGGCCTCCCTGCTGACCGCCACCGCCGTCACCCTGGCCGGCACCATCGGCTTTGTCGGCCTGATCGTGCCACACATGTTGCGCCTCATGGGTGTGCGTGACCAGCGCATACTTTTACCGGCCGCGTCACTGCTGGGCGGCAGCCTGCTGATCGTTGCAGATACCCTCGCACGCACCCTGCTGGCACCCCGGCAGTTACCGGTGGGCATACTCACGGCACTGATCGGCGTACCCCTGTTCCTGGCACTGCTGCATCACAGCCGCACACTCCACGGCGACGAGCACTAGCCCATGCCGGTACTGGAAGCCAGCGCGGTTACCGTCAACATTGCTGATACACGCGTATGTCAGGATCTCGACCTGCGTATCGCTGCAGGCGAACGCTGGTGCATACTCGGCCGCAACGGCAGCGGTAAAACCACACTGCTGCACACCCTTGCAGGACTGCGGCAACCGACCCGCGGCAGCATAAAACTGGATGGCCAAACATTTTCCGAGCTGCCGGGGAAGATACTCTCCCGGCACATCGGTATCCTGTTGCAGGACCATCATGACAACTTCCCGGCAAGCGTGCTGGAAACCGTGCTCACCGGCCGCCATCCCTGGCTGGGCAGCTTTCAGTGGGAAGATGCAAACGACTACAGCATCGCGCGCGCGGCACTCAAGGCCGTCGGCCTGGCGGAGCTGGAGACACGCAATGTCGCAACGCTGTCCGGTGGCGAACGGCGCCGTCTGGGTATCGCCACCCTGCTCACCCAGGACACTGCAATCCTGCTGCTCGACGAGCCGACCAATCACCTGGATATCCATTACCAGATCCAGGCGCTTGATTTGCTCAAACGGCAATCCACCGGGTCCGGAAAGTCGCTGCTGCTGGTGATGCACGATATCAACCTCGCACTGCGTTACTGCAACCGCTTCCTGTTGCTGTTCGGCGATGGCGAGCATGCGCTGGGCAATGCAGGCGAGGTCATCACGCAGGCAAGCCTGGATCGTCTCTATCACTACCCGCTGCAATCCCTGCAGGGGCCCGACGGGCCGGTATGGCTGCCGCGATAAGCACGAAAGGACTGCAATAACAGAGTTTCCTTGACTTGCGTGCGTCCCGCCCGTACAGTTTCCGCAGCTTAGTTTCAGGTGTCCCACGGACCTCCGTCCAAGGGATGAAACGGGAAGCCGGTGCGTCAACACAATGACAAGTCCGGCGCTGCCCCCGCAACGGTAAGCGAGCATAGGTGAATCGAATATACCACTGCGCATGACGCGGGAAGGTGATTCACCGGGTACCAACCCGCTCGCAAGCCCGGAGACCGGCCTGAAACCACATGCATGTATCGCGAGGGGCGATGCTGGCAGTGGAATACTTCTTCCTGTCATTGTCATTCTCCTTCTGCACTGATCAAACTTCAGCACGGGGTCGTGCTGTGGCATGGAGAAGACAATGACAATCCGTTCCGTTATCGTGATGCAGATCCTGCTTGCAGGACTGTGTTGCGGCAATGCCGCTGCAAATACCCTGTCATCCGGCAATATCCTGGTCACCGCCACACGCATTAACACCGGGGGGCTCGGTGCCCGCGGTCATACCACGGTGATTACCGCGGAGGATATCGGGAAAAGCACGGCACGCACCCTGCCGGAACTGCTGGGCCGTGAGGCCGGCGTTGTTACACGCAGCCTGTTCGGCAATAACGGCACCGGTGCCACGGTTGATATTCGCGGCTTCGGCGCGGCGTCGAGTCAAAACACCCTGATCCTGCTGGACGGACGACGCCTGAATGACGTGGATTTTTCCAGCGTTGATTTCAGCGTCATACCCCTGCAAAGCATCGAGCGTATCGAGATCATGCGCAACAGCGGCGCGGTACTCTATGGTGATGGCGCGATTGGCGGCACCATCAACATCATCACCCGGCATCCGCTGGAAAGCGGCACAGACGGCTTTCATCAAGGCAGGTGCAGGCAACCTGGATAGCCGGCAAGTGGACGCGCATGCAAGCCACAGCAGCGGCCCGCTTGCCGTGTTTCTCGGCGCACATGGCGCCGGAAGTGACGGCTACCGCGACCACAACGACCTGGACCAGCGCAGCGTCAACGCCGACATCCGCTACACGCGTGATAACGGCGAATTATTTCTCAAGCTTTATGGTTTTGAACAGGACCTCGATCTTCCGGGCGAGCGCAAGGTCAATCCGGGAACCGGGATCAACGAACTCAAGTCCGACCGCAGGGGTACCGGCACCCCGCGAGACTTCGGCAACCAGGATGGCTACGTGATCAATCCCGGTTATACCCACTACTGGGAGAATGGCAGCGAGGCCGTGTTCGATTTCAGTTACCGTCACAAGAACCAGCAGGCCTTTTATGATGATTACCTGTTTGGCGGCTTGTTTGCCAGCCACCTGGATACCGATCTCGATACCTGGTCATTCACACCACGCATCCACCAGCCCCACCGTCTGCTTGGCAGACAGGCAACAACCACTGCGGGCATTGATTATTACAACAGTGACTACCATTCCGACCGTTCATTAAATCCTGCAACAGACAGCGCACCCATACATCAACTGGATGCCGAGCAGAAATCCACCGCCGTGTATGCCGATACAGTGATTGCTGCCAGTGAAGACATCACGCTTAACCTGGGTGCCCGCCTGCAATGGGTAAAACTGGAGGCCAGAGACCGTTTCGATCCGACCGCACCGGGTGCCGATCCCGTTTCCGATGGTCCGGCACCGCGCCTGTCCGACAGTCAGCGGGTACACATGCTGGAGGCCGGTATCGAGAAACAGATCAACCCGGCCACGGCTGCCTATATCAAGTTTACCCGCAGCGCCCGCGTGACCACTGTGGACGAGATGTTTGAGTCGAGGTTTTTCTTTGACCCGGCCACGTTTGCCTTCACGGGAACCAGGATATTCTCGCCACTGGACCCGCAGACCGCTAACGGCCTTGATATCGGCACCCGCTATGACACTGGCAAACTGTCGCTCAATGCCAATGCCTATTACATGCGGCTGAAAAACGAGATCCACTTCAACCCGATCACCTTTGAGAATATCAACCTTGATCCGACGAAACGCTACGGGATTGAATTAGGCGCCGCCATTGATCTTACAGACCGGTTACGCCTGCAAGGTAATTACACCTGGATGCGCGCCAGGTTCCGCGACGGACCATTCTCCGGAAACAATGTACCCCTGGTCCCGGAAAACACGGCCAGCCTGGCAGCGAGCTGGGAACAGTCGGCAAACACTGAATACAGGGTTGCAGTCAATTACACCGGCGAAAAATACTTCGATAATGACCAGGCCAACAGCTTCGGCAGAAAGATCCCTGCCTACACCACGGTCGATGCCAGGGCCAGCCACCATGCTTGCGGGATTCCAGCTGGGCGTCGAGGTCAACAATATATTTGAAGAAGAGGCTATCGACTACGGTGTCAGCAGCGTATCCACCGCCGGTGTGTACAATGCCTATCCATTACCGGAACGGACTATACTGTTCACCGTTTCCAGGGCACTCGGCCGCAACAATCAATGAGTCTTCACTTTAAATGGTTCCTGGCATTATCTGTGGCAGCACATGCCGCAGTCATGTTCGCCTGGGTAGCGCCGCTGCCCGACACCGGCAAACCGGGACAGGTTCTACTGCTGGATATCACGGAGCAAGCGGGCCAGAGCACACCCCTCGCAGCGACTGACGCTGCGAGCGGGCAGCGCCCGCCCGATACCACAGCAAAAGAGCCGGCTCCGCCGCATAAACCTGTTTCAGCAGGCCGCCGTGCAACCGCTGAACAGCCTCTCGGGGCAAGCACGGAGCCAGCGGACACCCGGCGATCAGATCCGGGCGATGCGGACAATACAAAATCCGGCCGCTGCGGCAACCCTTGCCGCGCAGCAGCCCCCGCCCCAGCCATGAAGAATCCGACCGGCACCTGCGCGACAGCGTGCTGCGACTGGTCACGCAGCGACTCAGCTACCCGGCCATTGCGCGTCGCAAGGGTTGGCAGGGGGTTGTCACCCTGGAACTGCATATCGAACCCGACGGCCTGATTTCAGACCTGCAGGTCAACGAGACGTCCGGCTACCCTGCACTGGACCACGCCGCGGTGAAATCACTGCAACTGGCCAGCATACCCGGTGCCGGAGCATGGCTGCATGGCCGGAGCATCGACATGCTGGTACCGGTTGAATATCGGCTGCTGGACAGCTGAATGGGCAACCGGCTCTCAAAGATATACACGCGCACCGGCGATGACGGCACCACCGGCCTTGGTGACGGTTCACGCGTTGCCAAGGACGATCCGCGAGTCGAGGCCATGGGTGCGGTTGACGAACTGAACTGCGCCATCGGGGTCCTGCTTGCCCATGAACTGCCGGTAGCTGTCCAGCTTTCACTGACCGGCATCCAGCACAGGCTGTTTGATCTCGGCGGCGAACTCTGCATCCCCGATACCAGCTGCATCACGGATGAACACGTTGCAGGGCTGGAACAGTTACTCGATGAACTCAATGCAGACCTGCCGGCCCTGAAGGAATTCATCCTGCCGGGCGGCTCCGCGGCCGCGGCGGCCTGCCACCTGGCCCGTGCCATCTGCCGTCGCGCCGAACGGCGTACCCACAGCCTCGGCAAGCAGGCAGGCATCAACCCGGCTTCCCTGAAATACCTGAACCGGCTCTCCGACCTGCTGTTTGTGATGGCCCGGCACCTGAACAAACAGGCCGGTGTAGCCGATGTTTTCTGGAAGCATGAAAAGAAAGGTGAGAGAGTGAGAAGTGAGAAGTGAAGAGTGAAGAAGTGAAGGTGAAGAATACGGAAGAAGTGAAAAGTAAGATGCTTAAGAATGATTTTCGTGTACTTCACGTGGATTCCGTGGCTATTACTACTTCACTCTTCACTTCTTACTTCTCACTCTTCACTTCTCTTCACTTCTCACTTCTCACTTCTCACTTCTCACTTCTCACTTCTCACTTTCTCAAGAATTCCGCACAAACGTTCAACCCCGTCCAGTATCCGCGGCGTTTGCCGCACCAGCAGTTCCCGCTGGATTGCGTACAGCTGGTTTGATTTCACCGCGGACAGCTCCGGCCAGCGGCGCCACGCCTCCAGCATGCTGTTATCACCGGCATCGACAGCGGTAACGATGACATCCGGATTGGCAACGAGCACGGCCTCGATGTCGATTTGTGGCGCCAGTGCCGGCAGTGCCGCAAAGACATTGCGCCCGCCGCATAACTGCATCACGTCACTGACCAGGTGTTCACCGTTCAAGGTCATCAGCGGGTTTTCCCATACCTGGTAAAACACGCCGACTTCAGGGCGTCGTGCATAGCGACTGCGCAGCCCTTCAAGCCGCTGTTCAAATGCAGCCGCCTGTGCCCCGGCTGCCGTACCTGTGGCAGCCAGCTCGCCCAGCTTCCTGAGCGTGACCGCGATATCCTCCAGCCGGCGTGGTTCGGAGAGAAACACGGTCATCCCGAGTGACTGCAGGCGCCGCACCTGCCGATCCGGGTTGCCGCTCTGCCAGGCAACCACCAGGTCCGGCTGCAGGGCAAGTACGGCCTCCATGTCAAGGCTGCCACCGTCACTGATGCGCGGAAGCGTTTCTGCATTCGGCGGGTAGTTACTGTAGGCGGACACACCGACGATGGAACTGCCTGCACCGGCGGCAAACAGCAGTTCCGTGATGTGCGGCGACAGGCTGACGATACGCCGCGCGGGATGCTGCAGTACGACCTGCTGCCCTGCATCGTCGCTCACCCGGATCTCCGGCCACGCCGGCGTACTCGACCAGCCGGTCATCAACAACAGGAATAGGACAGGCAAATACCATGTCCAGCCCGCATTGCTGTATAGGCAAAACTGATGCTTGAAGGATTTTTCTGAATTTAAAAACATGCAGACCTGACCATTGCACGAGCCGGGATCGATGATAACGGCCTGAAAACTCCTCATCGGCGCTCCGGGCATCCTGCCTCCCGCGACACTTGTGCGTCCTTGTACATCGGCCAGTTCCCGGAGGGAGAAGGGATTCTCTTTTGCTATGACGAGTGATGTGTCATCTCCTGTGTACTATTAATATGACAAACGGCTTTCCTGGATGCGTTATAATCCCGCGTCCCAACAGCAGACACAAGCAGGAACAATGAAATCACCGGTCATAATTATCGGCATCGGGGAAATGGGCGGCGTTTTTGCACGCGGCCTGCTGCGCGCCGGCCACCCGGTCTACCCGGCAACCCGCAAAACAGATCTGGCAGAACTGGCCCGGCAATTACCCGCCCCGGAGCTGGTGCTGGTTGCCGTTGCCGAAAATGACCTGCACGCGACACTGGAACAGATACCGGCCTCATGGCAATCGCGTATCGCACTCTTGCAAAACGAATTACTGCCGGCTGACTGGGAACCCTACGGCCTGGTTCAGCCAACGGTGATCTCCGTCTGGTTCGAGAAGAAAAAAGGCCAGGACGTCAAGGTACTGATCCCCTCCCCGGTCTATGGCCCCGCCGCCGGCTTGTTGCAGGAATGCCTGGGGATGCTCGACATCCCGGTGTGTGTGCTGGAAACTGCAGCCGAACTGCTGCTGGAACTGGTGATAAAGAATGTCTACATCATCACCACCAACTGCGCCGGCCTGGTAACCGGCGGAACGGTGAGTGAGCTCTGGGCAAACCACCGCGAACTCGCTGAAGGCATTGCCCGCGAGGTCATACAGATACAGGAATCACTGGTGGGTGATGACTTGCCGGCCGATGCCCTGATCAAGGGCATGCTAAAGGCCTTTGCGGGCGATCCCGATCACGGCTGCACGGGTCGCAGTGCACCGGCGCGGCTGGCCCGTGCCCTGCAACAGGCCGATGCAAGCGGTCTGGAAGTACCGCAACTGAGGAAGATTGCGGCAAGCCTGTAGCCACATACCTTCATCGCGGATGCTGACTCCGCTGCCGTGCACTATCGGGTAGGAGCGCCTTGCAGGCGCGATTGGTTGTCTAGTCTATCGCCCGCAGGGCGAAACAAAGCCAATCGAGGATCAGATCCGCTCCTGCAGGACCGTGGCGAAAGCCGGTCACGCACACAGGCCATAACCAGGCGGCGCCGCGGACACCGCTGGCGTCACCGTGCATGGCCGGCACCAGCCGGGTCTCCACACTGTCCGAGAAAACGTATTGGCCCCACAGCGCGGGAACGTCCCTGTAGAGCGATGCAATATTGGAAACACCGCCGCCAAGCACGATCACATCCGGATCGATCACGTTGATGACAGTCGCCAGTGCGCGTGCCATCCGGTCCGAGTATCGCGCCATGCTCTGCCTCGACTTCGCATCCCCCAGCTCGGCACATTGGGCAATGCTGACAGGCTGCATGCTTACCCCGTGCGCGTGGTAATGGTCACGCACCAGGCCGGGGCCGGACAACCAGGTCTCGATACAGCCGGACAGGCCGCAATAACATTCAGGCCCCGGCAACTCGTCCTGCTGTGGCCATGGCAAGGGGTTGTGTCCCCATTCGCCGGCAATGCCGTTGGGACCATTGACCGGTTTGCCGTTGACCACAATCCCGCCACCGGTCCCGGTACCGATAATCACCCCGAAAACAACCGCCGCGCCCGCTGCGGCACCATCGGTGGCCTCCGACAGGGCAAAGCAATCCGCATCATTGGCAAACCGCACGTCACGCCCCAGCATCGATTCGAGATCGCGATACAGGGGCTTGCCATTCAGACACACCGAGTTGGAGTTCTTCACCAGCCCGTTTGCCCGCGACCGGGAGCCCGGCATGCCGACACCGACCGAACACGCTTGCGCAACAGACTGCTCAAGCACAGCAACCAGCTCGACAATGGCCGCGAGCGTAGCCTGGTAGTCGTCTTGCGGGGTGGCAACACGTTCACGCGCCAGTTCCGCACCATCCCCGGCAAGCACGATGCCTTCGATCTTTGTGCCACCCAGATCGATGCCAATACGCATCGCTAGCGACTCACGCCGTGCTGAATGAGCTTGATGGATCGCTCGCCATCGGTAGCCAGGCGGGTCATACCTGCGTTGGCAACATGTATGCGGTACATGGCCAGTGGTGGAATTTTCAAAACGATGGCGATGATTGCCCTTATCACCCCGGCGTGCGCAACGACCAGCAGTGATTGCCCGGCAAAGCGCGCCAGCAGTTCGGCAAAAGCACTGTCAACCCGGGACATAAACGCATCCAGCGGTTCGGCACCCGGCGGGCGCTGGTTAACCGGGTCCTGGTAGAAGCGTGCGAGCTGTCCCGGAAACAGCTGCTCCACTTCCTCACGGGTCTTGCCTTCCCAGGCACCGAAGCCCACCTCCGCAAAGCGCGGCTCGGTGTGTACCGGCAGTCCATGCCGCTCACCGAGCAAGTCGGCAAAGGCCCGGCAACGCTGCAAGGGTGAAGTGATGATCTGCTGCCAGTCATTGTCATCGCCCACGGCTTGCCACATCTGCTGCCAGCCTTTCTCGCTGAGCGCATCATCCACTTGCCCGCGGTAACGGCTGCCGCCAAGCGGTTCGCCATGACGCAACAGGTTGATGGTAGTTTCACTGTTCGGCAAAACGCCCACCCTTCCGGACTTCAGGACTGCAGCGCGGCAAGGCGGGCATGCAGCCGCTGCCAGTCAAAGGCCGCGCCCGGATCGGTCTTGCGGTGCGCCGCGATATCACAGTGCCCGGCAATGCGTTCTGCAGACAACCCCGGGTAGACTGCAATCAGTTCGTGAATGACTTCCGCCAGGCGCTCGTACTGCAGCACGGTGTAGGGCACGCTATCCTCGCCCTCCAGTTCAATACCGATCGAGAAATCGTTACAGGCCGGCCGACCTTCATAACAGGACTCGCCGGCATGCCAGGCGCGCTTTGAAAAAGGCACATACTGGACCAGTTCGCCGTCGCGCCGGATCAACAGGTGGCTGGACACCTGCAAATGAGCAATTTCGGAAAAATAGTCATGCTCATCCGGGTCAAGACAGTTGGTAAAGAACCGGTCTATGCAGGGCCCCCCGTACTCACCCGGCGGCAGACTGATGCCGTGGATGACAATAAGGCCTATCGCACAGCCGGCCGGCCGCTCATCAAAATTGGGCGAAGGCACCTGCCGTGCCGTTAACAAGGTGTTTCCTGTTGGGTCTATCATCACAGTCAAACCGACCAAGGGCGTAAATGCAGCTTCAGATAATACCCTGTCAGCCGCCAGAAATGGATGTGCAACAGGGTTGTTTTTCCTGTGATTACACCAAATCCGGCAGCCACGGCAAGCCGGCCGCACACAAGCGCCGCCAATCGGCTAGAATAATCACCTCAAAAATCTCAGACGTAATGGAGCCGCAGTGAAAAACGCACTTCTTCTTGTATCCCTCTTGCTGGTACTCACGGGCAACGCGGTCGCCGAAACCCGCTATATCAGCGACCGCCTTGAAATCACCATGCGCAGCGGCAAGGGTACCGCCTATGGCATTACCCGTATGCTGCGCAGCGGCACACCGGTTGAGGTACTCGATGTCGACAAAGACTCCGGTTACAGCCATGTACGCACCAGCAGCGGCAAGGATGGCTATGTGCTTTCCCGCTTCCTGATGAAGGGCCAGGCCGCACGCGACCTGTTGGCGACTGCCGAAAAAAACCTTGCCGAAATGGAACTCGAGAACAGCAAGATGGCCGCCACGATTGCCGCACTCACACAGGAGAAGAACGCACTCGATAAGAGCCTGGCCGCCCTGGATGGCGAAGCCCGCAACGTCAGCCAGGAACTCTCCGAGATCAAGCGCACCGCCTCAAGCGCCCTTGCCCTCGACTCCGAGAACAAGAACCTGAAAGGCCGGGTAGTGTCACTGGAAAGGCAGCTGCAGACCCTGCACCAGGAAAATGAAAGCCTCAAGGACCGGACTGCGCGTGACTGGTTTATGGTGGGTGCCGCCGTAGTACTGCTGGGGATTATTACCGGACTGATCATTCCCCGCATCCGGTTCCGCAAGAAGGCCGCCTGGGATACGTTTTGAAAAAAGGTGAGAAGTGAGAAGTGAAAGTGAAAAGTGAAAAGTGAGGAGTGAAAGTGAAGAAGCGGGGTGAAGTTGGCTGTTACGTCGATAGCGAACCACTCATCTATTCTCACTTCTTCACTTCTCACTTCTCACTTCTCACCTCTCACTTCTCACTTCTCACTCATCCGTTACGCAGCCCTCGGATGCATTCCTGACAAGCTTGATGTACTTGAACAGCGTGCCGCTTGCAGCCTTGTAGGGCGGCATGCTCCAGTCCTTGCGGCGCTGCTCCATCTCGGCGTCACTGACGGCTACGGACAGGAGCTTTGCTTCTGCATCGATGGTGACAAGGTCGCCGTCACGCAGCAGCGCAATCGGGCCGCCCTCCTGCGCCTCCGGGACGATATGGCCGATAATGAAACCGTGCGAACCGCCTGAAAAACGGCCGTCTGTCAGCAGCGCCACATCTTCACCGAGTCCCGCGCCCATGATTGCCGAGGTCGGCGTCAGCATTTCCGGCATGCCCGGACCGCCCTTGGGGCCCTCGTAGCGAATGACAACCACGTCGCCCTTGTTGATGCGGCCGTTTTCCAGGGCCTCGAGCATGGCCTCCTCGGCATCGAATACCTTCGCCGGCCCGCTGAACTTGAGGCCTTCCTTGCCGGTGATCTTTGCAACCGAACCGCCCGGTGCGAGGTTGCCCTTGAGTATCTGTATATGGCCGGAGGGCTTGATCGGTTTGTCAAGTGCGTGAAAGACATCCTGGCCCGGCTTGAGCCCCGGCAGATCCTGCAGGTTCTGCGCCACTGTTTTCCCGGTCACCGTCAGGCAATCACCCTCGATAAATCCCTCGGCCAGCAGGTATTTCATGACTGCCGGGGTGCCGCCCGCATTATGCAGGTCCTCCATGACGTATTTTCCACTGGGCTTCAGATCAGCCAGGAACGGCACCCGGTCACTGACGCGCTGGAAATCATCGATACCGAGCGGCACATTGACGGCACGCGCCATGGCAATCAGGTGCAGCACGGCATTGGTCGAGCCGCCCAGCGCCATGATGATCACCATGGCATTCTCGAACGCCTGGCGCGTCATGATGTCACGCGGCTTGATGTCCTTTTCCAGCAGGTTAAGGATCGCCTTGCCGGCATTGAAACATTCCTCCAGCTTGGCCGGATCTTCCGCCGGCGTTGAAGAACTGTAGGGCAGCGACATGCCCATGGCTTCGATGGCCGAGGCCATGGTGTTGGCGGTATACATGCCGCCGCAGGCACCGGCACCCGGGCAGGCGTTGTCGACAATGTGATGACGCGTCTCTTCATCGATCTTTCCGGCAATGAATTCACCGTAACTCTGGAATGCCGACACGATATCCAGTGACTGGTTCTTGTAATGGCCGGGTCGAATGGTCCCGCCATAGACCATCAGTGACGGCCGGTTGAGCCTGCCCATGGCGATTAAACAACCGGGCATGTTCTTGTCGCACCCGGGAAGTGAAATATTGGCGTCATACCATTGCGCACACATCACCGTCTCGATCGAATCCGCAATCAGGTCGCGCGACTGCAATGAATAACTCATCCCGTCAGTACCCATGGAGATGCCATCGCTGACCCCGATGGTGTTGAAGCGCATACCGACCAGACCGGCCGCCTGCACGCCTTCGCGCACACGTGCGGCGAGATCGTTGAGATGCATATTGCAGGTATTGCCCTCGTACCAGACACTCGATATTCCGACCTGTGCCTTGTCCATGTCTGCGGCGGTCAGGCCGGTGCCGTGCAGCATGGCCTGTGATGCTCCCTGTGATTTTGGCTGGGTGATGCGGGCGCTGTAGCGGTTCAACTGCTTGGTCATGATTTTCTCCAGTCATGATTGCCGCTTGCGGCAACCGGGGGCTCATCCACGTACAAAGGTTGGCCATTGTACAGACGGACCCGCCGCTGCTGAACCGCCGGGAAGGTCGTCACCCGGATTGCACAGGCCAGGCCGGCTGGCGGCTTGCCGAAGCAGCGGACGAAGCTTGCCTCGCAGGCGAGCAAACAGCCGGGCGAGGTGAAACAGGGATATGCCAAATAATTGGCAGGATAAATTTTATAATATCAATATTAATCAATAACCTGGATTAATAATTTTTTCAGTTTAGGGCTTGCTTTCCAGTGAATCGATGATACTATATTAGCAGTTGCTTATTTTATTAAGCATTAAATTACCTGGCAGGAGGTGAGCCATGTATATCGACAATCTGACGCTGGTTTCGCTTGTTGTGTTTGCAGTTGCCTTGGGCAGCTTTATAAAAGTATGCCTGATAGACAGCTGCATGACAGGCGGAAACACAGGGGATAAACACCGGTAACAACCTGAACGGGCTGTCATTCCCGCCAACGCGGGCGTGCCGGCCCGTTCAGTATTGAGGAATAAATACATGTACCAGGCAACCCTTTCACCCGACGATGCATACACCCTGATTGAACAGGGTGCGCAGCTTGTTGATGTGCGCCACCCGCATGAGTACGCGCGCAATGCACTGCCCGGCTCGGTGAATATACCGTTGCAAGTCATCCAGCAGGCAAACAAGCAGTTGCATAAAGACACACCGGTGCTGCTGTATTGCAACAGCGGACAACGCAGCGGTACAGCCATGCACCTGCTGCAGGCCTGCGGTTTCCGCCGAGTGCATAACCTTGGCTCTTACTGCAACTTCACCTGTCGTGAACAAAAAAACGGCCGCCGGTGAACCTGTCATGGAACTGCGCCAGTTATTCGATCCCGGGAGTTCCACGTACAGCTACCTGGTATGGGACCGGGAGAGCCGTGAGGCCGCATTGATCGATCCCGTGCAGGAACAGGTTGAACGGGACATAAGACTCATTCGGGAACTTGACCTGAAGCTGTGTTATACCCTTGAAACCCATGTGCATGCCGACCACGTTACCGGCTCCGGCATGCTTCGAAACCGGCTCGATTCAATTGTCATGGTGCATGAAAACAGCCGGGCAAAATGCGCCGATGTCCTGTTAAGGGATGGTGACCTGTTACCGCTTGGCAGCGGCAAGATCAAGGTACTGTCCACGCCTGGTCATACAAACAGTGATGTAAGTTACCTGATCCCGGGCGCCGTGTTTACCGGCGACAGCCTGCTGGTACGTGGCTGTGGCCGCACAGATTTCCAGAGCGGTGACGCCGGCACCCTGTTTGACTCCGTTACCCGGCGGTTGTTCACCCTGCCGGACTCAACGATCGTCTACCCGGCACACGACTACCAGGGGCGCGCCTCCACCACTATCGCCGAGGAAAAACAGTACAACCCACGGCTCTGCGCGGGCATGACACGCGAGGCGTTTATCGCCATGATGAACAAGCTTGAACTCGGCCCACCACTGCACATGCATGAAGCCCTGCCTTCGAACCTGCGCTGCGGCACCCCGGATTTTCACACGCCCCCACCAAACACCTTTCAATTGTAGGGGCCAACTGTAGGAGCCAGCGCCAGCTGGCGAACCCCGCACCAAACCATCGCCAGCCCTTCGCCAACCCTTCGCCAGCTGGCGCTGGCTCCTGCAATGAATAGATACCTTCCCGCTTTTCCGGCCCCGGTTCAAGAATCTACTGAAATCGCCGATGGGCTGCAGATACCTGCCCGTCTAATAACTGTGGCTTTTATTCAACGGACCGGACCGAATGCGGGGCTTATGAAGAACGACTCGAACAAACCGCTTGCACTTGGCTTCATGGCCATCCTTGTCCTGTTGTTCTCACTGGTATTCATATCCCTGGTACAAATCCAGACAAGCAACAAGAGCATGAAAGAACTGGTCGATGCGAGCTATATAAAGACAGCCGCCGCCAATGACATGCGTGACGCTACCCGCCTCGTATCCGGAAACCTGAAGACAATAATGCTCTCAAAAGACAGCCCTCTCGCGACGAGGAATATCAACGCTACACAAGCCATGGCGGCAAATACCAGGCGGCCGGGGAAAATCCTGCACGGCCCGGCACGGAGAAACATGAGTCGGAAATTCTTGATGGGCTTGATCAACTGATCCCTGAATCTCAGCCCCGCAATGATGACACAGCCAGCCTGCTGACGAGCGATGCAGCAGCGACCAAAACAGAAAAGGCACTGGAAAATGCCGCCGCGCACCAACAGAAAATACTTGCTGTTATCGAGGAACTCGTTGCCCTTGAAAGAAAGAATACAAGGCAGGCACTGGAGGCCAGCCAGGTTCATTACTCGGGCACCAGGCAGCTGCTGTTCGCCCTGACCGGTATAGCCCTGTTATTCATATTACTGGTCGCACGCGCCATAATGAAACATACTGCCAGAAAGAACCGGCAACTTGCCTACCAGTCAACACATGATGCACTTACCGGGTTGATAAACAGGCGTGAGTTCGAATGCCGGGTTGAACGCGCGATTGAAAACGCCCGCACACAGGATGCTACACACGCACTCCTGTATATGGACCTTGACCAGTTCAAGATCATTAATGATACCAGTGGTCACCTGGCGGGCGATGAACTGCTCCGGCAGCTTTCACATTTACTTCTCAGCAGCATTCGCCAGCGTGACACCCTGGGCCGTCTTGGTGGCGATGAATTTGGCATGTTGCTCGAAAACTGCCCGCTGGAAAACGCTGTCAAGATCGCCAATGAACTGTTGACTGCAATCAACGGATTTCAGTTTACCTGGGGTGATAACACCTTCACTCCGGGTATAAGCATCGGCATCGTTCCAATAGACGACGGCAGCACCGATCTCGCCAGTGTGATGAGCGCAGCAGACTCTGCCTGCTATATTGCCAAGGAGTCAGGTCACGACCAGGTGCAGATCGCACATCTCGGTGACCGGCGCCTGCAACAGCGCCACGGTGAGATGCAATGGATATCGCGACTTGCAAAGGCACTGAAAGAGGACCGCTTCACACTGTATTTCCAGCCAATACTTCCCTGTGCAGGTCGCCAGGGCGTCGACAAGCATATAGAAATCCTGTTGCGCCTGATCGATGAAGACGGCACGGTAATATCCCCCGGTTGTTTTCTTCCCGCCAGCGAAAAGTACAACATGGCTGCCAGCATCGATCGCTGGGTTATCAGCCACGCCATGGAGTGGCTGGCCGATGAGCCTGCACGTGGAGACTGGCCGGTAATCATTTCCATCAACCTTTCCGGGCAATCCATTGGTAACCCGGAAATGTTGAAGTTCATCATTAATGAGCTGGAGAGAACCGGTGCCGCCCCCGGGAAGATTATTTTTGAAGTCCCCGAAACAGAGGCAATTGCAAATATCTCTTCAGCAACCGGCTTCATGTTGACACTGCGGGGTTACGGCCTTCGATTCTCGCTCGATCACTTCGGCAGCGGCCTTTCTTCATTTACCTACCTGAAAAAACTTCCCGTGGATTTTCTTAAAATCGACGGTTCCTTTGTGCGCGACATACTCTCCGATCCCGTGGACCGCGCCATGGTCAAGGCCATCAACGAACTTGGACACCTGCTTGGCAAGCAGACCATCGCCGAGTACGTTGAAACACATGAACTGGCGGAAGAATTGCACAGGATGGGCATGGATTTCGCGCAGGGTTCTGTCTACGCCAGGCCTCAACCACTGGCCAACTTTTCCCGGGCGACGGGACCACACCTGGTCGTAGTTGCATCCCGCCAACCGTAATAGTTGTTCCGGCTTGTGTCGCTGGAGATCACTTGTTATAAGAGACGTCAGGGAAAAACACATGACGCAAAAATTACTGCACAAGCAATTTGTCGAGAGCTTCCGCCAGTCGGCGCCCTACATCCACGCACACAGGGGCCGCACCGTCGTGCTTGTCTTCGGGGGCGAGGCCGTTGCCGACCCGCAGTTCTGCAACCTGGTTCATGATATTGCCCTGCTTCACAGTCTCGGGATCCAGCTGGTACTGGTCCACGGGGCAAGACCCCAGATCGAAAACAGGCTCAAGGCCGGCAAGGTAAAACCGGCCTACGCCAGCGGGCTGCGTATTACAGACGAGGACGCGCTGGCGTGCGTGAAGGAAGCGGCCGGTTGCGTTCGTGTCGAAATAGAGGCCCTGCTGTCCATGGGCCTTGCCAATACCCCCATGTCCGGTGCGCGCATCGGTGTAACGTCGGGAAATTTCGTCATCGCCCGTCCGCTGGGTGTGCGCGAGGGGATCGATTACCAGCATACCGGCGAGGTACGCCGCATAGATGCAGAGGCCATCCGGCAACACCTTGCAGACAGGCGCATCGTACTGCTTTCCCCCCTGGGTTACTCGCCAACGGGCGAGGTGTTCAATCTCAGTGCCGGTGAAATTGCTACGGCTGCAGCAGCCGCGTTGCAAGCAGACAAACTTGTAATCATGGCTGAAGGCGGGACCCTCAGGGGCGCTCGCCGCCAGCTGATATCACAGCTGACACTGGACGAGTGCACGAAACTGCTTGAATCGAAACGCCGGCTGCCGGCAGACACAAGACAACACCTGGAACATGCAATACAGGCCTGCCGTTACGGTGTCGGGCGGGTACATATACTCGACCGCAACATCAATGGCGCGCTGTTGCTGGAACTGTTTACCCGCGACGGGCTCGGCACCCTGGTGACGGCCGAGATCTACGAGGGCCTGCGTGCTGCCACTATCGACGATGCCGGGGGCATCCTGGAACTTATCAAGCCCCTCGAAGACGATGGCATCCTGGTGCGGCGCTCACGCGAACGCCTGGAGATCGAGATCGCCCATTTCCATGTCATCGAGCGTGACGGCATGATCATTGCCTGCGCAGCGCTGTACCCCAGCGAAAGAAAGACGCTGGCTGAACTGGCCTGCCTCGCCGTGCATGCAGATTACCGGGATGCGGGACGTGGCGATGCCCTGTTGCAGAAAATGGAAGACCTTGCCATCAGGGCAGGCATCAGCAAACTCATGGTGCTCACCACCCATACCGCCCACTGGTTCAGGGAGCGCGGCTTCCTGCCAGGTGACAGGTCGGAACTGCCGGCAAAAAAGAAAAACCTGTACAACTATCAACGTAATTCAAAGGTTTTCTTCAAGCAACTGGCCTGAAAACCCGGTACCTGGTCACAAAAAAGCGAATTGAGCGATGCACCGGCTTTAGATTCAAGACCGCCAACCGATAACAGGACAAGAGGCAAATAGCCAGCATAGTCAACGTGTTACTAGCAGAATCAGGGAGACTATTGTGAATATTGAATTTACACGGAGTCTAAATCACGTATTATAAATAAGGTTGGCAGTGCTGCCTGCCGGGATACGCCCTGTCGCGGGGAACGCTTTCTTCAGGCAGCCTGGCACCGGGGCAGCAGCGCAATTCAGTGAGAAATGACAGATGGCAGAAAGCAGCGTGCAGCGACAATCCGGGCAGGTCATCAAGGCACTGCAAATTACAGATCTGCACCTGTTTGCAGGCAGTGAAGGAACGCTGGTCGGATTAAACACCGAACAATCACTGGAGGCCGTCGAGGCACAGATCAGGGCAAACGATCTGCCCGCCGACCTGATTCTTGCCACCGGTGACCTGGTGCATGACGGTACAGAGGCGGCCTATCAACGTTCATTTTCACACCTGGCAAGTTTTGGATTACCGGTATATTGCCTGCCGGGCAACCATGATGAACTGCAGGCCCTGAAAGCAAGCGCCAATGGCGGTTTAATCAACTACGTGGAACATTGCCACCATGGCAACTGGCATTTCATATTCCTGGACTCCACCATTCCCGACAATGACGGTGCCCATCTGACCAGGGAATCCCTGCAGATACTGGAAACACACCTGCAATCCGCACCCGATGCCCACACACTCGTATGCCTGCATCACCAGCCGGTGAAAATGGGCAGCCAGTGGCTCGATACCATGGCACTGGATAACCCGGATGAATTCTTTGCCATCATCGACCGCTATCCACAGATCCGCGGCATCCTCTGGGGACATGTACACCAGCAATATGACGGCATGTATAAAAACATCCAGATGATGTCCTCGCCGTCAACCTGTATTCAGTTTCTGCCCAAGAGCAAGGAATTTGCACTGGACAACGCGGCACCGGGATACCGCTGGCTGGAACTGCACCCGGACGGCCGAATAGAAACCGGTGTAAACCGGATCGCCAGCGTCACCGGCAGTGTCGACATGGCCTGCAACGGCTATTAGAACACTGTCAGAAGTCCTGAGAAGTGAGAAGTAAGCAAGTACACAGCCAGGTGACTGTTTCTGAATGTAATGGCCACGGAATCCACGGATGCACACTTAAAACTAAAGTCATTAACTGACTTTTCACTTCTCACTTCTTCACTTCTGACTTCCGTGGCAAAACATCTAAATGCCTTGTCAGCCTCAACCAGCCCTACTGAACCAGCTGGTTCAAATCAAAAATCGGCAGCAGGATCGCCAGCACAATCACCAGCACCACCGCACCCATCAACAGTATCAGCACGGGCTCGAATAGCCCCAGCAAGGCGGCGATCAGCGTTTCGATTTCACGCTCCTGGTTGATGGCCGCACGCTCCAGCATTTCTTCCAGCTTGCCGCTGGCTTCGCCACTGGCAATCAGGTGCACCGTCATGGGCGGGAAGTAGCCGCTTCTCTCCAGGGCTGAGGCAATACTTGCACCCTCACGTATGCGTGCAGCGGCCTCGGTAACGGCCTCACGCATGGGCATGTTGGACATCACCTGCGCAGAAATACGCAAGGCCTCCAGCACCGGCACGCCACTGGCCGTGAGGATACTCAGGGTCCGGGCAAATCGACCGGTATTCAGGCCACCGACCAGCCGGCCGATCAGCGGCAGCCGCAGCAGAAACCGGTGAAAACGCCTGCGGTTTGCGTCGTAGCGCAACAGGTAGGTGAAGCCGGCGACGCCCAGCATAATCAATACGATGAGTATCAGTCCCCATTCGCGCAGGAAATCGCTGACGGCAATCAGCCCCCGGGTCAGGCCCGGAAGATTCTGCCCGATATTGTCAAACACCTGTACGACCTGCGGCACCACGTAGGTCATCAAGCCGCCGACAACCAGGACGGCAACCAGTGTCAGCATGGCCGGGTAAAACACCGCCAGTTGAATCTTCTGGCGCAGCTGCTGGCGACTCTCGGTGTAATCGGCGAGGCGTTCCAGCACCCTGTCGAGGTGACCCGATTGCTCGCCGGCCTCGACGGTTGTCCGATACAGCTCGGGAAAGACATTCCTGAAATCCGACAGGCCCGCTGCCAGCGTATGGCCCTCCATGACACGTGAGCGAACGGCCAGTAATATTCTTTTCAGTCGCTGATTTTCAGACTGCTGCGAAACAGCGCGCAGGCATTCTTCCAGTGGCAGACCGGCACGCACCAGCGTCGCGGTCTGCCGGGTCATCAGCGCGAGGTCTGTTGCACTGATACCCCGCTGCAGAAATGATGGCCGGCCGCGACGAGTCGTCTCGCGCTGTATGACCTCGTTGACCTCGAGCGGGATCCAGCCCTGGTCGCGCAATTGCTGGCGTACCTGGCGCGGGGCATCACCTTCGATGACGCCTTTTTTCTCACGGCCGGACTTGTCCAGCGCCTTGTATTCAAAGGCACCCATGTCAGCCGGGGAAAGAGTTACTCGAAATTACACACATGCTGTTTCGACTGCACCTGCCGTAAGAGGTTGGCTGTCTAGCTACTCTGGGTAACGCGCAATACTTCCTCAACCGAGGTGATTCCCTGCAATACCTTGCGCCAGCCATCCTCGCGCATACCGGGTGAATCTTCACGCGCAACCCGTTCCATTGCCTGCTCACCATCACCGTCATGGATCATCGTGCGCAGGGTCTCGCTCACTTCAACCAGCTCGTAGATACCGGTTCGCCCGCGGTAACCAAGCTGCTTGCAGTGGGCACATCCGCGGACACGATAAAGGACAGGCGCTGCATCTTCCGCAACCCCCAGCATCCGGCACTCATTCTCGCCGGCCGTGTAGGGTTCCTTGCAGTCGTTACACAAAACCCGCACCAGCCGTTGCGCCAGTACCCCGATCAGGCTGGAGGATAAAAGAAAGGGCTCCACGCCCATATCACGCAACCGGGTTACCGCACCGACTGCACTATTGGTATGCAGGGTGGAAAAAACCAGGTGGCCGGTCAGACTGGCCTGTACGGAGATCTCCGCAGTCTCCAGGTCACGGATCTCGCCGACCATCACCACATCCGGGTCCTGACGGAGGATGGCACGCAGGCCACGTGCAAAGTCCAGGTTAACCTTGGTATTGACCTGCGTCTGCCCGATCCCGTCAAGGTAATACTCGATCGGGTCTTCAACCGTCATGATATTACGGCTCTTGTTGTTAAGACGCCCGAGCGCGGCATACAGGGTCGTGGTCTTGCCCGACCCGGTCGGGCCGGTTACCAGGATAATGCCGTGTGGCCTTTGAATAAGACTGTCGATCACATCTCTTGTGTGCGCGGCCATTCCCAGACTCTCGAGATCGAGGCGGCCGGCCTGTTTATCGAGCAGGCGCATCACCACGCGCTCACCGTTACCGGATGGCAGTGTCGAGACACGCACATCGACCGCCCGCCCGGCGACCCGCAGCGAGATACGGCCATCCTGCGGCAGGCGCTTCTCGGCGATATCCAGGCGCGCCATGACCTTGATGCGTGACACCAGTAATGGCGCAAGCACCCGTTGCGGCTCCAGCACCTCGCGCAGCACACCATCACAGCGGAAACGTACGACCAGGCGGTTCTCGAAGGGCTCGATATGGATATCCGAGGCATTTTCCTTTACCGCCTCGGTAAGCAGTGCATTAATCAGGCGAATGATCGGCGCATCGTCTTCGCTTTCCAGCAGATCTTCCGGCTCGGGCAGATGCTCGGCGATATCCATCAGATCCATCTCGTCACCCAGGTCATCCATCATCTGCATGGCTTCGCTGGAATCCTGCTCATAGGTATTGGCAAGCAGCGTCTCGAACCTGTCCCTGTCGACGAGCGTGAGTGACAACGGCTGCCCCATAAAGCGGCGCAGCTCGGACAGCGCAGCCGGGGCTATACTGGAACAATGCAGCACCAGGGCCTTGCCATCCTGTTCGCCTGTGACCAGCAAGCCGTGCCGCTTGGCAAACATGAATGGCGGGCGACGTAACCCGGCAGATACTTCGGTGTTGATTTCCCCGGCGGATTGAAGCGGCGTTTCAGACATCCCTTACTCGATGATGACCATCGAATCCAGGGCGTCGGACGGAAGCGTCACCGAAGTCGATGTCATATCACCCAGCGGGGGTAATACCGGGTGCTTCTCGCTCGGCAACAGGTTAATGCCGTCATCGTCCGCCCCCTGTTGCAAGGTCCGAATGTGGTTGTATTTGGTATTCGTATAAAACCTGGACATGGTGGCATCACGCAGGATAACGGGATGTATAAATACCATCAGGTTGGTCCGGGTGACATCGGCTGTCCTCGAGGTAAACAATTCACCAATGTACGGAACATAACCCAGCAAGGGCACCCTCTGAATATCCTCACCGACCGTTTCTTCAATCAATCCACCGAGCACCACCATATCTGAATCATCAACCATCACGGTCGTCTTGATGGAGCGTTTGTTGGTAACGATATCGGAGGCACCCGCCACGCTCGGGGCGATGCTGGAGACTTCCTGCTCGATCTCGAGCCGCATCGCATCGCCTTCATTGATTTGCGGCTTGATCTTCAGCGTCAGGCCAACATCCTGGCGCTGTATGGTCTGGAACGGGTTGGTGGCACTGTCACCTGCCCCGGTACTGGTAAACGAGCCTGTGAGAAAGGGGACATTCTCACCAATAATGATCTCGGCCTCCTCGTTGTCCAGGGTAACCAGTGTCGGCGTAGAGAGGATATTGTTATTGGTATCCGATGCAATCGCATTGAGCACACCAATATAGTTAAAACTGTTGCTGTTGGTCCGCCCGAAGCCAAGCAGGGCATTATCGACGATTGCAGGGAAAAGCACCGCCCGTCCGCAACGCTGGCCGCACCGTTGACGATATCCGATATCAGGCTGCCGCTGTTGGTGAAGTTGATCAACCCGACCGGGCCGCTGGAATCCTGCGCACCGTTGAATATCCACTGCACCCCCAGCTCACGCGCGGTGTCTTCGGTCACCTCCGCGATAATTGCCTCTACCAGTACCTGGGCCCGACGAATATCAAGCTGGCTTATGACGCGTCTGAGCGTGCGCATGATATCCGGTGGCGCGGTAATCACCAGTGCATTGGTGGCTTCATCGGCCTGGATATCAAAGGAGTTGCGGCTGGCGGACGCCTTGCCCTGCTGCGCCCCGCGCTCCTCGAGCTTGCCGACGCCCATCAGGGTGCCTACAAGATCTGCGGCCACGGCGTAATGAAGGTAGACGACGTCCGTGTTGCCACCACTATCCAGCGGTGTATCCAGGTGCGAGATCAGCGCCCGCATTCTCAGCCGCGTAGCGCGGTCACCGCCCAGCAGCACGCTGTTGGTACGCTCATCTGCAACCAGCACCTGTCCACCCGCAGCGGCACCGGGTGACTTGGCCTTTACCCCCGCAACACGATTAAGACTGGTCAGCACGCGGACAACTTCAGTGGCCGATGCGTGCTGCAGCGGGATGATCTCGATTTCACTGTCGCTGACCTGATCGATTCGACGAATAATACTGACAAGGCGCTCTACGTTCCTCGCGCGGTCGGAAATGATCAGTACGTTGGTTGCCGGGTAAGCCGCCAGGTGTCCCTGCTGTGGTATCAGTGGCCGTAATATCGGCACCAGCTGGGCCGCGGTGACATTATCAACCTGTACCACACGGGTAACCATTTCATCACCCTGGCCCGGACTCCTGTCAGTTACCGTCGGAATACCATCCTGCTTTGCATTCACGTCCGGTACGATCTTGATGACCTCGCCACTCGGTACGGCGGCAAATCCATGTACCTTCAGGATAGACAGAAAGACCTGGTAGACCTCTTCACTGTTCATTGGCCGCGACGAGATCACCGTCACCTTGCCCTTGACCCGCGGATCAACGATAAAATTCCTGTCCGTCACCGCCGAGACCGTACTGATAAGCGCACCGATATCGGCATCATTCAGATTCAGGGTGACAGTCTCTGCATGCAGTGGCAGCGACAAAACCAGCCAGGCCAACAGCAGCCATATATTTTTTAACTGTAACTTCATTACGTGTCCCACAACCGTCGTCGCGCTCCGTTTTACATCCCTATCAGTCTTTATATCGTTAGCTTGAAGGTACTGCTTGAGTAAATCAAATATATCACTACTCGGGCATCCTGAAGCTCATCACCTGTTCCTGCCCGTTCCGCAATATGGTCATACTGGCGGTGTCGCCACTCTGGATGCTCTTCAGGGCCTGCAAGCCACTCTCGGTGCTATCGAGCCTGACGTCATTGATCTGTACGGCCACGTCACCTGCCTGCAGGCCCAGCCCCTTGAACAATTCCGGCTCCCGACCGGGCCGCAATGTATACCCGATCAGCACGTTTCCATCAGCCCTGTATGGCATGGGCCGTACGACCTCGAGCAGGGTCCTCGGGTTCTTTCTTATATTCTGGCGAATTTCCCTGATCCGCTGTTCATGCCTTGCTGCAAGTTTTTTTCCGGGTGCCCTTGTTACCGCTGCACGTTTTGACGGGTCGTCCAGCACCAGCCGCAGGGTCTCGAAGCGACCATTACGCTTGAGGATTACCCTGTCCGGGTAAACCTCGCTTAACTCGGCATTACCGGGCAGCATATCGCCAACCGCATACTGCTCTTCCTTGCCCCGCGGGTCGGCAATAATCGCCCGCGCCTTGCCGGATTTTTCAGAGGCAAAAACGCCGTGCAAGACCAGCTTGAGTCGTGTATCCGGCGCATCGATCGGCGTATCGACAACCACGGGAGCCTGTTTCTGCGCCACCACCCCCATCAAGTGCCAGCCCGGCAGCTGGCGTATCAGCTGCGCATTCGGATCAACGGCAACCGGCAAGAGACTGACCTCGATATTTTCGGCCTCACCGCCGGCTGGCGGGCCTGCCAGGTTCCAGGTCAACGCGGCCAGCAAGCTTGCAATCCACACCACCAGCAACAGGTTGATTACCAGGATCAACCATCTTGTATTCCTGCCCTGGAGCAGGCGGAAGACATCTGCCTGTTGTAATGAAAGTACGCTCATCGGCACCCTTTATACATAAATCAACTGCGTCCGTTATCGCTGGTTTGCCCTGCGCCGGTTGCCACTGCTTCTGTTCGCCGGACGTTTCCCGGACTTGCCCGGACCACCTCCGGGGCGTGGCTTGCGCACGATCCTGACCGGGGGTTTAAGCTTCGCAAGACGATCTTCCCGCACGATTTCAACGGGAATCTTGTGGCCGATAAAGGCCTCGATTTCAGGCAGCGAATAGACAAAACCCTCACAGGCAAAACTTACGGCATCACCATCCTTGCCGACACGTGCCGTACGACCGATTCGGTGCACGTAATCCTCGGCATCCTGCGGCAAATCATAATTGAACACATGACTGACGTCGGGAATATGCAGGCCGCGTGCCGCAACGTCTGTTGCAATCAGTACAGGCAATTTGCCATCCTGGAATTCTTTCAACAAACGCTGGCGTTTTGTCTGCGGGACGTCACCTGAAAGCACGGCACACTTGAAGCCGTTGCCTTCCAGATAGGACCATACCCTTTCCGCATTACGCTTGGTGTTTACGAAAACAATGCTGCGCAGGGGGTCCATGTGTTGCAGCAAACCGACAAGCAGCGGGATCTTTTCTTCATTGGCAGTGTGATAGACCACCTGCCTTACCAGGTCTGCAGTGACCTTTTCGGGTTCCACATCGATGTGCACCGGGTTATTCATGTGTTCGTAGGCCAGCTCCTGCACTCGATGCGAGAGGGTCGCGGAGAACAGCAGACCAAGACGTTTTTCAGGGGGTGGGCAACGCCGTATCAGATAACGAATGTCATTGATAAAGCCCAGGTCAAACATCCGGTCGGCCTCGTCCAGCACAATGGCCTGCGCCATTTTCAGGTCATATACGTGCTGTTTGAAATAATCGATCAACCGGCCCGGCGTGCCGATCAGGATATCGACACCGGCCGAGATCGTGTCACGCTGTTGTTCGTAGCCGGTACCGCCATAGGCAAGGCCAAGCCGCAAACCGGTGTGCCGGCCAATGAGCGTGGCATCGGTATGAATCTGGATGGCCAGTTCACGCGTCGGCGCCAGCATCAGCGCCCGGGGCTGGCTCTTGCTGCGCCGACTATCTGCCGGATGGGTCATCAAATGGTTATAGACGGCCAGCAGGAATGCCACCGTCTTGCCGGTGCCGGTCTGCGCCTGGCCGGCGACATCACGCCCGCTGAGCGCCACCGGCAGCGTCTGTGCCTGAATCGGGGTACACATTGAAAATCCTGCATCTTCAATGCCTTGCATCAGTTTTTCAGGTAAGGAAAAGCTCGAAAAGGGGGTATCGCTTAAATGTGCATCAGACATAATTTATTTACACCGGGCCCGTTAGCGGGGTCATTTTTGGCAGGATTTCATATTATATTTCAAACGCTTGCTAATATGCCACGTTTGTTTTCAGGATGGCCCGCCTGCCCCGGCTATAGACGCCTGCAAACAGACGGCGGTGAGTGCAAAAAATTGCGGCCTGCATACCTGGAAACACCAGCCCGGGTTATGGACCCTGCAGGCGTGCATGCTGTTGGCAAAGGATACAGAAAATATTCACGACAGGCTTGTAATATGAACAGATTTAGGCTGAAATACACACATAGAGAAAACGCGTGCAATTGACAGCGTGCACCGAGATATCAATCAGCCCGTCATGGCTGGACGTTTCCGTTTACAAGAATCACAACACGCCGCATAGCGGTATCCCATTCTGTACGAACATCGTGAACATGGCATGTTCCGGCTTCCACCGAATGTATGCAGCGTAACCATTTCAACACAGGAGAATACCTACAGTGAGTGAACACATTATCTATGTGACTGATGATACATTTGAAGCAGAAGTCATAAACTCCCCCGACCCTGTACTGGTCGATTACTGGGCTGAATGGTGTGGACCCTGCAAGATGATCGCTCCAATCCTGGATGAAATCGCAAGTGAATATAACGGCAAGGTGCGCATCGCCAAGCTGAATATCGACGACAACCCGCAAACACCGCCCAAGTACGGAATCCGTGGAATCCCGACGCTGATGCTGTTCAAAGGCGGCAATGTCGAGGCCACCAAGGTAGGCGCACTTTCCAAGTCACAGCTCACCGCATTCATCGACAGCAACATCTGACTGAAATGATTGCTACGAAATCCAACTGCAAGAAAACTACATGACAAACAGAATATACCGGGACAGCTGCACAGCCAGCTAACCCGGCGTTAGCACACATCCCACCGGCCTGACAGGCCACTTCAACTATTCACAATGACACATATCAAAGGCTACTTATGAACCTGTCCGAACTTAAACTGAAACCGGCTGCCGAGCTGGTTGAAATAGCACAACAAATGGGCGCAGAGGGTACCGCGCGCTCCAGAAAACAGGACATCATCTTTTCCATCCTCAAATCGCATGCAAAAAAAGGCGAGGATATTTTCGGCAGCGGTGTTCTGGAAATACTGCAGGACGGGTTCGGTTTCCTGCGTTCTGCAGACAGCTCCTACCTCGCGGGCCCGGATGATATTTACGTATCTCCAAGCCAGATCAGGCGTTTCAGCCTGCGTACCGGCGATACCGTGGATGGAAAGATACGGCCGCCGAAGGACAGTGAACGTTACTTTGCATTGCTCAAGGTCGATGCAATCAACTACGAGAAACCTGAAAACGCCAAGAACAAGGTTGCCTTTGAAAACCTGACGCCGCTCCACCCCAATAAAAGACTGGTACTGGAACGCGGCAACGGCAGCACCGAAGACATTACCGCTCGCATCATTGACCTGGTCGCACCCGTGGGCACTGGGGCAACGCGGCCTGATCGTGTCGCCGCCCAAGGCCGGTAAAACCATGCTGCTGCAGAATATCGCACAATCAATCGCATCGAATTACCCGGACGTGTACCTGATTGTGCTGCTGATCGACGAGCGTCCCGAGGAAGTCACCGAGATGTCGCGCTCGGTAAAGGGCGAAGTGGTGTCCAGCACCTTTGACGAACCGGCAAGCCGGCATGTACAGGTCGCCGAAATGGTCATCGAGAAGGCGCGCCGCCTGGTAGAACACAAGCACGACGTCGTCATCCTGCTCGACTCCATCACCCGTCTCGGCCGCGCCTACAATACCGTCGTACCTTCATCCGGCAAGGTACTGACCGGCGGTGTCGACGCCAATGCGCTGCAACGCCCGAAACGCTTCTTCGGCGCCGCACGCAACGTCGAGGAAGGCGGCAGCCTGACCATCCTGGCAACCGCGCTGGTCGACACCGGTTCGCGCATGGATGACGTCATCTACGAGGAGTTCAAGGGTACCGGCAACCACGAGATCCACCTGGAGCGCAGGATCGCCGAAAAACGCGTCTATCCCGCGATCAACCTCAACCGCTCCGGCACCCGCCGCGAAGAGCTGCTGACCGACCCGAAAGAGCTGCAGAAGATGTGGATACTGCGCAAGCTGCTGCACCCGATGGACGAGCTGGCCGCCATGGAATTCCTGCTCGACAAGCTGAAATCAACCAAGAGCAATGCACAGTTCTTTGAATCGATGAAGCGGTGAGAGCGGTGAAGTAGCGTGAGAGTGAAGTGAGAAGTGAGAAGTGAAAAGTGAAGAGTGAAGAGTGAGAAGTTAAGAGTAATGAGCGACGGTCCAGTAATAATCAGGCTCCCTAATGCCCGGTTTAATTTTTCGTGTTCTTCCGTGGATTCCGTGGCCATTAAGGTTTTATCTCTCCCTACTCGTACTTCTCAGCTTATTCACTCTTCACCCTTATCACTTCACCTTTCACTCTCACTCCTACTTCTCACTTCTCACTTCCAAGATTCCGCAACCGGTTCATCCGCAACTCCAGCGGCGGGTGCGTCGCCATCAGGCTGCTGGACTTCTCCCTGAAGTTCCTGAACGGGTTGACAATGAACATGTGCTGCGTCGCCCGGTTGGCCCCGGCAAACGGGCGCGCCTGGGTCGCCAGCTTTTCCAGTGCGGATATCAGGCCTTGCGGGTGTCGCGTCAGGCGCACGCTGGTGGCGTCTGCAAGAAATTCCCGCTGCCGGGATACCGCCATTTGCACCAGCAGGGCAAAGATCGGCGCCAGTGCGGCAAACGCCATCAGGGCAATCACCAGGAATGCCGCCCCCCCGCCCGCACGCCCGGAGCGGCGTGAGCGCCCGGAAAAATACAGCGAACGCAACGCGCCGTCGCTCACCAGCGCAATCAGGCCGACGATGACGCCCACCGCCGTCGCATAGCGGATATCCCAGTTGACGATATGCCCCATCTCGTGGCCGATCACCCCCTGCAGCTCTTCGCGGTTGAGGGTATCCAGCAGGCCCCGGGTAACCCCGATGGCCGAGCGTGCCGGGCTCATTCCGGTGGCAAAGGCATTCAGCGCATCGGTCTCGATCACGTAGACACGCGGCTTGCGGATGCCCGCGGCAATCGCCATTTCCTCCACCACGTTGTGCAACTGCGGCGCCTCGGCCGCGGACACTTCCGCGGCACCGGTCAGGCGCAGCACAATCCGGTCACCGACACGAAAGGTTATCCACGACCAGAGGGCGCCGATGACGAGCAACACCAGCGCGCACCAGATTCCCCAGCGGCTGGCGAACCAGATGTCCTCGACACCGGCAGGGACGACACCCAGCACCAGCTGCAGGGTCCAGCCCAGCAGGTATCCGAGGACCACGAGAATGAAAAGCAGGAACAGCACCAGCCGGCGAGTGGCCTTTTGATTGGCGCGCGCCGCGGCCAGGAAATCCGTGCGCCGCAACACCTTGTTGACCATGCGCGGACTTTCCTGCCAGTTGCTTTGCAGCGGGGCGCCGCACTGGCGGCAGGTGCTGGCGTGCGCGCGATTTGCCGCGGCACATTCAGGACACGGCTTGTTGTGTGAGGATGTCATCCGCAACCTTTATTTAAAGGCTCTTCCCAAAATCAAGAGGGTAGATAACCGTTGTAGGGCCGAATTCATTCGGCCAACAACCTTGTCAAATTAACGCAGATCAACCCCGGGTATCGCCGCCTCGGCTTCCGGCACTTCGAAGTACGTCGCCTCCCTGAACCCGAACATGCCGGCAATGATATTGGAGGGGAATTCCTGCACGCCGTTATTGAGCGCCATCACGCTGTCATTGTAAAACTGCCGGGAAAAGGAAATCTTGTTTTCTGTCGCACTCAATTCTTCCATGAGGCGGGCAACGCTCTCGTTGGCCTTCAGGTCAGGGTAGTTTTCCATCAGGGCAAACAGCTTGCCCATGGCGCCCCCGAGCAGGGTCTCCGCCGCAATCGCCTCTTCCGTACTGCCGGCAGCGACCGCCTGGTTACGCGCCTGGATGACCTTTTCCAGGGTCTCCTGCTCGTAGGACATGTAGTCCTTCACCACTTCCACCAGGTTGGGAATGAGGTCATGCCGCCGTTTCAGCTGCACATCGATCTGCCGCCAGGCATTCTTCACCTGGTTGCGCAAGTTCACCAGGCGGTTGTAAAGCAGCATGCCCGCCAGGGGGATGCCGATGATGATTGCTACGATGATCCAGCCGAATATTTCCATTTTAAACACCTCTGGTAAACAGGTGAAAAGTTAGAAGTGAAGAGTGAAAGTGCAAGACCATGATAGCCACGGAATCCACGAAAGAACACGGAAAAACTATTCTTAAGGTATTTATCTTTTCGTGTTCTTTCGTGGATTCCGTGGCCATTACACTTCACTTCTCACTTCTCACCTCTCACTTCTCACTTCTCACTTCTCACTTCTCACTTCTCACTTCTCACTTTTCACTTCTCCCGGTCCAGGGCACGATAGCCGATATCCGTCCGATAAAAGGCATCAGGCCAGTGAATCCGCTCGACACAGGCATAGGCCCTGTCCCTTGCCTCGCGAATAGTAGCACCCAGGGCACAGACACACAGCACACGCCCGCCGCTGGTCACGATGGCGCCGTTTTGCTCCTGCGTACCGGCATGGAATACCTTGCAGTCGTCATCATCGACTGGCGGCAAACCCTCGATGACATCGCCCTTGCGGTACTGTTCCGGATAGCCGCCGGCGGCCATGACCACGCCCAGCGCGGTACGCTCATCCCATTGCACATCGACATCGTCGAGCTCGCCGTCAACCGTGGCCAGGCAGAGTTCGACCAGGTCGGACTGCAGGCGCAGCATCACCGGCTGGGTTTCCGGGTCGCCGAAGCGGACGTTGAACTCGAGCACCTTCGGCGTGCCATCGGCCGCAATCATCAGGCCGGCATAGAGAAAACCGGTAAACTCATTGCCCTCTTCCGCCATTCCGCGGATCGTCGGCCGCATGACCTCCCGCATGACCCGGCGATGAATGTCCGCTGTTATGACCGGGGCCGGTGAGTAGGCGCCCATACCCCCGGTATTCGGACCTGCATCACCGTCATCACGCGCCTTGTGGTCCTGCGAGGTCGCCAGGGGCAGGCAGTGGGTGCCATCCACCATCGCGATAAAGCTGGCTTCCTCGCCTTGCAGGAATTCCTCAATCACGACGCGGTGCCCGGCCTCGCCGAACACGTTCCCGCCAAGCATGTCGCTGACGGCCGCGATCGCTTCATCCACGGACTGCGCCAGGATAACGCCCTTGCCCGCGGCCAGCCCGTCGGCCTTCACCACGATCGGGGCGCCCTGCTCGCGGATATAGGCAGCGGCCTTGTCGATATCGGAAAAACTGGCGTACGCGGCCGTGGGAATCCCGTGGCGGGCGAGAAAGTCCTTGCTGAAGGACTTGGAACCTTCCAGCTGCGCGGCCGCGCGGGTGGGGCCGAAGCAGCGCAGGTCGGCGGCCCTGAAGCGGTCGACGATACCGGCGACCAGCGGAACCTCGGGGCCGACAATGGTCAGCCCGACTTCATTGTCCGTGGCGAAGGCAAGCAGGGCATCGATGTCGGTGGCCTCGATCGCGACGTTCTCCACGCGCGGCTCCCGTGCAGTCCCGGCGTTGCCCGGCGCCACGAACACCGTATCCGCCCGCGAGGATTGCGCCGCCTTCCATGCCAGGGCGTGTTCGCGCCCGCCACTGCCGATGATAAGAATATTCATGGTTTTTTCCTTTGGAAAAAAGTGAGAAGTGAGAAGTGATAAGTGAAGGGTGATAGAGTGAAGCGGAAGAACGCAGTACAATTACCTCTTCGATTTACCTTTTACTTCTCACTTCCGTACACTTCTCACTCTAACTTCTCACTTCTCACTTCTCACTTCTCACTTCTCACTTCTCACTTCATTTCAATGCCGAAAATGCCGCATCCCGGTAAACACCATCGCAATATCATGTTCATCGGCCGCGGCAATCACCTCGTCATCGCGCATGGAGCCACCCGGCTCGATCACGGCGGCGATACCGGCCTCGGCGGCCTGGTCGATGCCGTCGCGAAAGGGAAAGAAGGCATCCGAGGCCATCACCGAGCCCTTCACCTGCAGGCCTTCATCCGCGGCCTTCATCGCGGCCACTCGGGCGCTGTACACCCGGCTCATCTGGCCGGCGCCCACGCCGATGGTCATCTGGTCTTTACAATAGACGATGGCGTTCGACTTGACGAACTTGGCCACCCGCCAGGCGAACAGCAGGTCCTGCATCTCCGCCGCCGTCGGGGCGCGTTGGGTGACCACCTTGAGTTCGGCTTGCGTGATCCTGCCGAGATCACGGTCCTGCACCAGCAGACCGCCGTTGACCCGCTTGAAATCCAGGCCGGCTTCGGATTCGGCCTCCCAGCTGCCGCATTCCAGCACGCGCACGTTCTTTTTTTCGGCCAGCACCGGCAAGGCGGCCGCCTCGATGATGGGTGCAATGATCACCTCGACAAACTGGCGCTCGATAATTGCCCTGGCGGTTGCCGCATCCAGCGGCCGGTTGAAGGCAATGATGCCGCCGAACGCCGAGGTCGGGTCCGTCTTGAAGGCGCGCTCGTAGGCCTCGAACGGGCTGCCGGCCAGGGCAACGCCGCAGGGATTGGCATGCTTGACGATCACGCAGGCCGGCGCCTCGCCGAATGATTTCACGCACTCCAGCGCGGCATCGGTGTCGGCCACGTTGTTATAGGACAGTTCCTTGCCCTGGATCTGCCGGGCCGTGGACACCGAGACCTCGCCCTGCGCGTGTTCGACATAAAAAGCGGCACGCTGATGGGGATTCTCCCCGTAGCGCATGGTCTGCACCTGTCTGAACTGGAAATTGATGGTGCGCGGAAAGGCGCTGCGCTCGCCCGCACTGTCGATGGCCCCGAGGTAATTGGCTATCGCACCGTCATAGCGGGCGGTGTGCTCGAATGTTTTCACGGCCAGTGAATAGCGCGTGGCATCCGTGACCGCAGCCATCGTTGTGCTGCATCTCTTCCAGCACCCGGGCGTAGTCGGCGCTGTCGACCACCACGGTAACATCGGCATGGTTCTTGGCCGCCGCGCGCAACATCGTCGGGCCGCCGATATCGATATTCTCGATCGCCAGCGCCAGATCACAGTCTTCCCGGGCAACGGTCTGCTCAAACGGGTAGAGGTTGACCACGACCAGGTCAATCGCGGCGATGCCGTTTTCGGACATGACCGCCTCGTCGGTGCCGCGCCGCCCGAGAATGCCGCCGTGGATCTTCGGATGCAGCGTCTTCACGCGCCCGTCCATCATCTCGGGAAAACCGGTGTAATCCGACACCTCCGTCACCGGCACCTTTGCATCCGCCAGCAGGCGGGCCGTCCCGCCGGTAGAAAGGATTTCAACCCCCATACCCTGCAGGGCACGGGCGAATTCCTCGATCCCGGTCTTGTCGGAGACGCTGATGAGTGCACGCTTTATTTTGTTCATGGTTTAAATTGGATTGGCCGCAGGTTGTTAGGTTAAAGGTTAGAAGTGAAGAGTGAAGAGTGAGAAGTGAAAAGTGAAGAGTGAAGAGTGAAGAGTGAAATGGTGCGCTAAAATTAATCGCACATCACTTCTCACTTACTCTCACTTCTCCATCTATCTCACTTACTCACTTCTCACTTCTCACTTCTCACTTCTCACTTCTCACTTCTCACTTCTCACTTCTACACTACTTCTCACTTCTCACTATCTCACTTCTCACTTCTCACTTCTCACTTCTAACTTCTCACTTCTCACCGCCCTACAACCCGTACAACTTGAGTTTCTTGCGCAAGGTGCTGCGGCTGATCCCCAGCATTTCGGCGGCCTGGCTCTGGTTGCACTCCGCATGCTGCATCACTACATCGAGGATTGCCGGTTCGACCTCACTCATGACCACGTGATACAGGTCGCTCACATCATGGCCGTTCATGTCACGCAGGTAGAGCTCCAGGGCGGAGGTGATGCTGCGGCGCAGCGGCTGCTTGCGCCGTTCCCGCCGGGCAGACACGTTCATGCCGCCAGCCCCTGTTGCTCCGCCAGCCGTGCAAAGTAGGCCTGCACGTAGGCCAGCTGTGCATCGGCCGACTCCAGTTGGTTGATGTGCCGGCGAAAGACATTGCCGTTGCGCTGGCGCTTGCTGTACCAGGCGATGTGCTTGCGCGCCACGCGCACGCCGGTATATTCGCCGTAGAACTCGTAGAGCTTGCGCAAGTGGCCGCTGAGGATCGCGCCGATCTCAAGCGCGGCCGGCTCAGGCAAATGCCGGCCCGTTGCCATGTAGTGATTGATCTCGCGAAAGATCCAGGGCCGGCCCTGCGCCGCGCGGCCGATCATCACACCATCGGCGCCGGTGTAGCGCAGCACTCGCAGCGCCTTTTCGGGGCTGCCGATATCGCCGTTGGCGATGACCGGTATGCTCACCGCCTGCTTGATGGCCCGCACGGTGTCGTGCTCCGCCTCGCCACGATACCCGCAGGCACGGGTGCGGCCATGCACGGAGAGCGCCTGCACCCCCGCCTGCTCGGCGAGGCGTGCGACGGCAAGGCCGTTTTTGTTGTCGCGATCCCAGCCGGTGCGGATCTTCAGCGTGACCGGCACATCAACAGCGGCAACCACGGCGTCGAGAATCCGTCCGACCAGCGGCTCGTCCTGCAGCAACGCCGAACCCGCCATCACGTTACAGACCTTCTTCGCCGGACAACCCATGTTGATGTCGATAATCTGCGCCCCGCGCTCGACATTGAAACGCGCGGCCTGCGCCATCATGTCAGGATCGGCACCGGCAATCTGCACCGACACCGGTTCATCTTCACCGGCATGATCGATGCGGCGCAGTGTTTTTTTACTGCCCCACAACAGGGAATTGGACGTCACCATCTCGGACACGACCAGGCCCGCACCCAGGTCCCGGCAGAGCTGGCGGAACGGACGATCGGTGACACCGGCCATGGGGGCCAGCACCAGCTTGTTCGGAAGTGTGTAAGGACCTATTTTCACCGGATTTATATATCGACGAGTTGTATTACCGGAAGTGAAGGACGGCAGATAATACCCGCTTCTGCAGCCGGGATAAAGTCGCAGCGGCAGGCCCCGGGCAAGCCCCGGAAATTAAAGAAAACCGAACTGGTAGGAGGCCGCAGATTTACCCGGATCGACGATTTCCAGCACCACCGGAACCGGTTCCCCGGGCGGCATACCGCGTTTGATGGTGTAGCTGTCAATCATGTATTCGATCGGACGAAAGCGCCGCGCGGCGACGGTGTTGCCGCCAAGGTCGGTGAAACTCACCTCGAGCACCGGGTATGGCTGGGTAAAGTCGGCCTGGTTCGACAGGGTTGCATTGACGAGCAACGCCTCCTCGACCCGTGGGTGCTGGCGAACATCGCGCTGCAACAGTTCGAGCTGCGTCAGGTCCACCTGCAGCGGCAGACTGCAATGCAGGTACGTGCAGGCCTGTTCCAGGTACGGCCGCCAGTCCTTGTTACCGGCCAGCTCGGCGCGGTTGAAAAATATCCATTGCGCACATATCAGCAGCACCAGTAATACAAGCGCCACGGCACTGAACACATTCGGCATCTTCAGGGAACTTTGAGACCAGCCGCCGACGGGGCTCGTTAATACCGGTGGTTCATCCCCGGCCACAGCACTGCCGGGCTGGCTGTCGGCCAGCAACGCCTCTGCCGCCGCTACCGCTGCCTCGGCTTCTTCCCGTTTATGCTGCTCCATCTTCTGCTGCGGCAGTTTCTTCCCGCGCTGCCTCCGCCTGCTCGGCTGCTGCAGCCGCCCGCGCGGCCGGTCCTCCGCATGCTGTATGTGCAGTCTCTGCACTTCCCGTGTCTCGGCCAGGTCTTCAAACAGATGCTCAACCGCACTGTAGGTCTCGCGGCACTCGCCACAGCGGGTACGTCCGCCGGCCGTGGCAAGCTGACGGGTCGTCAGCCTGAATATCGCGTGGCAGCTCGGGCAAAAGGTGTACATGGGGGGCTAGTGTACCCTGCACGGGAGTGAAGTGAAATCAAACATCACCGCCCGGGAAATCGCGCTGTTTGACCCCCTCCAGCAGCACCCATTCATCCCGCGTGACCGGCGGCCTGAAATCAAACCGGTCGTCATAGGCCTCTGTTACCGCCGCGCCCTGCTCCCGGAGTATGCCCGTCATGATGAGGCGCCCGCCGCCGCGAACCCGTGCCGCCAGCGGGCCTGCCAGCTCGATCAACGGATTGGCGAGAATGTTGGCCATGACCAGATCGACCGGGTCCGTCGCCAGCTCATCGGGCAGCCGCACCTCCAGGCAATCTGCGACCGCGTTGCGGAATGCATTGTCCCGGGTTGACTGCAACGCCTGCGGATCGATGTCCACCGCATAGACCCTGTCCGCCCCGAGCTTGCAGGCCGCGATGCCGAGAATGCCGGAGCCGCAGCCGTAATCAATCACCCGCTGACCGGCGGGTGCATGGGCATCCAGCCATTCCAGGCAAAGCCCCGTGGTGACATGGGTACCGGTTCCGAATGCCAGCCCCGGATCCATCTGCACCACACAGGCCTCCGGATCCGGTGGCGACTCGCCCAGCGGGCAAACCCAGAGCCGCTGGCCGAATTGCATGGCACTGAAACGTATCCCGCCAGGTATTGGACCAGTCACGGTCTTCCAGCTGTTCCACCCGGCACTGGATTGATTCACCGCCAAGCCCGTTGCGCAGGGTTTCTTCTACCTGCGCCACATCTGTTTGCGGGCTGAACAGGGCAACGATCCGGTTGTTGGACCACAGCGGCGTCTCGCCCGGCGCCGGCTCCAGCAGCGGCTCATCACCCGCATCCAGCACAGTCACGGACAGTGCCCCGGCTGCAGTAAAGGCCTCCGAGGCAATCTCTGCCTGCTCAGCGGGTACCTCGATGGAGAGTTGTAGCCATGTCATAAATGCAATAATTTCTCACGCAAGGGTGCAAAAAATATTTAATGGCCACGGAATCCACGAAAGAACACGGAAAAATAAAAACTCATCGTAAAAGCTACAACCCCTGCTCACACCCATCGTCTGTATCCCTGTAGGAGCCAGCGCCAGCTGGCGAATGTTTCACCTCAACCAGCCCCTTCATACAACTCAACCTCCACATCAAGCCTGGAACCCAGCCGGTCTTTCTCCAGCTCAAGATCATATCGTGTCTGCAGATTCATCCAGAAACGATCTGACATGCCAAAAAACTTTGAAAGACGCAGGGCTGTATCAGCAGTAATTGAACGCTTGCCATGAACGATTTCATTAATACGGCGTGCAGGCACACTCGTTGCCTTGGCAATGCGGTACTGGCTTATACCCATAGGCTTGAGAAACTCTTCCAGCAGTATTTCTCCGGGATGAATTGGGGGTAATCTTTTACCGCTCATATTAATCACCTAATGGTAGTCAACTATCTCTACATCAGTCGCCTGGCCTGATTTCCATTGAAAACATATTCGCCACTGGTTATTTACTCGAACCAGCGATGGCTTGTGTGACTGTTTATGCTGCGGACAGCTTCTTCACATTTAACTGCTTACGCTTCTTTTCTGCTTCCCACAAGTCATACTGAGACTGCTGATTCAACCAACTTTCAGAAGACGTATCAAAAGCCAGAGAAAGCCGTACCGCCATTTCAGGACTAATGCCGGATCGACCATTAAGAATTGCCGATAACGTTTTACGACTGATGCCAAGCCCTTCTGCAACCTCGGTAATACTAAGCCCCAGGGGCTCTATACAGAGTTCCCGCAGAATTTCACCTGGATGGGGAGGATTGTGCATCTTCATCATGACACCTCAATGATAGTCTTCATAATCAACAACGTCTGCATCCTTGTCTTTAAAGCAGAAAGTCACACGCCAGTTACCACTCACCCAAACCGACCAGATTCCTTTCCGTTTACCTCCGAGCTCATGTAATTTGAGGCCCGGCAGATTCATGTCCTTTGGATTTGTTGAAGCATCCAGACGACTCAATATCAGCTTTAGCCGGTTAGCATGTTTGGCCTGAATCCCTGACCTGATTCCTTTCAGGAAGAATTTTTCAAGGCCCTTATGCCTGAAACTCCTTATCATGGGATACATCGTAACGTATAACGTTACGGGTTACAAATAGGCGGAATAAGCATATTACTTGTCAAGTTTTGCGGATATAGGGGGTATTTCCCCCTGTAACCTGCATATTGGCAAGTAGCATATTAGAGTTCTTTATAACTGTAATAACTATGACTCTCGCCAAGGCGCCAAGCACGCCAAGAAATCATTGATAGTCTCCCCCTCTACGTCTTTATGAGTTTTCTATCTTTGCGAGCTTTGCGTCTTTACGAGAATATTTTTTGGTATCGCCAAGCCGCTAAGCCCGCCAAGAAATCACTGATCTTCCTCAATGAGTCGATTGACAGTACGGGTGATACCATCCTTCATCATGGACTCAGCAAAATTCAGCAGATAGCCCAGTCTCATCCCGGTAAATCGAAGGTAGGTAAGGAGTTGCTTCTTGTGAGCGTTATTGAGCTTTTCAACACACTTAAGCTCAAGAATGACCTTGTTCTCAACGATGAGATCGGCCCGGAAGCCCTCATCGAACTTAAGCCCCTGATACTCGATATCGACAGGAACCTGCCGCTCCACTTGCAAACCACGCTGCCGCAACTCATGCGACAGGACAACCTCATAGACTGTTTCCAGCAACCCTGGACCTAGTTCACGGTGAACCCGAATGGCAACATCAACTACCTGCTTCCCTATCTCATTTTCCGTCATTAGCCGCCTATTCCTTTGCGAGCCTTACATCTTTATGAGTTCTCTATCTTTGCGAGCTTGGCGTCTTTGCGAGAGTATAATTTTTGATCTCGCCAAGCCGCAAAGAACGCCAAGAAACCATTAATATTCCTATTTCTTTACATGCACTTCATCTTTGCGAGCTTGGCGTCTTTGCGAGAGTATAATTTTTGATCTCGCCAAGCCGCAAAGCACGCCAAGAAACCATTAATATTCCTATTTCTTTACATGCACTTCTATCTTTGCGAGCTTGGCGTCTTTGCGAGAGTATAATTTTTGATCTCGCCAAGCCGCAAAGCACGCCAAGAAACCATTAATATTCCTATTTCTTTACATGCACTTCATCTTTGCGAGCTTGGCGTCTTTGCGAGAGTATAATTTTTGATCTCGCCAAGCCGCAAAGAACGCCAAGAAACCATTAATACTCCTATTTCTTTACATGCACTTCATCTTTGCGAGCTTGGCGTCTTTGCGAGAGTATAATTTTTGATCTCGCCAAGCCGCAAAGAACGCCAAGAAACCATTAATATTCCTATTTCTTTACATGCACTTCATCTTTGCGAGCTTGGCGTCTTTGCGAGAGTATAATTTTTGATCTCGCCAAGCCGCAAAGCACGCCAAGAAACCATTAATATTCCTATTTCTTTACATGCACTTCATCTTTGCGAGCTTGGCGTCTTTGCGAGAGTATAATTTTTGATCTCGCCAAGCCGCAAAGCACGCCAAGAAATCACTGATATCTTATCCCTTTAAGTATTTTGCGACTTTGTACTTTTTACAACCTTCACATCTTTATTGTTTTTCTTTGCGAGCTTTGCGTCTTTGCGAGAGTATAATTTTTGATCTCGCCAAGCCGCAAAGCGCGCCAAGAAATCACTGATATCTTATCCCTTTAAGTATTTTGCGACTTTGTACTTTTTACAACCTTCACATCTTTATTGTTTTTCTTTGCGAGCTTTGCGTCTTTGCGAGAGTATTAAAAAACCCAAATTTACAACAGCCGGCCATCAAGCACCACTACATCCCTAACTTCTTCTCCAAATAATGGATATCCGCCCCACCCTTCATAAAAACAGGATCGGTAACAATGTCACGCTGCAGCGTAGCATTGGTCTTGATCCCGTCGATCACGATCTCATCCAGCGCCACGCGTATGCGCGCCAGCGCAGACTCGCGGGTCTCGCCATAGGCAATCAGCTTGCCGATCATGGAATCATAAAAAGGTGGAACGGTGTAACCATTGTAAATATGGGAATCGACGCGAATACCCGGCCCGCCGGGTGCATGATACGAGTTGATCGTTCCCGGGGACGGCATGAAGGT